>JACRKZ010000022.1:14975-18486 GCA_016235455.1 Armatimonadota bacterium | reverse complement strand
ATGTCGCCGGGCATGGGGCCCAGCCTGCTGGCGCTCAGCGACCGCTGTGACCTGGGCCAGGTGCTGGCCGCCATCGAGCCACTCGAACTGGAGGGCTATCCAGTGGTCGCGGTGCTGGACCTCAAGCTGCCGGCGGACTCACGCGGCGAGCACATCGAGGCGGTCATTGAGCGCTTCCTGGCTGTGGGCGGCTCCGTGCTGCAGCTCAACGTGGTCGACCAGCGCGTCATGGCCGAGGCGGTCGAGCATCCCGAACTCCACCCCGACCTGATCGTGCGCATCAGCGGGTACAGCGCGTACTTCACCAAGCTGCCGCCGAGCGTGCAGGCGGAGGTGATGGCGCGGACGCAGGTGGGCTGAGGTACAATGACCGGCGTCCGGGGTAGAGTGGCGCCATGAAGATCGAGTCGCTGCGGCTGCGCAACTACAAGGTGTTCCGGGACGTCACCATCTCCGACATCCCGGACTTCGGCGTCTTTGTGGGTGCGAACGGCACCGGCAAGTCAACGCTGTTCGATGTGTTCGGCTTTCTGCACGACTGCCTGGTGGGCAACGTGCGCCAAGCGCTCGACAAGCGTGGCCGCTTCCGCGAGGTGCTGAGCCGCGGCGCGGACGAGGACCGAATCGCCATCGAAGTCCAGTACCGCATGGAGATCGCCGGCACGCTGAGGCTCGTCTCGTACCAGCTAGAGATTGGCGACGACGCCGGTGGCCCGGTGGTGGAGCGCGAGGTACTGCGCTATAAGCGTGGCCGCTACGGCAAGCCGTACCACTTCCTCGATTTCCACCGCGGCTCGGGCTACGCCATAAACAACGAGGAGGACTTCAACCGGCCTGACGAGGAGCTGGAGCGGGAGACGCAGCAACTCAACTCGCCGGACATGCTGGCGCTCAAGGGGCTAGGCCAGTTCGAACGGTTCAAGGCCGCCAACGCCTTCCGCAAGCTGATCGAAGGCTGGCACGTCTCCGACTTCCACATCAACGCGGCGCGCGGCCGCAAAGAGGCGTTTGGTGAGTCTGAGCACCTCAGCGAGACCGGCGACAACCTGCCACGGGTGGCGTTGTACCTCTACGAACAGCACCGCGACGTCTTCGACCGCGTGATGCAGCGGATGCGTCGGCGTGTGCCGGGCGTTAGCACCATTGAGCCCCTTCGAATGGATGACGGCTACCTGACGCTGCGGTTCGGCGACGGAGCTTTCCGTACGCCGTTCCTCGACCGTTACGTCTCTGACGGTACGATCAAGATGCTGGCCTACCTAGTGCTCCTTCACGACCCCAGGCCGCATCCGCTGCTCTGCGTGGAGGAGCCCGAGAACCAGCTCTACCCGCGACTCATGGCCGAGCTGGCCGAGGAGTTCCGCGACTACGCCCGGCGCGGCGGCCAGGTGATGGTCTCCACCCACTCACCGGACTTCCTGAACGCCTGCGAGATCGATGAGGTGCTGTGGTTGGTCAAGCAAAACGGCCACACGACAGTCAAGCGCGCCAAGCACGACCCCCAGCTCGCCGCCTACATGGCCGATGGCGACCAGATGGGCTACCTGTGGAAGCAGGGCTTCTTCGAGGGAGCCGATCCGCGATGACACCGAGGCCGGAGATCGTCTTCCTGCTGGAAGAGCTGTCGGCCCAGGCCATGCTCGAGGGCCTTGTGCCGCGCCTGGTGCCGGATGGGATCGCCGTGCGGTACATCCCCTTCGAGGGCAAGAGCGACCTCGAACGGCAGTTGGCGCGACGGGTCCAGCGCTACGCGAACCCGGCCGCGCGTTTCATCGTTCTACGCGACCAGGATGCCGCCGACTGCCAGGCAGTCAAGGCGCGACTGGCGGGACTCTGCAAGCGGGCCGGCCGGCCGAGCGCCGTGGTGCGCATCGCCTGCCGCGAGCTGGAGGCCTTCTATCTGGCCGACCTGGCGGCCGTGGAGCACGGCATGGGTCTGACTGGCCTGGCCAGACGCCAGAACAGGGCCAAGTACCGGTCGCCCGACGCGATGACCTCGCCGTCGGCCGAGCTGAAGCGGCTGACCGACGGCGCCTACCAGAAGGTGAGCTGCTCACGCGCCATCGGCCCCCAGCTTGACCCCGGCAACAGCCGTTCGCGCCACCCTAGCGCCCGACCGCCTTCTCGTGCCACAATGAGTACCGACGGGGAGAAGACTCATGGCGCGGTGGCGATTGGCGGCGGCTCTGGGGATGATGCTCGGCTTGAGCGGTGCGGCGCAGGCCGTGCCGGCGGCGTTGGAGTCGGCCTGGCCCACGTTCCAGTTCGGCGGACAGGCCATGGCGCCGATGCGCCCGATCATCGACTGGCTCAAGGCCGGCAACTCATGGGACACCGGCAGCGGCACGCTGCATATCGCCGTCCATGCGCCGGAGGGTCGGCGCCGCCTCGAACTCACCGTGCGCTCGGTCGACGCCGCGCTCAATGGCAAGAAGCTGACCCTGCCGCGCGCGCCGTTCCTGGCCCACGGCACCGTCTATGCCCCAGCGCGCCTCGTGCTCGAGTCGCTGGGAGTGAAGCTCGAATGGTCGGCTGAGCCGCGCGGGCTGGTCTGCACGCTCGGCGAGCAGCAGACCTTCCTGCCGGTAATGGCGCCGAACTACCCGTTGGTCGACCGCTCCGGCGTCCTCATCGGCGGCTCCATGGCCGGTGTCTGGAGCGACGCCAAGACGATGGCCGCCAAGCTGGTCGGTGGCGAGCCCTACTGGGTCTACACGCCAACCGACGCGCTCGAGGCCACGCTCAAGGGCGGCAAGCCCGTCGTCGAGGAGCCCGGCGAGTTCCTCAGCGTGCCCCTGCCCTGGGCCGAGGAGACGCACAAGGACGCCGTGGCCTTTGGCGGCCCGTGGGATGCTCAGCCGCGCCGGGCGCGGCTGCTCAAGCTCGAGGGCTCGCCCTACGAATCCGCCATCCGCGAGGTGCTGCGCGATCACGGCCAGTCCAAGGCGCCAGTCAAGCTGCAGCAGGCCATGCTGGTCGACCTGGACGGCGACGGCACCGACGAGGCGCTGCTCTCGGCCTCCACGATGAACCCGGAGCAGCCGCCGGTCAACGCCGCCGCGGGCGACTATTCCATGGTCCTGTTGCGCCGTGTGGAGGGCAAGCAGGTCAAGACCTACGTGCTGGCCGGTCACTTCTACACCAAGGAGACCAATGCGCCGAACGTGGACCGCGTGCAGGGCCTGCTGGACCTGGATGGCGACGGCGTGATGGAGATCCTGTGCAGTTGGCGGTACTACGAAGGTGGCGGCACCGACGTCTATCAACTCCAGAAGGGCGTACCCAAGCAGGTGCTCTCGGCTGGCATGGGCGCCTGAGCCCAGAGCGCGGTCACCAGCCTTCCGACAAACCAACAAGGGCTCCCTGGCCTCAGCGGCCAGGGAGCCCTTGTGATTCGCGATGCCGGCTTGGCTAGGGCGTCGTTGGCGCGGCTGGAGCCGGAGCCGGAGCCGGAGCTGCTGCGGCGGGCTCAGCCGGCGCGGCAGCCGGGGCCGGAGCGGCGGCGGCAGGC
>JACRKZ010000022.1:0-14960 GCA_016235455.1 Armatimonadota bacterium | reverse complement strand
GCGGCGGCAGGCGGGGCGGCCGTGGCCGCCGTTTCCGGCTTGACGCTCAGCGTCGCCAGATAGTCGCCCAGCGCCTCGATCTCCAAGGCGGTGCCCACCAGCGGCGGCATGTAGCCGATGTAGGGGGAGTCGGGCTTGTATTCGTGGAGCACCTGCAGCAGGTTCTCGATGCCCTTGCGGTCGCGGCCGGCGAGCAGCTTGCGCATGGAGCGATAGCCGTCGACGGTGTGGCACGACAGGCACTGGCCGCGGTACATCAACTCGCCCTGATACAGGTCCTTGTTGCCGGCTGCCCAGCGGGCCTTCTGCTCGGGCGTGGCCAGGATGGTGTTGGTCAGGTAGCCCTTGGCGTTCAGCTCGGCGGTGTCGACGGGGCGCGTACCGTTGGAGAACGAGTACTTACTGATGACGTACGGCTTGCGCAGCATCTCGCGGGTCATCTCGGTGGTGCCGAAGGCCGCATAGGCACAGAAGGCGATGCCCAGCGCCGCACCCAGCCCGAAGTCGCGGGCGGTGTGCTTGCCGGTCCACAGGTAGGCCACCACCACCGTGGCGAACGAACTGATCAACATGCCCAGCGCCATGCGGGTGGGTGCACCGAACTGACCGGCTGCCGAGTTGGCGATGCCGCGCGTCAGCAACGCCCGGCTCTCGGGCGGCACCACGGCCACGTACCAGGCCATGACGAACGGCAGCAGGCAGAAGGCGGGCAGCATCCACCGCCGCGACCAGCCGATGATCTCCACCTTCAGGTCGCCCTGCGTCTCGCCATCCAGCCGGCTGGCGGTGATCAGAGCGTACACACCAGCCAACGAGAGGCAGATGAGCGTGCGCGCAATGAGGCTCGGCCAGTAGGTCGCGTTGAAGAACGCGTGCCAGAAGAGGTAGGTCTCGGAGCCCGAGCCCACCTGGTCCAGCCACTCGGGTGTCGGGGTGAGCATGAACGTCAAGATGCCGTTGATGATCACCAGCGTGAGCCACGAAGAGATGGCGTACAGCCAGCCGATGCGGATGTGCGTGCGCCGGTCGACCTTGTCCCACAGGTAGTAGTAGACGGCGATGGTGGTCAACTCAATGAGGAAGACCCCCCACTCCATGGCCCAACCGAAGACCCAGTAGTGGATCAGGGTGCTGGTGCCCTCGGGGCTGGCCAGGCCAATGGCGAACCAGATGGCCACACCTGTGACCGCGCCGAAGACGCCGGTGAGGATCAGGAAGAACTTGGTGTGCTTCCGCAGCACCTCAAGCCACTCGGGCTTGCCTTGGCGGACAGCAGCGGACTCCATCATGGGCAGGAAGAAGCCACCGCCGACGGCAAAGTGCGACACGAAGACGTGGAAGATGGCGATCAGCGCGATCACCAGACCACTGCCGAGGATGGGCACATCCCAATGCGGATAGTTCATGACGGCGCCTCGCTTCAGGCCAGTCGGTAGGCCAACACGGTCAGGACGATCTGAGCAACGAGCACGAACAGGCCGAAGTACGTCACCTGCCGGCCACGCTTGCCACCAGCCGTCTCGGGGTCGAACAGCGGTATCAGGCCCCACAGGACCATGCCGGCGGTAAACAGGCCGACGCCCGCATACTCGCCCAGCACACCGGGCAACCAGTTGCCCAGGATCTTGAGCACGACGAACTGGCTCATGAAGTACCACTCGGGGTGGATGCCCGCCGGAGCCGCCGCCAACGGGTCAGCAGGCACGCCCAACTTCCAGGGGAAGAAGGCGGCCAGCATGGCCAAGAGGTTGAGCATCAGCAGCCACACCGCCACGTCGCGCAGCATGAAGTTGGGGAAGAACGGCACGCTGCGGCGCGCTTCCTCAGGCTTGTCGGCTTCGCTCTGCGGCACCGCGTTGCCGTGCTTCTGCACCAGCCACAGGTGGATGCCCAGCAGCGCCGAGAAGATCATGGGCAACAGCATGACGTGCAGCAGGAAGAAGCGCTGCACGGTGTTGGGGCCCACATCGCCGCCGCCGCGGGCGATGGCGGTGATGATCGGCTTGGCGCCCGGCATGATCTCGGGGACGCTGAGGCCCACGCGCGTGGCGAAGAAGGCCAGGTCGTCCATGGGCAGGAGGTAGCCCGAGAAGCCGAACACCATGACCGCGCCCAGCAGCCCCAGGCCGGTCCACCAGCCGAACTCGCGGGGCCGGCGGTAGGCCTTCATGAAGAACACGCTGAACATGTGCACCATCACCGCGAAGACCATCAGGTTGGCCGACCACGAGTGCATGGAGCGCACCAGCCAGCCGAACTGCACCTCGGTGGTGATCCGGCGGACCGAGTCGTAGGCATCGGGACCCGGCCGATAGTAGACCATCAGCATCAGGCCGGTGAGTACCTGCACAATGAAGAAGAACAGGCACAGGCCGCCCCAGTAGTACCAGAACGAGTGCTTGTGCTGCGGCACGGTCTTGTGCTTGGCGTGCTCCACCAGCGGCGCGATGCCGAGCCGCTCATCGAGCCAGTTCCAGGCCGTGCAGCAGAACTCCTTGAGCTTAGGCACGGGACACCACCACTTTCCCGGCGGCAACCGCCACGGCGTAGGTCTTCAGCGGCTTGGGCGGCGGACCGGAGACGTTGGCACCCGTCTTGGGGTCGTACACACCACCGTGGCAGGCGCAGTGGATGCGGTTCTGGTCGGCCTGATAGGCGACCGTGCAACCCAGATGCGTGCACACCGCTGTCATCGCCGACCAGGTGCTGTCGGGATGATGGATGAGCAGCGTGGGCCGGCCACCGAATTTGAAGACCATGGCCGTGCCCGGCGCCATGGTGTCGGCGCCGTCCAGGCTGATCTCGGTCTGCTTCTCCTCGGCCGCCGACAGCTCCGCCGCCGTGGCCAGGTATTTGTAGACGGGATAGGCCAGCCCCGCGGCATAGACCAAGCCCACGCCGCCGACCACGGCGGCCAGGGCCGCGCGCCGGCCAGGCGCGCTGGGCTCGTCGGCGGACTGCTCACCGCAGCGGCAGCAGCACCCCGCCTCGGGCTCGACCGGTTCGGCCGCTTCGACCGCCGGCTGGTCCACAGCCTGTTCCTTTTCCTCGCTCATTGGGTCACTGCCTCCTCGGCCGGCTGGGCCCGCACCACCGTGGCGATCAGGATGCCCACGATGGCCAACGTGATCACCGTGACCACCAGGAACATGGTCAGCACGAGGTAGTTGGGGGTCACCGGCAGGCTCCACACATCGAAGCCCTTGGCCTTCAGCGTCAGGTCGCGCACGCCGTCGCGGTAAGCCGCGGCCACCAGCGTCAGCACCACGGCCGCCAGCGAGGCGCCCCAGCCGATCCGCCTGGCTTTGGCGGCGTCGGCCGACACGGTCGACGCCCGGGTGGCCAGGAAGCCGGCCAGCGCCAGCACCACCAGCGCCGCGGGCACCCACAGCAACTGCATGCCGTGGTAGAAGAAGCTCTCGCCGATCAGGTCATGCACCACCAGCGGCTGCCGGGTGGCGACCAGCGTGGCCATGACCATCTGCAGCACCACGCCGAGCGCGGCGATGCGCCCGCCTTCGCGGAACATGACCTCGCGCAGCTCGGCGCGCTGGAAGCGCATCGAGCCCAGCGCCACCACGGCCACGCCGCCGACCGTCAGACCGCCGCACAGCATGTAGCCCCAGCGGGGCAGCTTGGTCGGGTCGAGGGGCGGCAGCGACGTGCCATGCGCGTTGAGCGCATACAGGTCAGCCCACTGCTCGGGCCGCAGCATGAGCGTCATCAACGTGCTGTAGATGAACGCGATGACCACGCCAAGCAGCAGCGAGGCGGCCAGAGCACCCCAGTAGGGCCGCTGGTCTAGCGCACGCTGGCTGGCCACGTACAACAGGTAGTACATGCATACCAGCAGGAGGATGACGCTGATCCACCAGGCGCCGATGACGATGCTGGCCGCATAGAACGCATGGCCGAACAGCACCTGCACGAACAACAGCGGCGGCACGCCGAGGTTGATCACATAGGTCATGAGCGTGGGCAGCGTGCGCGTCACCTGGCGCGAGGCCTCACCCAACAGGCTGCCCGCCGTGCGACCGCCCTTCAGGCTCCACAACGCGGCGACAAGCAACCCGCCAAGCATCGCCTGAACACAGACGAAATGCAGCGACAGCAGCAGCACATGCAGCAGCTTGAACAGCCAGACCGGTGCCGGCAATGGGATCACATCGATGGCGGGGAATTGACCCATGTCTACCATCCTCTCACTTCCGCGGCGGCTCGGGCCGCTCAGCTTCCCTAGTGTGCAACACAACCGCCATGTGACAGGACCTGTTGGGTGCCCGCCGGAAGGTTTTGGCGAGCGAAGAACTCGGCGCTCGGACGACTGTCGAACCACCCAGGCCGGCCGCGCTGCCGAGGACCCAGCATAGCGCTCTCGACGAGTCGGACGAACCGCGGCACCCGCTGTCGTCGCATGGCCGTGCATGGCCCCCTACACCCTCGCAAAGCCGCATTCTAACGCCATTGTAACCGTCTCCTGCCGCGTCTCCGAGGGACCTTTTCCACCGAGTTATCCACCGCGCGGCCGAGGCGCTTGGCAAGCCGATCCAGATTCACTTGACAGGCGGCAAATCCGCTGGACATGCGGCTCGGCGCGCGTTGGGCAACGACCGCCAGGGACGAGTCGGACTCCCGGCCACCGAAGTTATCCGCAGCACCGTTGTGGATAACTACCAAGATGGCCCGCGCGGCCCGAATTGCGGGAGGTGGGGACCCGAACGAGGGCGAATCGGCCGGCGATCGAGGGAGTTTGCAGCCATGAACGAGCCGTCCACGGGTCGTCGCCACTTCTTGCAGCAAGCCGCGGCGGCCGCCGCGCTGGCCGGCCTGTCGGCCCCGGCCCGCGCCCAGGCGCCAGCCGCGGGCACCAAGCTGAACATCGCCGGCATCGGCATCGGCGGCATGGGCGGTGGCAATCTGGCGCGGCTCACCGGCGAAAACATCGTCGCCCTGTGCGATGTCGATGCCAACTATGCCGCGGGCACCGTAGCCCGATTCCCTGGGGCCAAGTTCTACACCGACTACCGCGAGCTGTTTGCCCAACAGAAGGACTTGGACGCCGTAGTCATCGCCACGCCTGACCACACCCACGCGGTCATTGCCGCGGCGGCCATGCGCGCGGGCAAGCATGTCTACTGCCAGAAGCCGTTGACCCACTCGGTGTGGGAGGCGCGCCAGCTCGCCACCATCGCCGCCGAGACCAAAGTGGTCACGCAGATGGGCATCCAGGGCCATTCGGGCGGCGGGATCCGCAAGATCTGCGAGTGGATCTGGGCCGGCGCCATCGGCGAGGTGCGCAGCGTCGACGCCTGGTGCAGCCTGTCGTACTACCCCTGGGGCCATGCCGGCTGGAGCTCGCAGTGGGGGGCGCGGCCCAAGGAGACCATGCCGATACCCCAAGGGCTCAACTGGGACCTGTGGCTGGGACCGGCGCCCGAGCGGCCTTATCACCGCGCCTACCACCCAACCACCTGGCGCTGCTGGTGGGATTTCGGCGTGGGCATGATGGGCGACCGCGGCGCACACACGCTCGATTCGGCCTTCTGGGCGCTCAAGCTGGGTGCGCCCAGCAGTATCGAGGCCACCTCCTGCGGCCTCAATCCCGACACGCATCCGCTGTCGGCCATCGTCACCTACCGCTTCCCCGCGCGGGCCGGCCTGCCACCGCTCAAGCTCACCTGGTACGAGGGCACCCGTCCGCCGCGGCCCGAGGAACTGCCCCAGGACATCGACCTGCCCGACGAGGGCGGCATCATCTTCAACGGCAGCGAAGGCAGGATCGTCGCCGGCGTCTACGGCGGCAGCCCGTTCCTCCTGCCCCAGGCCTTGCAGGAGGGCTACAAGCGGCCCGCGCCGACCATCCCGCGCGTGCCCGAAGAGAACCACGAGATGGACTGGGTCCGTGCCATCCGCGAAGGCAAGAAGGCCGGCGCCGACTTCGCCTACAGCGGCCCGCTGACCGAGATGTGCCTGCTCGGCAACGTGGCCAAGCGACTCGACGCGCGCATCGAATGGGATGCGGGCAACCTCAAGGTCACCAACCGCGACGACGCGGCGGTATGGGTCAAGGTGCCGTACCGCGCGGGCTGGACACTCTAGCGACCACACTACAGCCCGGGGAACGATACCGCCTCGGCCTTCGCTACGGCCAGTAGCGAAGGTGCGCCATGCGGTACATCGTGCCAGCCATTGCCTATCTGCTCCTGCTCTGTGCGGTGTGGAGCAGGTGCGCCGAGTTGATCAATGCCCCGTCCGATGGGCAGGTCTGGCTCGGCGTCGCCCTGGCGCTGGCCTTTGTCCACGTGAGCGTGGCGGGCTTCTGCCTGCTCCGAAAGCGAGTACGTCGATGAGAACCGCGAGAAGAATGGGGATTCTGCTGTCCCTGTCGTTTGTGTTCCTGACCGGCTGCGCCAGCATCCCGCCGGGCTATGTGGGCATCAAGGTCAATGCGCTGGGCCGCAAGAAAGGCGTCGAAGCCAAACCCATCGGCACGGGCCGCGTGGCCTTCAACCCCATGACCGAGACGATCTACCGGTTCCCCACGTTCATGCAGACGGTCAACTGGACGATGAGCAAGGACGAGGGCGCCGCCGTCGACCAGGCCATGCGCTTCAACTCTGCCGAAGGCGCGCAGATCAACGTCGACGTGTCGCTGGCCTTCACGCTTGACCCTGAGAAGGTGCCGGTGCTGTTCCAGAAGTTCCGCCGGCCGATCGACGAAATAGTCGCCACCAATCTCCGCAGCCAGGTGCGTGACGCGCTGAACGTGCGCGCCTCGACCATGCCGATCGTCAAGATCTACGGCGAGGAGAAGGGCAAGCTGCTGGAGGCGGTCAAGGCCGACCTGATCAAGAAGCTCGAGCCGGACGGGTTCCGCGTGGAGATGCTGTCGTTCATCTCCGATCTGCGGCTCGACCCCAAGATCCAGGACTCCATCACGGCCAGCATCGCCGCGACCAACCAGGCCGTGGCCGCCGAGAACAAGGTGCGTGAGTCCAAGGCGCTGGCGCAGCAGAAGATCGAGGAGGCCAAGGGTCAAGCCGAGGCTAACCGCGAGTTGCAGGCCAGCCTGACCGACACCATGGTCCGCTGGCAACAGGTGCAGAACCAGAAGGACGCCGTGACCAAGTGGGATGGCAAGTTGCCCACCGTCAGTGGCGACGCGACGCCGATGATCCAGTTGCCGGCGATGACGCCGGCGAAGTAGGGCTGGCAGCGTGGTGCCGGGCCGTGGTGGCGGCTCGGCGCCGCTCTGGTCAGCGGCTCCGGCCGCGACTGTAAAGCACGAGCGCCATCATGAACTGCTGACCTTGCTCGGTGGCTCGCACGGCCTGCCACGAGGCGAAGGCGCGCTCCACCTGAGAGAGCAGAAGCGTGACCATCGATCGACGGTAGTACCTGCCCAACTCATAGTCGGCTCGCTCACGCTCGGCGAGCGAGTCGTGGAGGCCTGGCAGACGTCCTGGAGTTGGGGGCTCAGCGCCGCGCTGCCGAGCAACTCCTGTAGCCGCTTGGGGCGGTTCGCTGCTGGCATGAGCGAATCGGCGATGACCGACTTCACGCCGCTATGCGTGAAGTCGCGAAAGGCAGACTCGCGAAGTCTGGCGTCGGCGCCGCACATCCGTCTGGCTGCCTCGCCGGCCAGCAGATGGAACAGTGCGTAATACGCCGTCGACACCGCGCGACGGAGAGAAGCCTGCCGGGGCCGCCTCGGATCCAGAGCGGACAGGTCGCGCGCCACGGCGAGCAGCGAATCAGGCAGCGGCATCGCGACCCTCGGCGGCCTCGTCGTAGAAGTCGCCACGTTGAGCGGCCTGGTAGTCCTCGAGCGTGATGAACGTCACATGCGGGTAGCCGGCCTCGATATGCGCAGCGATGCAATCCCACACCTTGGCGTGGATGGGCGCAACCAGATCCCAGTTGAGCCGGTCGTCGGTGATGCCCGCGGGCAGCACGACCGTGGCCTCTACGTACGGCACGTTGGACAGGTCTAGGCGTTCGGTCGTCGCGATGCTAGCGACCGAATTGGCCAGCCCCAACGCCGCCGGCTGAAGCAGCGTGTCCCAGTCAACCATCATGCTCTCCACGCCTCATTATGCTCCGCATGGATCGCCGGCGCACCCGACGGCCTGGCCCTCACGCCAGCCGCCAGGGCACCTCCAGCCCGTGCTCGTCCATCAGCGCCGCGTCGCTCAGCAGCGTCTCCGTCGGGCCGTCGGCGACGATGCGGCCGCCGCTGAGCAGCACCGTGCGCGGGCACAGGTCGAGCACCGCGTCGAGGTCGTGGGTGGCCACCAGCAGCGTGCTTTCCAGCCCGGTCAGCAGTGCCAGCAACTCGCGCCGGCCGCGCGGGTCGAGGTTGGCCGTGGGCTCGTCGAGCACCAGCGTGCGGCAGCCCATGGCCAGCACCGTGGCCAGCGCCGCGCGCCGCCGCTGACCCAGGCTCAGGTGCTGGGGCAGCTTGTGGCCCAGTCCGCTCAGGCCCACCGCGGCCAGCGACTCCGCCACGCGCGCCAGCGTCTGCTCGCGCGTCAGGCCCAGATTGAGCGGGCCGAAGGCCACGTCCTCAGCCACGGTGGGCATGAACAACTGGTCGTCGGGATCCTGGAACAGCAGGCCCACCTGCTTACGCGCCTCGCGCGGGTGGCGGTCAGGATCCAGGCCCGCCACCGTCACGCGGCCGCGGCCCGGCAGCAGGCCCACCGCATGGAGCAGCAGCGTCGACTTGCCCGCACCGTTGGGACCCACCAGGCCGACGCGTTCGCCCGGCTCGAGGGTCAAACTCACACCGTCCAGCGCGGCCGTGCCGTCAGGATAGCTGTAGCTCAGAGCGTCGATCACCAGTTGGGCCATGCGGCCGCTCCCAACGCGGCGACCCACGCCGCCAGTCCCACCCAGTGACGCCAGCGCGCCGGTACATCGGCCGACAGCGAGGGCAGATGCCCGTCGAAACCGCGCGCCAGCATGGCCTGGTGGACGCGCTCGCCGCGCTCCAGGCTGCGCACCGCCAGCGAGCCCACCATGCGGCCCAGGGGCCGCGCCAGTCGCAGGTCGCGCGGACCCACGGCACGAGCCTGGAAAGCCAGCGACAGGCGGCTGCCTTCGTCGCACAACAGGCTCAGATAGCGCAGCGCCAGCGCCAGCGTCGTGCCCAACAGGTCCGGCAGACCCAGTTGCCGCGCGGCCTGCACCAGCGCCGGCACGCTGGTCGTGGTGACCAGCAGCGTCAGCGCCATCACGGTCATCACCGCGCGGCCGAGCGTCACCGCCAGCAACGCCGTGTCGCCGCGCAGCGCCACGCCCAGCACGGCCAGCAGCACGAACGGCACCAGCTCGCCCAGCCGGCCCAGGAAGCGGCCCAGCGGCACGCGCGCGGCCAGCACCGCGCCCAACACGAGCAACGCCGGCACCGCCAACCGGCCCGCCGGGATGAACGCGCTCAGCAGCGCCAGCGTGATCACCGCCAACAACTTGATGCGCGCGGGCAGACGGTGCAGCGGACCGTCGCGGTCGATAGGCTCGAGCACGCCCAGCCCGGCATGGCCCGAGAAGAACGATCGCGAGAAGCTCAGCCCCGCCGCCGCGGCCACCAGCCCGGCACCCAACAGCAGCCACACGGTGTTGGTCACGAGCCCGCTGCCTCGGCCGGGCGGCGACGGCGCACCGCGCCCACCAGCAGCATCAGCCCCGCGCAGCCCACCATGCCCACGCCGGCGGACAGGTACGTACCCAGCGCGTCGAACCCCGTGACGCGGCGGCCGGGCAACGCGTAGTCCGCCAATGGCGCCGGCCGAGCCGGCGCGGCCGCCTGTGCGAAGCCCTGGCGCTCGGCCACGGACTCCAGCCCGTCGGGCAGCGAACTGGCCAGCGGCACCAGGGCCAGGCCCAGCGCCAACACCAGCGCCAGCCGCCACGGCTCACCGCCCGGCTCGCGACTGGCCGTGGCCAGGTCGGGCCGCGCGCCGACCAGCAGCGACCAGGCCGCCACCGACACCAACGCCTCGCCCAGCCCGATGACCGCGTGGACCGACAGCATGGCCGGCAGCACCACCGCCAGCGGCACACGGCCCGAAAGCCCGATCTCCAGCGCCGTGAGCCCCGCGCCGAGCAGGACACTCAGCCACGCCGCGGCGGCCAGGGCCAGCCGGCGGCGACGATGGTCGGCGCCCGCCAGGCTCAGGACCAGCCCGCTCGCCAGACAGCCGGCGACACCCATGTTGAACAGATTGGCGCCCAGCACGGCAATGCCGCCGTCGGCAAAGATGAAGGCCTGCAGCCCGACCACCACGGCCATGACCAGCATGGCCCGCCACGGTCCGAGCAGCGCTGTGGCCAGGGCAGCGCCCAGCAGATGGCCGCTGGTGCCGCCGGTCACGGGGAAGTTGATCATCTGCGCGACGAACAGGAACGCGGCGACAATACCCATCATCACCGTCGACCGGCCGCGCTCGCCCGGGTCGGCGCCGTCGCCGTCCGCCTCGGCCCGCCGCAGCGCCACCGCCACGGCACTGCCGCTGGCCAGGTACATCGCTCCGCTCACCGAGGCGCTCAAGAACCCGTCCGGCAGATGCACGACCCTCTCCGTAGCACGATTGCCCGCAATGATGCTACGGAGAGGGTGCGACGTCAAGGGCAGAGCCGTGGGACTGGGCGCAAGCGAGAGCGGCGACCAGATGGCCCCGACGCCTCACGCCTCACGCCCGACGCCGCTCAGCGCGGCGCCGCGGCCCACAGCTTGAGCATGGCCGGCAATTGCGGCCGTTCGATGACCGCGCGCGCCAGGCCGGCGGCGGCCTCCTGCGCCAGTTCGCGGGCCTCGTGGTTCACACCCAGGGCGGTGACGAGCTCGTCGCGCAGTGTCACGCGCTCCTTGGCCCACTGCTCGGCCTTGATGGCTCGGCCGGCTTCGATCAGTTCGCCAACCTTCTTGGCCACGGCCTCGCCCTTAGCCTCGTAGCGCTGGGCGACGGAGTCGAGCATCTCCTTGACCTGCTGGCGCCAGTCGTCGGTGGTCTCACGCTGGCCCTCGACGATGACACCCATGAAGTGGTTGGTCATTTCCAGCACTTCGTTGTCGGCCAGAACCAGCTGCTGCGGGCGCGACAGGTCGACCGTCAGCTTCGTGGTCAGCGGCAGCAGGGCCTGCTGGCGACGCGCCTCGGGCTCGTCCAGCGCGCGCGCGGCCACGACGCGGCAGCGCGCCTCCTCCACGGTGGCCCAGTCTTCGTCGGTGACCGGCTCGCCAGCCAGCGCCTTGGTGCGCAGGGCCGTCAGCGCGGCGATGACCTCGGGCGCGTTCTCCTGCGACTCGATGTTGGCCAGCAGCGCCGGCACGCCGTCCAACGCGGTGATCCAGCTCTTGGCCTCGGCCGGCGACAAGCCGATCGACCCGAGCCAGGCCAGCGTCTCCACCTCGGCACGCAAGGCGGCGGCGGACGGCTTGTCGGGCATGAGCGAGGCAGGCTGGGCCATCGCGGGCAGCGCGACGAGCAACAGCGCAGCGCTGGGCAACAGCGTGACGACGGCGGACAGGCGGACGCGGATGGACATGGCCGGGCTCCTTCTCTGGGTAGTATGGCGCATGGAGATGCAGGATTCCGCGGAGCGGCCGTTGGCACCGGTACTCCGCACACTGAACAACGTAGTACAATCTGAGTGTCCTGGATGCGTAACATGCAGACTCGCCATTCACAATGCACGTTCGCTTCGCCAGACTTAATCGGCAAAGCTGTCCAAATCGTGCGGCTACTACAACGCGACGTCCTCAGCAATGCGCCGCCAATCGGGCGGTGCATTGCGCCAACGGCGGCCCGCGCGGAACTGGCTTCGCGCGTCGCTGATGGGATTGCAGCACTCCGCCTGGAGCACCTGCCAAGACACTACTCGAGCTGGCGAGAGAAGGCCGATGGCAGCTCACCGACGCGCACACAGGGGGACCAGAACCTTATCTCCGACCATATCATGACGGGATTCAGGACCGACTCGGCCAAACACCTAAAGGGGCTCGTAGCTGAGAACCTCCTTTACTTCCTCTGCATCGTCGGAACGGTAGATACGTCACCCACATACGCGCGCCGGCCAAAGCTGGACCCTACTGACCACGGTGCCGACGGCTTCGTTGTGTTCGAGACGGGCATTGCACAGCACTCGTTCAGGCTGTGGGAAAGCAAGGCAACCGACACTGCGGACTTGGCTGGATCAGCAGCCGAGGCCTGCCGTCAGTTGGCCGAGAACGGCGGGCGCTACTTGGCCAGCCTGGTGCAGGACCGACCGCAGATCGGCCACACAGGGGCAGCGGACCTGTTCATGAGTGCACCAGAGCTGTGGGCCAACAGAAGCGAGCAGGCCGGTGCCGGGGCCGTGGTGGTGGGGCCAATGTCCCATGCTACGACGGCGACCGCGGCGGCGTTCGACTCTTGGTCCAAGCACCTCCCTTGGATGACGGGGCCGGTCCAGTTCCGCGCCGTGCTCTCTGGCATCGACTCAGTGGGCTGTTTCGCAACGGCTGTGAAGGAAGAGCTATGGAAAGGGCTCTAGCTCGGGCACTGCTCCAGACTGCCCTTGGCGATGGCCCAGGCTGGCCGGACCCAACGGAGCTGGCTGATCGGATTGCCTCTGCTGAGCTTGGCCTGCTCTTTGGCGACATCGATGGGGCCGACGCGGCTCTGGAGAACACCGGCTGGCTACTGCTGGCAGTTGCTTCGAGCGCCGAGGCTACCGAACGGTATGGCGTTGCCCGCCAGCGAGCAGCCTTTGCCGTCGCTGGACACATCCTTGACTTAGCGCTGCGCAGCCAAGACCGGCCTTGGATGGATCGGGCGTGCTACACGTTCGCAGCCCAGGTGTGTGCGCTAGGCTCTGGCGCCGATCCTAACGCCGTAGCCTTGAGTAGACGGGCAGCCAGGCCGGAGCCAGCGCATTACGACATCATCAGCGATCTTGACCGCATCTGCCTCGACTTCGGCATCGCGCTCCTGGGCATGGACACTGACTTCCTGGCCCGACACCTGCGCAGCGCCGTCACCCAGGCTAGCGGACTGCCTACACGTTGGGACGTCGACGATATCGATCGAACGCAGTTCGCAGCTGCCGCGCACTGCGTCGAAGGGATCCACCACTGTCTGCGATTCCTGACCGATGGCGAGGGGATGGGAGATGCAAGACGTTGCTTTGACGCCGCGCTTCGCGCCCCAGGTGCTACGGCGGACCACTCCTCTCGCTGGGTGGCGTGGCATCTGCGGCGGATCTCCGACCAACTGGTGGCTAGTTCGATCTGGACCGTGCTGCCGCCTCAGGTGCCGGCCTGGGTCCGTCGAGCGCTAGCACATGTGCCACCACGCGTGGTGACGCTATGGCCACCACAACTAGCGTTCCTGGCGCCCACCGGGGCAGGGGCACCAGGCTTACTCGACAGCGACGCTCGCCGCATGGTGCTGACTATGCCAACCAGCGCTGGCAAGACGGCCTTGGCACAGATTGCCGTGGCCACGCACCTTGTGTCCGAGTCAACCGGTGTCTGCTATGTGGCTACATCGCGGAGCCTCTGCGCTGAGATACGCGCCGATCTGGGGCGCAGACTACGACCTTTGAACAAGCACGTCGCACCAGAAAGGCCCGACTGGGGCAGCGTCGCTGAGGACGTGGATTCGCGCGCCGAAGTGGAGGTGATGACGCCTGAGCGCTTGGCCGCCCTGCTCCGCACCAACGCCGACGAGGTGGTGTCGCGGTTCGGCATGTTCGTCTTTGATGAAGCGCACCATGTCGCTGATGAGCATCGAGGCTGGACGTTGGAGGCTGCCGTCTCCTATCTCCATTTCCGGCTGAAAGACCAGCCAAGCCGCATCCTGCTGATATCGGCGGCGATCGGGAACCGCACCCACTTCGCGCAATGGCTGGCGCTAGATGGCGCTCCAGCGACTGAGCGCCACAGCGACTGGCGCGGTCCTCGACGATTGACCTGCCTCTACTCCACTGAGCCTGAGTGGGACGCCGCCGAGGAGCTGGCTCCGGGACGCAGTGGTTTCCGGCGCCGACGCGTGCCGCTCTACGGAGCCTTGCGGCCAACGGCCACGCCTGGCAGCTACCGCCGGACAACGAAGGCAATCGGCGTCCTTGACCAGGCAGCGACGAAAGCCAAGCCAGGCCCATCGGACTGGCGTAAGCTCGGCGGCTCGACACAGCTCTACAAGACAAACGCCTACATCGCTGCCACTCTAGCTACGGTGGCGCCGCCGTTGCTCGTTATTGCCGCGACAAGAGATGAGGCGGACCGTCTTGCCCGCGAAATCAGCCTGCACTTGCCGCCGCCTGACTCACTGGAGCGGCTCGACCATCTGCTGACGTTGGTGCATCGCCGCCTTGGTACGCAGCACTCGCTGGCGACCTACCTCCAGTCGGGCGTAGCTGTGCATACCGGCGCGCTGCCCGATGACGTCCGCGCTGCCGTAGAGAGAGCAGTGCGCCACGGCCTGCTGCGTTGCGTTGTCGCCACAACCACTGTCACTGATGGCGTGAACCTGGGTGTACAGAGCGTGTTTGTCGCGAGTCGCGACGTGCGGCATGGGGATGAATGCAAACGGGTTGTCGACAGCGCCAAGCTGCTCAATGCGTTTGGCAGAGCTGGCCGGGCGATGCGCGAGACTGAGGGGGTAGCGGTCCTGGCCCATCACAGCAAGGAGGTCGTGCCGCACAACGAGCTCCGGGCAGCGGGCAACGAGGTGCTTTCGTCGCTCGCGGGCACCGCCGCAATGGCGGCGCTTGAGGAACTCGAAGACCGCATCCGCAACGACCAGGACGCGGTCTTCGAGGCCGCTGGCGCCGCTGGCGATTTCGCGGCTTTCTGTTGGTTCGTTGCGGCTGAGCTAGAGCGGATCGAGGATGACAGACCGGCTGCACTGACGGACATAGCCAAGCAGACGCTGGCGCTCCAGCAGATGGACGGCGACCAGCAGGAGCGTTGG
>JACRKZ010000021.1 GCA_016235455.1 Armatimonadota bacterium | reverse complement strand
AGACTGGCATCGGCCGGAGGCGAAGCCGCAGGTCGACATCGCGGCGGACCGGAGGCCAACGGTGGTCCTTCGGACCACTGCCAAACTGGGGATTGGCGCGCCGGCGTCAGTGATGCCGGTGCGACGCTCGGGAGGCTGCCACCGCAGAGTGGAGAGCCGGACAACGTACCGGCTGTTGAGCGCATCGACGCTCGCCAACTCGTGCCACGCCCAGTGCTCGCCCACGTACCATCCTTGCTCGCCACCTCGATTCTGCCCCACCGCGAGCGACCGGTGCAGGGGCGTGTCATCGCTCAACCCGCCGCGCCGCCGAACCCAGCGCGGTGCTACACTACCCGCTGGCGGCAGGGCCAACGTAGGCCGCCGCACACGAGGTGAACCATGTCGGTGATTCCGATTGCGCTACAGATGTACACGGTGCGCGACTACACCGCCAAGGACTTTGGCGGCACGATGGCCAAGGTGGCCGAGATCGGCTACGAGGCGGTTGAACTGGCGGGCGACGGCGGTTTGCCGGCGGCCGAGATGAAGAAGCTGTTGGACGACAACGGCCTCAAGTGCATCGGCAGCCACACCGGCTTCGAACAGCTCGAAGCCGACCCGCAGCCGGCCATTGACTACAACCTGACCATCGGCAACCCGTACGTGGTCATCCCCTGGCTGGGCGAAGAGTACCGCGGCGATGCCAATGGCTGGAAGGCCATGGGCGCTCGCTTTGCGGCCATCGGCGAGAAGGTCAAGGCCGCCGGCCTGACGCTCTGCTACCACAACCACGACTTCGAGTTCAAGGTTGAGGAAGACGGCGTGCCCGGCCTGGACCTGCTCTATGCCAACGCCGACCCCTCGCTGCTGCAGGTCGAGCTGGACACCTTCTGGGTCAAGGCCGGTGGCAAGAACCCCGCCGACTACGTGACCAAGTACGCCGACCGTGCGCCGCTCATCCACATCAAGGACATGAAGGCCGAGAAGGTCGACTTCACCGAGGTCGGCACCGGCATCATGGACTTCCCGGCCATCTTCGAAGCCGGTAAGGACGGCATCGTCAAGGCCTGGATCGTCGAGCAGGACCGCTGCGACCGCGATCCGATGGAAAGCATCGCCATCAGCTACGCCAACATCAAGAAGCTGCTGGGCCGCTGAGGCGCAGCCGCATCAACAGATCACGCAGATGGACGCGGATACGGCCCCAGCAGGCCATCGGCGTCCATCTGTGTTATCTGTGGATGGTTGGCTGCCCGGCGGGCGCGCGGAACTCGCCGCCGACGGGTGAAGTCGATCCAAGCACATCACGTTGCACTTGACGTCGCGAAGGAGTTGGGCCATGCGCTACCTGTTGATGCTGCTCTGCTGCGCTCTGGCCGCGCTGGGCCAGACCCCGCCGCCGCCTGCCTCGGGCCTGCATGTGGTGTCGCTCGAGGACGGGACCAGCGCCAATCTGGGTCGCTATGCCAACCCGTCGGTCGACCCGCAGGGCAAGTGGCTCTATGCCGACGACACGCGGGGCAACATCGTGCGCTGGAGGCTCGACGCGCTCGGCGCCGCGCCCACCGTCTTCGCCGCCGCGCCCAAGGGCGAGCCGGGCTATCGCTTTCCCGTCTGCGCGCCGGCCGGCGGCCTGGTCGCCGCGTTCCAGGCCTACGCGGCCAAGGGGCCGAACGGCGCCGACCTGCGCGTGGCGGTCAGCTTCCTGGACAACAGCGGCCGACGCATCGCCGGCGGGCTGCCGCTGTTCTACGCCAAGGGCCGCTACAACGGCGCGCGCGCTATCGCCTGGCATCCCGCGGGCGAGCTGGTGGCGTTCTACCTGACCGTGGGCAACTCCGGGCCAGGGCTATATGTCTTTCGGCCGAGCACCAAGTACTGGCAGCAGGCCCACTCCCTGACCGGCGGCGAGGGTTCGGCCGATGGGCGCGTGCAGTGGTCCACCGACGGCCGCACGCTCAGCGAGGGCACGCCCGAAGGGCTGGTCCTGCGCGGCGGCTCCGACTACGCCAAGTACCGCACGCTCGACAACCCGTTCGTCGCGCACACCTGGCAGGACATGGACACGCTGCTGCTGCACACCGACGCCGGCTTGATGCAGACGGCGGTGGACGGTGGCAAACTGGGCACCATCCCCGGCTGGCCGGGCACCGACGTCGCCAACGCCGGGCTGGCCTCAGCCTCGGCGTCGGGGCTCATGTGGCTGCGCGTGGCGGGTACCGGCGCCAAGACCGGCGTGCTGCGCTACGCGCTGCACTATGTGCCGAGCGGCAAGGCCGCTGGCAGTGATGTGTTCAGCTTCGACGGCAACGCCGGCTACACGCGGGGTCTGGCCGAGCCCGTGTGGCTGCCCGGCAAGCGCGCGGCGGTCGTCACCGTGCCGTAGCTCCAGCGGCGGTCGGGTCAGGTCCGCAGGCGCATGGTCACGCCGGCCTTGTCCGAGAGCTGCGCGGCCATTTCGCCGCGCTGGCTCTTGCGGCAGGCGATGCGGACGTTGACCTTGAAGCCCACGCCCGACTGCATCGGCTGCACGGTGACCTGGCCACCGGAGCTGCGCAGCCTGGCGGCCACGGCGTCGGCCTCGGCGCGGCTGGCGATCGTCGAGGACAGGAACAGTTGGCTGGTCGCCGCTTCGGTGGAGGCGGGCGACGGTGGCCGGACGCCCGACGGGGCGCCATCGTCAACACCCGTGCTGTAGCGCGGGGCATCCACGCCAGCAGGCGCACCCGTCAAGCCTGCCGGATTGACCTCCACCACGCGCGGCCGGCTGTCCGAGAACGCTCGCGGCTCGGCGCCCGGCGCGGCCACGTCGGGCGGCGGGCCGGGCAGTGCGGCCATCATGCCGCCAAGACCCGAGGGCACGGTCGTCGTGCGCACATTACCCATGCCGGCGGCGACCCCGGCGGGCACGCCACCGCTGCCACGCACCGAGATGCGCACGCGGAGGCCCATGATCTGGTACTTCTGGGCCAGCGCCACCAACTCGTCCTGCGTGGTGCCCGCGGGTACTTCGATCTCGGTCACGGGCGGCTCAGCGCTGCGCAGGCCTGCGCCCAACGGGTCATAGGGCGGCATGAAGGTGCTGTTCCACGCGGGCAGCAGCGGGTTGCCGATGGCCGGCAGATTGCCGGTCAGCAACGTCGAGCGGATGCCCAGCATGGCTTCACGGTTGAGCCGCGTGTCGCGGTCATAGGCGGCTCGCGCGTCGTCACGGAGGTTGCCCAGGCCCATGGCCAGACGCTCGATGAGCGAGCGGCCGGGCGCCGCGGTCTGCTCCGTGCTGGGCCGCGGGTCGCCGGGCGCTTTGGACCAGTCGAGCACCATGGGCACATCGGCGGCGGCGCGCGCCGACTCCAGGTCGAGCGCCTCGGGCGGCTTGACCCCCAGCTTGTCGGCGGCGACGTCGGTCGGTCGGCGGATGGTGCTGGTGGCCACACCCTCGTCCGAGGCGGTCTGGGCGCGGATGACCAGCCCCACGGCCGCCATGTTGGCCAGCACAAACAGGGCCACGGGCCAGTATTTGGCATAGGGTCTGAGCGCCGAAAGCCGTTCACGCATGGCACAACCTCGCGAGGGACCGGGTCTGATCCCACTGCTTGAGTCTAACGCTGCCTCCTTGAACGGTCAACGCGCGGCCCAGGTTCACTGTGTCTTGGGCGCAACACGAGGGGCCGGTTGGTGTCCAATGGCACCCCCTGGCCGTGGTACAATCACGCCCATAGGTGGAGGTTGGATCCATGGCTCGTCTGGCTGCTCAGTTGTACACGCTCCGCGACTATCTCAAGACGCCGGAGGACATCCGCGCCAACCTGCCGCGCGTGGCCGCCATCGGCTACCGCGCGGTGCAGTTGTCGGCGGTTGGCCCCATGGACCCGGCCGAGCTGCGCGGCATCTGCGACGACTTGGGCCTGACCATCTGCGCCACCCATGTCGGCATCGAGGGCATCCTCAACGAGACCGCCGCCTGCATCGCCCAGCACGAAGCCTACGGCTGTAAGCATGTGGCCATCGGCGGCCTGCCGGGCGACCTGCGCAGCGCCGAGGGCTATGCCAGGTTCGTGGGCATGGCCAACGAGGCGGCGGCCAAACTGGGCGACGCGGGCCTGACCTTCAGCTACCACAACCACAGCTTCGAACTGCAGAAGTACGGCGGCCGCACGGCCCTGGCGCTGCTGGTCGAGGACACCGACCCGGCGGTCTGCTTCGAGATCGACACCTACTGGATCCAACACGGCGGCGGCGACCCCGCGGCCTGGATCGAGAAGGTCAGCGGACGCTGCCCGCTGCTGCACTACAAAGACATGCAGATGGTCGGCTCGGCGCAGAAGTTCGCGCCGATCGGCGAAGGCAACCTGAACTGGGAGCGCATCAACGCCGCGGCCCGCGCGTCGGTGGCTGAGTATGTCATCGTCGAGCAGGACAGCTGCGAAGTCGAGCCCACCGATCCCTTCGAGGCCCTGGCCAAGAGCTTTGCCAACCTGACCGCCATGGGCTGGACCGCCTAGGTCGGAGAGTCGTCATGCAGGTGCAGTTGTCAGGCAACTTGGACGCGTGCTGGCCACGCGTGGCCGAAGCCATCGATGCCGCCCGGTTCCACCTGGAGTCGGTTGGGGAACGGGCCTGGCTGGCGTCGGCCCGCGGCGCTTCGTGTCAAGTTTGGCTGCGCGCTGCCGATAACGAGCATGGTGTACTGCTCACTGTGTGGTTGCCCGACGAGGGCGACACGGCGTCACGCGATCGTCTGGTCAAAGCGCTGGAGCAGTGCCACTGCGGCGGCGAGTCGCCGGACGACAGCCTGTTGCGGCGTCTACGCCGCATCGAGGGTCAGATCCGCGGCTTGCAGCGGATGATCGAGACCGGTCGTGAGTGCGATGCCGTGTTGACCCAGTTCTCGGCGGTCAACGCGGCGCTCAAGCAGACCGCGGCGCTGATGGTCTCGGCTCATCTGGTGCAGTGCATTCGGGCCGAGCTCGACAGCGGCGGTGACGGCACGGCCGTCAACCAGAGGCTGCTGAATATTCTCTTCTGAGAGCGCTTACTGTGGATGGTGGCCAGCACCTGCTTGATCTGACCGTGCCCGTGACGGCCGACTTGGTCGGCTGGCCCGGTGATGTGCCTGTGCGCCTCGACCTCCAGCAGAGCTTCGCCGCCGGCGATGGCTGCACCGTCTCGGCGCTGAGCCTCAGCGCCCATGCCGGCACCCATGTCGATGCCCCCGGCCACTTCCTCCCCGGCGGTGGCGGACTGGAAACGATTGCTTTGGCGGCGCTGGTGGGGCCCGCGTGGGTGGCCGATCTGGGCGACGCCGAGGCGGTCACGGTAGAGGCGTTGGTCGCGGCGCAGATCCCCGCCGCGGCCAGCCGGGTGCTGCTGCGCACGCGCAACTCGGCGCGCTGGGCCGACCCGACGGCGCCATTCGACGAGAGCTATGCCGGCATCACGCGCGAGGCGGCGAGCTGGCTGGCCGACCGCAAGACGGTGCTGGTGGGCGTCGACGGCTTGTCGGCAGCGCCGTTCGACGACCAGACCGAGCCGCACCAGCGACTGCTGGGCGCCGGCATGGTCGTGGTGGAGGCGCTCGACCTGCGTTGCGCGGAGCCTGGCTGGTGGCAGCTGGCCTGTCTGCCGCTGCGTCTGGTATCGCCCGACGGCGCGCCGGCCCGGGTGGTCATCTGGCGTGATGGCGAGTCGGAGGTGCGCTCATGACGGCGGCGGAGCGATCGCTGGCCGAGGCGCTTGAGGAGGCCCGCCGCGCGGCCTTTGAGGCGGCCATGGCGAGCTCGGCCAAGAGCGAGTTTGTAGCCAACATGGCGCAGGAGATTCGCACGCCAGCCAACGGTATCGTGGGCATGGCCGAACTGCTGCTGAGCACCGAACTGGATGGCGCGCAGCGCGACTACGCGCTCACGCTGGCGTCCTGCGCCGACCGACTGCTGGGCATCGTCAACGACCTGCACGATTTCGCCAGCATTGAGACCGGTCAGGTGGTTTTGCAGGTCGCGCCGCTCGATCCCGTTGCCCTGGCCGGCGATGTGGCGGGCGAGTTGGCAGCCAAGGCCGCCCGCCGACGCGTGGAGATTGTGCTGCGGCATACGCCTGACGCACCGCGGGCCGTGCTGGCGGATGCCGTGCGCCTGCGGCAGATCGTCTCGCACCTGCTGGCCAACGCCGTGAAGTACACCGATCGCGGGCACGTCATCGTCACCGTGGCCTCCGGCGGCGATCTGGAGGGCGACGGGCTGGCGCTGGTGGTGGAAGACACTGGCATCGGCATGTCGGCCGAGCGCGTGGCGCAGCTGTTCGACGGCGCGGGCACGGCCAACATCCAGGTCGGCCGCAACGGGCGCGGTCCCGGCCTCGGGCTGACCATTGTCGCGCGGCTGGTGGACATGATGGGGGGCCGCATCGAGGTCAGCAGCCAACTCGGCGCGGGTTCGCGGTTCTGCGTCCGGCTGCCATTGCCCAGCGCGGCTCCGACCAACACCGACACGCGCCTGTCGTTTGCCGACTTCGGTCGTGTGCTGGTGGTCGATGACCATGATCTGGCGCGCGCCGCCGTCGTGGCGACGCTACGCAGCTGCGGCATCGAGGCTGACGAGGCGGCCGACATGCCGGGCGCGCTCAGCCAGTTGGGCCGTACCTCGCGGCGCGGCGCGACGTACGGGCTGCTGCTGGTGGATCTGCGGCTGGGCGATCAGGACGGTCGCCAGCTCATCCGTCGGCTGCGAGCCAACGATCGCCTGCGCGACCTGCCCGTGGCCGTCTTGGTGCCGGCGGCGGACGGCAAGAGCATTGCCGCGCTCAGCGCACTGCGCCTGGCCGGCTGGCTGCCCAAGCCGGTGCGCCAGGAGGCGCTCGAGGAACTGCTGCTGAGTGTGCAGGAGCAGCGCGCGCCGCGACCGCCAGCCGATGCAGACCTGCCCAGCCTGGCCGGGCTGCGGGTGTTGCTCGCCGAGGACAGTCGGGTCAACCAGAAGGTGGTGACGCGCATGTTGGAGGGCCTGGGCTGCACGCCGCTGCTGGCCCGCGACGGTCGCGAGGCCCTCGACCTGCTGGCCGGGGCTCCGGTCGATGTGGTGCTAATGGACTGCCACATGCCCGTGATGGACGGGTTCGAGGCCGCCGGACACATCCGTGAGGCCGAGCGGCCCGGGCAGCATCTGCCCATCATCGCGGTCACTGGCAGTCATCTGGCCCGCGATCGCGACCGCTGTCTGGCGGTGGGCATGGACGATTTCCTGCCCAAGCCCATGGCTTACGCCGCGCTGGCCGACATGCTCACCCGCTGGGCGCCCAGCCGGCGCGCCGCGGTCAGTCCAGAGGCGGGTTGAGCGGCGCGGCCAGGTCGGCCGCGAAGCTGTCGACATCGCGCCCGCACGCGGCCAACACGGCGCGCCAGCGCTCACGCTGGTTCTCATCGACGAGGCGCGGCCGATAGCCCAGGGTCAGATAGGCGCGCACCGCCGGCACGCGGAAGTCGTCGGTCTGAAGCAGCGCGCTGCGCCGGCCCTCGCGCGCCATCTCCCACATCGCCGCCAGGCTGACCAGCAGACCCAGCCCGCGGCCGCGATGAGCGGCATCGGCGGCCACCCAGTGCAGGTAGCCGGTGTCGGCGCCCCACTTGGGTCGGTGCCAGGCCGCGGCGGTAGCTACCGGGCCGTGGTCATCCACCACGAACCACACCCGCCGGGCCTCGAACGCCAGGTCGCCAAAGCGCTCATAGAACCACGACGGCTCGTGCGGACCGTCATCGAAGGCGGCGTCGGACAGCCTGACCCAGGCCGCTTCATCGCCCGGCTCGAAGTGCCGCAGGCGGTAGCCGTCTGGCAGGACAAGCGTCGGCAGGTCGGTCAGGGTCGGTCGTTGCATAACGAGTTGCGGCGCGCCGAGCAGGCTGGCCATGGGGCATATCCTCTAGAGGTCGTCGATGGTTCGCGGCCAGTCGTCGCGGAGCAGGCGCGAGAGCGAGCGGTCGGCCAGCAGTCTACCGCCGGTCTGGCAAGCGGGGCAATAGTTGGTTTCGCGGTCGGCATAGACGATGTGCTGCACGGTGGTACCGCAGCGGCCGCAGGGCTGACCATAGCGGCCGTGAACGGCGTGCTCAGGCCGGAAGGCGGTGATCAGTTCGCTGCTGGGGAACTTGTCGCCGCAGGCTCGGCGCAGGCGTACCAGGCCCTCGAGAAGGCCGGTCTCGACCGCCTCGTGCAGCCGCGCCACCGCCTCGTCGTCGAGGCTGGCGCTGAGCGCGAGTGGCGAGAGTCCGGCGGCACAGAGGATCTCATCGGACCAGGCGTTGCCAATGCCGGCGAACAGGCGCGGGTCGGTCAGGCTGCGCTTGAGCGTGTGGTTCTCGCTGCGCAGCCGCTCGGCGAAGGCTTCGGGCGTGCAGCCCAGGGGCTCCAGGCCGCCGGGATCGTGGGCCGCCAGGGCCTCGCGACCGGCCACCACATGCAGCGAGGCGCGCTTGTGGCTGCCCGCCTCGGTCAGCGCCAGCGTGCCGCTCTCGAAGTCGAACCAGGCGGCCACCACTCGGCCCGCGGCGGGCTTGAGTCCGGCGGCGGCCCACTTGAACCGGCCGGCGATCATCAGGTGGACAACGAGGAACAGGTCGCCCTCGAGGCAGAAGACCAGCCGCTTGCCCAGTCGCTCGACGGACAGCAGCCGCCGGCCCTCGCAGTCGCCCAACGATGGCTGCCAGGTGCGCAGGATGAACGGGCTGGCCAGGCGTACGCGCAGCAGCGGGTGGCCCACGACGGTGCGGCCCAGGGCTTCGCGGTACAGTTCGATTTCGGGCAATTCTGGCATGGCACGTCGCGCTATTCGCAACTGTTCTTGACAACCGGTACTCCTAGATGGCACAAGCATGGGAGAGAAACCAGTCGGGTCACGTCATCTGGGGAGTCGGTCCGATGAGCATCTTGATCATCTGCGAGTGTGGTGCCCAACTGCGCACCAGCGAGGCCAACGCTGGCCAGAAAGGCCGCTGCCCCAAGTGCGGCGCCATGCTGGTCTGTCCGTCCACCGCGACGGCGCCTGAGCTGTCGGTAGCCGACGAGCCGCCGGCCATGCCAGAGGCACCGGCGGTGACCGAGCCGCCAGCAGCGCCAGAGCCGCCGGCGGACGACGAGCCACCGGCCGCGGCGGCTGAGCCGCTGTCCTCGCCGACCGAACCACCGGCGCCAGCCCGGCGCGCCCATCCGGTGCTAGAGGCGCCGCCGCCCGAGCCCTGGACCGTGCTGCGTTCGTGGCAGGCGCACAGCCGCGCCATTACCGCCATGGTGTTCAACCCTGACGGCCGCTACCTGGCCACGGCGGGCGCCGATGGCGTGATCAAGATCTGGGACATGGCGTCCGCCGCGGCGGTAGTGACCATGGACCCGTTGCCGCACGCGCCGGTGACGTTGGCCTTTTCCGGTGACGGGCATCGCCTGGCCACGGGCATCAGCCGGCCGCGCGGCAGTGGCGACCAGGTGCCCGAGCCCAACGTACTGGTGTGGGATCTGGCCAAGAAGCAGCAACTCATGGCCTTCGCCGCGCATCGCGATTCGGTGAACGCCGTGGCGCTGAACGCGGATGGCTCCGTGCTGGTGACCGGCGGCGATTGCCTGGACGAGCCCGACAGCCCGACGGTGTCATTCTGGGACGTGGCCACCGGCGAGCCGCTGGCCGGGGTGCGCGCGGCGGACACCAGTGAGGTGCGCGAGTTGGCCCGCACGCCGGATGGCACACGCGTGGCCGCAGCCTGCTGGCAGACGATCACCTTCTGGGATCTGACCACGTTCGACCTGAAGGTGACGGTCAACTCAGGCAGTTGGGATCAGTTCCGCTGCCTCACGCTGTCACCTGACGGTCGGCTGGTGGCCGGCGGCTGCTACGAGTACATCCGCGTCTGGGATCTTACCACCAGCCACACGCTGGGTCATCTGACGGGCTACAACGCCGACGTGACCAGTGTGAGCTTCTGCGGCGACGGTGCCCATCTGGTCGGTGTGTCGACGCCCGAAGGGCAATGGGACCCGGGCATGGTGAAGGTGTGGGATGCGGCCACCCATGCGGAATGCGCCACGCTCGACTCGCCCACGGGCGCCAAGGTGGTGAAGGTGGGCTTCTCACCCAAGCGCAAGTTGATCGTCACCGCCGACAACGAGGGCGCGATCTGCCTGTGGGGGCTGATGGAGGACTAGCGGCGCGGAGCGGCGATCAGTCGACGACAATGGCGATGGACGGCTGCGGCAGCTTGCCCTCGATGCGCAGGGGGCCGCAGACCGCGCCTTGCGCCACGGCTTCCACCCATTCGTTACCCAGACCGTCGACGGTGACGGCCTCGACGGCTTTGGTGGTGGCCTCGGTGGGCGTGAGCGTGCGCGGCGAGGCCAGGAAGAGCGCGAACAGCTCTTCGCGGTTGTACGGGTTCTGGTAGCTCAGCGCGTAGATGTACACGAGCATCCTCTGGCGAACGCGTGCCGCAATCTGCCGCCGCCACCGAGAAGTTAACGCCTGCGGGTGGTTTCGTCAACGTAGAAAAGCTGCTACCCTGGCGGCCCGCGGGCCGCGGCGCGGTGTAATGCCGCCCGAATGCACCGGCACTGCCTACCAAACCGCAATGCATGAGGTACGTCGCACTATGTCCAAGCGACTGATAGCAGTCATCGCTGTCGTGCTGGTTCTCCTCTACCTGGCCATCGGCACAGCACGGGAGCAGGCCGGGCTCAACCGCTTCGATCGGGCCATGCTGCCGGTCGTCACCGCGATGCACGCCGCCGCCGAGCGCGCCTGCAAGGACGCCGCCGGTGTCGAGGCCTTCCATCGCCAGTTGCCGCAGTGGAAGAGCCAGGTAGCGGCCATCAAGCCCCCGCCGTCGGGCTACCGCGCCAAGCTGTACCAGTCGGTGAAGGGCTTCTTCGACGAGTTCGAGAAGTACGCCGCCAAGGACCCGCTGAAGTCCCATGAGACCAAGCTCTTCGAGCAGATCGAGCCCTCGCTGAAGGAGAACCTGTCGCAGGTCAAGCATGGGCCGTCCGCTGAAGGCGAGGGCGACGAGCACTGATCGCCCGCCGCGCCGCTCAGCGGAGCAAGCCGCCTGGCCGGTCGCCCGTGGTTTCGTTCTCGCGTCCGGCGGCTCGAAAGCACTGCTCATAGAGCCGCAGCACATCGCGGCAATCGACCGGCCTGACCGCCAGTTCGGCATTGCCCTGTAGTGCCTCGCGCACATTGGCGTAGAAGGCCGGCCAGTTGCCCGGCACCGGCCCGAAATCGGCGACGGGTTCGGCGGTGGTCAGGTGCACCGAGTCGGCACTGAGCGATGCCTCCGGCGTGCCACCGACGACTCGCCCAGTACGCGCGACCATGGCCTCCTGTGGGTCGATGCCCTCGATCACCAGCGTGCCGGCGCTGCCGCTGACGAACCAATGCGGCTTGGCCAGCCAGGTCTGCACGCTCGAGGTGACGGTCACGCGCAGTCCATCAGCGTAGCGCAGTGCCACGAAGGCCTCGGTATCGTTGTCGTTGCCCGCCTGGCGGTACTGCAGGTCGCAGAACACCTGCTCGGGCTGTGAGCCGGCCAGCAATACCGCCTGGTCCATGAGGTGCGCGCCCCAGTCCACCAACTGCCCGCCAAACGCCTCGCGCCGTGCCCGCCAGCGCCGGTCGGCGCCCAACGGCGCCAGCGGCATGACCGGACGGGTCACGGCGATGTCCACCGACCACACCTGCCCCAGCAGCCCGCGATTGAGCGCCGCGCGGACCGTCAGCCAGTCAGAGTCCCAACGGCGGTTGTGAAACACGGTGAGCAGTTGGCGGTTGCGCTCGGCCGCGGCGATCATCGCGTCGGCTTCGGCCACCGAGCGCGCCATGATCTTGTCCACCACGACGGCGCGGCCCGCCTCCAGCGCGGCGATGGTCTGCTCGCAGTGCACGTCGTGCGGCGTGGCCAGCACGACCAGATCCACCTCATCGAGCCCGCACAGCGCTTCGAGGCTGTCGACGATGGTCGCCTCGGGGTTCTCCTCGCGGGCGCGCTCGGCCTTGTCGGCGCTACGCGCCGCGATGCCGGCGATGCGCAGGCCGGGCGTGGCGTCGATGAGCGGTCGATGGAAGACGCGGCCAGCCAGGCCGTAGCCGACGATGCCGATGCCGATGTCACTCATCGTGCGCTCCCAACTCGGGCGCAAGGATCGCCACGAGCCGCTCAGGTGCATGTACCGGGATCCTCGCTCCGCCAACGTCCGCGAGGTCGCGAGTGACGATGCAGTCGGCACCGGCGGCCACGGCGGCCTCGTGCAGGACCGTGTCCTCAAAGTCGCCGAACGTCGAGGCCGACGCCAAGGCCAGGATGTGACCGTCGACCGGCGCGACCTCGAACGTCGCCAGCAGTTCGGCGACGGCGTAGTGTGCCTTGGCCGCGCCCACTTGGCGCCGAACGACGTAGAGCGCGGTGGCCAGCATTGTGGCGCAGACGAGGCCGCCAAGTCGTCCGCGGACCACGGCGTCCATCAACCGCGCCGCAGCGGCGCGGTGAGGCTCGCGCGCGAGGAGCACATCGAGTACCACGTTGGTGTCGAACATCACCGTCACCTGTACTTCTCCTCCAGGTAGCGGTGGTAGTCCTCTTCATCCACCTCGGCGCCGGCCGCGATACCCATCAACGCACGGACACGCGGATGCAGGTCGTCGTCGCTCGACGCCTCCGAGTCAAACGATGAGAAGTAGTCAGCAACCAACTGTGAGACGGGGGTGCCCGAGGCGCGTGCCCTGCGTTTGGCGCTCTCGACCAGTTTCTCATCGATCCGCAGTGTCAGCTTGGTGCTCATTGCTGTCCATCCTGCCGTACGATCACATGGTTGAATATACGTCGCCTGGCCGCCTGCGGCAAGCCACTGCGGCGGCCGGCGGGCGCCGGTCGCCTATGGACAACCAACGCACCTGCTGGCACACTGCCCCCATGACTTCGCTGATGCAACACGCCGCCGAACAGGCCGGTCTGGCGGACATCGCCGACCGCGTCGACCGCGGCGAACGACTGACGTACGACGACGGCCTGCGGCTTTATCGCACCCCGGCGCTCCATGTTGTGGGCCATCTGGCCAACCAGGTGCGCGAACGGCTCAACGGCGACCGCTGCTACTGGGTGCGCAACCAGCACATCAACTACACCAACGTCTGCAACAAGTCGTGCGTGTTCTGCAGCTTCTACGCCGCGCCGCGCGACCACGACAAGGGCTACGTGATGAGCCCCGAGCAGGTCGGCGCCAAAGTCCGCGCGTATGCTCACATCCCCATCCGCGAAGTGCACATGGTTGGCGGCGTGAACCCCAAGCTGCCTTACCAGTACTACTTGGACATCGTCGCCGCGATCCGCGCCGAGCGGCCCGAGGCCACCATCAAGGCCTTCACCATGATCGAGATCGAGCAGATCGCGCGCGTGGGCAAGCGGTCGCTCGCCGAGTGTCTGCTGGATCTCAAGGCGGCCGGGCTGGACATGCTGCCCGGTGGAGGCGCCGAGGTCTTCTCCGAGCGAATCCACGAGGAGCTGTTCTGGGCCAAGGGCGACAGCCAGCGCTGGGTGGAAGTGGCGCGCATCGCGCACGGGCTGGGCATTCCCTCCAATGCGACGCTGCTCTATGGCCATGTGGAGCAGACCGAGGAGAAGGTGCGCCACCTCATGCTGCTGCGCGAGTTGCAGGACGAGACCAAGGGCATCATCTGCTTCATCCCGCTGTCGTTCCATCCCGAGAACACCGGCCTGGCGCATTTGCCGCCACCCACGGGCCTGCAGGACCTGCGCGAGATCGCCCTGGCGCGGCTCATGCTCGACAACGTGACGCACATCAAGAGCTTCTGGATCATGAACACCGTCGCCGTGACCCAGGCCGCGCTGTGGTACGGCGCCGACGACACCGACGGCACCATCCAGGAGTATGAGATCACCCGCGACCCGCACACCGACCGTGAGCAGCGGCTGACCAGCGACGAGTTGATGGCGCTCATCCGCGAGACCGGTCGCGTGCCGGTCGAGCGCGACGCGCTCTATCGCCCCATCGAGGAGGTCGGCTGTGCGCAGTGACATCCAGGACATCGCCACCCGCGTGCTCGACGGCGGTCGCCTGACCCGCGAGGACGGCCAGCGGCTGTTCGCCCATCCCGACCTGGCCGAGCTCGGCGCCCTGGCCGACCATGTGCGGCGCGCCAAGCATCCCGAGCCCGTGGTCACCTACGTCATCGGCCGCAACATCAACTACACCAACGTCTGCTGGGTGCAGTGCAGCTTCTGCGCCTTCTATCGCCGGCCCAACGACATCACGGGCGAGGCCTACACGCTGACTCGCGACGAACTCGACCAGAAGATCGAGGAGCTGCTGGCCGTCGGCGAGCCGCACGGCCAGGTGGAGCTGCTGCTGCAAGGCGGGCTCAACCCCAAGCTCAAGATCGACTGGTACGAAGACCTGTTTGCCCACATTCGCGCCAAGTACCCGCGCGCCTGGCTGCACGCGCTGAGCGTGACCGAGGTGCTGTACATCGCCAAGCTCTCCAAGCTGACCGTTAACGAGACGCTCCAGCGTCTCGCTGCGGCTGGGCTGGGCAGCATCCCCGGCGCCGGCGCCGAACTGCTCGACGACGAGGTGCGCCAGGTCATCGCGCCGCACAAGGAGACCACCGGCGAGTGGCTGGACGTCATGCGAGAGGCGCACCAACTCAGCCTGCGCACCTCGGCGACGATGATGTATGGCACGGTGGAGACGCTCGACCAGCGACTCTCGCACCTGCTGCGTGTGCGCGAGCTGCAGGACGAGACGGGCGGCTTCACGGCGTTCATCCCCTGGAACTTCCAGCCCGACGGCACGCCGTTGGGGGAGACGCTGGCCAACCACCGCACCAGCGGGTTCGACTACCTGCGCACGCTGGCCGTCGCGCGGCTGATGCTCGACAACGTCGACAACTTCCAGGCCTCGTGGGTCACCCAGGGCGCCAAGATCGCCCAGATCAGCCTGCAGTTCGGCGTGAATGACTTCGGCAGCACGATGATCGAGGAGAACGTCGTCTCCGCCGCCGGCACCGACCACACCGACGAGATGCCGCTGGCCGAGATGACGCGGCTGATCGAGGATGCCGGGTATCAGGCGCAGCGGCGGACGACGCTGTACGGGCTGGTGTAGGTGTCGCGATCAACAGATGACGCAGAAGGACGCTGATGATTCCCGCCCGCTATCTGCGTCCGTCTGCGTCATCTGTTGATCGGTGCTCTGAGCGCGCCCCCGCCCACAGCACCGCCAACGCCCCGGCCTTGTCCAGCGGCTGATTGGCTGACCCGCAGAAGCTGGCCTGCACGCAGGCCGGGCAGCCGGTCTCGCAGGGGCAACTGGCCACCACCTCCAGCGTCCGCCGCCACAGCGCCTCGATGGCCTCGTAGCCGCGCTCGGCCAGGCCGATGCCGCCGGGGAAGGTGTCGTAGAGGAACGTCGCCGCGGGGCCCAGGTTCGGGTGGTCCAGCGTGCTGCTGCCCTGCACATCGCGCACATCGCACAGCGCCACCAACGGCAGCGCGGCGGCCAGCGCGTGCTCCACGGCGTGCATACTGCCCAGCAGGTCGTGGCCGTGGGCCATCAGTTGTTCCTGCAACTGCGCCGAGGGGGTGATCCACAGCGCGGCGGTCTCCATGGTGCGCGCCGGGCAGCTCAGGTCGAAGGCCTGCAGGATCTCACGGCCCTTGGTGGCGATCTGCTGGAAGCCGATGGTCTGCCGGGTCACCACCACATCGCCAAAGCCGATGGTCAGCGGGCCGAGCGGGCGCTCGGACGTCGTCTCCAGCACGGCCACGTCGATGTGCAGCGCGGGGTTGGTGAAGTAGGGCACCTCCACCGCCTCCAGTACCACCTGCCGGCGCTCGACCGAGGTCTCCTTGACCAGATACTGCTCGCCCTGGTGCAGGTGAATCGCGCCGGGGTAGTAGCGGTCCCAGATGCGCGTGCCCTCGTCGGTCTCCAGCACGCGGCCGGTGCCTTCCTCCACGAGTTGCCAGCGCTCGTCGGTGGCCGAGCGCAGGTTGAGGCTGCCCGCGGGATAGCAGTCGGCACAGAACATCCAGCCGGTCGACGTCTTGGTCAGGTAGCCCTCGTCGACGAAGATGGGCAGCAGGTCGGCCGCGCCCGGCCCGAAGCGCTCCAGATCGGCGTCGGTCAGCGGCTGCTCGTGCGCCGCGCAGAGCAGATGCCCGCCGAGGATGTAGACGTTGCTCGGGTCGATGCGCGCCTCCTCGGTGGGCCGGCTCCAGAGCATCTCGGGGTGCTGGGCGTAGAACTGGTCGACGAGGCTGGAGCGCGTGACCAGGATGGCCAGCGACTCATCGCCGCGGCGGCCGGCGCGGCCCGCCTGCTGCCAGAAGCCGGCCAGCGTGCCGGGATACCCGATGACCACCGCTACGTCCAGCGCGCCGATGTCGATGCCCGCCTCCAGGGCCACCGTGGAGACCAACGCCGTCAGCTCGCCTTCGCCGATCTGGCGTTCGAGTTCACGGCGCTCGGCGGCCAGATAGCCCGCGCGATAGGCGGCCACCTTGGCCACCAGGCCCGGCCCACGCGAGTCGAGCGCGGCGCGCAGGTAGCGCAGCACCAGCTCGGCCTCCTCGCGCGAGAAGGTGAAGGCCAGTGTGCGCGTGCCCTGCTCCACGAGGTCCGCCAGGATGTACGTCGCCTCGACGGCGCCGCTGCGGCGCAGACCGGCGGCCTCGTTGACGATGGGCGGGTTCCAGACCACCACATGCCGCTGGCCGGCCGGCGCGCCGTTCTCGTCGATGAACACCCAGTCGTCGCGCCCGGTCAGCCGCTCGGCCAACTCCACGGGATTGCCGATGGTGGCGCTGGAGCAGAGGAACGTGGGCCGGCTGCCATAGCGCTCGCAGAGCCGCAGCAGGCGCCGAAAGACCAGCGCCGCATGGGAGCCGAACACGCCGCGGTAGGTGTGCACCTCGTCGACGATGACATACTTGAGATTGGCCAGGAAGTCGGCCCACAGCGAGTGGTGCGGCAGAATGGCCTGGTGCAGCATGTCGGGGTTGGTCATGACGACATGCGCGTTCTGCCGGATGGACCGCCGGTCATGCTCGGGCGTGTCGCCGTCGTAGGTGCCGACCCGCACCGACCGCCACAGCCCCAGATCGGCCAGCTTGCGCTGCTGGTCGGCGGCCAGCGCCTTGAGCGGAAACAGGCACAACGCCCGCGCCTGCCGGTCGGCCAGAATGGTCTCGACGATGGGAATGGTGTAGCCCAGCGTCTTGCCGCTGGCGGTGCCGGTGACGACGATGGCATCGCGCCCAGCGCGCGCGGCATCGACCGCGGCGACCTGATGGGTATAGAGCTGGCGGATCCCCTCCCGCGCCAGTGCCTGGGCCAGTTCCCCGGGCATCGGCGGGTCGAGTTCGGCGGTGCGCGCGGGCCGCGGGGGCAGGATGTGATGCACCACGAGCTGCTTGCGGTAGTGGCGGTCGGCTTGGAGTTCGGCGAGGAAGCGGTCGACGTCCATGAGAACTATTGTACGCCGCCTGGGAGCGCGGACCTCCAGGTCCGCACGGCAGGGCTCACCGGTCAACCCCCTGCGGATCTGGGAGCGCCAAGCTCCAGCTTGGCACACGTGAGCCCCAGCCCGCGGTCGGCTGGGCCAGAGCGTCCGGCCCCGGCGCCGGACTGTCGGCCTGACGGCCGATTGCCAAGCTGGAGCTTGGCGCTCCCAGTGCGCGGCCTACTTGCCGGGCCTGGCTCGCATCTTCCACGGCCAGTTCGGGTCGTCCACCCGTGCCGCCGCCATCAGCTTCTCCGCCTTGGCCACCAACTCGGGCCGCACCGCCGCCAGGTCGGTCGTCTCGCCCGGGTCCTTGGCCAGGTCATACAGTTCCGTCGGCTGGTTAGCGTAGTTGCGGACGGCTTTCCAGTCACCGAAGCGGATGGCCTGGATGCTGCCGGCCTCGTGCAGCTCCCAGTAGAAGCTCTCACGCTGTGGCGCGGCGCCGCCCTTGAGGAAGGGCACCAGCGACAGGCCGTCGGGCTTACAGCCGGCGGGCATCGTGGCGCCGGCCAGCTCGGCGCAGGTGGGCAGGAAGTCCCAGAAGGCCCACGGCTCGTCGCTTACGCGCCCGGCGGGCACCACGCCCGGCCAGCGCGCCAGCGCCGCCTGCCGTAGGCCGCCCTCATACAGCCCGCGCTTGAAGCCGCGCAGCCGGCCGCCCATGGTCTGGTCGAACCGCCGGCCGAGTTCGGAGTTCGGGGCGAACGACGAGCCGTTGTCGCCGGCGAACATGACCAGCGTGTTGTCGTCTATGCCCAGCTCGCGGAGCTGCGCCAGCAGCGCGCCGACATCGCTGTCCAGCCGCGAGACCATGGCCGCGTAGGTCTTCTGCTGCGGCGTCCAGCCTGCACGGTCGGCATACTCGCCCAGGTTGTCGATCTCGTAGTCGCCATGTGGCAACGTGACCGCATAGAACAGGAAGAACGGCCCATCGCGATGGCCGCGGACCCAGTCGAGCACGTCCTTCTGGATCAGGTTCTGCGCGTAGGTCTTCTTGGCGCCGCCGACGTTCTCAGGCAGCTCGAAGCGTTGGTCGTCGCGGTAGAGGTAGGTCGGGAAGTAGCTGTGCGCGTGGCGCTGGCAGTTGTAGCCGAAGAAGTGGTCGAAGCCCTTGCGCAGCGGGCTGCCCGTGGTGTCGAACATGCCCATGCCCCACTTGCCCATGCAAGCCGTGGCATAGCCTTGTTGGCGCAGCACTTGCGCCACGGTGACCGTCTCGGCGGGCAACGGCAGTTGGCCCTCGGGCTGGATCTCGCGATTGGCGCGCACCGGGCTGTGGCCGGTGTCCAGGCCGGTCATCAGCGAGGTGCGCGACGGCGCGCAGACCGAGGTGCCGCAGTAGGCCTGGTTGTAGCGCGTGCCTTGCGCGGCCATGCGGTCGAGATTCGGCGTCCTGATCAGCTTCTGACCGTAACAGCCCACATCGCCCTGGGCCAGATCATCCGAGAGGATGAAGATGATGTTGGGTTTGCGCGCCGGTGTCTGAGCGCGCGCGCCGGCCAGGGCCAGGCCGGCGCCCACTGTGCCGAGGAACTCACGTCGCCGCATGAGGGTCTCCTGGGCGGGAGTATAGCGCGTCGGGCCCGCGCGCGGAGCGTGCCGGCAGTTGACACTCACCGCCCATCTGGGACACTAAGGATCGGTATGGGAAGTCGTCGGAAACAGGCTCTGGTCGCGGCGTTGTGCCTGCTACCCAGCGCGTTGGTGCTGGGCTGCTTCCATTTGGGTCCGCTGTTGCGTGCCGTCGGCGTCAGCCTGCACACCGGCGCCATCGGCCATGACGCCTGGGTGGGACTGGCCAACTACCGCGAGCTGCTGCACGATCCTGCCTTCTGGGCCAGCCTGGTCGTGACCATGTGGTTCGTGCTGGGCACGGTGCCGGCCACGCTGTTCGTCGGCTATCTGGTCGCCGAACTGCTCAACCGCGACATCCGGGGACGCGCCTTCTACCGCATGTTGTTCTTCACCCCGTACGTGGTCTCGCCCGTGGCGGCGTCGGCGGTGTGGAAGTGGATGTTCGAGGTCAGCACGGTGGTCAATGCCAGGCTGGTGGCCTGGGGCCTGCCGGTGCCCGAGCAGAACTGGCTGTTGCAGCCGCGCGGCCTGTTCGCGTTGCTGGGCGAGGCCTGTGGGCGCGAGTTGCCGGCCTGGGCCGGCGGGCCGAGTGTGGCGCTGTGCTGCGTCATGTTGGTGTCCATCTGGACCATGCTGGGCTTCGCCGTGGTGGTGTTGCTGGCCGGCATGTCGCAGGTGCCCGCCGACGTGATTGAGGCGGCCCGGCTCGACGGCGCCACCGGTTGGCAGTTGCGGCGGCGGATCATCGTGCCGCTGCTCTCGCCGACGCTGTTCTTCTTGCTCATCGTGTTCGTCATCAAGGCCTTCCAGGCGTTCAACACGATCTACGTCATGACCCCCGGCGGGCTCAGCGGGCGCACGGGCACGGTCACGTTCTACATCTACGAGTCGGCTTTCATGATGGGCGGCAAGGGCGCCGGGTACGGCTCGGCGGTGGCGTTGGTGCTGTTCGGCATCATCGTCTCACTCACGCTCGTGCAGTTCCGCGTGCTGGGCAAGCGCGTCCACTATGGAGGCCGGGCATGACGCGAGGCGGGTGGCGCGGGCGCGAGGAACTGCTGACCCATGTGGTGCTGCTGCCGCTGGGCCTGCTGGTGGCGTTCCCGTTCCTCTGGATGATCGGCACGTCGCTCAAGACGGTGGCCGAGACGGTCCATTTCTGGCCTTGGCCGCATAGCCCGCAGTGGGGCAACTACGCGGCGGTGTGGCGCGACATCCCCTTCGGGCGCTACCTGTTCGTCACGGCGCTCAGTTCCAGCGCAGTGACGCTCTGCGTGGTGACTTCATCGCTCGGCGCGGGCTACGCCTTCGGCGTGCTGCGCTGGCGCGGGCAGGGCGTGCTGTTCGGGCTGTACATGGCCACGATGATGGTGCCGTTCGAGGTCATCCTCATCCCTAACTACCTGACCGTCCTGAAGCTGCACTGGACCAACACGTTCTGGGCGCTGATCGTGCCCTGGGCGGCGAATGTGTTCTCGGTGTTCCTGGTCACCCAATCCTTCCGCGGCCTGCCGCGCGACTTCCAGGAGGCGGCCATGCTCGATGGCTGCGGCCACTGGGCCTATCTGCGCCGCATCGCCGCGCCGCTGGTCAGCCCGGCCTTGGCCACGTCGGCCATCTTCGCCTTCCTGGGCAGTTGGAACTCATTGCTCTGGCCGCTGGTGGTCACCGACGACAAGCGGATGCGCACGGTGGAGATGGGCCTGAGCAGCTTCGTCCAGGCCGAATCGAGCAACGTGCATCTGGTCATGGCCGGCTCGGTGATTGCGCTGCTGCCGGTGCTAGCGCTGTTCGTGGCCATGCAGCGGCGGTTCATCGAGGGGATGGCGGCGGGGGTGAAGGGGTAGGCGCCCCCAACGCCGGCGGCGGGAACGGCGCCGCCTTGGCCGTCGGCAGGCCCGGCCGGAACGGGTTGGCCAACAGGTAGCTCGCCGCCCACTCCGGTTGCCCCGGCGCCGTGCCGTCGGCCACCAGGCCGCGCCAGGCGGTGTCGTTGAGCGCCGGCGCGGTGAACTCGTGGTAGCTGAGCAGCGCGCCACGCGCCACATACAGCTTGCCGCGGTCGGGCACCACGGCGTAGACCACCTGCACTGGCCCCACCGCCTCCCACAGCTTCGTGCCGCCGAGGGCGGCCACGGCCGTGGCCATCGTGGGCCGCGCCAGGCGATCCTCGTCCGCGCCGATGGTCGCCAGCTCGGCGCCAATGCCAGCCAGGCGCTTCAGGTCGACCGCATTGAGGCTCTCGTTGCGCAGTTCGGTTTCCGACAGGCGCTTGGCCAGCAGGCAGAGGGTGGTGAAGCGGTCGGTCTGGGTCTCGGCGTCGGCATCCAGCAGGCCGTGGCCGCGCAGGCCGATGGACAGCGCTTGCGCTAGCTGTGCCAGTCGTGCATAGACGTCCGGCGCCGGCTCCACGTAACTCGGCGGCACGTTGGTCGACGGGGTGCTCGCGGTCACGGTCACGCCCGGCTCGGCGCCGTCGGGCCGGTGGCGGCTGGCTGACCAGACCGCCAGCATGGTCAGCAGCGACTTGTCGGCCCAGGCGGCGGATTGCTGCCAGGCCGGCCAGCCGGCGGTCGGGCGGCGGTCCAGCGGCGCCGAGGCCCACAGCCGGCCATGCGCCAGGTCGGATTCCCAGCGCCGCGGGTCCACCGCGGCCAGTTCGTCGCGCAGCCGGCGCAGCGCCTCGGCGTAGGCTGGCAGCTTGGCCCCGACGGCGTAGCCAGTGCCCGCCAGCCATTCGGCGCGCGACTGGCCCAGCGCCTGCATGACCAGCAGGCCCGAGGGCAGCCCGCTCGGCGAGGCGGGTGACAACGCGGTCAGCACCCGGTCGTCCAATCGGGCCGGGCGTGGCAGCAGCACCAGCGGCTGGCGTAGCCGCTTGGCCACGGCACGCAGGCGGTCCATGTCGTCGTAGTCGGCCAGCCGGCGCTTGGCGCTGTAGACCGCGGCGGCAGCGGAGAAAGCCGGTGCCAGCCGCGCCGGCTCGGCGCCGACCAGGTAGTGGCGCGTATCGGCCAACGCCTCCATCTGGCGTAGCGCCCGGTCGGGCGGGGTGCCGAGGGCGTGGATGAGCAGCAGCAACATGCGCGTGGCGCGCGGCTGCTCGGCATCGGCGTGCCAGCCGGCCAGGCCGAGCCACTGGCAGGCGGCGTCGTAGCGTACCTGACGGCTGTCGCCGGTGCCGGGCCGGTAGAGGGCGTAGTCGATCTCCTCGCCAAACACCTCGCTGTGCGCTCTGGCGCCCGCTTTGAGCAACGCCAGCTCGGCCTGGGCCATGGCGCCCGCGCCGGCCTCCACGCGCACCGGCACGCCGAGCAGGCTGGCGGCCACCGCGAAGCAGGCGGTGTTGCGGCGCGCGGCGTCCTTGAGGTTGGGGCTGGGCGCCGCGGCGAGCTGGGCCGTGCAGCGCTCGGTCAGAGTCAGCACCGTGGCGGTGAGCAGCGCCGGCAGGTCGGCCTGCTCCAGGCGCGCGCGCACGCTGTCGGCCAGCCGGTCGAACGCGCAGAGCAGCGCGTCGCTGGTGAGCAGGCTGGGCAGCTTGTCGGCGGCGTTGCGCAGGTAGACGCTCTCCAGCGTCTCATCGGCCACCGGCATGGCCACAAAACCGTTGGCGGCCAGCAGGTCGCGGTGCTTGGCACCGAACCCGCTCAACGCCTCGCGGTTCACCAGGTTGGACAGATCGGCCTTGGCGGCGAAGACGGGGATGGTGGCCGCCGCGCGCGCCGGCTCGAAGGTGCTCGCGCCGACATAGCGCGGTTGGCCGGGCTCGGTGATGATCACGGGCTCAGCGGCCTGGTTCGGCGCTTCCGGCGCGGTGCTGGCCGGGTCGACGCTGGCCGGCGGCGGCGGAGACGCGCGATGGCAGCCCGCGGCCAGCGCCAGCGGCAGCAGGAGTAACATGGACTGGACGACGCGCCGCCTCATGTGGTAAGCATTGGCGAGCCGGGGTACAAGTCCTGCTCGGAACTGACAGCGGGTGGCCGGCGTTACGGCTGGCAGGGGAGGGCACTCATGGATCGCTGCCCAACATGCGGACTGCTTCTGGAGACCACGAGCACCGAGGGACGCAACGTCCAGGGGTGCCGTGAGTGCGGCGGCCTCCTTTTCGACGCGGGCGACCTGGCGGCGCTGGCCAAGCACCAGCCTCAGGCACTGGGCGAGTTGGAGCATCGTTACAACGCCACGCTGCTGGCCGGCTCACGCGCGGGCCAGGTGCCCCAGTGCGGCCGTTGCCATGAGCCGATGAAGGAGCGCTCGTTCCCCAAGGCGCCCGACCTGCCCATGTACACCTGCGGCAAGTGCAAGCTGGTCTGGCTGCGCGACGGCCAGGCCGACGCCCTGCAGGCGGCCGTGGCGCCGGACTTGCTCAAGCCGCGCTGGGCCCAGGCGGTCGAGGAGCAGGCCGAGGTTGCCGCGGCGGCGGCCGAGGAAGAGGTGGACGACGCGGAGCTGCGCGAGGCGAACGGCTACGGACCGCTGGGGCTCTGGCCCGAACGCCTCGATGGTCAGCCGTGGGCGTCATGGTTCGTCTGCGGGATGCCGCTATGGATGGCGCCACTGCTGTTGTTCGTGGCCGGCCTCATCCTGTGGGGCACGCTGTCCGCCGACCCCGAAACCGCGCCGTTCGCCATCATCGGCGTGGTGGTGCCGTTTGCCATCTGGCCGATGCAGAGCATCGCCATGTCGCTCGCGCTCCAGGTGACATGGCTGATCACCGACGACAGTCCTGGGCTCAGTGCCTGGGAGACACTCGTCCTGATGATCCGCGTGGTGCCCACGGCCTTCCTGGGCGGCGTCATCGCGGATCTGCTGGCGTTGATCACGGGCACCGCCGGTGCCGGAATGCTGGCCCAGCTCATTGTCACGGTCATCATCTACAGACGCGTGATGGAGCTTGAGTGGCGCGACATCTACATCCTGGGCTTCGTCAGCACCTTCCTGGGCGCGGGCATGATCGGCACGTTCATCTAGCACCGTACGTCGGGCCCGAGGGGTGGCTGTGCCCCATGCGCGTCTGCCAGGCAGCCGGCCTACGCCTGCTCGACCGGCGCATCCTCACCCCGGTCGAAGATGCCGGCCAGCACACGGCCGAGCGGCGACAGGCTGCGCGCGCGGTGGTACTGCTCGTGGCGGATCTTGCGCTGCAGCATGAGCAGACCGTGTAGGAGCGACTCGGGTCGCGGCGGGCAGAAGGGCACGTAGACGTCCACGGGGATGATCTGGTCGACGCCCATGAGCACGCTGTAGCTGTCCTGGAAGGGTCCGCCGCAGGTGGCGCAAGAGCCCATGGCAAGGACGTAGCGCGGCTCGGCCATCTGGTCATAGAGGCGCTTGACCCGCGGGGCCATCTTCTTGACCACGGTGCCCGCGACGATCATCAGGTCGCTCTGGCGCGGCGTGGGCCGCGGGATCATGCCGAAGCGGTCCAGGTCGTAGCGCGGGCCGGCGGTGGCCATCATCTCGATGGCGCAGCAGGCCAGGCCGAAGGTCATGTACCACAGCGAGTTGGCGCGCGCCGTGTTGATCAGATCGCTCAGATGGTCGGTGTTGGCCATCAGCACGCCGCCATCGGGCAGCGCCTCAAAGCCGACCGACGAGGGCAACGAACTGTTGGCCAGGTCGGCCACGGTGGCTGGGCTGGGGGTTCCGGTGGGCTCGCTCACGATGGCTCCCTAGGCAGTTACGTCAGCGGTGGCACCCGCGGCGCCCGCGGCAGCGGCTTGGGCCAGTTGGATGGCACGGCTGGGCTCACCGCGGCCGATCTTCTCCTGCAGCAGGAAGATGCCCTCGAGCAGCAGTTCCGGTCGCGGCGGGCAGCCGGGCACGTAGATGTCCACGGGCACGACGTTGTCGACGCCCTGCACGATGGCGTAGTTGTTGAACACGCCACCGCTGGAGGCGCAGGCGCCCATGGCCAGCACCCATTTGGGCTCGGCCATCTGGTCGTAGATCTGCTTGAGGACCGGCGCCATCTTGTGGCTCACGCGGCCGGCGACGATCATCAGGTCGGCCTGGCGCGGCGAGGCGCGGAACACTTCGGAGCCGAAGCGCGACAGGTCGAAATGGCTGCCGCCCACGGCCATCATCTCGATGGCGCAGCAGGCCAGGCCAAACAGCGCGGGCCACACGGCGTTGCGCTGGGCCCAGCGCTCCACATCGCGCACGGTGCGGCCGATGAGGTGATCGGCGGCAACCACGTTGTCCACCACGCCCTTGAGCTTGTCTTTCTGCGACTGCGCCCAGTCGAAGACCGTACTGGTCTGCGCCAGCAGCACATTCTCTTCCATCGACAGCACGTCCTGGTCGGGCATGACCGTGGCCTCCGTGAGGGTATTGTACCACCTGCGGGCCTGGGTGTAAGGCGCGCGGGCGCCGCTCACATCTCGACCTCGCAACCCAGCCCCAGCCGCCGCGCCGTGGCCACGGCGCGCGCCGCCGCCGCCAGGTCCTGGGCGGCCAGGCCCACCGACTTGAACAGCGTTACCTCGTCGTCCCATGTCCGGCCGGGTCGGCCGCCGACGATGACCTCGCCCAGTTCGGGCCAGTTGTTGTCGGTCAGCAGGCCCGCACGCAGCGGGATGACCAGGTCACCGGCCTCGTCCAGGGCTGCTTCGCGTTGGTCGACGAACAGGCTGGCACGAGCCACGGTGGCCGGCGGGACCTCGTGCATGTGGAGTTGATAGACGCCAACCGCGTTGACGTGCGTGCCCGGCCGCAGGTCGGCATCGTCGAACACCGGGCTGGCCGAGGTGGTCACCGTGCAGACGATGTCGGCCGCCGACAGCGCCTCGGCCGCGCTGGCCGGCGTCACCGGCAGGCCCAGCGCGTCGCTCATTTCGGTGGCGAAGGCCGCCGCGCGCGCTGGGTCGGCGTCGACCACCCAGGCACGGGCCAGGGGCCGCACGCAGTGCACGGCGGCGAGTTGGGTGCGCGCCTGCACACCGGCGCCGAAGATGGCCGTCGTGCGCGCGTCGGCGCGGGCCAGGACATCCGTCGCCGCGCCGGCCGCCGCGCCGGTGCGCTGGGCGGTCAGGGCGGCGCCGTCGAGGACGGCCAGTGGCTGGCCGGTGTCGCCGTCGAACAGCGCCACCAGCGCCTGGATGCGCGGCAGGCCTCGCGCCAGGTTGCCGCCGACCAGGTTGACCACCTTGACGCCCAGGCCGCCCAGATCCGGGCAGAAGGCCGGCATGACCAGGCTCTTGTCGCCCGGCTCACCGATGTCCAGGTGCGAGCGCGCGGGCATGGCCACGCGGCCAGCGGAGACCGCCACGAAGGCGTCTTTCATCGCGGCCACGGCGTCGGCCATGGGTAGCGCCTGGCGTAGGGATGATGCGGACAGGAAGAGCAGGCTCGACACGGTGGGTTCTCCGGTATCTCAGCTCAGGCGCGGCAGGGCCAGGGCCGACGGGCAGACGGCCAGCCCGCCACGCGAGGTGACGCGCAGCTCGGGGGGCAACATGCGGCCCACGGCCAACACGGCGTCCACGGTCTCATCGAGGCCAACGGGGTTCTCATACCCGCCGAGCACCAGGTCGGCCACGACGAACGCTGACGACGCCGCCACCGCGTTGCGCGTGTGGCAGGGGATCTCCACGATGCCCTGCACCAGATCGCAGACCGAGCCCATGGTGTTCTGGAAGCAGACCGCAGCGGCATCGCAGGCCTGCTGCGCCGTGCCGCCGGCCATCTCCACCACCGCCGCGGCGGCCATGGCGCCGGCCGCGCCGATCTCCACCTGGCAGCCGCCCACTTCGGCCGCGAAGGTGGCGCGCTCAGCGACCACCAGCCCCACCGCGCCGGCCGCCCACAACGTGGCGATCAGCGCCGCCTCGCTCAGTTCGCGGTCGTCGGCCAGGGTGGTCAGCACACCGGGCAGCACGCCCGCGGAACCCGCGGTTGGCGCGGCGCAGACCACGCCCATGCCGCAGTTGATGTGCATGGCCGCCATGGCTCGCGCCGCGGCGCGGGTGTGCAGCCCGCCGACGGCCACCTGGCCGGCCTGCTCGGCGGCGAAGATGCTGCCGGCCGTGGGGCGCAGCAGTTGCATCAGCGGCAGTCCGGGCTCCAGCCCTCCGCGCGCCGAGCCAAGCATCACCGCCAGGCGCCGGCCCATGGCGGCGTTGGCCTCAGCTTCGTCGATGCCCAGCAGGGCGGCCTCGTAAGCCAGGGCCGCGGCGGCCAGCCCGCAGGACTGCGCTGACGCGTAAGCGAGCATCTCCCGCGTGCCGGCAAACAGCTCGGAGCCGCGCTTGGTGAACATCAGCGGCTCGGCCCGCCAGACCTGCTTCGCCGTCGTGGGCACTGCCGTCGCCGGCTCGGCCAGCTCGGCCGTCAACAGCACCGCGGTCCCGTCACGTTGCTGGCTGACAGGTTTCAGCAGCGGCAGACAGGCCAACTCGGCGGCGGCGGACTCGGCGTCTTCGCGGTCGACTTCGACCAGCAGCGTGTGGCTCGCGCCGGTGAGCAGCACGGGCCAGCCGTCGACCTCGGTGATCTCCACGGCACCACCACCGACCGAGCGGCCGGAGAGGTGCATCGTGTGGCCGCCGGCGGCGGTCAGGTCGAGGTGCACGCGGTTTGGGTGGTCGGCGTCACGCAACGCCGCGGTCTCGAAACGGATCTCCAGGCCCGAGGCAGGCGCCTCCAGCAGCGCCATGGGCACGCGGTCGTCGGTGATGGACCAGCCCAGCAGCGCCGCGGCAAAGGCCAGATCGGACCCCTGGGCGCGATAGCACGGGGCAAACGAGCCGTCGGCATCGAAGGTGATTACCGCGCGCGTCGGACGCCCGCCGAGCAGCGACCGGCCGAGCGCGCCGAGGTGGTACGAGCCGGCGGTATGGGAGCTGGACGGCCCACGCATGATGGGGCCGAGCACGTCGTTGAGGATGCTGATGCGCTTCATGCCGGCGGTGTTGGCCGTGACGGGCGCGGCTCCTGCCGGATTGACACAAGCCGCCCTCGGCCGCTACCTTGGGGCTACCGTCAGCAAAGGACGACCGCCATGGCTGAATACCCGCGTCTGGGCACGCTGCCCGATATCGCCGCCCTCCGCGCGCACCTCGCTACGCTGGAGTTGGACCTGCCGAGCGACGACACTGTCGAGTCCGGCCCCGCGTCGCCGCTGGCTCAGCCGCTGTCGGCCGACGGCCTGACCGCGGGCAACCGCTTCTGCATCCACCCCATGGAGGGCTGGGACGGCACGCCCGACGGGCTGCCCACCGAGTACACCATGCGCCGCTGGGAGCGCTTCGGCCAGAGCGGTGCCAAGCTCATCTGGGGTGGCGAGGCGGTCGCCGTGCGGCATGATGGCCGCGCCAATCCCAACCAGCTCCTGCTCGCGCCCCACACCCACGAGGCCATCGGCGCGCTGCGCGCGCGGTTGGTCGAGGTGCACCGCGAGCTCTATGGCAACACCGACGACCTGCTCGTCGGCCTGCAACTGACCCACTCAGGCCGCTTTTCCCGACCGAACGACAAGAAGAAGCTGGAGCCAAGGATCGCCTATCACCATCCGATCCTCGACCGTAAGTTCGGCATCGCGCCCGACTACCCGGTGCTGACCGACGCGCAGATCCGCGAGTACATCGCCGACTACGCGGTCGCGGCCAAGGCGGCTTACGAGCTTGGCTACCAGTTTGTCGACCTGAAGCACTGCCACGGCTATCTGGGCCATGAACTGCTCTCAGCCTATGATCGGCCGGGCGAATTCGGCGGTGACTTCGAGGGCCGCACGCGCTACCTGGTCGAGCTGACCGAGGCGGTGCGCGCGGCGGCGCCGGGACTGGGCCTGGGCGTGCGGCTGAGCGCCTTCGACTTCGTGGCCTACCGGCCCGACCCTGACCATGACGGCGCCGACGGCAAGCTCGGCCGCGGCGTGCCCGAGCCGTTCGCCGACGCGCTGCCGTACCCGGCCTTCGGCTGCGACCGGCAGCACCCGCTGGCCGTCGACCTGACCGAGACGCACGCCTTCCTGGCGCTGCTCGACCGGCTTGGCATCCACTGGGTCAACCTGACCGCGGGCAGCCCGTACTACAACCCCCACATCCAGCGCCCGGCCTACTACCCGCCGAGCGACGGCTATCAGCCGCCCGAGGACCCGCTCATCGGCGTGGCGCGGCAGGTGGCGGCGGTGCGCGACCTCAAGGCGGCGTTCCCGCAGCACGTCATCGTCGGCACGGGCTACACGTATCTGCAGGAGTGGATCCCCAACGTGGCGCAGGCCGTGGTGCGTCAGGGCTGGGTGGACTCGGTGGGCCTGGGCCGCATGGTGCTCAGCTACCCCGAGTTGCCGGCCGACACGCTGGCCGGGCGGCCGATGGCCAAGAAGCGCATCTGCCGCACCTTCTCCGACTGCACCACCGCGCCGCGCAACGGCATGATCTCGGGGTGCTATCCGCTGGATGAGCACTACAAGCGGCTGCCGGAGCGGGCGCGGGTGAATGAGGTGAAGCGGGGCAAGTGAGGCCGCGGAGCGGAGTGAGCCGCTGGCGATGGCCGCCATCCAGGCCCTGATCGGTCGCCAAGTCGGAGGTAGGCGCCGCTTCGGTGCTCTGGGGCCCGCCGCGGTAGACCGTGTGGGCAGGTGGCTGAGCCGATTGCCAACCGCCCCCTACCGAGCCTGGGAGCGCCGCGCTCCTGCGCGGCACCCAATGCGGGTCCGCGTCGCCTTTGGTGTCGGCCAACGGCCGATGCCACGCAGGAGCCTGGCGCTCCGGCACTGGTCCAGGCTGGTCGGCGCGCCGTAGCCCTGCCACTCCGGTCGTGCCACTCTACAGAATCGCGTCCAGCCCCACCGTCAACCCCGCCGGCAGCCCCAGCACACGCTTCGCCGCCAGCACCACGCCCGGCATGAAGCACCCGCGGTCCAGGCTGCGGTGCGAGATGCGCAGGTTCTCGCCCGGCCCGCCCAGCAGCACGTCCTGATCGGCCACGAAGCCGGGCATGCGCACGCTGTGCACATGGGCAAAACCGCGGCCGCCGCCGCGCGCGCCGTCGATGGTCTCGAACTCGTCCACCGGCGTGTCGGCGAAGTCGCCGCCGCGCGCCGTGAGCATCATCTCGAGGGTCTTGGCGGCGGTGCCGCTGGGCGCGTCGCGCTTGTTCTCGTGGTGATACTCGATCACGTCGGCATAGTCGAAGTACTTCGCGGCCTCGCCGGCGAAGCGCATCATGAGCACCGCGCCGATAGCGAAGTTGGGCGCCAGGAAGGCGGGGATGCCGCGGTGCTTGGCGGTGCCGCCGAGCGCCTCAACCTCGGCCGCGCTGAGGCCAGTGGTGCCGATCACCGGCGACACACCGTGCTCGATGAGCGCGGGCAGGTTGAGCCGCGCGGGCTCGGCATGGGTGAAGTCGATGGCCACCTGCGGCTGCACCGCGGCCACGGCTTCGGCCACCGTGCCGAAGCAGGGCAGGCTCAGCCCGTCGGCCAGTTGCGGCAGGTCCACCGCGCCCACGGCTTCCAGCCCGTCGGCGGCCTCGACCGCCGCGGTCACCATGCGGCCCATGCGCCCGGCCGCGCCCAACACCAGTACTCGAATCGGCTCACTCATGGCAGTATCACCTTTCCCCAACGGTCGGCGCGCTTGGGGGTCACCGGCCCCGCCGCGGCCAACACCCAGCGTCGGTCGCCAAACAGACGCTCGGCCGTTGCCTGGATCTCCTCGCCCGACAGCTCCTCGATGGCCGTCAGCGTCTCGTCCAATGTCACGTAGCGATCTTCGTGGAAGTATCCGCGCGCCAGCCGCGACATCTGCGCCGAGACCGATTCCGAGCCCAGCCGCAGCGTCGTGCGCGCGTACTCCTTGACCCAGGCCAGGTCGTCCTCGGCCAACGGGGCGGCGGCCATGGCCTCGGCTTCGGCCAGCACCACCTCCAGCAGTTCGGGCACCTTGGCCGGGCTGGCGATGGCATCGATGGTCAACATGCCCACGTCCTGCTGCGCCTGCCACGAACTGCTCACCTGGTAGGCCAGGCCACGTTTCTCGCGCACCTCCTGGAACAGCCGGCTGGACATGGTCGCGCCCAGCAGCATGTCGATGACCCACAGCGCGTGGCGCTCGGCATCGACCGCCGCGGGCGCACGGGTGGCCAGGCAGAGGTGGATCTGGTCGGCCGGCTCGCGCTTGACGACCAGGCCGGGCGTGAACTCGGGTTGGCGGCGCTCCAGCGGCGCGGGCTGCTCGGGCAGTTCGCCAAAGGCGCGCTCGGCGGCATCGATGAAGGCCTCGGGCTCGATGGCACCGGCCGCCGCCAGCAACAGGCGGTCGCCGGCATACTGCCCGCGCTGCCAGGTGCGCAGCGTGGCCTCGTCGAGCGGGCCCACCGTGGCCCGCGTGCCCAGCACCGGGCGTGCCAGCGGATGCTCGCCCCAGGCCTGCCGGGCGCAGATCTCCAGGACGATGTCACTGGGACTGTCCTCGGACTCCTGGATCTCTTCGTCGACGACCTGCTTTTCCAGCTCGATGTCGTCGCTAGAGAGGGTGGGGTAGACCAGCAACTCGGACAGCAGCTCCAGCCCGGCGCCGACATGCTCGGGCAGCACCTGAACGCTGTAGACGGTCGTCTCGTGCGTGGTGTAAGCGTCCATGGTGCCGCCGAGCGTCTCGAAGGCGCGGGCCAGGCCCAACGTGTCGTAGCGACGCGAGCCCTTGAACACCATGTGCTCGAGGAAGTGGGCGATGCCGCCGAGCTCGGCCGGCTCATCGCGCGTGCCCGAGCGCACCCACGCGCCGATGGACACACTGCGGGCCCACGGCAGCGTCAGCACGGCCACGCGCGCGCCGCGGCTGAGCCGCCTCGTGGTCACCTGATTGTTGTCGAACACCATGCCCATTGGTCCGCCCGTGCGAAGGATAGCCCCCAAGATACCACGACGGCCCGACCACCAAGGGCCGGACCGTCGTGAAGGGTCAGTAGATCCGCCCAAAGGCGGTGCTACGAACCGATGCCTCTAGTCGTCGTAGCGCTCGTTACCGGGCTCGGGACCGTTGTCCTGGGTGTCAGGCGCAACGTTCGGGCCGTTGTCGGGCGCATTGTCGGGAGCGATATCGCCACGGTCGCGCATACCGCGCGGCGCCGGCCGATCCGGATCGTCGATGACGGGGCCGTTATCCTCGCGGCGGCCTTCGCCCATCGGTCGCGGTCGGTCGCGGTCGTCGCGGCGCGGGCCACGGTCGTCACGGCGCGGGCCGCGGTCGTCGCGGCGCTCGCCGCCACCACCGGGACCAGCCGAGGCGCCCGGAGCGCCCGGAGCGCCCCCGCCACCATCGCGGCGCGGGCCACGGTCACCACCGCCGCCGCCACCGCCGTAGCCACCTCGGCCACCACGGTCGCCACCTCGACCGCCACGGTCGCCACCACGGCCACCGCGGTCGCCGCCGCGGTCACCGCCGCCGCGCGGAGCCGGATTGCGCCGACCTTCGTCGTCGCCACCGCCGCCACCACCGAGGTTCACGATGATGGGGATGTCCGTCCGCTCGAGGTTGATGCGGCCCTGATCGTCGACTTCGCTCACCCGGACCTTGAGCTTGTCGCCAATGTTGACGGCATCCTCAACCCGCGCGATGCGCTCGGCGGCCAGGCGCGAGATGTGCACCAGGCCTTCCTTGCCAGGGAGAATCTCAACCATGGCGCCGAAGCCGAAGATGCGGGTGACCGGACCTTCGTACTCTTCACCAACGGTCGCCTCGTGGGTCAGGCCGATGATCCAGTCGCGAGCAATCTTGCCCGACTCGCCGTTGGGCGCGGCGATGAAGACGCGGCCGTCCTGCTCGATATCGAGGCGGGCGCCGGACTCTTCCTGGATCTTCTTGATGGTCTTGCCACCGGGGCCGATGAGCGTGCCGATCTTCTCGGGGTTGATCTGCAGCACTTCGATCTTGGGGGCATACGGCGAGATCTCGGCACGCGGCTCGGCCAGAGCCTCGGCCATCTTGCCGCGGATGTGCGCCAGAGCCGACTCGGCCTGCTCGAGCGCCTGCTCCATGACCTCGCGCGACAGACCGTCGCACTTGATGTCCATCTGCAGGGCGGTGATGCCGTTCTCGGTACCACAGACCTTGAAGTCCATATCCCCGCAGTGGTCTTCCAGGCCCAGGATGTCGGTGATGACCAGGAAGCGGTCACCCTCCTGCAACAGGCCCATGGCCACGCCGGAGACCGGCGACTTGATCGGCACGCCGGCGTCCATCAGCGACATGGTGCTGCCGCAGACGCTGGCCATCGAGGAGCTGCCGTTGCTCTCCATGACCTCGGACACCACGCGAATGGTATACGGGAAGTCTTCCTCGGTGGGCAGCACGGGCACCAGCGCGCGCTGGGCCAACATGCCGTGGCCGACTTCACGCCGACCGGGGCTGCCCATGCGCTTGCACTCGCCCACGCTGTACGGCGGGAAGTTGTACTGGTGGAAGTAGCGCTCCTGGTACTGCTCGAACAGCCAGTCGGTGGCCTTGCGGTCGCCGACGGTACCCAGGGTGGCCACGCTCAGCACCTGCGTTTCACCGCGGGTGAACAGAGCCGAGCCGTGAACGCGCGGCAGCGCCGTCACTTCGACGTCGATGGGGCGCACGGTGACCATGTCGCGACCATCGGAGCGGATGCCCTCGTCGAGGATCATGCGCCGGACGACCTCGCCTTCGATCTCGTGCACGTAGCGCTTGATCTCGGCTTCCCGGCCTTCGTTGGCGGGGTCTTCCAGCAGCGTGGCGGCGGTTTCCTTGCCGTACTGCTTGAGCGTGTTGTAGTGGCGCTCCTTGCCGGGCGAGCCGAGCTCGGCGCGCCAGCGCGGGGCGAACAGCTCCCGCACCTTGGCCTTGAGCTCTTCGTCGGTCTGGGGCAGGGGCACCTCGACCTTGGCCTTGCCCACCAGCGAGCGAAGCTCTTCCTGGATGGCGCAGATGGCCTTGATGGCCGCGTGACCGGCCTCAAGCGCGGTCAGCATGTCGGCGCGCGACAGCTCGCCAGCGCCGGCCTCGACCATGGTGATGGCGTCGGCGGTGCCGGCCACCAGCAGGTCGAGCTGGCTCTCGGCCAACTGCTCATAGGTCGGGTTGATGATCGGGGCGCCTTCGAGCCAACCCACGCGCACCGAACCAACCGGGCCGCCAAAGGGGATTTCGGAGATGGTCAAGGCCGCCGAAGCACCCAGGCCGCAGAGCGTGTCGGGAATGCCGTGCTCATCGGTGGACAGGATGGTCAGGACCACCTGCACCTCGTTGCGCATGCCGCTGGGGAACAGCGGGCGCAGAGGTCGGTCGGTCATCCGCGCGATGAGCGTCGAGCGGTCGCCCGGTCGGCCCTCGCGGCGGAAGAAGGTGACTGGGATGCGGCCGGCGGCATACGTCTTCGCCTCAACATCCACGGTCAGCGGAAAGAAGTCGCCTTCCCGCACATTACCCATCGTTGCCGTCGCCAGCAGCGTCAGGTCGCCGTAGCGGACCACCACCGAGCCGCCGGCCTGTTTGGCCATCTTGCCGGTCTCGATCGAGAGGTCCAGATCACCCACGCGGGTGGTCACAGTGGTTGCTTTCATCACTTACTCGTCTTCCGTGAGGCCCCCTGAGCCGCGATGGCGTGCTCCGGTGAGGAGCCGACGCCAAAGTCGACCCAACCAGGCAGTGAGGAGTGTCGCTGTGTCATCTCTACCTGCGGCAGGCCTCACAGCCGGGCGAGGATGACGGACAACGGGCCACCACGCGTCCCTACGGGCGGGCGTGGATGGTCCTGTGGGGAGATGCTCAAATGCAGAAAGCCCGCGCACAAGGCGCGGGCTTTCGCTCAACCGCGAATACCGAGTTCTGTCAGTACTCGGCGATGCGTCTCTGGCTTGGTTCGCGCGAGATAGCGGAGCATCCGCTTGCGCGACGCCACGAGGCCATACAGGCCTCGACGCGAATGAAAGTCCTTCGGGAAGGTCACCAGATGTTTGGTCATCTGTTGGATCCGCGCGGTCAGGATGGCTACCTGCACCTCGGCGGAACCGGTGTCTTTCTCGTCCCGCTGGAACGGGGCCATAATGGCCGTCTTGTCGGCCGCATCCAGCATCCCTTGAGCTCCTCTCGATTGCCTACCCCTGCATGGTAGCACCCTGATCACTTAGTGTCAAAGGCCGTCATCAGCGCCGGTGCGTCGCCGGCTGGCGGCGGTCGCCACGAGTCCGGCACCCAACTTCCCTGGACGCTGACCGCCAGCGTACTACAATGAGTCTGACGTCGCCGCCGGCAAGCCCCCCATTTGGCCGGCTGAGGAAAGACAGGAGGTCTTGTATGTGCGGCATCGTCGGCTATTTGGGACCCCGTAGCGCCACCGGAGTGCTGCTCGACGAACTCTCTCGGCTGGAGTACCGCGGCTACGATTCCGCGGGCCTGGCCGTACTCGACCGCGGGCGCCTGCGCGTGGTCAAGACCGTGGGCAAGGTGCGTGCCCTGGCGGCGCTGGTCGAACGCGACCCGCTGGATGTGCATCTCGGCATCGGCCATACCCGCTGGGCCACGCACGGTCGGCCCTCCACGCCCAACGCTCATCCTCATGTCTCCACCGCGGGTGATCTGGCCGTGGTGCACAACGGCATCATTGAGAACCACGCCGAGCTGCGCGCGCGATTGACCGCGGGCGGCGCGGTGTTCGTCAGTGAGACCGACACCGAGGTCATCGCCCATCTGCTGGCCGCCAAGCTGGCCGGCCCGGCCGCGGGCGACGTGGGTCGCGCCTTGCTGCTGGCCGCCGCCGAGCTGCGTGGCGCGTTCGCCGTGGCGGTGGTGGCGGAGGCGGCGCCCGACTGCCTGTATGTCGTGCGCCAGCAGTCGCCGCTGGTCATCGGGCTGGGTGAGGGCGAGACCTTCATCGCCTCGGACATCCCCGCCGTGCTGCCCTACACGCGGTCGGTCATCGTCCTCGAAGACGGCGACGTGGCCTGCGTGCGCGCGGGCTCGGTGATGCTGTCCAACCTGGCCGGCGAGAGCGTCGAGCGGCCGGCGCGGCACATCGACTGGGACATCCACGCCGCGGAGAAGGGCGGCTACGAGCATTTTATGCTCAAGGAGATCGAGGAGATCCCCGCGGCCGTGGCGCAGACGCTGCGCGGCCGCATCGATCCGGCGGGCCAGGTGGTGGCCGCGGAACTGGGCCTGAGCGACGAACGGCTGCGCGCCGTGCGCCGACTCTCCATCGTCGCCTGCGGCACCAGCTACTACGCGGCCATGGTGGGCAAGGCCGTCATCGAGAAGCTGGCGCGGCTGCCGGTCGAAGTCGATCTGGCCAGCGAGTTTCGGTACCGCTCGCCCATCCTGAGCGACGACCAGATGGTCATCGCCGTCAGCCAGAGCGGCGAGACGGCCGACACGCTGGCCGCGCTGCGTGAGGCCAAGCGCCGCGGCGTGCTCACGCTGGGCGTGGTCAATGTCATCGGCTCGAGCCTGAGCCGCGAGGCCGACGCCAACTGGCCGACCTGGGCCGGGCCCGAGATCTGCGTGGCCTCGACCAAGGCCTACGTCACGCAACTCGTGGCGCTCTACCTGCTGGCGCTGCACCTGGCGCGGCTCAACGGGGCGCTGGACGACGCCGGCGTGGCCGAGGTGACCACGGCGCTGAGCACGGTGCCGGCGCTGCTCGAGCAGATCCTGGCCGAGCGCGAGCAGATCGCGGACATGGGCCGTCGCTATGCCCACTGGGAGCACTTCTTCTACCTGGGCCGCGGGCTCGACGCCGCCAGCAGCCTGGAATGCGCGCTCAAGCTCAAGGAGATTAGCTACAAGCGCGCCGAGGCCTACGCCGCGGGTGAGCTCAAGCACGGTCCGCTGGCGCTGATGACACCCGAGGTGCTGGTCTTCGGGCTGGCCACCCAACGCGAGCTGGTGGACAAGACGCTGAGCAACCTGCAGGAAGTCGCCGCCCGCGGCGCGCGGGTCATCGGCGTGGTGCGCGCTGGCGACAACGTGGTAACGGGCCAGGTGGACGAGGTGATCAGGGTGCCCGATGCCGACGATCTGCTGATGCCGTTCCTCACGGTGGTGCCGGCCTACCTGTTCACCTACTACCTGTCGGCCGCGCTGGGCCGCGAGATCGACCAGCCGCGCAACCTGGCCAAGTCCGTCACGGTGGAATGACATGCGTATAGGGCCAACGGCCCCGAGGACCGTGCATGGTCGCTATTTCCGCGGGTGAAGGTGTAGTCGAGGGTCGTCTGCTCGAACGGCCGAACCGCTACCTGGCGCGGGTCGACATAGATGGTCGTGAGCAGTTCGCCCATGTGCCCAACCCTGGCCGCATGACCGAGTTGATGATCGCCGGCCGCACCGTGCATCTGCGGCCGGCGACCAACCCCGACCGCAAGACCGCGTGGGATCTGCTGGGTGTGCTGCACGAGACCGAGGCCGGCGTGGTGCCGGTCTGCATCGACAACCGCCTGGGCGGCAAGCTGGCCCGCGCTGCGCTCGAACAGCGTTCGATCCCCGAACTGGGTGCGTACGACGCGGTGCGGCCCGAGGTGCGCTGGGGCGCCAGCCGGCTCGACTTCCGGCTGGAGGCGGAGCCGGCGGTGTGGGTCGAGGTCAAGTCGTGCACGCTGGTCGACGACGGGCACGGCCGCTTCCCCGACGCGCCGACGGTGCGCGGCCGGCGGCACCTGGGCGAGTTGACGGCGTTGGTGGGCGAGGGCCAGCGCGCGGCGGCGTTGTTCGTCGTGCAGCGCGACGATGTGCGCTCGGTGGGACCCAACGATGGGACCGATCCCGACTTCGGCGAGGCGTTGCGCGCGGCGGAGGCGGCGGGGGTGATGTTGCTGGCGGTGCGCTGCGGCTGGTCGGTTGCCGGTCTGCAACTTCGGGGCGCCATCCCGGTCTTTACCTAGGATGGCTATCTTTCAAGTACACCGGCTCGTGGGCGTCGCCTTTGCCGCGGCGTTGTGTTGGCGACTGGGCGATCGCGGTTCGGCGCTGCTGGCGTTGAGCGTGGCGGCCGTCGGCTGGGTGCTCGAGTGGCGCGCGCTTGACGACCTGGCGCGCGTGCGCGGCATCGATGTCGACGAGGTCCTGCGTGATCGGCGATGCCGGCCGTCGGCGGCCACCTGCGCTATCGCCGGCCTGGGCGGCCTGGCGGTGCTGCTGGCCATGTGCGGCGTCGACCTGGGCTTTGGGCTGGGGCGGCTGGCTGCGCTTGGCGCCGGACTGCTGGTGCTGGCGCACGACACCTCGTCCGCGGTGTTGGCCCACCTCCTGCCCACCGCGCTGGCCGCCAAGGTGGCGCGCGCCTGGGACACGAACCTCCCCTCCTCGGCGCTGGCGCGTCTGCTGCGCGGTCGCGGCCTGGCGCTGTGTGAATCGGGCGTGCTGACCCGCGGCAAGCCGCGCGTGACCGAAGTGGTGGCGCATGGCGAGTTGCGCGCGGTGGACGTGCTGCGCGCGGCGGCGGCGCTGCTGCGCCCGCGGTCGGCGGCGCTCACCGAGGCCGTGCTCGAAGCGGCGCGCACCTATCGCCTGGCCTTGCCCAAGGTCGACGACCTGCTGGCGCTGCCGGGCGAGGGTCTGCTGGGCCACATCGCCGGTCAGCCGCATGCGGTCGGCGGGCCGAGCCTGGCGCGCCGGCTGGAAGTCGCCTTGCCCGACGCGCTGACGCCATTCCTGGCCACGCCGGTGCCGTGTCGGCGCGTGTTGCTGGTCATGGCCGACCAGCAGGTGCTCGGCTGGTTGGTGATCGAGGATGCGCCGCGGCACAGCGGCATGGGTCTGGTGCCGGCGCTGCTGTCGAGCGGCGTGGAGCCGCTGACGCTGGTGGCCGAGGTCGATTGTGACGAGATCGGCAGCCGCTTGGCGGACGTGGCATTCGAAACCGTGATACCCTTGGCACCGGCGGCCCAACCCGAAGATGCGGGTGTGGGTCGGCTGCCTCATGAGCAGGTAGTGGTGGTCGCCGCGCGCGACGCCGCGCTGTTGGCGGGCCACGGTCTGCTCCTGGTCGTCACCGAAGGCGACGAGGAGCTGCCGGAGCAAGCGCTGGCCGCATTGCCGGCCGAACGACTCTCGGTGTTGCCGATGGTCTACGGTCTGGCTCGGCGCCAGCGCGCCAAGCAGCAACGGCTGGCGCGTATGGTTGGCTGGTCGCGCGCTTTGCTGTGCGCGACGGCGTTGCTGGCTGTGCCGCTGGGCACGCTGGTGCTGGCCGACGAGTTGCTACTCCTGCTGGTCATGGCCGCCGTGCGTCACGATGCGAGCGTGGACGCGGTGCGCGCGTTGAGCGCCCCGAGTTGCGCCGGCAACGAGGCGATGGCCCAGGCAGCTGCTGCCTGATCAAGGCGCCGCCTGAGAGGTTAGCCATGCGCGAGACTTTGGAAGCTGCCGAACGGATGAAAGCCGTTTCGGCGTTGGTGATAGGTGTTGAAGGCGGACTGATCGACGGGCTGCGGTCGCTGGGCGGAGATTGCGGCGGGCTCTACAGTCGGGTCGACCTGCTCGGCATGGAACTGGCGCTCACCGCCGGTTGGCGGGTGGCTCTCGTGTCCGATCAGTCAGCCGAGGCGCTGGCGCCCATCACCAGTCGCGTGGAAGGCGTGGAGGTGCTGGCCAGCCGTGGTCAGGCCGTGATGGACTGGGTCGATCTGGGCCAGGTGGCCTACCTGGGCAGTGACCTGGCCGACCTGCCGGCCATGCTCACCTGCCGGCTGAGCGTGACCCCGCGCGACGGCGTACTGCTGGTGCGCAAGCGCGCCGACCTGATTCTCGAAACTCCCGGCGGCCGCGGCGCCGTGCGCGAACTCGTCGAACGACTGCTGACCGTCCAAGGCCGCTTCTGCGACGTGCTCAAGGCGTGGTACACCGCGCAGGGCATGAGCACCGAAGGTGGCTGGCTGAACGAACTCGAGGCCGAGGCCGGCGGCTCCCTGAGCAAGATTGGCTTCCGCCGGTAGGGTAATGTGACCCGGCTCACGCTGCTGCATACCAACGACCTGCACGGGCACATGTCCGTGGCGACCGCCGAGCGGCTCGCCCGGCTGAAGGCCGACAGCGGGCCGTGCCTGCTGTTCGACAGCGGCGACGCGGTGACCTGCGGCAACATCGGCTGGCACCGTGGCGGCGAGGCCATGCACCGGCTCATGGCGCTGGCCGGCTACGACGCGCTGGCCATGGGCAACCGCGAATACCATTTCCGGCCCGGGCCGCAGGCCGCCAAGTTGCGGCTGGCGCCGTGCCCGGTGCTGTGCGCCAATCTGCGGCCGACCGGCTGGGGCGGGTCCGTGCCCCAGGCCGAGTTCGCCCTGCCGGGCCTGCCGCGCGTGGTCGTTTTCGGGTTGCTCACGCCCATGGTCACCGAAGCCATGTGGGCGCGGCATCTCACGGCATCGCGGTTCGATGATCCGCTGGCGGCGGCGCGAGACCTGCTCAGCCCCCCCTGTAGTCCCCCCGCGAGCGGGGGGACGGACAGTTCGCCCCCTCCCCGCGCGCGGGGAGGGCTGGGGTGGGGGCCCGCCGCCGGCGGCGTCCTGCCCATCGCCCTGACCCACCTGGGCGAACGCACCGACCGCCGCCTGGCCGAGTCCTGCCCCGCACTGCGGCTCATTCTGGGCGGTCACAGTCACACACCCATGATCGAGCGCGTGGGCCAGACACTGATCTGTCAGAATGAGGCCCACGGCCGGACCGTCATGCGGGTCACGCTGGATTTCGAGGACGGCCGACTAGAGGCCGTGGAAGCCGAGCCGCTGGCGCTCGAGACAGGACGTGCCGAATGAGCGAGATCGAGAGGACCACGAGCTACCGACCGCGCCGCACCGACAGCGGCGACGCCGAACTGCTCGGTACCGAGCGCCAGAGCGCCGACTTCGTGCAGGAAGACACCTGGCGTGTGTTCCGCATCATGAGCGAGTTCGTCACGGGATTCGAGCAGTTGTGCCGGGTCCGGCCGGCGATCAGCCTGTTCGGTTCGGCGCGCCTGGCGCCCGGCCACGAATACTACCAGGCCGCCGAGCAGACCGCCGCGCTGCTGGCGCAGGCCGGCTTCACCGTCATTACCGGGGGGGGACCGGGCATCATGGAGGCCGGCAACAAGGGCGCCTTTGAGGCCGGCGGCAAGAGCGTCGGCCTCAACATCCATCTGCCGTTCGAGCAGACGGCGAACCATTGGCAGCACCTCAGCCTGCGCTTCCACTACTTCTTCGTGCGCAAGACCATGTTCGTCAAGTACTCGTCGGGCTTCGTGGTCTTCCCCGGCGGGTTCGGTACGGTCGACGAGTTGTTCGAGTCGCTGACGCTGGTGCAGACGGACACCATCCGCCACTTCCCCGTGGTGCTGTTCGGCAGTGCCTATTGGGCCGGCCTGCTCGACTGGCTGCGCACGTCAGTGGCCGGCGCCGGCTGCATCGCGCCGGCCGACATGGGTCTGTTCCGAGTCACGGACGACCCGGCCGAAGCTGTGCAGTTGGTGCTGGACGGCCTGAGCGGCATGCTCGGTGTCTGAGCGCGGCCGTCGCCTGCAACGAACACGCAAGATCGGCATGTAGCCAGTCCTGGCCATCCGAGTCTCTACTGCTACGTAGGAGGACTCCGATGCCCAAGCTCACCGGCGGCCAAGCCGCGCATCTGGTCGATCGCCATATGCGCATGTACAACGCTCTGCAGGCCGCGGCCCGTGGGGCCGAGACACGCCCCGACGACCAGCCTGCCCACTCGTCGGCGCCGTACGTAGCCATTTCGCGCCAGCATGGTTCGCAGGGCTCGGCCGTGGCGGAGGCGGTCGCCAAGCGCCTCGAGTGGGCGCTCTATGACCGTGAGTTGCTCGAGGCCGTGGCCGCCGACGCGCATCTGCAGAGCCGCATCTTGCAGCGTTTCGACGAGCGTGCACTGGGCCAGATCGATGAGTGGGTGGCCGGCCTGATGGGCCACGGCGCGGCCGAGGTCCACGAGTACACCCGCTCGCTGTTGCGCGTGCTGTCTGGGCTGGGAAAGATGGGTCGCGTGGTCGTGGTGGGCCGTGGCGCGCACCGCGTGCTGCCCGCCGAGCAAGGCCTGCGCGTACGGGTCTTCGCACCCATGGAGCAACGCGTGGCCTGGCTGGCAGAGGCCGAGGGCCTGCCGCGTCATCTGGCGCACGCCAAGCTCGACAAGCTCGACAAGGCCAGCGAGGGCTGGCTGCACCGCACCTTCCCGGCCCGCCCAGGCGAGAACTGCCCGTTCGACTTGGAGGTCAATACGGCGACACTTGGTGTGCCAGCGTGCGCTGATCTGGTGGTCGAGGCGCTCTACGCCAAGTGCCCGGTGGCGCGCTCGGTCAGCGCTGAGCCGGTCATGGCGAAATAGGGCCTGTAGACGACAGTCAGAGACCGGGCTCGGCCGGCCTCTCGGCCCGATGGGTGCGCTCGTAGCGGTCGAGTTCGGCCTTGTTCGGTCCCAGCAGCCCGACGCTCAGACCTGCCGCGCGCATCGCCTTGCAGGCGTTGTCGTTGAGGACGAGCAGGCAGATCAGGTTGACCAACGGCACGAACATCAGGAGGACCCACACCACGCCGGGCTTGTCCAGGGCCTGCGCCAGGCGGTAGGTCCAGTAGAGCACGACCAGCAGGAGTACCCACGAGACCAGCGAGAGCACCCGCGGCAGAGCACCGACCGTGTCGGACGACTGCGCCGCCGAGGCGACCGTCACACCGACGGTGATGGCGACCAGCATGCGGACGCCAAACCAGCAGAGCAGCATCCGCAGGGCCCGAGCGATACTGACGACGCGCTGGGCGTCTACGCCGGATTGCGCCTGGTACATTGTTTTGTCTCCCCTCTACCATCGAGGTTCGACGCCAGGCAACGGCGTCCTTCAAGGTGCTCAATGACTCTAGATGTCTTCGGGCACGCTCAGGATCTCGGGCCCATCGTCGAGGATCGCGATGCAGTGCTCATAGTGCGCGGCCAACGAGCCGTCGCGGGTGAGCACATCCCATTTGCCCGCCGGCTCATAGACTTCGTGGGTGCCGGCGGTGATCATGGGCTCGATGCAGATGGTCATGCCCGCGCGCAGGCGGTCGCGGCGGCTCTCGGGCGCGGCGTAGTTGGGCACCTGCGGCGGCTCGTGCATGCGGCGGCCGACGCCGTGGCCGACCAGGGCGCGCACCACGCCGCAGCCGTTGGACTCGCACCAGGTCTGGATCTCACGGGCCACGTCGAACACGCGGCGGCCCGGCTGGGCCATGGCGATGCCGCGGTAGAGCGCCTCGCGTGTCACGTCCATGAGGTGTTTGGCGTCGGGGCTCGGCTCGCCCACGCACCAGGTCCAGGCGGTGTCGCCAACGAAGCCGTCGAGCACGCACCCGTAGTCGACGCTGACCAGGTCGCCGGCCTGCAGCGGACGGTCGTCGGGGAAGCCGTGGACGACACAGTCGTTGACCGACGTGCACAGGTAGTACGGGTAGACCTTGTCGCCCACGCGATACTGGTAGAACGCGCCCTTGGCGCCGGCCTCCTCGGTCATACGCCGGGCCTCGGTCTCCAGGTCCATGGTGGTCGCACCGGGCAGGATGCGGCGGCCCATCTCGGCCAGCACGGCGCGCGCCAGGCGGTTGGCGGCGCGCATCTTGTCCAGTTCCTCAGCGGTCTTGATGATCGGCCTCGGCTCGGTCCTCACCCTCATGTAACGTCCTCATAGACCAGACGATCCGCCAGTTGCTCCGCTCCCTGAACATGGGCCAGCCGGTAGATCTGATTGTCGACGAACATGGCGAAGAGATCGCTGTCGATGTGCCCGTCGTTGCGTTCGTACTCCAGAATGCGCAGCGCACTCTCAATGGACTGCGCCTTCTTGTAGGGCCGGTCGGCCGCGGTCAGCGCGTCGTAAATGTCGGCGATGGTCATCATCTTGGCGCCGAGCGGGATCTGCTCGCTGCGCAGGCCTTGCGGGTAGCCCGAGCCATCGAGCTTCTCGTGGTGCGCCCAGGCGATGAACGGGATGTTCTGCAGCTCCGGGCTCCACGGGATGCGCGACAGGATGCGGTAGCTCCACTCCACGTGCGACTCGATCTCGCGCCGCTCCTCTTCGTCCAGGTTGCCTCGACGAATGCTCAGCAGTTGCAGCTCCTCTGGCGAGAGCAGCTTGCGGTTGTTGCCGTAGATGTCCTCATAGGTGCGCGCTGATACCTCGGCCAGGCGGTCGAACCCGCCCTCGGCCAGCACCGAAGGCTCGTTGGCGGTCAGGATCGTGTCGAAATAGTCGTTGAGCACGTCGAGTTCGCGGCGGTGGGCCGTATCGATCTCGCTGAAGCGCTGGCTCATGTCCATGCCGGGATGGACCAGCATCAGGTCGAGCTTGCGCCGGTTGTACTCGGCCTCCAGCGTGCGCCGGACGAAGTCAAAGCGCTCCTCAATGAGCTTGAGGTGGTGGCCATAGAGCTTCTTGGCCTTGAGGAAGACTTCGGCGCGCACGTAGATCTTGCCGATATCGTGCAGCAGACCGGCGTAACGCAATTCCTCGAGTTGCTGCTGGGTGAAGTGGGCGTCGGCATACGGGCCAGTGGTCGTGCGGTTGACCTGACGCGCCAGGGCCAGAGTCAGCGTGGTGACGCGGTGGCTATGGCCGGCGGTGGCTGGATCGCGGTCTTCAACCGCCTTCACCCAGCTCATCAGCACGCCTTCGAAGATGCCCGAGATGTTGCGCAGGAGGATCTGGTTCTCCAGCGCCACCGCGGCCTGGCTGGCCAGCGAGCCCACCAATTGCTCACTCAGCAGGTCGAAGCCGATGACCTGCTCTTCGAAGTCCGCCGGCTGCGCCAGCTTCACCTCGCGCGCGGGCTTGCGGTTGATCAGTTGCAGCACGCCGCGCACTTCGCCCTTGTTGTTGGCCATGGGCACGACCAACATGCTGCGGGTGCGGTAGCCATGCTCCTCGTCCCACGAGCGCGAGAACGAGTACGGTACGTCCGCGGGCAGGTGATAGACATCCTCCAGCCGCAGCACCTCGCCCGTCGTGCCGGTGTAGCCGGCCAGGCTCTGGGTGTCCAGCGGCATGGTGAACTCGGTGTAGTTCAGGTCGAAGCTGTCGTTCTGACTCAGCTTGAAGCGTAGGTGGAACTCGCCGGGCGCGCCGGGCTCGAGCAGATAGAGGCTGCCGGCATCGGCGCAGGTGATTTCGCGAGCCTTGGACAGGATCATGGCCAGCAAGGAGTCGACGTTGCGTTCGGCCGAGAGCGCCACACCGATCTGATTGAGTTCGCGCAGTTGCCGGTCGCGGCTTTGCAGCCCGCCGGCCAGATCCTCGTGTTGCGCGGTGATGCGCACGGAGTTGAGCGCCGACCGCAGCACCTTGGCCTGCAGATGCTGGGGCGCCGATGGATCGAGGAAGGCGAAGACGCGCTCGTCGGCGGCGCGGGTCAGCAGCGTCTGCTCGGCGTTGGCGGCCAGCACGATGGCGAAATGGTCCGAGACGTCGAGCGCCTCGAGCGCCTGCGAAACGCCCGCTGCGTCGCCGCCGAACTGACCAGCACCGACCAGCCAGACGCCGGCGCCGTTGGACACAGGCGGCTGCTCGCCAGGTGCCAGGGCCACCTGCCGCAGGTCGCCCAGGGTCTCGGCGGGAAGCGCCACATGGGCGCCCGGCGACAGGTACAGCGTCAGGCGCGATGTTGCATCTCCGGCCACGTCGGTTCGCCTCCTTGCCAAATGCGTTCCCAGGTTCAGCATAGCACCCCACGGATGCTTGTAAAGGAAGGTCACCGCGTGCTTGTCACGCAGTCGTCCTCCGCCAAGGTGGCCTCGGCCGTAGCCGTCAGTCGCGCGCGCTGCGCCCGTGGCATGATCGCGCGTATCTCGCTGGCCAAGCGCCTGTTGTCGCGATTGCAGGCGCTGTGCGCGGCATGGTCGCGCGAGTCGAAAACGATCGTGTCCTGCGGCTCGCCGTCTCGTGTCTCGACCTCGACCCGGTTGGAGAGGAAGAACGTGTTGGCGTCGCGCACCAGCCGCACGTCGGCGATCTGCTCGGCGGGAACCACGAAGTCAAGGCCGTCCCCCAAAAAGACCAGCCCGCGCGCATCGACGGTGAGGAAGCCGACGTCATCATCGGTCTCCACCGCGCGGCGCTCGTGTCCGAAGTAGCAGGGATAGGCCAGGCCCACGAAGCGGTCGTGTCCGGTCTCGACAGCATGGCCAAACGAGGCCAGCCGCTCGGCCACCGCGTTGCGCAGGGCGCGATTGCCCGCCAGAATGCCGAACTGGAGTTGCCAGCCCAGAAACAGCGTCAGCCAGATGAAGACGAACGCCTGCGGCGTGGTGAGCAGCGCGATCAATGCGGCCGCCGGCGCAACGGTGACGCTGGCCAGCACGGCCTGCCGGCCACATATCGTCGGTGCTCGCCGTAAGTGCTCCTGGTACGGCCGCGGCACGTCGGTCTCCCGCTGCGCGGTCGATTCTACCACGTGTCGCGGTGAGGGCTGGTCTCGGAGCCGCCAAAGGCGCATACTGTGGCAGCGACACAAATGATGGCGGACTTCTCAGGCGAGCAACCCAAGGCGGTAACGACAGCGCTGGCGGCCAATGCCGGGCTGTTTGTGGTGATGTTGGCGTGCGCCCTGGCTGGCGCCGCTCCGTCGGTCACCGCCGTCTTGCAGTCGCTCTCGCCCTGGGTGGCGGCCACCGCCCTGTGGCTTGCCGCCAACGCCCTCGATGACCCCGCCAGCCGGCGCGCGTGGCGGTGGTTGGCGGGCTCGCAGTTCGTGTGGGCCGTGGGCGATGCCTGCTGGCTGTGGATCGAGGTCGTGGCGCGCCGGTCGCCGTTCCCCTCGGTCGCCGATGTGTTCTATGTACTGCAGTTCGTGCCCGCGCTCATCGCCTTGGCGGCCATGCGGCAGGCGCCCCCCACCGGCTCGGCCCGCGTCAGGCGTACGGTGGACGGCGCCATCATGACCATCTCCGGCTTCTTGCTGGTTGGCGTGGTCTACGTGTACCCCTCGCTGAACGGCGCGGCGGGCAACCAGATGCCCACCGTCCTGGGCCTGCTCTACCCGCTGCTCGATCTGTTGCTCATCCAGAGCGCCCTGCTGCTGCTTGTGCAGCCCGCTCGTCCTGGCGAGCCGCGGCTGGCGATGATGGCGCTGGCGGCGGCCACGCTGTGCCAGGGCGCCGCTGACATGGTCTTTGCCCAGGGCGAGGCGAGCATGCAGGCGCAGTGGGTGCGCGCGGCCACGGTCATTTATCCCCTGGCGCAGACGCTGTTTATCGCCGCCGCTTGGTGGCGGCTGCGCGGGCCGAGCCGGAGCGAAGCCGAGCCGCCGGCGTTCGCCTGGTTCGAGTTGTTGCCCTACGCCTTCGTCTGTCTGGCCATGGCGGCGTTGGCTTTGGCGCCCCACCTGGCGCCGGAACTCGCCGGCGGCGTAGCCGCGGCGGGCGTGGTCGTGGTGGTGTCGCTGGTGGCGCTGCGCCAAGGCTTGAGCGCCGCCGAAGAGCGGCGCCTACGCGAGGCCACCGACCGTGAGATGGGTCGGCGCTCACGGGCCATGGTGCAGTTGCTGGCGCGCGACCAGTTGCTGGGCGTGGTGGCCGAGTTCGCCGAACGACTGCTCACTGGTCGGCGCTGGATCGATCGCGTCGACAGTCTGCTGGCCGAGCTCGGCGCGGCGTGCGCGGTGAGTCGCGTCCATCTGATGCCGGTGTCCACGAGCGAGGCGCAGCCAGGCTGGACCTGGTCGCGCAGCCCCGGCGCCGAACTCGACCGGGCCATGGCCGCCGACTTCCTGGTCTGGTGGCAGGCGCGACTGTTGGCCGGCGAGTCGGTGTGTGGCCGGCTCGCGGAGTTCCCGGCCGAGCAGCGCGCCCAACTCAGCGCGCATGGCATCCGCGCCATGGCCCTGGTGCCGGTCTTCGTGGCCGATGAGCTGTGGGGCTGTCTGGGTTTCGACGACCTCATGGCCGACCGCGAGTTCTCGCGCGCCGAGCTCGACGCGCTCAAGGCGGCGGCCAACGTCCTGGGCGCCGCCATCTCGCGCGAGGCCGCCATCGACCAACTGCAGGCCAGCGAGGCCTGGAACCGCACCATCTTCGAGCAGGTGCCCGCCGGCATCGTCGTCATCGATGCCGAGACGCACACCATCGCCGACGCCAACCCCGTGGCGCTGGCCATGTTTGGCGCGGAAGCCTCACGCATTGTCGGGCAGGTCTGCCATCGCTTCATCTGCCCCAGCGCGCAGGGCCGTTGCCCGGTGACCGACCTGGGCCAGGCGGTCGATGCCGCGGAGCGCACCGTGCTCACGGCAGCGGGCCTGTCGGTGCCAGTGGTCAAGACCGTCGTGCCAGTCGAGCTCGAGGGGCGCCGCTACCTGGTGGAGAGCTTCTTCGACAACACCGCGCGCAAGCAGGCCGAGGCGGCGTTGCATCGGTCGCAGGAGACGCTCGAAGCGGCCGTCGCCGACCGCACGCGCGAGTTGCAGCAGGCCTATGAGGACCTGCGCGTTACCCAGAGCCAGGTCATCGCCCAGGAACGGCTACGCGCCCTGGGCACCATGGCCAGTGGCATTGCCCACGACATCAACAACGCCCTCTCGCCGGTCATGGGCTTCGCCGAGATCATGCTGACCGACGGCGTGCTCGACGATCGCGCGCGGGTGCGGCGCTATCTTGGGTTGATCCTCAAGGGCGCCCACGAGGCGAGCGACGTGGTACGCCGCCTGCGCGAGCTCTACCGCCAGCGGCCCGACGGCGAAGAGGCCGGCATGGTCGACCCGGTCGAGGCCTTCCGACATGCCATCGCCCTGGCCCAGCCGCGCTGGCGGGACCAGGCTCTGGCCGCCGGGATCACCATCGAGGTCGTCACCGAGTTCGACCCCGTGGAGCCGCTGCCGGCGCACGCTGCCGAGCTGCACGAGGCGCTGCTGAACCTGTTGCTCAACGCCACCGACGCCATCGAATCGCGCGGCGGACCCACGGGGCGCATTGTCGCCGGCTGCCGCCGCGTGGGCAACGAGGTGCGCCTGTCGGTCGGTGATGATGGGGTCGGCATGGACGCCGCGGCGCAGCGGCTGTGCTTTGAACCGCTCTACTCGACCAAGGACGAGCCCGGCTGCGGACTCGGCCTGGTCGCCGTGCTGACCATCGTGCGGCGCCATGCTGGTGCCATCGACGTCATGAGCCAGCCGGGCCAGGGCACGACCGTCGTGCTCCGGCTACCCTACCACGCGGACGCCGCGCCGGATGTGGTGTCCCGCGCCTCCGCCGGCCCCGCGGGCGGCTCGCTGCGCGTGCTGGTGGCCGACGATGAGCCTGACCTGCGCGACCTGCTCAGCGAGTTCCTGCAGTATGACGGCCATAGCGTGGTACTGGCGCCCAACGGGCGCGTGGCGCTGGAGGCCTTCGCCTCGGAGACGTTCGACCTGGTCATCACCGACCGGGCCATGCCGGTGGTCAACGGAGACCAGTTGGCGCGCGCGGTGAAGGAGCAGTCGCCGGCCACGCCCGTCCTCATGCTCACGGGGTTCGGCGCGCTCATGGACGCCGGCGGCGAACAGCCGCTCGGGGTGGACCGGGTGCTGGGCAAGCCGTTCACACTCGAGGAACTGCGTGGCGCAGTCAGCGGCGTCATGGATGGGCAGCCCGTGAGCTAGGGTTCGACCACCACTTCCACGCACACTACGCCCAGCTCCGGGCGGGCCACGACATTGGCGGCGACGCCGCCGGCGCCCCACAGGACCAACTCGCACGGCTCACCCGCGAGCAGGTCGTCGTAGCCTGGCGGCGGCGGCGTACCGTCGGCCACCCGGCCGGCCAGCAGTCGGCGCGGCCAAGGCGCCAGCGAGGGCAGCACCTGCTCGATCGTCGTGCTCTCGCGTTCGGGCGCATCGAGGACTGCGGCAGCCAGACCGTTGTCGCCGGACAGGGGCCACAGACCGGCCATGGCATTGGCCCCCACGACGCTGGTCTCCAGCGGGGCCACGCGGGCCAGCAGCGCGAGGTCGCCGCGGCTCTGCAGGCGCACGGTCAGTCCCAGACTGCGGCTCAACCACCAGGCGGAATCATCGAAGCGCAAGCCTGAGCCGCGCCGGTCGCCCAGCAGCATGACCAGGTCAGGCCGGGCCGCGCTGACCGCCGCCAGACGCCGTGCCACCGAGCGCGGCGTGCCGGCGGCGTCGACCACGGCGACGGTGAGCCGATCGCCCGCCAGCACATGCGCGGCCGGCGGTGCCACGCGCGCCAGAGCCGGCCAGGCGGCCACAACGAGCAGCAGGGCGTGGCCCAGCAGCGTCCAGTGCTCCACGCGCTCGTGTGTCGGGTCGACGCGCTCCTGGTTGAGCAGCGACACTGTGGCATAACCATAGAGCAGCGCCAGGGCCACGGCCGCTGGCCAGAAATGATCGTTCGACTGCGCGGCCAGAGCGATCGTCAGCCACCAGCTCAGGAGCGGCAGCACGCCGCCGATGAGCCGGTCGCGCCCGATCGGCCGCGCGCGCAGCAGGGCTGCCAGGTTGATGGCCACCACCGTCGGTCCGACCACCACGGCCGCGCGCAAGGCCCACTGCGCGCCGCTCAGCAGACCGACCACGGCGATCACCGTCAGAGTCGTCCGCCAGGCCTGATAGGCCGCGCGCAGCCGCGCCGGCCGCGTGCGGCTGCGCGCGGCCAGGCTCTTGAGGAACTGGTCAGTCAGGCCGGCCACGGCCATGCCGACGACGATGCTTAGCGCCATGACCCAGAAGGTGGTGGGCAGGCTCAACCCCAGGGGCTCGCTCAGTCGGGTGGGATGGCTGACCGCCACGGAGCAGGCCAGGAGCACCAGTGGCATGGCCAGCGGCAGCGGGGAGCGGCGCGGCTCGCCCGGCTCGGCGCGCAGCCCATCGCGGGCCACGATCAGTGCCGGCGCGGTGAGCAGCAGCGCACTGACCATGGCCCACCAGCCAGGGCGCCAGGCCAGGTCGAGCGTGGCAGTGAGGATGCGGTCCACCAGCTGCAGGCTCAGACCGAGCATCAGGGCATGGCCCGCCTGTCGGCGCGACGGGCAGGCCGCCGGCCACAGGGCCAGGTAGAGGGCGAATGCCGCCAGACCAAGCCAGCCGTAAGCGCCAGCCAGCGCCGGGCCGACCAGCGCCGCCGTCAGCCGCAGCCCGCCCAGCACCAGCGCCGCACCCGCCGCCGCGCGCGGCGCGGTATGGTGCCGCGTCAGACTGGGCGCGGCCAGGACCGGCAGGAACACCGCCGCCACACCCACGACCAGCCACGGCGTGAGCGTGGCATGGGCCAGCGAGCCGACGGCCAGACGCCACGCCTGGCCGCCTAGCACCCAGGCAAACGCAGGCAGTAGAGCCTCGGCGGCTCGCAAACGGATCTTCCTGGCCTCGTCGGCCCCCTTCACGCGGACACACCCTCCCACTTCTATACGCGCGAGCCCGCCCAGTTGCGCGGCTATTCCAGCGCGCCTTGCCAGTCTGTACCCGCGGAGTGGCCGGGGCTACACCCCGGAATGGCGGCGGGGCCCGGCGCCGCCGCGCCGATTCCGTGCAACGCGAACATTTTCTCACCAGCTTGACAATTGCCGCATATGGTCGATATACTGGTCGTGTTGATGCGAAGCGAGCGCTGCTGCAACAAATGGCGCAGCGGCTGGTCGCAAGAGGGTATGAGGCGATCTGTGGCGAGTGATCTGGGATTGGCGGCCGAGTCGTTCTTCGATCTGGCAGGCTGGGACCATGCCGGGTTGTTCGTGGCCGATGAGCCGGTCTGGACGGCCTTGGGTCGTCTCGGCACCTACCTCGCGGAGCTGACGGCCGACGCGGCCGCGCCGGAGGTGCCCGAGGGCGTCTTCATCAGCGGCTCGGTGCTGCTGGGCGAGGGTGTGGTCATCGAGCCGGGCGCCTACATCAAGGGGCCGGCGGTGATCGAGGCGGGTGCCGAGCTGCGGCAGGGCTGCTATGTGCGCGGCAACGTCTTGGTTGGCGCGGGCGCCGTGGTTGGGCATTGCAGCGAGCTGAAGAACGTGGTGTTGCTGCCTGGCGCCAAGGTGCCGCACTTCAACTACGTGGGCGACAGCCTGATTGGGCGCGACGTGAACCTGGGCGCGGGCACCATCTGTTCCAACGTGACCCTGAGTCGGGGCCCGGTGATGGTGTCGACCAGCGACGGCCCGCTCAACAGCGGTCTGCGCAAGTTTGGCGCGGTGCTGGGCGACCGTTCGCAGACGGGCTGCAATGTGGTTTTGAACCCCGGCACGGTGGCCGGGCGTGGATGCCGGTTTTACCCGATGGCCAACGTGGTCGGCTGCTATGCGGCCGGGTCCACGGTGGTGGCGCCGATGGCCCGGCCTGCTGGCCGGCGCGGCAGTGAGGGGAGCGCACCGTGAAGTCTGAACTGTTCGGTACCGACGGCATTCGTGGTCCGGCTGGTCAGTTCCCGATTGATGAGGAAGGCGCCTGGCGCTTTGGCCTGGCCACGGCGCGGCACATGGCGCGCGGCGGCGGCGCGGTCTACCTCGGCCGTGACACCCGGCCCAGCGGACCGGCGCTCAGCGCCGCCGTGGCCGAAGGCATCATGGCGGCCGGCTGCGACGTGATCGACCTGGGCGTGCTGCCCACGCCGGGCATCGCGCAGGCTCTAGCGGCCCATGGTGGCGCCGCGGCGGTGGCGTTGTCGGCCTCGCACAACGCGGCGCCAGACAACGGGTTCAAGCTGTTCGGCCCGGGTGGCGAGAAGGTCACCGCGGCCTGTGAGCGCGCTATCGAGACGCTGTTCTGGGCCAACGAGCCCGTCGGCGCGGCCCGTGGCACGCTGAGCCCGCGGCCGCACGCCGCCGACGAGTATGTGGATTTCGCCGTGGGCACCATGCCCGCCGGCCTGTCGCTGCGTGGGCTGAAGGTGGCGGTGGACTGTGGCCACGGCGCCACGGCCTACACCACGCCGACCGCGCTGGCGCGGCTGGGCGTCGACGTGGTGGCGATCAACGCCGACGACCAGGGCGAGTTGATCAACGCGAGTTGCGGGTCTCAGCATCCGGCAGCCGTGCGCGAGGCGGCTGACCGCTGTGGCGCCGCGCTGGGCCTGGCCCACGACGGCGACGGCGACCGGGTCGTGTTCGTCGACGAACAGCGCGCGACGGTCGATGGCGACCGCATCATCGGGTTGACGGCGCAGGCCATGGCCCGGCGCGGCGAGCTCGATGGACAGGCCGTGGTCGGCACGGTGCTGAGCAACATCGGATTAGAGCTGTGGTTGCGTGAGCAGGGCATCGCCCTGCACCGGTCGCGTGTTGGCGACCGCAATGTGTGGCTGAAAATGCTTGAGCTGGGGGCTGTCATTGGTGGTGAGCCGTCGGGGCATCTGATCTTCCGGCGGCTCCTCTCCACCGATGACGCACTGCTGACGGCAATGCAGCTACTGGCCGTGGTGGCCGAATCGGGTCGACCGCTGTGCGAACTGGCGCAGCAGGTGGCCCTGGTGCCCCAGGCCGTGAAGAACGTGCGTGTGCTGGCCAAGCCGGAATTGGAAGGTCTGTCTCCGGTCAGCGAGGCGATTGCCGCCGGGCGCGCGTTGCTCAACGGGCATGGCAGGTTGATCGTGCGCTACAGCGGCACGGAGAACCTGGCCCGCATCATGGCCGAAGGGCCCGACGCCGGCCTGCTTGGCCAGGTGGTCGGGTTCGTGGAGACCGCGTTCGGCGTGGCGGGGCTGGCCACCGCGGCCGCCTGAGCAAGGCGCTGCCGCCTGAGCAAGGCGCGGTCTAGAGAATCAGCACGGGAGGAAGCCCGCGGAGGACACGAAGGGGCACGGGAAACGACGACGGGAGGAAGGAGGACCAGGTCGCCTGGCATGCCGTGGCTGGGGGCTGCTCATGAGCATGTTACGATCTGGTCCCAGTTGGACGCCGTTAGTGTGCCCCTTCGTGTCCTCCGTTCATGGGCCTCGAACCTAATCGAGCCGCAGCCGCCACTGCCGAGCCGCCTCGGCGATCTCGGGCTCCGAGCGATACCACGCGACGAAATCCGGGATGCCTTCGGCGATGGGCATGGTGGGCACAAAGCCCAGCTTGGCCTGAGCGCGATCGATGTCTGCATACGTTGCCGGGACATCGCCTGCCTGCATCGGCAGGAGCTCGCGCTGGGCTTCGCGGCCGCACGCCTGTTCGATGCAGTCTATCATGTCGCCTAGCTTCTCGCTACGATGATTTCCCAGGTTGAACACCTCCCAGGCGTCCAGCCCCTCCGCGAACAGGCTTCCCACCACACCTTTAACGATGTCGCTGACGTGCGTGAAATCGCGCTGCATCTCGCCGTAGTTGAACACGCGGATCGGCTCGCCGGCCAGGATCCGCTCGGTGAACTCCCACAGTGCCATGTCGGGCCGGCCCCAGCGACCGTACACCGTGAAGAAGCGCAGACCGACGGTCTCGAAGCCGAACAGGTGCGTGTAGGCGTGGGCCATCAGCTCGTTGGACCGCTTGGTGGCGGCATACAGGCTGATCGGCGAGTCGACCCGGTCCTCCTCGCTGAAGGGCACCTTGGTATTGCCGCCGTAGACACTGGACGACGAGGCATAGACCAGGCGGCGCACACCGTTGTGGCGGCAGCCTTCGAGGATGTTGAGCGTACCGTCGATGTTGGCCCGGAGGTAGTCGCGCGGATGGCGCAGCGAATGGCGCACGCCGGCCTGCGCGGCCAGATGGCAGACGAGCTCGGGCCGCACGTCCTCGAACAGTGCGTCGACCGTGCTCTGGTCGGCCAGATCGCCTTCGACGAAGCGGAAGCCGGGCTGTTCGGCGAGGATGGCCAGGCGGCGGCGCTTGATGATGGTGGGGTAATAGTCGACGACGGCGTCGATGGCCACCACCTCGTGACCCGCGGCCAGCAGCGCCTGCGCGGTGTGGAAGCCTACGAACCCAGCCGCACCCGTCAACACGATTGCCCGCTTGGTCTCCATGTGCCCTACCTTCGGACCCATTGTAGCAGACGGGCTTGGCTGTGGTGGGGGCACTTGACAACCTCGGCGCGGCAAGGCTATCTGGTAGGAGGAGAGTGCTGTGGCCGAGGGCATCGTGAAGTGGTTCAGCGAAGAGAAGGGCTTCGGCTTCATCCAGGCCGATGACGGCGGCCCCGACGTGTTCGTGCACCACTCGGTCATTCAGACCGGCGGCTACCGCACGCTGCTCGAGGGCCAGCGCGTGGCCTATGAAGCTGAGCCCGGCGCCAAGGGACCCAAGGCGACCATCGTCAAGCCGATCTGAGGTGAACCGTGCGCGCGTGGCAACCCATCGCCGAGGGCCTGTGGCGGTTTGAGGACTGTGTCAACGTCTACGCGCTCGTTGACGGCACGCGCGCGCTGCTCATCGACCTGGGCAGCGGTGCCGGATTGGCCCGTTTGCCCGACATCGGCGTCGAGACGGTGGAGGCGGTCTGGTTCACCCACGCCCATGCCGACCAATGCCAGGGCTGGGCACAGGCCGCCGGCATCCCCCTGCACTTCGCGCCGGCCGCCGCGGCGCACCTCGATCGCGCCCAGCGGCTCGACTACGCGCTGCCGTCGCCCTGCCACATCCGCTATCCGTGGCCGTTCCGCATCTCGCCGCCCATTCCGGGCGCGGTGTACGACCTGAGTCCCGGCCGCGAGGTGGCCTTCGGCCCGTTCGATCTGGCCATCGTGGCCGCGCCCGGCCATTGCGACCACCAGATCGCCATCCTGGCCGAAGGGCCGGCCGGCATCGCGTTGCTGTGCGGCGATGCCATCCACTCGCTGGGCTGCGTGCACGAAGGCTACCACCTGGAGAACGACCACTACACCGGCGCGGGCACGCGTCTGGCCGCCGACACGCTCTGCGCGCTGCGCAACCTGCGGGCCGACTGGCTCTGTCCGAGCCACGGCCCGGTGACCTGCCGCGAGGTCGACTGTGCGCTCACGGTGACCATTGCCCGGTTGTACCGACTGGCTGACCTGCGCGATACCAACCTAGCCGGCCGGCCTGCCGTCCGGCGGCTGGTGCGCTCGCGGCCCGGCCAGTTTGTGCAGGTCTCGGACCACCTGTGGCTGTGCGACAACAGCTACTTCCTGCGCAGCGACGACGGGCCGGTGCTGCTTGTGGATGCCGACGTGAGCCCCGAGCGCTGGCAGGCTGGCTACCGCGAGGTGTTCGGTGAGCAGCCCATCGAGGTGGTGCTGGTGAGCCATGCCCACTGCGACCACGTCATGGGCATCGAACCGCTGCGCGCTGCGCACCCGCTGGCATGCTGGGCGCATGAGTCGCTGCTCGACGTGATCGAGCAGCCCTACGCCTTTGCGCGGCCGTGGATGCACGACAGCCCGACGAAGGTCGACCGCCCGCTGGCCGAGGCCGTGCCCGTGCGCTGGCGCGAGTATGAACTGACGCCCTACTGGTTCCCGGCGCAGACGGATCTGCATGCCGCTTACAGCCTGATCATCGATGGCCACCGCGCGCTGTTCGCGGGCGACAACTTCTATCCCGCGCAGCAATGGGGTGGTACGGGCGGCCTGAGCGCCTTCAATGGCGGGCAGCCGCGACTCTGGCGGCGCTCGGCCGAGCTGGTGCTGTCGCTGGCGCCCGACTGGATTCTGGCCAGCCATCGCCAGCCGTATCCGTTCCGGCGCGAGGACTTCGAGGAAGTGGTGGCGTGGAGCTACGAGGCAGAGGCCCTACTGGCCGATCTGTCGCCCGACGACGCTCTGGGTCGGCACCACAACCCGCACCTGATCGAGGCGCGACCGTATGTGCAGCCGGCCGCCACGGCGCGCGAGGTGGCGCTGATCTGTCGCAACCCCAGTGACGGGCCGATGGCGCTGACGGTGACGCCGGTGGGCATCCGCGGCGTCACCCAGACCGTGACCATCGCGCCTGGCGAGCAGACGCGCTTGACCTGGCCGGTCGACTGCGCGCACCTGAGCGGTGTGCTTATGGTCACCTTCGACGTGGTGGTCAACGGCGAGCACTGGGGGCAGTCGACGGAGTGCTACCTGCGCGGGCCTGGCTAGGCCCGCTCGGTCGTCACCGGAGCCGCGTCGGGCGCCTTGAGCCGCACGGCATTGTGCCCGAAGAAGGCAAAGGTGATGACCACCATGGCGAACCCGGCCACGAGCACCCACTGCAGCCGCCGGCCGCGCCAGCCGGCGAGGTGGCGCAGGCCCAGGTAGCCAGCGTAGATCAGCCAGGTCACCATAGCCGCCGGGATCTTGGGATCCATACCCACGCCGAAGTCCCAAAAGGTCAGCGCGCCGACCAGCAGGCCGATGGTGAACAATGCCAGCCCGACCATCACCGCGCCATGCCCGACACGGTCGGCCGAGGCCAATGGCGGCAGCAGCGGCAGCCGTTCGAGCTGCTTGCGCTTGAGCAGGTGGTCGGAGATCAGGTACGAGGCGGCCATGGCAAAAGCCAGTGTGAAGCAGACATAGGCCACCAGTGACAGCAGGATGTGCACGACCAGCCAGTGGTTGCTGATGGCGGGCAGCGCCTTGGCCGCGCGCAACAGACCCAGCAACGCGGTGCCGAACATGAGCGGCGTGATGAACGCGGCCAGGGCGGGCCGTTTGGCGAACCGTTCCACGCACAGCACCGCCAGCGCCAGCAGCAGCACGAGCAGGAACGAGATGTTGGCCCAATCACCGAGCGGACCCTCGCCGCGGCGCACGAAATGCGCCATGAGCCCCATGCCCAGCAACCCGGCTCCCAGCAACATGCCGCGCTGCCCCCAGCGCGTGTAGTCGCGGTCCGGCCGCAGCAGCCGTAGTGGGAACGTGACCGCCGCGGCCAACAGGCCCAACAGCGCCACCGTCTCAGCCAGCACGCACAGCGCGGTCATCGTACGTCCTCCTCGTCGCTCTGAGCGTCGATGTGCTCGTGCAGCTCAAAGAGCGACCGCACGAAGGGCACCCACTCGGCCCCTTGCTCTCGGCCCGCCATGGCGCGCAGGTGCGTGGTCGGGCCGTGCAGCAGCTTGTTGGCGAAGCTGCGCATCATCTGACCCACCAACTCACGCTCTTCGGGCTCCAGATTGGGCAGACGCCGCATCCAGCGCTCAAGTTCGGTATCGCGCAGCGCTTCGGTGCGCGTGCGCAGTTCGACCAGGAGCGGCGTCACGGCCCGGCTGCCCAGCCAGTGCTCGAACCGCCGCGTCTCCTCATCGACCATCACCGCCACCGCCTCGGCCTCCTTGGCGCGTTCGGCGCGATAGCGGTCGCAGACGGTCTGCAGGTCGTCGATATCGAACAGGTAGACATCCTCGAGGTCGGCCACCGCCGGCTCGACGTCGCGTGGCACGGCGATGTCGACGATGAACAAGGGCCGGCCACGCCGCGTGGCCAGGTGGGGTCGCAGCTTCTCCACGGTGATGATGGCGTGCGGCGCCGAGCTGGACGAGACGATGATGTCGGCGCGGTCGAGATGCTGGGGGAACTCGTCGAAACGGATGGCGCTGCCGCCGAACTCGCCGGCCAGCTCGTCGGCGTTCTCGAAGGTGCGATTGGCGACGATGACCGACTTGACGCCGCTGTCCACCAGGTGGGTGAGCGTCTGCCGGCTCATCTCGCCCGCGCCCACGACCAGCACCTCGCGGCCCTTGAGGTCGCCGAAGGTGGTCTTGGCCAGGTCCACCGCGGCGGAACTGATGGACACCGCGCCGCGGGCGATGGCAGTTTCGGTACGGGCCCGCTTGCCCAGGCTGAGTGCGCGCTGAAACAGCTCCTGCAGGCAGGTGCGCGCCGAACCGGCCTCGCTGGCCGAGAGCAGCGCCTGCTTCACTTGGGCCAGGATCTGCCCTTCACCCAGCACCATGGAGTCGAGCCCGACGGCCACGGTGAACAGGTGCCGCACCGCCTCCTCGTCCTCGTAGCGGTACAGGTGAGGCGAGACCGCTGCCTGCTCCACGCCGTGGAACTCGCTGAGGAAGCGCGCCAGCGCATCGAGTGCCTCTGGCGCGCTGGACGCGGCCGCGTACAGCTCGGCGCGATTGCAGGTCGACAGGATCACCGCTTCGCCCAGCGCGGGCTGGTCGGTGATCTGGATCAGCGCGGCCTCCAAGCGTCCGTTGCCGAAAGCCACCTGCTCCCGCACCTCGATGGGTGCGGTGCGGTGGTTGAGGCCTGCCGCCACGATGTGGAGCTCGTTGTTCACCCGTTCGCCGCCTCATCCAGAATGGCCTGTAGCACCGCACGCGCCCCGTCGGGGTCTCCGGCCGCCAGCCGGTCGAGCGCCGCGCTGTCCCACATTGTCTCATAGCAGGCGCGCCGTGCCGATTCCGTGGCCACGCGGGCTTGCACCTCGCTGCGCAGCTCGCCCAGCAGGCTCACCAGTTGGGCCACCTCGGGGCTGATGACCTGTTCCACGCGTTCGCGCAGGCGGCGCGCGGCGAACGGGCTGGCGCCGTCGGTGCCCAGCGCCACGGTGACGCCCTCGCGCCGCACCGCCGCCAGTACGTGGCAGTTGCCGGCTTCGGGTGGCGCGGCGCAGTTGCACCAGATGCGCCGGACCTCCGCCTCGGCGGCGACGGCCTGGTTGATGGCCTGGTCGTCCGTGGCCGCAAAGGCCAGCCAAGCGTCGGCCAGGTCGCCTTCGGCATAGCCGCGCGCGTGTTGGCCGATGCGACCGGCGGCCACGAGCTCGGCCAGCTCCGCGCACAGTCGTGGCGCCACGACTGTGACCACGGCTTCGGCGTCGAGCAGGCTCAGCACCTTGCGCCGCGCCACCTGACCGCCGCCGATGACCACGACGCGGCGGCCTCGCAGTTCCAGCGCCACGGGCAGACGGGACTCGGACATGGTGCCTCGTTAGGGTCGCGGACCAGCACGGAGCGCTAGCCGCCGGCGGCCTTGAGCTTCTCCTGCTCCTTGGAGGGGCATTTGACCAGGATGTTGTCGGCCTCGAAGACGCCGTCCTTGTAGCGCCCGATGCAGACCACCTGGGTCGCCGTGTCGAAGTTGCCGGGCTTGATGCGCTTTGAGCGCACGACCATGCTCTGCGCCCGTGTCTCCACGTCGCGCATGGTGAACTGGAAGGAGCCGGCCTGGCGGTCGACCTGCTCGGCCACCGACTTATCCACCACGCCGGGCACCTGGAAGACGCGGCCCGGCTGACTCTTCACGGTCTCATAGCTGTTCTGGTAGGCGGCCATGGAGCCACTCATGCCCTTGATGGCCACCAAGGCCAGGAGCACGATGAACACCAAGCCGAGCACGAACTTCTTGCGCTGTCCCTCCACGGGTATCTCCTCGGAGCCTGCACTGCGGGCAGTGCTCAGGCGTCGCGTACGGTCACTGTCGGTGCGTCGTCCGGCGCGTGCTCCTCCGGCGAGGGCAGTTGCCGGGCGCGGCTGATGAGCATGGACGCATACACACCCAGGCTGGCCCAGCCCAGCAGGCAGGCGCCCAGGGCCACGTAGGTTCCGCTGTTCATCGACCGCTCTCCCACAGGGCAAACTGCTTCTCGGTCACCTTGTTCTGCAGGTCACGCAGCCAGGCGCCGAGGATGAGCAGGCCGGCGAAGTCCCAGAAGATGATGCGCCACTGCGCGGGCCCAAGCGGTGGCCGCACCGGGTGCAGGCTGGTGCTGACCTGGGCCGCGGTACGCGGGAAGATGGCCACCAGCCAGATCATCGGCGCCACGGCCAGCAGCAGGTAGGCCGCGCTGACCCGCGCGCGCAGTGCCTCGTCCTGCGGCAGCGCCTGGCGCAGCATGAGGTAGGCGGCGTAGATGAGCAGCACGAAGAACACCGAGGTCTCGCGCGGGTCCCAGTTCCACCACATGCCCCACTGGCAGCGGGCGAAGATCATGCCGGTCACCGTGGCCAGTCCCAGCAGGATGAGCCCCAACTCGGCCGAGCCCAGCGCCGCGCGGTCGGCGCGCAGGTTGCGCGTGACCAGGTAGCGCCCCGCGTGGGCTGCCCCGACCATGAAGTAGACGGTGCCCGCGAAGGCAAATGGCATGTGGAAGAAGACCACGCGGTACGCCTCGCGCAGCCAAGGGTTGGGTAGGGCTTGGGTGTCCATGGCGACGGTCAGGCCCAGCACCGCGCCGACGGCCAGCATGCCCGCGCCCAGGATCAGTTTCCAAGTGGATCGCATGGTCCGATTACCTTCGCTCAGTATGACGTCCGTGGCGGGTTGGTCAAGGTTCAGAACGTCATACGCAGGCCACTGGCCGCGCTCTGGTAGGCCGCTTCGATGACATCCACGTAGGCGGTGGCGACGCTGGCCGGGCATTGCGGCTCGCCGCGGCCCAGGATGGCGTCGACGAAACTGCCCACTGGCTGCGGCGCAGCGGGCAGCTCGGCATCGCGGATCCAGCGCGGCTCGCCGTCGCTGGGCATCCACAGCACGTCGAACGGACCGGGCCGGCCGACCACCAGCGCGCTGGCGCGGCTGCCGCTCCACAGGCCCATGTTGACGCGGTCGGTGCGTGGGCTGTCGGCCACGGAGCCGATGGCCGCATAGCCGCCGCCAGACAACACCATGGACACGCCGTAGCGCCGGTCGTCGGGCAGGCGGTCCACCTCGGCGTTCAGCGACACGGGCTGCTCGCCGGTGACGAACAGCACCTCGGCCACGGGATGGCAGCCGGCATCGGCCAGATGTCCGCCGCCGTTGGCCACGGCGTCGCCGCGATAGAGTGTCGGCTGCACCAGCCCAGGCATCGAATCCGGCAGCGGCTCGTCACCAAACAGCGCCAGCGCGTTGCCGCTCCAGCGCAGGTCGACCGTCTCGACAGCGCCCATGTCGCCGGCTTGCACCCGTTCTCTGAGCCAGCGGGCGTGCTTCCAGTAGGGCGGGTTGTAGGCCACCTCCAGGATGCGGCCGGCAGACGCGGCCTGCGCCACGAGATCGCGCGCCTCGGCGCCGGTCAGCGCCAGCGGCTTCTCCATGAGCACATGGCAGCCGGCGGCCAGGCACGCCTTGGCCTGCGGATGGTGCAGGTTGTGCGGCGAACAGATGACCACCGCGTCCAGCCGGGCCTGGTCGAGCATGGTGTCGAGGTCGGTGTAGGTCTCGCGCACGCCAAAGTGCTTCGCGAGCCTGGCCAACGGCTCGGGCGAGCGGCGGCAGAGCGCGGCCAACTCAACCTCGGGATGCGCGGCCAAGTCGGGCAGATGGCGGCGCGAAGCGAACCAGCCCGCGCCCACGACGCCGATCCGTAGCATGGCGGTCTCCGTGGTGGGGATGGTAGCACATCACCGCGGCGTCACGTCAGCCACGACTCCTTATTGACGCTTGACGTTATGCACGCGCGACGTCATTAATGGGTCATGGTGGTCTCCTACCGGGATGCGGACACGGAGGCGCTGGCCGGAGGGCGACGCGTGGCGCGGTTCACGTCGTTTGAGCGCGCGGCGCGCCTCAAGTTGCGCCAGTTGCAGGTCGCCGGTCGGCTGGACGACTTGCGCGTGCCTCCGGGCAACCGACTGGAGGCGCTCAAGGGCGACCGGGCTGGGCAGCATAGCGTCCGCATCAACGACCAGTACCGCGTGTGTTTTCGGTGGACGGAGGCTGGTGCGGCCGAGGTGGAGATCGTTGACTACCACTAGGCTGCCGGTGTGGCCATGGGTGGCCGACAGCGGGATGGAATGATGGTTGAGCATTTGGATCCGATCACTCCGGGCGCGTTGCTGATGGAGGAGTTTCTGGTGCCGATGGGCATCACGCGGTACCGGCTGGCCAAGGAGACGGGTGTTCCGCCGCAGCGCATCGGCGAGATCGTCGCCGGTCGCCGGAGCATTACCGCCGATACTGACCTGCGACTCTGTCGCTTCTTCGGCTTGTCCGACGGCTACTGGCTACGCGCGCAAGCCGCGCACGATATCGAGGTGGCATCGCGGCTTCTGGCGGACGAGTTGGCCCGCATCAGGCCGTGGCCCGGCGTAGCTGCCTGAGGGAATGGAGCGCACCATGCCCTTCCCACCCGACGTGACCCGCTGGTTGGCCGACACCTTCGCGCCAGCCGACCTGGCCGAGGCCACGGCCCTGCTCGAATCCGCGGTCGACGAGCGCGGCGAGCCGGTGGGCGACCGGCTGCTGCGCTGCGCGGCCTGGTCGGCGCGCGGCAGCCTCGACCGCCTGCGCGTCATCCGCCGCGACCTGGCCATCGACTGGCGCGATGTCATCGTCGAAGCGGAATACGACGTGGTCGACCGTACGCTGGTGCGCGCGCGCAACTTCGCCGATCCCATGCCGGAGTAAGGCTCCTAGGCCTTCCGTGGCGGCCGCCGTCCGGGCAGGCCCTGGACCGCAAGAGGCGCAAGGAACGCGTGCCTCTGCGCCTCTTGCGGTTGAACACGCCAGCCGCTACTCGACGATCAGCAGCGCCTCCACATCGGCCGGATCGATGGGCACGTCGGCCGGGTCGATCGGGTCGCCGGTGACCAGCGACAGCAGTTCCTCGAACGTCCAGCTCGGGTCGTAGCAGTCCTGGATGCGGAAGCAGTGGTCGACGAACGCATACGGGTCGTTGATGCTGTCGGGGTCGACATCGCGCAGCGCCGAGGCGAAGCTCAGGCCGGGCTGGCCGGGGGCGATGCCGCATTCGGCGGCCAGACCGTGGCCGTGCGTGCCGGCGAACGGGCCGGGCGCCGCTTCGTGCAGCCCGAAACCGAACTGCTCGACCAGCTCACCCTCTTCCCACAGCTCGAAGGCGATGGCCTCTACGGCGGGGTCGACAAAATGCAGGATGGCGCGCGTGGCCAGCTCGGCCGACAGGGCCTTGGCCTCGGCCACACCCAGCGCCCGCTCGGCGGCGGAACAGTCCACCACACCGGTCCAGGCGTGGCCACCGATGCGGTAGACCAGCAGGTGCTCGGCGGTGACGTCCTGGGCGGTGCCCAGCACCTCGGAACGCGTGGCCGTGCCGCGGCCGCGCGCCAGCGCCTCGGCCACCAGCGGCGGGTCGGCCAGCACGAACATGGCGTGGTAGGTCTGGTTGAAGCCTTCCACCCCGCGCCGGTCTGCCAGTTCCTCCGCGTCGTCGTCGTCATCGGCGGCCCAAGGTTCGCCGTCGGGCTCGGTGTAGACGTCGCCCGCGGTCAGCCGCAGCGAGTTGTCCCACTCGGGCAGGTCGATCTCGCCCAGGTGCTCGGCCCAGGCGATGCCCAGGTCTTCCAGGTCGCCCGTGGAGGCCGGCTCGGGGGTCAACTGCACCAGCAGGCCCAGCTCGCCCAGGTCGGTGATCGACGCCGCGGGCGTGGCTTCCACGAAGCGATCAGCGCCGAAATGCTCAATGCAGCGCGGGCTGTGGATCTGCAGCCAGGCGCCGGCCTCGAGCCCGTCGCAGTAGAGGTTGGCGCCAAAATCGAACGGCTCGCAGTAGGTGATGATGGCCTGCGACAGGGCGGCCAACTCCTGGGTCAACTGCCGCAGCAGATCGGGCGTGATCCAACTGCCCTCGGGGTCGTCCAGCGCCAGGCTGACCTCGAACGGCGAGACCTCGTCCTCCACCGAGTCCATATCGACCTGCGCCTCGGCCAGTACGGCGATGTCGACCACCGCCTGCCACGGCACCGGGCCGCTGCCGTCGATGACCACTTCGCCGTCGGCCATGATCTCCGACCAGGCATCGTCGTCGAGTTCGTCCATCTCGTAGCCGCTGATCTCCTCGGTCACGAGGCCGTGGCCGGCGAGCCAGTCGATCACGCTCTGCACGAACTCGCGGTGGACGATGTCAGCGTCGGTGTAGGCGGTCAGGCGCGTGGCCGGCTCGACGTCTTCGTCGCTCTGCTCGCTCAGGGCTTCCTGCAGGTAGCCCGACGCGGCCATTTCCGGCGCGGCCTCGAACGCGGTCTCAATGAGTCGGCTCTGGTCCTCGCCGAACGCCTCGGCGATGCCGTCGAGGTCGACCTTGAGTGCGGTCGAGCCCGACTCGGCCAGTTCGGTGGACGAGTCGCCATGGTGCACGGTGATCAGCGCCAGCGCGTCGATGAACTCACCCACCTCGGCCAGATCTTCGCTGGTGGGCGAGGTGCTGGTCAGTGCCGAGCCGTCGTCGAAGCGCGTGGTGACCTGCACATAGACGCCTTCGATGGGCGACCACAGCACGGCGGCGTAGAACGCGCTGGCCGGGTCGACCAGGGGCCGGGCGACCACGGGGGGACCAGCCGGCGGCTCGATCTCATAAGTGCCAGCCGGTATCAGACCGAAGTCGGTCAGATCGCCCAGCAGGCGGGCCACTTCGGCATGGGCCTCAAAAGCTTCCAGCGCATGGGTGCTGGCTGGTCCAATAGTCGTGTTGTCCATGGTGCGACCCCGATCTTGAGATGAGATCAGTGTAGCACGGCTGTCGGGCGTTGGTACGCATGGGCGGCTACGGCGGTGCCTGCCAGCGCTGCTCGGCGGACCGTGGACGGCAGGCCCAAGGCCCATGGAGGATCTGGGCGGGTTGGGTTCGGCGCGAGCTCGTCTCACGGATCCGTGTAGCATCCGTGCGCCTTGGCGGAACGCATTGACGCAGGTGGGTCCCACCCGTAGAATGGCGCGACCATGAAACGCTGGCACAGTCTGGGCCGAGACTGGCTCGCGGCCCTTCTGCTGGCCGCGGGTTGTGTCTCGCTTGTCCATACCGACTGCTACGCGCAGGCCGGCGTCAGCCACGCCGCGACGGCGCTGTCCGGCATGGCCGCCAACCATGCCGGCGAACACGCCCAGCCGTTCGATCCCTGCGATGCGCATCATGTGCTCGACGCCTGCGTGGTCGTCGCCCGCCAATCGGCCGTGCATGACCTGCCGGCCAACCACTGCGAATCACCGCTGCCTGCTCCGCCTGTCGAGCGGGTGCGCCCCTGTCTCCACGAGCCGACCTGGCCCACCGATAGCGGATCCGCCCTGCGGGCGGTTCCTGATCGCGCGCCGCCCAGGGCCTGATCACCTGCCCTGACCTCTCGTCCGCACGGCCCGTCCGCGGGTCGCGGCGAGATCCTCCCCTGCTCCGAACGCCGCCCGGCCTGGCCCGCGCGCTGTTCGTCTGGAGACACCCATGTGTTTGCATCCCCGCGGCTCGCGCGCCGGGTGGTTGGCCCTGCTGGCCTGCTGCCTGAGCGGTGCGTGGGCTCAGACCGAGTTGCCACTCGGCCAGGTGGTGACCGAGGCGCTGGCCCGCAGCGCCTCGCTGCGCGGTGCCGAACAGGCCGCGGCCCGCGCCCGCGCCATGGCCGAGGCGGCCGGCGTCCTGCCGGCGGCACGCCTGCTGGCCACACCGCTGATCAGCGACCAGCGCGGCCTGGACATCGAGGTGGTGTTGGCCCAGCCGCTGTACGACGCCACGCTCCGCCCCGCGGCGCGAGCCGCGCGCGCTGCGCTGGCGGCGGCGCTTTGCGACGTGGCGGAGACGCGGCTCGAGGTCACCGCTCAGGCCAGCGCGGCGTGGTACGGCCTGGCGGCGGCGCAGCGCCAGGCGGCCGCGACCAGTCAGGATGTCGAGTTGGCCCGCGCGCTGCGTGACGCGGCGGCCAAGGCCCGCGAGGTCGGCGAACGGCCGGGCGTGGATGTCCTGCGCGCCGAGTTGGAAGTTGGCCTGACCGAGCAGGCGCAGGCCGACGCCGATGCGGCCCTGGTGCTGGCGCGCGGCGTGCTGGCCGGTCTGCTCGGTCGCGACCTGGCCGAGCCGCTGTCGGCGGCGACGGCCGAGCCGACCTGGCCGGCCTTGGACCGGTCGGCGCTCCAGGCGCTGGCCGTGCAACGGCCGCGGGTCAAGGCGGCGCGCCTGCGCGTCGATGAGGCGCGTGGCCTGGTGGCGCTGGCCAAGGCCGGTCGCGCGCCAGGCGTGGCCGTCGAGGGCTTCCGCGAGGATGAGGAGCACGGCCTGCGCATCGCGATCGACCTGCCGCTGCTCGACTACGGCCGGCTCGGAGCGCAAGTGCGGGCGGCTGAGGCGAGCGTCGCCGAGGCCGAACAGCTTCTGACGGCCGCGCAGCGCGAAGTGGCGCTTGCCGTAGACAGCGCGTGGCTGACGGCTGAGTCCGCCCTGCGCCGTCGCGCCAGCCATGCGTCGAGTGTGGTGGCGCGCGCTCAGCGGCTGACCGATCTGACGCGCGAGGGCTACCAGTCAGGCGAGTTGAGCCTGCTGGAGGTGCTCGATGCCAGGCGTCGCCTGGCCGAGGCCCGAGTTGCCTCGGTGGCGCTCGACACCGCGGTGGCCACGGCGCTGCTGGCGCTACGCACCGCCGTCGGCGCCGACCTGCCCGAGACGCCGCCCGTGCTCCCCGCCGCTGTGCCGACGGCGGACGCCGAACCGGGCCGGCTCGGTCCGCCCGTGCCGGCGCAGACGCTCGTTCCCCAAGCCCTTCGCCCGACTGTAGCAGGTGCCCCATGAACCATTTGACTTCCTCCTCTGCCCGGCGCTCCGCCGGGCTGCTGGCCTGCGCGGTGTGCGGCCTGCCGGCGGTGGCCCTGGCGCAGGTCGGTGCCGCTCGGCCGACCGGCCGACCGGTGTGGGTCTTCGTTCTGGCGCTGCTACTGTGCGCGGGCGCCGTGGGCGTGGCGGTGGCCGCGCGGCGCCGCGGCGCGCGGGCCTGGCGGCTGGCGTGTGGCTTGTTGGCTGGTTCGGCCGTGGTTGTCGTCGGCGGCTCATTGACTACCGCGGCCGCCAGCGAGGAGCGTGGCGCCGCCACGCCCGCCGCGCCGGCCAGCCCGTTCATCGAGGTAGACGCCGAGGCGGCACGCCAACTGGGCATCAAGACCGAGATGCTGTCGCCGCGCGACATGGTTACCACCCTGGAGGCGACCGGCCGCATCGTGCCCGTGGAAGCACGGCAGGCGCATCTGGGTGCGCGTATCTCGGGCCGGTTGACCGGAGTGCATGTACGTGTGGGCGACCGTGTGTCCGCCGGGCAGGTAGTGGCCACGCTCGACAGTGTCGACGCGGCGCAGGCGGCGGCGGCGTACCGCGACGCGACGGCGCGGGTCAGCGCCGCCGAGCGTCACCTGGCCACACGGCGCGAGCTGGTGGCCAGTGGTGCTTTCACCGAGGCGCCGCTGGAGGAAGCCCGCCGCAACCTGGCCGAGGCCCGCGTGGCGCAGGCGCAGGTCGGCTCGGAACTGGCGCAGGCGCGCAACGAGCTGGACAGCGCCCGCGCCGAGTTCACGCGCACCGAGCGGATGGTGGCCAGCGGCTCCTACACCGCCGCGGCGGTGGAGGACGCGCGCCAGAAGCTGGCCGAGGCGGAGCGCGGTCTGGCCCAGGCCCGGTCGGCCGATGCCGAGGCGGAGGCCGCCCAGATCGAGGCCGAGGGTGCGCTCCGGGTGGCGCAGAGCAAGGTCAACAGCGCCCAGGCGCTGCTGGATCGCACCTCGCGGCTGGCCGCCACGGGCGAGATGGACCGCGCCCCGCTGGAGCAGGCGGAGACGCTGGTGGCCGAGGCCCGGTCGCGGCTCAGCCAGGCTGAGGCTGGGCTGGAGCAGGCCAGGCGCCAAGCCCAGCGCGGCGAGGATCTGTACCGCGCCGAACTGGTCTCGCTCAACGATCTCGAAGCGCGCCGCACCCTGGTGCGTGAGCGCGAGGCGCAGCGGTCCGAGGCCGCCTCGGCCGCCGCCAACGCGCAGTCGGCGCTGGCCCGTCAGCAGAAGATCAGCGCCGAACGCATGACCAGCGGCCGCGCCGAGCAGGAGGCGCGCAACACGCTGGACGAGGCCCGGCGCGAACTGGCCGCGGCCGAGGCCCGGGTGGCCAAGGCGGCGTCACGGGTCAAGGTGGTGGCCGGTGGCATGGCGCCCGCCCAGGCCGCGGTGGACGCCGCGGCGGCCGCTCTGGCCCGCGAGAAGGAGCTGGCCGGCGACAAGACGCGTGCCACGACGGTGCTGGAGGCCGCTCGGCTGCGCGTGGCGCAGGCCGAGCGAGTGGTCGCCGGCAAGCAGGGCGAGGACACCGAGTCCGCGCGCAAGGCGCAGGTGGCCGGCGCCGCCGCGCAGCGCGAGGAGCGCTTGGCCACGACTCGGGTGCGCAGTCGCGAGCAGTTGCTGGAGTCCGAGCGCGAGGTGCGCGCGTCGCGCATCGCCCGCGACAACGCGGCCGAGGTGCTGGCGCTGCTGGGCGCCACGAGCGCGACGGCGGGTGCGCGCGGCCCGGTCCAGGTGCCGGTGCGCGCGCCCATTGCCGGGCTGGTGACGACGGTGGCGGCCAGTGTGGGCGAGGCGGTCAGCCCCGAGAAAGACCTGATGACCGTGGTCGACCTGTCCGAGGTGTACGTCGAGGCCGACGTCTACGAGCGCGATCTGCCGCGGGTCGCCACCGGTCAGTTGGTGCGCATCTCCGTGCGCTCGTGTCCCGGCCAGACCTTCGTTGGCGCGGTGGTCAGCATCAGCGGCGAGCTGGACGCGCAGACTCGCGCCGCCCATGTGCGCGCGCTGCTGCCCAATCCCAGTTGGCCGTTGCGGCCCGAGATGTTCGCCACCGTGGCGTTCATCACCGACCGCGGCAACCGTGTGCTGACCGTGCCGTCGGAGGCGGTGCAGGAGGTCGGCGGCAAGAAGGTGGTCTTCATCCAACGCACGCCCACGCAATACGAAATGCGGGCCGTGACGCTGGGCCGCGCGGCCGGCGGCCGAGTGGAGGTGGTGGGCGGCCTGTCGGCCGGCGCCGCGGTGGTCACGAACGGCAGCTACCTGCTCAAGTCGCAGCAACAGCGCGACCAACTCGGTGAAGGCAACGGCCAACTGCAGGACTAGGTGAACCGACCATGATGGAACGAGTGGTACGCCTCTCCCTGGCCAACCGGGGAGTGGTTCTGGTCGTGGCGGTGCTCCTGCTGCTGGCGGGTGGCTGGGCTGTACGCCGGCTGCCGCTGGACGCCGTGCCGGATGTCACCAATGTGCAGGTGCAGATCAACACCGAGGTGCCCGGCACCGCGCCGGTCGAGGTGGAGAAGCTGGTTACCGTGCCGCTGGAAACGGCGCTGTCCGGTCTGCCCGAAGTGGAGGAAGTGCGCTCGCTGAGCAAGTACGGTCTGTCGCAGATCACCGTGGTCTTCGACGACCGCGTGAGCATCTTCTTCGCCCGCCAGTTGGTGGGCGAGCGGCTGCAGGCGGCGCGCGACGAGCTGCCCCAGCAGATGGGCCTGAACCCGACCATGGGCCCAGTGTCCACCGGGCTGGGCGAGGTCTATCAGTACACCCTGCGGCGCGATCCGCAGGTGCCGCCGGCCGACATGATCCGCGCCGTGCAGCAGCATGTGCCGGGCTACGACGCCAGCCAGCCGGACGACCCGGCGACGCTGGCGCGCGCCGAACTGCAGGCCTTGCGCTCGGTCCAGGACTGGATTGTGCGGCGGCAGTTGCTGCGCGTGCCGGGCGTGGCCGAGGTCAATGCCTTCGGCGGCGAGGTGCGCCAGTACCAGGTGTGGATGGACCCGCGCCGGCTGCTGGCCCACGATCTGACGGCGGTCGATGTGGTCGAGGCCATCGAGCGCAACAACGGCAATGCCGGCGGCGCGTTCATCGAACGGACCGGCGAGTATGCCCTGGTCCGCGGCATCGGCCTGGTGCGCAACGTGGCGGATATTGAGAACATCGTGCTCAAAGCAGCGCACGGCACGCCGCTGCGCGTGAGCGAGGTGGCCGAGGTCGTGTTCGAGGGCGAAGTGCGCATGGGTGCCACCACGCGCGACGGCGAGGGCGAGCAGGTGGCCGGCATCGTCATGATGCTCAAGGACGCCAACGCGCGGACCACGGTGACCGCCATCAAGGACGCGCTGCCCAAGGTCCAGAAGTCGCTGCCCGCCGGGGTGATCATCGATCCGTATTACGACCGCCAGGAGCTGGTCGATCGCACCGTGTGGACCGCGCTACGCAACCTGATCGAGGGCGGCCTGCTGGTGATCATCGTGCTGTACCTGCTGCTGGGCAACCTGCGCGGCTCGCTGGTCATCGCCACGGTCATGCCGCTGGCCATGGTCGTGGCCGTGCTGCTGATGATGCAGGCCCGGCTCAGCGGCAACCTGATGAGCCTGGGCGCCATCGACTTCGGCATCCTGATCGACGGCGGCGTGGTCATGGTCGAGAACGCGATGCGCCTCATGGCGCAGCGTCCTGGCCGGAACCGCCTGCAGACCGTGCTGGAATCCTCGTTGGAGGTGGCGCGGCCGGTGGGCTTCGGGATGCTCATCATCCTCATCGTCTACCTGCCCATCCTGACCTTGCAGGGCATGGAGGGCAAGCTCTTCCGACCACTGGCGCTGACCGTCTGCTTCGCGCTGGTCGGGGCCCTGCTGGTCGCGCTGACGGTGGTGCCGGTGCTCGCCTCCTACGTGCTCAAGCCGTCGCCCACCGCGCACGACGGCGAGGACCCGGCGGCCGAGGACACGCGCCTCATGGGCTTCCTGCGCCGCATCTACCGGCCGGCACTGGACTCTGCCCTGCGTCGGCCGGCGCCCGTGTTGGTGGCCGCCGTGGCCGTGCTGCTGGTCAGCCTGGTGCTGTTCGGTCGCCTGGGCAGTGTGTTCATCCCGCGGCTCGACGAGGGCTCGCTGGCGCTACAGATCGTCAAGCTGCCCTCGACGTCGCTGACCCAGTCGGTCGCCGTGGATCTGGTGGCCGAGCGGCTGATGAAGGGCATTCCCGAGGTACGCTCGGTGGTGGGCCGGGCGGGCCGCGCCGAAATCGCGGTGGACCCGGCCGGCCCGGAAATCACGGACACCTTCGTCACCCTTCAGCCGCCCGAGACCTGGCGGGCGGGCATGACCAAGGAGGGCATTCGCGCCGAGATCGAGCGGCGGCTGAACACCTTGCCCGGCATCAGCGTGGGCTACGGCCAGCCGATCGAGTTGCGCGTCAACGAGCTGGTGTCGGGTGTGCGCAGCGACGTGGCGGTCAAGGTGTTCGGTCCCGAGTTCGACGAGCTCGACCGGCTGGCCGAGCAGATCGAGGGTCTGCTCAAGGCCACGCGAGGCGCGGCTGACGTGCAGGTGGAGCAGACCGAGGGCTTGCCGCAGCTCAACATCGAGATGGACCGCGCCAGGCTTTCGCGCCACGGCCTCAATGTCGAGGACGTGCGCGATCTGATCGCCATCGGCATCGGTGGCGCCGACGCCGGCGAGGTGCTCGAAGGCGATGCCCGCTACCGCATCGTGGCACGCCTCAGGCCGGAGGACCGGGCTACGCCGGAAGCCATCGGCAACCTGCTGCTGCAGTCACGCACCGGCGAACGCGTGCCGCTGCGGGAAGTGGCGCGGCTGGACCTGACCGAAGGCCCGGCTCAGATCAGCCGCGAAGGCGCCTCGCGCCGGAAGGTGGTGGAACTGAACGTGCGCGGCCGCGATATCGGCTCGTTCGTGGCCGAGGCGCAGCGCCGCATCGATGCTGGCGTGAAGCTGCCGCCGGGCTACAGCCTGGACTGGGGCGGCCAGTTCGAGAATCTGCGCCGTGCCCGCGAGCGCCTGCTGCTGGTGGTGCCCATGGCCCTGGCGCTCATCCTGGTGCTGCTCTACCTGACCTTCGGCTCGCTGCGGAGCGCGTTGCTGATCTACACCAACGTGCCGTTCGCCATCTCGGGCGGCATCATGGCGCTGTGGCTGCGGGGCCTGCCGTTCTCCATCTCGGCCGGGGTCGGGTTCATCGTGCTGGCCGGCATCGCGGTGCTCAACGGCGTGGTGATGGTGGCCTACTTCAACAGCCTGCGCGGGGCCGGTGAGCCCATCGAGCAGGTGCTGCGGCGCGGTGCCGACGTGCGCTTGCGACCGATCCTGATGACGGCGCTGTGCGACATGATCGGGTTCTTCCCGATGGCCTTCTCGCACACCGCGGGGGCGGAAGTGCAGCGACCACTGGCGACCGTCGTCATCGGCGGGCTAGTCACCTGCACGCTGCTCACGCTGTTCGTGCTGCCGGTGCTCTACCGCACCTTCGAGTCGCGCCGGGCCGCGGACGCCGAGGTCTGACGCGGTGAGTGCTGACGCTACAAGTCGCCCTTCTCGCCGTGCAGGCTGAGGGGCGGCTTGAAGCGTCGGTGCAGCCAGTGCCACTGCTCGGGACGGGAGTGGATCTGCGCCGAGAAGTGGTCGTTCATGGTCTGCGCGGCGGCGCGGAAGTCGGCATCGCGGTCACGGGTACGGGGCATCTCCAGCGCCGGATGGGCCTCGATGATGTGGCGGCCATTGGCGTCGCGCGTGATGAACACGGGTATCAGCGGCGCATTGCCAAAGCGTGCCAGGATGAACGGTCCCAGCGGCGTGGTAGCCTGCTGACCCAGGAACTCGGCCATGATGCCGCCCCGGCGGACGGCCTGGTCGGCGACGATACCCACGCTGACGCCCTGCTTCAGCAGCGAGATGGCGCGCCGCCAGTCGGTGTCGTAGACGATCTCCAGGCCGTGGGTCTCGCGTACTTCGGCCACCACCTGCTCGGCCACGCTGCGGTTGGCGCGGGCGATGGCCGCCGCGGGCAGGCCAAACGAGGCCAGGGCCATGCCCAGCCACTCGAAGTTGCCGAAGTGGCCGGTGAGCACAATGACGCCGTGACCGCCGGCGGTGGCCTGGCCCAGGCGGCGCAGGCCCCGGAAGACCGTCACCCGCCGCACCTCGTGGGGCGACAGGCGGCGGCCGTGGATGAACTCGATGAAGGTGGCGGACTCATTGGCCCAGACCCGCTCGGCCAGTTGACGACGCTGCTCGGGGGTCATCTGCCGGCCGTAGACGAGGCGCAGGTTGTCCAACATGCGGTGGTGCAGGCTGGGGTTGAGCAGGCGCACGAGGAACAGGACGATGGTCGCGGTGATGCGATCCAGTGCCGGGAAGTGCCACAGCAGTTGGAACAGGAACCAGACCACATAGGCCACGAACCAGCGCAGCAGCGCGCGGCCCAGGTGGCTGGACCTTGACGCGGGCGCCCGCCGCGAGTCATGCTCGCCGCCGGATGGCCCGTTTTGACCGATAGATTGCTCGAATTCGCTCATGCGCTGCGTAAAGCCGGCCTGCCGGTTTCACCGGCGGAATTGATCGACGCGGCGGCCGCGGTGCGCGCGGCAGGCATCGACGACCGAGACCGGTTCCGGCTCGCGTTGCGGGCCTGCCTGTCCAAATCGCCCCAGCATTGTACCGCCTTCGACCGACTTTTCGACGCGTTCTTCAGTGTGCCTTGGCCTGGCGAGGGCCGTGGCTCGGCCAAACGGCAGGCCGGGCAGCGTCCCGGCCAGCGGCCGGCGGGCCGCGGTCAGCGCGCCGGGCAGACACCGGCCGCGCAGGGCAAGCCCGCGGCCGAGCCCAAGCCGAGCGAAGCCGACCGGCCCAGCCCCACCGCCGCGGCCCTCGAGCCGGTCGACGAGGCGCAACGCCAGCAGGCGGTGGCGCGGTCGGCCGCTGAACTGCGTGAAGCCGAGGGTCGGCGCCTCGGCCGGCGGCCGCTCTGGCAGCGGCCCGACCCGGTGGACGAGGCGGCCCTGGCACGTGAGGCGGAACGACTGGGCCGGCTGCTGCGCACGCGCTACTCGCGCCGCTGGCGCCATGCCGAGCACGGGAGGGTCGACCTGCGCGCCACCGTGGCGCGCGCCGCGCGCACCGGCGGCGTGCCCTGGCGGCTGGTGCGGCGGCGGCGGCGCATCGCGCGGCCCCGCCTGCTGCTGCTGTGCGACGTAAGCGGCAGCGTACGCCGCAGTTCGGAACTGCTGCTGCGCATGGTGCACCAACTGGGCCGCATCTCGGACCGGCCGGCGGGCTTCGTCTTCGTTGACCGGCCGGTGGACGCGACGCCGCTGTTTCGCTGTGCCGACTTCGACGACGCGCTGGCCGCGCTGGACGACCTGGCCGGCCTCGACCGCCAGGCGCTGAGCGATTTCGGCCACGTCTTCGCCAAACTGCTGAGCGACCACGCCGACCTGTTGGGCCCGCGCACCTGCCTGGTGGTGCTGGGCGATGCGCGGTGCAACCGGTTCGATCCCGGTGTCTGGGCGCTGGAGGACATCGCCCGGCGCTGTGCGCGCGTGGTCTGGCTCAACCCCGAGCGCGCCGGCCGCTGGTACACGGCTGACTCCGCTCTGCGGGCCTACTCGCCGGCCATCGACCACCTCCTGCCGGCGGAAACGCTCGAGGACCTGGCCGCTGGGCTTGAGGTCGCCTTGACGGCAGCGACCCGGGGACCTAGAATCGCGTCGTAATCCCAACAGTACAGGGAGACGGCAGGTGGGTATCGCACGACGATGGGCAGGTGTGGCGTTGCTAGGGGCGACGGTGGTCTGGGCCGCGGGCGAAGCCCCGGTGACCCCGCCGTTGACCCTGCAGGATCAGCCTCTGGCGCAGGCTGCCGCGGGCGCGCGCATCGTACTGCGCGGCGCCACCGCGCCGGGCGCCGTGGTCACGCTCAAGATCAACGGTGACACGCGCACCGCCAAGGCCGACGACAAGGGCGTCTTCCAGTTTGCCGACGTGACGCTGCGCGCCGGCGCCAATCAGATCGCGCTGACCGCCGTCGACGCGGCCGGCCGCCAGACGGCCATCGAGCGCCAGGTGACCGCGCCGGAGTCGGCCGGTGGGGCCGTGCGTTCGGCCAACCCCGATGCCCTGCTGGCCGGCGGGCCGAGCGTGGAGATTGTCGGCACGGCCAGCCCCGACTCCCAGGTCACGGTGATGCGCGGCGAGGTGCTCGTCGGCTCGGCCAAGGCCGGGCTCGATGGCCAGTGGCGGCTGCCGCTCGACCTGGCCGACGGCGGCTGGGTGGTCTCGCTCAACCTGGAGCCCGGTGGCGCTGGCCTGCGCCGGCTCGAGATCGACCGCGAGGCGCCGCTGCTGCAGTTGGTCACGCCAGGTCCCATCGAGTACGTCGAGCGCAATCCGTTCGCCATCGGCGGGCGCAGTGAGCCCGGCGCGACCATCAAGCTGACCCAAGAGGGTGGCCCCGCCATCTCCGCCGTGGCCAATGCACAAGGCTTCTTCGATCTGACCACCATTCCCGTGGTCGACGGCATCAACCGCTACACGATGACGCTGACCGACGACCTGGGCAACCAGCGCACCACGCCGGTCACCATCTGGGGCCGCATCAGCAATCCCCTGCTGGAGGTCGCCTCGCCGGCCGAGGGCTGGCAGAGCACCAAGTCGGTCGACCTGGCTCTGACCCACGAGGCCGGCGTCACGGTTACCGCCACGCTCAACGGGCGCAGCCAGCCGGTGACCGGCACGCAGTCCGTGACCGGCACCTTCGCCGTGCCGCGCGCCACCTCGGTGGTCGATGCCGGGCCGCTGGAGCCGGGTCCCTACGAGTTGGCCGTCACGGCCGTGTCGCCCTCGGGTGAGCGGCGCTCGGCGGTCGTGCGTCGCTTCCATCTGCCGGGCTTCCCGCGCCACGTGGCGCTGAGCCCGTCGGTGCGCGCGGTCGATCCGAGCGAGAGCATCACACTGGGCATCGAGGTCATCGACGCCTGGCGCCAGCATGTGGCCGACGGCACGCCCGTGCTCGTGGCGGCGCCCGACGGCTGGGCCATCGACGGCGCTGTGCCGCCCGGCGTGCGCGCCCTGGTGCAGACCAAGGGCGGGCTGGCCGAGGTCAAGCTGTCACCGAAGCCCGGCGCCCTGGCGGGCCTGGTGCAGGTGACCTGCGGTCTGGTCAACGAATCCGTGCCGGTCAACGTGGCGGCACCCATCAAGCACTGATCGGGCCGGGGAAGGCGACGTTGATGATGGCCTTGGCCAAGCTGGCTCGGCTCTGCGTAGGGCTGGCGTTCGTGGCGCTGTGTGGCGGGCTGTCGCCGCTTCGCGCCGCCGGTCTGCCGCCCATCCGCAAGGTGGCGGTCTATGTGGCCCCGGCTCGCGAGGGCGACCTGACCCAGCTTTCCGAAACGCTCGGCGCCTCCGTGGTCGAGTTGCTTGGGCAGTCGGGCAGCGCCGCCGTCAGCCAGGTGCGACCCACCGCCGAGCTGGCCGGCGTGGCCCGCGGGCTGTGTGCGGGTGAGTTGGGCCGGCGCGTCGCTGTCGCCACCGAGGCCGATGTGGTGCTGATCATCACCTTGGCCGAGGAACTGGCGCCGGCGCGAGTGCTCATCGCCGGGCTGGCCGCGTTCGACGCGCGCCGCAACGAGATCGACCTGCCGCCCACGCTGCGTGCCACGCTTGATGAATCGGGCTTGACCACCGCCTTCGAGCGGTCGGTGGCCGGCTTGTGGGCGCGCTGGCTGCGGCTGGCGGCCTATCCCACCGCTGAAGTGCTCGACGTGCGGGCCAGCGCGCCGCGCCAGGAGATTCGCTGTCGCGTCGATGGCCCGCTGCCGGCCAACGCCGCTGGTTACGACGCCGAACGGCTCGGCCCGTCGCTGGTCAGCGAGACCACGGCTGAGCGTTTCGTGGCCGAAGGTCAGCCGCTGGGCCGCGCCGTGCTCGGCGCGGCCGAGGGCGACATCGTCGCGCTCACGGTGGGCGATCGCATTCCGCTCGCGCCGGGCGCCCGGCTGCGCCTGCTGCCGGCCGACGGCGCGCTGCCGCGCGGCGAGGGCTCGCCGCTGGTCGTCACCAGCCGGCCCTGGGGTGCGCTGGTCACCGTCGACAGCGAGGTGCGCGGCCTCACGCCGACCCGCCTCATGCTGCCCGCGGGCGACCGCGAAATCGGTGCCAGCCATCCGCTGGCCCTGCCCTGGCGGCGCGTGGTGACCGCGGTCGACCGGGGCGCTGGGCTCTTCACCGTACCCCTGCAACTCTCTCAGCCCGTCGCGCCGACGGCGGTGCAGACGGCCGCCACGCTGCGCGTCGAGTCCGAGCCGGCCGAGGCCGAGGTGGTCATCAACGGCGAGGTCAAGGGCCGCACGCCGCTGGACGTGCCGGGCCTCAGCGGCGACGTCGAGGTGGCCGTGCGCCGCGCGGGCTACCGGCCCTGGTCGACCAAGGTCACCATGGCCCAGGCGATGAACCTGAAGGCCACGCTGGAGGCGTTGGCCGGCGTCATCCGGGTCACGTCGGAGCCGCCGGGCGCCAAGGTGCTGCTCAACGGCAAGGACATGGGCGTCACGCCCATCGAGCTGAGCAACGTGCCGCCGGGCGAGCATGAGGTGGTCGTGGTACCGGCCAAGGGCGAGCCCACGGCGCGCCGACTGGTGCTGGCCGCCGGCCAGACCGCCAAGGTCGAGGTGGGCGCCAAGCCGGCGCCGTCGCCCAACGATGTCTCGACGTCGACGCTGACCTTCGTGCTGGACAAGATCCTCTGGCAGCAGAAGCTGCCGCTGGGCCGCGATGCCGGTCTGCACGTGGTGCTGGCGCAGCTCAACAACGGTCACCAGGCCTTCAGCGTGGTGGTCTCGCCCAGCCGGCCGTCGCTGCTCACCGCGCTGCCCGACGGGCTGGCCATCGACTTCCCCGGCGTCAAGGGGCTGGCCAAGCCCGCGGCCTGGGAGGTGCCCAAGCACCCGCATGTCGTGGGCGTGACCGTCGAGCCGCTGACCAACGCCAAGGGCGGCTTCCGCGTGCGCCTGGTGCTCCGGCCTGGCGCGGTCGCGCGCATGCACGAGACCTCGGCGCCCGAGCGCCTGCGCTTCATCTTGGAGACCAAGCCCGTGCCGGTGGGGTAGGGCGGGTCAGCGCGGCCAGGCGATGCGCACGAGGTCGTGCTTCTCGT
>JACRKZ010000085.1 GCA_016235455.1 Armatimonadota bacterium | reverse complement strand
TGTTCGGCCAGCGTGCCAGATTGACCATCTGGCCGTCGACGAAGACCTGCTCGGCGTAGTTGAGCGCCGAGCAGTAGAAGTCGCCAGCCATCGGGGCGCGGTAGACCTGGTCGCGGTCGGCCTGCCAGCCGGTGATCGGGTCGGCGCCGCTGATCGTCACCTTCTCGCCGCGCGCCGGACGGTAGGTGATCGGTGCGCCGGGCTGACCGGAGTTGCGTGGCCGGACCGTCTCGCGGTAGACGCCGGCGCGGATCTGCACCGTGTCTCCAGCGACGGCCGCCTCGGCGGCCCGGCTGATCGTGCGAAACGGGGCGGCCTCGCTGCCGGCCGCCTTGTCATCGCCGGTGGTGGCAACCCACCACGTTGTGGCGCTCGCCGGTAGCGCCAGGAGCAGGGCCAAGAGCGGCCAACGCTTGCAGTGTCTTCTCATGTGGTCATCCTCAGGCCGTCTCACCGGCCACCAAGCTCACAGGCAGAACCGTCAACGGCGCCACCTGGCCGCCGTCATGGAGGGTCACAAGGGCGTCTATCGCGGTCAGCCCGACCTGCTCCCAGGGCGCATGGAGCGTGGTCAAGCGCACCAGCGGCGCGTCGGGTCGGGGCAGATCGTCGAACCCGACGACACCGATGTCTTCGGGCACACGCAATCCCAACCGCGCGCACGCGGCGATGAACGTGTAGGCGAAGACGTCCATCCAGGTGACGAAGACCGCTGGCGGCTCGAAGTCGCGGGCGGCCAGCCAGCCCAGGTCGCTCGGCTCGACCGTGCGCGTGGGGCAGGCCCGCCACGGCACGCCACGGGCCTCGGCGGCGGCGATGAAGGCGGCCTCTCGCCGGGCCACCGAGTTGCCCCGCTCGCCCGCCCGGTGCACGCACAGCGTGCGCACGCCGCGCGATACGAGGTGGTCTAGCATCAGCCGCTCGCCGCCCTCATCGTCGGCGACGACAGCCGGCATGCCGGGCAGCGCGTTGACCAGCGACACCACCGGTGTGCTGGAGGCGGCCAGCCGGCCGACAAGGGCTTCGTCGAAGACGTCGAGCACGATCAGCCCGTCCACCCGCCCGTCGGTCAACGAGGCGAACACGGCTTCGACGTCGGCCTCGGCGCAGGCGTGGTGCAGCAGCAGGTCGCGTCCGTGCCGATGGCAGCCCTGCTGCAGGCCCCCGACCACCTTGCGATAGAAGGTGTCCGCCACGTCCGGCAGCGCGCCGCCGGTGTAGAAGCCAAAGGTGTTGGTACGACCCAGCCGCAGCGCCCGCGCCGAATGGCTGACGCGATAGTCGAGCGAACGCGCCGCGGCCAGGACCCGCTCGCGGGTGGCCGGGGCGATCTTCAGGTCCATGCGGCCGTTGAGCACGTACGAGACCATGGCCCGCGAAACCCCCGCGAGCTTGGCGACGTCCTGCGAGTTCGGCCGTGTTGATCGTGGTTCTGACATCATTTACTCGTGAAAACGACAATGACGTCAGTCTAGTTCCACGAGTTTGCTGGTGTCAAGTACCAGCCAGCCCAAGGGGATGCCCCGGGCTGGCTGGCGGCTGGCGTGGTATGCCGAGCGCTTCCTGTCCGCGGGACTGGCGGCGCTAGGTGGCGCAGGTCTCGGGCAGCGCGCCGGTATAGGTGCGGTCGAACCAGTTGAGCAGGCCGCCCTGGTCGAGCGCGGTCCACAATTCCTCGAACATCTCGCGGATGCCATCAAGCGGCACGATGGCGGCGGCGTTGGGGTCAAGGCAGCAGGCGTGGAAGGCGGCTTCCTTGTCGCGCTCGAGCACGGCCTTGACGGCCAGTTCCTGCACGGCCACGTTGGACCGGCACAGCGCGGCCAGGTGCGGCGGCAGGTCGCCGTAGTGCATGGCGTGGATGCCGCCGGCATCGGCGATGGTCAGCACCTCGACACAGCAGTTGGCCGGCAGGTTGTTGATCAGCGAGCCGTGGTTGAGCACGTTGCCATAGAAGCGGTAGGGCGTGTCGGTGACCACACCCTCGATGATGCCCGAGGTGTACTCGCCGCTGCGGCGCAGTTCGCCCACGGGCTCGGCGCCCTGCTCGCCGGCGCCGTCGGCCATCCACTCGCGCTTGCCGCGGAACTCGTCGGCCACCTCGCGCGCCTTGAACCCGTAGTGCGCCATCAGCTCGGGCGTGCGCCTGAAGTAGGGCAGGTACTCCGAATCGTGGTGGTTGCTCTCGGTGCAGAAGCGGCCGAAGTGCTTCATGATGTCCAGCCGGCAGCCCTCGTGCTTGCGCTTCTCGGGGTCGTCGATGAACTCGAACAGGCGGGGGTAGAGGTCCTGGCCGTGGTGCTGGAAGTCCATGATCCACGACAGGTGGTTGATGCCCGCGCAGGAGTAGGAGATCTCCTTGTACGGGATGCCCAGCCAGTTGGCCAGCATCTGCGTGGTGCCCTGGATGCCGTGGCACAGCCCGACATACTGGATGGACGAGTCCGCGCAGTGCAGCCAGGACAGCATGGCCATGGGGTTGGTGTGGTTGAGCAGGATGGCGCCGGGGCAGAGTTGCTCCATATCGCGCACGATCTGGTGCTGCACGGGCCCGGTGCGCAGGAAGCGGAAGACCGCGCCGACGCTGACGGTGTCCGCCACGGCCTGATCGATGCCGTACTTCTGCGGGATGCGCACCTCGGCGGTGTAGGGGAATCCATAGTAAGCGCCGCCACCCACCGAGATCGAGGTGATGACGAAGTCCGCATCGGGCAGCAGGTCGCGCCGGTCGGTCGAGGCGCAGACGGTGGCGGGCAGGTTGTAGCGGTCGATGGTGCGCTGCACATAGGCGCGAACCTGCTCGAGCCGGCCTTCGTGCAGGTCGCACAGGCAGATCTGCGCGTCGCGCAGTGCCTCGCACGACAGAATGTCGATGGACAACCGGCCGCCGAAGCCGCTGCCGGCGCCGATGATGACGATCTTGGCCATGGAACACATCCTCTTGGCTCCCGGTTGGCCGGTGCGCCAGAGGATCCTTCCAACGGTTTGATTGCCTGGTGATGGCGACTCAACTCCCTCCCCGCTCGCGGGGCGGGTAGGGGTGGGGGCTGCCGTCGGCCTACTCCTCGCCGTCCTCGGGCATCTCTACCGGGCGCGCATCGCCCAGCGAGCCGAAGCGGCCAATCTCGGGCCACAAGCCGGCCACGGCCAAAACCACCAGGATGGTGCCGATACCGCCGGCCACCACCGAGACCACCGGGCCGAAGGCGGCGGCCACGGTTCCGGATTCCAGTGCGCCCATCTCGTTGGAGAGGCTGATGAACACCTGGTTCACCGCCGACACCCGGCCGCGCATGGCATCGGGCGTGAGCACCTGCACCAGCGTATGGCGCACGACCACGCTGATGTTGTCGAGCACGCCGGTGAACCACAGCATGGCCAGCGACAGCCAGAAGTTGCGCGACAGACCAAAGACGATGGTGGCCAGGCCGAACCCGGCCACCGACATGAGCAGCGCCGGCCCGGCGCGCTTCATGGGCGGTCGATGGGCCAGGACCAGCGCCATCATCAGCGCGCCCACCGACGGTGCCGCGCGCAGCACGCCCAGCCCCATCGGGCCGACATGCAGGATCTTGTCGGCATACACCGGCAGCAGGGCCACCGCGCCGCCTAACAGCACGGCGAACAGGTCGAGGGTGATGGTGGCCAGAATGATGCGCTGCTGGCAGACGAAGCGGATGCCCGCGGACAGACTGCTCAGCGTGACCGGCTCGCGGTTGCGCTCGTAGGTCTTCTCGGGCAGGCTGTAGATGCTGCCGAAGAGCACTACGGCGCTGAGCATGGCCAGCACGTAGACGGGCGCGAAGGGCGCCGCGGCACGGCTGGTGAAGCCCAGGATGAGCCCGCCCAAGGCCGGGCCGACCACCGCCGAGAGCTGGAAGAAGGAGCTGTTCCAGGTAACCGCGTTGGAGAACGCCGCGGTGGGCACGAGCATGGGCAGCAGCGCCGCGCGAGCCGGTCCACCGACGGCACGAGCCACGCCCAGCACCGCCAGAATCAGGTAGAGTAGCGGCACCACCGGCGAGGTGATGTTGATGCTCTGCTCACCCAGCCCGCGCGCCATGCGTTCGAGCAGCTGGTTGCTGGCCGTCAGCAGGGCGCTATGCTGCAGGTGGTCGCCCTGGCTGGCGAGCACCGCCAGCGCGGCCGTGCACCCGACCATGGCCAGCGCCGCGCCCAGCACCAGACGGCGCCGGCTGAGGCGGTCGGCGAGCTGCCCAGCGGGCAGGGCCAGCCCGACGATGGGCACGACTTCCACGAGGCCCACCAGGCCCAGTGCCAGCGACGACTGCGTCAGGCGGTAGATCTGCCAGGACACCGCCACGGCCATCATCTGCATGCCGATGTTGCTGGTCAGCGCGCCGAGCGCGTAGCGCCGGAACTCGGGGTAGCTGAGCGCGGCATAGGGCTGATGCTCGGGTACTTCGGACACAACGTCGCCTTCCGATCACTTCTGCGCGGGTTCAACGATGGCGATGAGACGCTGGTAGAACGCCTTCTGTTCGGCGGCATCCCACCGCGCGGCCTGGACCTGCGCCCGGAGTTCGTCGGTGATGCTCCGCGCCGGGCCGAGCACGAACGGGATCTTGTACTTCTCGCCGGCGATGGTCGTGGTCAGTTCCCGACCCTTGAGGTCGAGCAGATAGAGCGCCATCCCCAACGCGGTGAGCGACGCGCTGCCCTGGTCGAGCAGCCCGATGCGGTCGTCCAGCGCGGGCAGAGCCGCCTGCCAAGTCGGCACCAGCTTGGCCGCCGCCGCCGCATCCGGCTTCGCCATGAGCCCGCGCGTCTCGGTCACGGCGCGGCGCAGCGGCGCGCCCTGGCGCTCGTCGAAGGAGGCCAGCCGGCCCACCAGCCCGGCCGCTTCGCCCACGGCGCCCATGGCGTCCTGCGCGGTGGTGGCGAAACCGCCGACCACCGGGATGTGCCCCAGCAGAGCCAGCAGCCGCGATTTGCCGACACCGGCCAGCAGCGGCTGCAGCGGGCCGACCACGGCGTTGAACTGGTCGAGCCCCCACCGCAGGCCGCTGACCAGCGTGTAGCCGGTGCCCATCTGCGCGATAGGCACGCGCGGGTCGTCCAGCGCGGCGGTCAGCGCTTCCGTGGCATCGGCCGGCGCGGCGAGCGCGGGCACGTCGAGCGTCGCCTTGGCTTCGCCGAGCGTGAGTTGCAGCTTGCCGTCGGCGCTCACCGAGCTGCCACCGAGCAGCGTAACGACCGCCGCGGCGGGCACGTACAGCATGCTGTTGCGTTCGACCGGGCAGGTGGGCAGGAGCACGCGGCCGTCGGCGGTTCGCGCCAGGATGGTGTTGGCCGAGAGCTGCAGCCACTTGGTGCCGGCGGTGAGCTGGGCGGCGTGTTGCGCGCCTTGCCACTCCACCTTGATGGCCAGCCGCTGCCCGAGCGCCAGCGCGCCGCAGTAGACGGTATCGCCGAGGCGTAGCGTGGGCAGCTGATCCTGGGCCAGCAGGGGCCAGCAGCAGGTCAGCAGGAGCAGCAAGCAGCGTGCGCAACGCATCAACGATCTCCAGCCAGGGCCAACGGCCGGGCGTCAAACCAGACCCAGGGCAACGCCCTGGGTCGTGGGGAGTGCATCAGCCCTCAATGGTATCACCGATGCGGGAGGAGGCCAGACGCCGCCGACGAAGTTGGGTTCATGACGGGGAGTGACCCATGGAGCGATCGAGCGGCGTATCACGACGTGACTTTCTACGGCAGACGGCGGCGACGGCCGGCGCGCTGGCCCTGCCCACGATCATCCCGGCCAGCGCCTGGGCGCAGTCGCCCGGCGCCAAGCTGACGTTGGGCTTCATCGGCACCGGCGGCCGCGGCCAGTGGCTGGCGGACGCCTTCATGGGCCAGCCCGATGTCCAAGTGGTGGCCGTGAGCGATGTGGATCGTGGCCGCGTGGAGGAGGCCAAGCGCAAGGTTGAGGGCAGGTACGCCGAAGCCGCCAAGTCGGGCACCTACAAGGGCTGCACCGCGTACCGCGACTTCCGCGAAATGGTCGCTCGTACCGACATCGACGCTGTCGTCATCGCCTCGCCCGACCACTGGCATGCGCTGCATTCGGTCGGTGCGTTGCGCGCGGGCAAGCATGTCTACTGCGAGAAGCCGCTGGCCAACTCGGTCGGCGAGGGCCGCGCCATCGCCGACGCCGTCAAGGCCACCGGCAAGACTTTCCAGGTGGGCAGCCACGAGCGCTCGACCAGTTCCATCCGCCACGCCTGCGAACTGGTGCGCAATGGCCGCATCGGCCAGCTCAAGCGGGTGAAGATCAACCTGCCGTGCGATGATCCGCACCACAAGGAGGCCCGGACCTTCACCACCATCCCGGCCGAAGAGCCGATCCCCGACGGTTTCGACTACGACACCTGGCTCGGCCACACGCCCAAGGCGCCCTACTGCGCGCGCCGCTGCCATTTCTGGTGGCGCTTCAACCTGACCTATGGCGGCGGTGAGATGACCGACCGCGGTGCCCATGTGCTGGACATCGCCCAGCTCGGCGCCAACCTCGACAACACTGGTCCGGTGAAGATCGAGGCCAAGGGCGTGCGCAACGCCAATGGCCTGTACAACGCGTTCTGGGACTACAACTTCACCTTCACCTACGCCAACGGCCTGACCTTCGAGGGCAGCACCGAGGGCCCGCGCGGGCTCAAGTTCGAGGGCACGACCGGGTCCATCTTCGTGGCCATCCACGGTGGCGCGCTGACCGCCGAGCCCGCCGGCCTGCTGGACTGGAAGATCAACGACCAGGACATCCAGCTCGGCCGCAGCCCCGGGCACCAGCGCAACTTCCTCGACAGCATCAAGTCGGGCAAGCCGACCATGGCCCCGGCCGAGGCCGGCCATCGCACGGCCAGCCTGTGCCACTTGGCCAACATCGCCATGGCCGTCGGCCGGCCGTTGGCCTGGGACCCGGCCAAGGAGCAGATCGCCGGCGACGCTGAGGCCAGCGCGCTGCTGATGCCCAAGATGCGCGCGCCGTGGCATCTGTGAGCTAGGGGGCAACGCCCTGGGTCGTGACCGCGGCGACGCGCACGGGTCGGAAGGCCGAAGGCCCGGTGTCATGCCAGCCCAGGGCAACGCCCTGGGCTGAGGGCCTTGGCCGCGGGCGCGCCTTCAGCCCTTGGCCGATTCTGCCTGTCGGGGCAGGTCGACGACCAGACCCCACGGGTCAGTGCGCCACCGCCAGGTGCCGCCCAGCGGCGCAACCAGGTCCTGCAGGCAGATGCGCAGCCAGCCGTCTTCGCGGCGCAACGGCTCGCGCAACCGGTACACGTGTCCTCCAGCGAGCACGTTGCGGCTACCCTCGCGCATCTGTAGCATGGTCTGGCCGGAGTGCAGTTCCACGTAGTAGCCGTCGGGCTTGGGCCAGGCGCTGAAGTTCAGGCCGAGTTCGCGACTGGCCTGTCGCAGCGTCATCCAGACGAGCTGGCCGCGCGTGCGTGCCGGCAGCTCGTCGGCCGCTTGGTCGCTGAGATCGCCCGGGTCCGTCCGCGCGTTGCCACGGGTCAGCGGGCCGTTGACCGTGAGGCATTCAAAGCGCTCCCGCCAGCGCACCACGAAGTCCTCCGATGGCTCCAGGTCATGGAAGCGCCAGACCAGCGTCGACTCGCCGACCTGGCGGCTGGCCGGCCGCGAGGTGTAGGTCCATCCCTGACGCGTGTCGCAATGCACGCGCAGCAGCCCGTCGCCGATCGGCCCGCGCCACGAGGCGCCCGAACGCAGCACGTAGGTCAACTGGCGGGTGCGGTCATCCTCGGCGCTCAGCCCGCCGTCGCGGTACCGGTCCATCACCACCCGCGTCTGGCCGGCGCCGAACCGCACGCGCGCCTGCCAGAAGCCACGGTAACGCTCGGTCTCGCCGCGAGTCGCCACCCATCGGCGTCGCAGCGGTCGGCCGTCGAGCCAACTGCGGAAGGCGCCCAGGCTCGGTCCGTAGGCCATCGTGGTCATGCCGCCGATGGTCTCCGGGAAGCCCATGGCCACCGTGCAGGCCGGCCCGTCGTTGCGGAAGACGAAGCGCGCGGTCACCCAGCCTGACGGCGCGTGCAGATCGACCACTTCCGAGACCATGCGCACCGACGGGTGCTCATCCATGAACGCCGGCGAGCCACCGGCGCCGCGTAGGGCGCCATCATCCGCCCAGGCCACACTCGCCACCACGGCCAGACACAACCACCACCACCCCATCGCGCCTCTCCGCAGCGGTTATGGCACACAGCGGCGCGCTGATCAAGTGAGGCGTCACCGTTCGCGCGACACCACCCAGGCCAGCACCGTCGTCGCCGGCAAGCTCAGCGTCACCGTCTCGCCATCGCGCCAGCGCAGCGTGGTCGGCTCGCCGTCGGCCGGCGTCAGCTTGACCGTCAGTCGGCTGCCCGCGCGCAGGCCGAGGTCGGCGGCGTTGACCGCGTACTTGACGGTCAGCGGCTGCTCCGACACGTTGGCCACGATCATGGCTGTCTCCTGGCCGTCGGGTGTGCGCCAGGCGCCCGTGCGCAGGGCTGGGGTGGTGATGGGCCAGGTGCCCGACCACTGCCAGTCGGCGGTGATGGACGGGATGTCGCCCTCGAGCTTGGGCGGCCGCTGCATGGTGCCGCCGGCCAGGTGCGGCCGCAGGCGGTAGCGCAAGCGCGCGCAATCGCGGACGAACGGGCCGGCCGGGCGACTGCGGATCTCCGGGTCGATCCAGCCGATCTGCTCGCCAAAGACCAACGATTCGCCAGCCTTCATGCGCGCCGCGGCCTCACGCGTCTCGCCGCCGCCGTAGGAGCGGCCGAACAGCACCACCTGGTCGGCATAGACCGCCGAGAAGGCCGGCACCTGGTCCTGATACTGCCAGTGCCAGCTCAGGTAGCCGTCGAAGTACTGCATGTACGGGTCGGCGTTGCACTCGGTGGTGATGAACTTGCCTTTGGGCATGGCCGCGCGCAGTCGGGCCAGCAGCGGCCAGTAGCCGTCGCGCGTCCACCAGCAGCCGCCACCGAGCGGGTGCCCGTGCTTGGCGTCGAAGCAGAGCCGAGGGTCGGCGGCAGCCACCTGATCCATGTAGACCCCGTCCACGCCGACCTCGTTCTGCAGCCACAGCACGGTGTCTCGCACCGTGTCGCGCCACAGCGGCGTGGTCGGGCACATGGCTGCCTGCTTCACGCCATTGCCGTACTCCTCCGTGTACAGCGTGCCGTCGATATCGGTCGTGGCATACGGCTTGGCCTGGGCGAAGTCTTCCAGGGCCTGGTCCCAGAGGCGGGCGTTGATGTACGGCATGACCTTGATGCCAGCAGCCTGCAGCTCTTTGACTCCTTCCTCAACGCGCGGCTTGGGCGGCTTGTAGTGCGGGTAGTTGGTGTCGAAGGGGATCTGGTGCCAGGAGTACCAGTGCAGGGCCATGGGCACGCCCATGAACTTGGCCATCTCCTTGACGCGGCTGACCACGTTGTCCGGCTCATAGGGCGTGGCGCCAACGCAGGCCCAGGCGGCCAGGTCGCGCATCTCGCGCGGCGTCTGCTTGGCCTTGGCGCGGGCCGGCCACCACTGGGCTTCGTTCTCCGCGAAGCGGCGGTAGATGCGCGCCGCGTCGAACCAGTCGCCACCGAACAGCTCCAGCGCTACCTTGCCCGACGTGTCGAAGCCCGTGCCCGGCGTGCCCATGTTGGGCACCGGCCACTCGATGCCGTAGGTGACGGTCCCGCCATCGCCGGTGCCGCCACCGTACAGGTCCTTGGTCGACGCCACGGGGTCCTCGGCGCCGATGTACACCCCACCGTCGCGATCGTAGACGGCCATGTACTGCATCGACGTCCAGCCGCTGGGATAGCGGCCGCGCCACTGCACGCCGCGACCCACGGGGTCGCTCTCCAACTGCCCTGGCCCGCGGGGGAAGAAGAAGCGGTCGTCGGTGCCATCCGCGCCCAGCCTGCCGAGCTTGACCAGCGGGAAGCGCACTTGCCACAGGGCCGCCTTGGAGCCCGGCAGCACGCGCAGTCGCATGGCCAGGCGCGGGCCGGTCACCTGCAGCCACAGCCGCGTCTCCAGCAGGCCGGCGGGCACGGTCTGGCGGTAGGCGATGGTCATGGACCGGCCATCGCCATCGGGCGACGCGGCGGCCGTCGGCGGTTCCGGCGCTTCGCTGATCTTGCCGGCCGCTTCGCGCACGGTGAGCGACCAGGGCAGCACCGCGCCGCGCAACAGCTCGCGCTGACGGCGGAGATCGTAGAGACTGGCCAGCCGGCCACGCTCCACGGCCACGCCGAGTTCGTCGCTGGCCAGCACGGCGAATCCGCCGGCCGCCGCCATGGCGCGGGTGATGCTCGCTGGAGACGGCTTGGCCACGCTGACCGCGGCCCAGGCGGCCAGCGCCAGCTTCTCCGCCAGGCGCTGCTCGCCGGCCTCGGCGCGGGCCCGGGCCAGATGCGCCCACCAGCGCGCCCGCGCTGCTACCGCTGAGGGCAGCGTGTCGGCGCGGCGCAGCGTCTCGGCCAGCGCCTGCACGGCGGACTCGTTCAGCGCGGTCACCGGCGGCGCCGCCGCCAGGCGCGCTTCGCGCGCCACCACCTGTCGCGCATCGGGGCGGCCAGACAGGATGAGTGTCGAGCGCAACCGCATCGTGTTGCCCGACCAGTTGGGCCACGGGCCGTGGAGGTAGGTGCCATAGCCGCCGCGTCCGTCGTACAGCACCACGCCGCCGGGGCTGGCCAGCCCCACGGCCGCATCGCCCTCGACCAGCGCGCCCCACGCCTTGCGGATGCTCTGCGAGTTGGCGACGAACTTGCCCTCGGTCAGCGGGTCGCCGCCGATCCAGCCGCTGAATGAGGTGTCGGCGAAGTTGATCTCAAGGAGGTGCAGCTCGTCCCAGTCGCTGCCGGTCTGGCTCATCTCGGCAGCCACCTCGACGCGCGGCGAGTCGGCCAGGTAGGTGAACAGGTACGTCGCCGACGGGTCGCCCTTGGGCGCGACGCCGGCCTCGTTGAGGTAGCGCGCGTGCACCCGCACCACGACGCGCAGCGGCCCCTCGGCCAGCACGTCGAGCTGTGGCGACGTGTCGCTGCGCAGCTGGAATCCGCCGTCAGCCTTGCGGTAGACGCGGTCGTTGAGCGCGTAGGTGTCGAAGCGCTTGCCCGCGGGCAGCAACTCGAGGGTCGAGGGCAGGCCGCCCTGCTTGGCAGGCTCGTGCGTGACGCGGAACGTCGAGCCTTCGACCGTGAGCCGCGCGCCGTCGTGCTTGAGTTGCAGCAGCGGCACGGGCAGGCTGACCCTGGACGGTGTGGTGGCCGTACGGAGCCGCACCTGGTCCAGTGTGGCATCGGCCGGCAGCCAGAAGGCCAGCGGCTCCTCGGCCATTCGGCCGTCCCACTGGCTGGGCAGCGCCACTAATTCGGTCCCGCGCGCCAGGAACGCCGCCAGTGGTGGGGCGCCTGGTGCGGTGGGCGGTGCTTGCAGCCGCACCACCACGACGCGGCCCGGCTGGGCCTCACCAACGAGGCGCAATTCAGCCGCCGACGCGGCGCCCAGCGATGCCGCAAACAAGACCCACCATCGTGCCATGGTCAGCTCCGAGGTTGGGTATGCGGTGCGTGCGGCCGGAGTCCTTCACTGAGAACCGACGTGGGCGCCGCCGTCGGCCAGCGGCGCCCACTCAGAGGTACAGAGCCTACGTCGACTCAAGCCGCAGCGTCTCGGTCGGCTGATCGCAGACTTCGCTCGGCCCAAAGTACTGGATGGGGCCCGGCTGTACGAAGCAGTCGTTGATCGACCACTCGGCGGCGTTGGCCAGGTACTGCGCCAGCGGCTTGCCGGCCAGGTCGACCAGCGTCTTCTTGATGACCGGGGTCGGCTTGCCCTTGCGCTGCTCCATGTTGAGCATCATGGTCACGGGCGTGCCACCTGGCTGCCATTCGGCGGCCGGCGCCATCAGGTTGCGGACGTGGACGGTGTAGCCGGTTAGGCCATCGCGCACGAACAGCGCGGCGGTGTAGCCCAGGCTGTAGCAGTAGTCGGCGTCGAAGTTGGTCGGCGCGGCGCAGCGGCCTTCGTAGCCCAGGAAGTGGCCGAGCGGCGCGAACTTGTACTTGGCGCCGCGCTGCTCCTCCAACAGGCGGATCTTGTCGCCGGCCAGGTCCATGAGCAGGCGCTCGGTCTCCACCTGGGACAGCGGAATGTTGCCGTGGCTGTCGCAGGTCAGCAGCACCGCCTGCACGCCCTCGGGCAGACCGCCGTAGACCTTGGCGCTATCGGCGGGCAGTTGGCCCATCACATACTGCACCCGTTCTCCGTGGTTCGGCAGCCCGTTGACATACTTCTCGTTGCTGTGGAGGATGTCCTGCAGTTCGCGAATGAGCTTCTTGAGGTCGGGCATGAACTCGATGATGCCCTCGGGCAGCAACAGGATGCCGTAGTGCCGGCCGGCGTTGGCGCGGGCCACGACGGCCTCGACGATCATGTCGACCACGTCGCTGAGCGTTTTGCCGTCGGCCTCCACCTGCTCGGAGATGAGCGCCAGGTTGGGTTGAGTCTGCAGGGCGCACTCCAGCGTCACGTGGCTGGCGGCGCGGCCCATGAGGCGGATGAAGTGCCAGTACTTGACCGCCGAGGTGGCGTCGCGGGCGATGTTGCCGATCAGCTCACTGTAGACTTTACAGGCCGTGTCGAAGCCGAACGAGGTCTCGATCTGCTCGTTCTTCATGTCGCCGTCGATGGTCTTGGGTACGCCGACCACCACCGTCTTGCAGCCCTTGGCCTTGAGGTACTCGGCCAGCACGGCAGCGTTGGTGTTGCTGTCGTCGCCGCCGACCACGGCCAGGCCGTCGAGGCCCATCGCTTCGAAGTTCTTCCGGCAGGCTTCGAGATCGTCGGGCTTCTCAATCTTGTCGCGACCAGACATGATCATCGAGAAGCCGCCGGTGTTGCGGAAGGGCAGGATGGACTCGGCGGTCAGTTCGGTGTACTTGCCCTTGATCACGCCGCCGGGCCCCTTGAGGAAGCCGAACAGCTGGCTGTCGGGATGGACCGCCTTGAGCGCGTCGAACAGGCCGGCGATGACGTTGTGACCACCGGGCGCCTGGCCGCCGGAGAGGACCACGCCCACCTTCAGCGGCCGCGCCTGCCTGCCGGCCAGATCGCCGGCGCGGACGGTGGCCACGGGCTGACCGAAGGTCTCGGGGAAGCGCTTGGCGATGTCCTCGGCATGGGTGGGCGGCGCGGTCGGCGCGCCGAGCTCGATGGTCTGGTCCACGGCCAGCAGCACATGCGGCAGCTTCGGACTGTACGACGCCCGCGCGGCTTGCAGGGCGGAAACCTTGGCACTCATCGTCACTTCTCCCGCCGAGCCGCAAGATGCGTCCGCGGACCGGCTAGCTGGGTGTTGGTCGCCCAATATGGTACCCGAGAAGGCGATTTGCGCCAAGCAGCGCGCCAACCGCGGCGGCCTTGAAGGAGAGAGCGGCCCGGCGCCGAACTGTCCCGGCGAGGAGGGTCCGGCATGGACCGCGTCGACATTACCGCGGTGGCCCGGCACCAGTTGGCGTACGGCGGACCGGCCGGCGAACGGCAGCTGATCTGGCAGGCGCCGTCTGGCGACGCCTCGCCGCTGGGCCTGCGCGGCATCGTCGCCCTGGCCGACGCCGGTGGCCAGGCCGCCGCCGGGCAGACGGCCGCCTTCGTGCTCGACCACCTGGAACGGATGCTGACCGCGCCCAGCGCCCCGGCCGCGACGGACCGCGAGCGGCTCGCCGACTATGTCTACCAGTGCGTGCTGTCGATCAACACCGCGCTACGCGACGCGGGGCAGTACTGTGCGCTCACCTGCCTGTGCTTCCGCGATGACGGGTTCGCGCTGGCCCACATCGGTGGCGGCGGCGCCTACCACTTACGCGTGGCCCACATCCACCCGCTGACCAACGAATCGACCGCGCTGCTCGGCCAACTCGAGACGCCGGAGGTGAGTGTCGGCACCGGCACCATTCGGCCAGGCGACCGCATCATCCTCACCGGCCGCAGGCTGGGTCAGGTAGTCAGCGCGGCCGACCTGGTCAGCCAGATCGGTCAGACCGATCTGATCGTGGCCTGCGAACGAGTCCTTCGACTCGCGGCAGACCGTGGCCAAGTCGAGCCGACATCGATTACCATCGCGCAAGTGGGTCCGCTGCCCATCATCTCGTCATCGGCGCCCGCCGCGCCGCCTGCCGCCGGAGAAGCGACTATGTCGTATCAGCCTCAGCCCGACTACGCACCGCTTGGCAACCCGAGCCGCCTGGACCAATTGTCGCCCCGGCAGTGGCTACAGTACGCCGTTGTGGCGATCGTGCTGGCGCTGCTGCTGGGTGTCTTCTTCGGGCGCAAGTCGGCTCAAAGTAGCGGCACCGTCGCCGCCGGCAGCGCGGCGCCGCAGACCTTCACGCCGGTGGCGCCCGCCACGCCGGCCCCCGGCACGGTGGTCGGTGCGCCGCCCGCGCCCGCGCCCGGCGCCGAGGCCGGCGTGCCGGTCGGCGCGGGCGCGCCGCTGCCCACCGCGGCTGTCGGCACGACGGCGGCAGCCATGCCATCGCCACCCGCCACGCCGCCGGCCAAGGCGGCGGCGCCCACGGACAAGATCAAGCTCGTGCTGAGCGCCAAGGGCAAGACCTTCACCGTGACGCCGCCCGCGGGCAGCACCGTGAAGCTCACCGGCCTCGGCAACTACAAGCCCAAGCAGGTGGGCGGCGGTTACGAGTTCACGCTCAAGAGCGAGGCCCAAGGGCAGTCCTACCGCTTCGAGAGCACGACGGGCAAGACCGGCGCGGCGCCCGCGAGCAAGGGCGCGCTGGACGACAAGGCGCCTCGCGGCGCCGGCCTGGCGCCCGGCACCTACAAGCTTCTTCTCGGCCGGGGCATCGAAGTGGCCGAGATCGAGGTGGCGGCACCGAGCGACGTGACCTCGCCCGCCGGTCCGCCGGCGACGACAACGACCACCACCACCACGTCCGCGCCGCGCTGACGCGGCGTGTTGGCGCGGCGTTCAGGCCGCGGCCGGCGCGCAGTTGGCCTCGAGGATGGCGGGCAGGCGCTCCTCGAGCGCGGAGAACCGGAACCCGGTGGCCAGGACGCGGCGGACGTCCAGGCTCGTGTTGGGCAGGCGGTGGCCCGCGCCCAGTTGCTCGCGCAGGCTGGTGCGTTCCACCAGCCGGGCGCGTCCGAGGCGGTTGGCCAGCAGCAGCGCCAGAGCGTAGGCCGTCCAGGTGGTCGGATTGGCCACATGGTAGACGCCGTTCGCGCCGGCGCGCGTGAGTCGCTCCACCGCGCCGGGGATGTCGCCGACGAAGGTGGGACAGAGCACTTCGTCGTCGGCGGCCGCCACGGTCTCTCCGGCCAGCAAGCTCGCCAGCAGGGCGCCTACCGGCGACGTGTCGGGCGCGTCTGTCGTGTAGAGCTGGGTCAGCCGGACGACCAGGCACGGTCTGCCCTGGGCCAGCAGCCAGGTCTCCAGGTCCTTCTTCTGCCGCCCGAACTCCGTGCCGGGGCCCGTCTGGTCATCTTCCCTGTAACTGCCGCGGCGGCCCGCGAACACTTCGGCCGTGGAGCAGATGATCGGCTTGATGCCGCGGTCGAGCAATCCGCCAAGCAGGTCGACCGTGTGGTCTACGTTGAGCAGACGCGTGCTTTGCGGCTCGCGGTGACACACTTCCGGCTGGCCGGTGCCGCTGCAAACCCAGGCGTGGGTGATGCACGAGGGCAGAGCCGTGGCCCAGCGACCGACCGGCTCCGCCAGGTCCAGGTGGAAGTCGGCCGGCTCGCGATGCGAGGTGCGCCAGACCTGATGCCCCGCGGCCTCGAAATGCGTAACCACTTGCCGGCCCAGCCGACCATTCGCGCCGATCACCAGTAACGACATCGTCCGACCCCTTCGGCCGCTCTCTGCCGGCCGTGGCATACTCGCTCTATCGGCCGTCGACCGGTGTGCTTAGGGGCTGCCGGGGTCATCTTCACCTCAGAATACGCCTTGACACCGGGTGCGCGAGTCTCCAGAATCATGGTGTGATACTCATCTGGTCAGATGCACTCACGCCACGGAGGTAACCATGCCGCGATCTACCGGACGTAGAGGTTTTACGCTCATCGAACTCTTGGTGGTCATCGCCATCATCGCCATTCTGGCGGCCATTCTATTCCCTGTTTTCGCCAAGGCCAGGGAGAAGGCGCGCCAGTCGTCGTGTATCAGCAACGGCAAGCAGTTGGGCATCGCCATTCTGCAGTACGCGCAGGACTACGACGAGCAGTTGTGTCCGCCGGCTGTTGGCGTGGTCGATACGCCGACGGCCTACGGGTGGCAGGACCTGGTGCAGCCCTACATCAAGAGTTCGCAGGCGTTCGACTGCCCGTCGGCCGCCATCAAGATGCGCTATAACGCCGCAACCGGCCGCTTCTGGCGGCGCCGCGGCGGCGTGGGTGCCGGCGCCACCACCGATGCCTGTTCGGGCGCCGCTTTGCCGGCCAACACGGAGTCCAGCTACGGCACGAACTCATTCGACACGCCAGCCGGCCAGCCGGCGATGTCGTGCGGGCCGTTCTCGGCGGAGACCACATCCCTGTCCAGCATCGTGTCGCCGGCCAACGTCATCTCGCTGGCCGATGCCAACCAGGGCGGCGCCTCGCCGTGGGACCTGGCTGGCGGCAACGGCCCGTATGACCCGCCCTCGGTGGAAGGCCAAGCCGACTGCCGACGGCACAACGGGCTGCAGGGCGCCTCGCAGGCGCAAGCCATGGCCGAGGGCCAGACCATGTGCGTGTTCGCTGACGGTCACTCCAAGCTCGTGCCGTTCATGCGGACCATCTCACCCAACAACCTGTGGACCTGCCGCGACACCGACTAGTGCCGCGCCACTGGACCCATCGACGACGGGCCTGCCGCGGCGGGCCCGTCGTGCTTTTGGGCCGGCCAAGGAGGATTGCGTACAGGCGTCGCGAACGCGGCCCTTGGAGCGTATGCCGATGGCCGACCCGCGTAGCTCGTACCTCTTCCCCTGCGACCTGGAGCGCTTCTGGGTTGATGACAAGGCATCGCAGGGCAAGCCCTTCTCCACCGACAAGCCGCAGGTGCCGTTAGGCATCGGCCTGCCCGCACAGTGCATCTACGACGAGTTGGGCTTGCCCTATCCCGACACGGCCGCCACCGAGATCGGCGCGTACGATGTGCCCCGCGAATTGCGCCAACGCTACAACGAGAAGGCACGCGAGGTGATCGGCCGGGCCTGCTTCCCCGAGGACGACCCGCCGCCGGCCGACCGCGCCTTCCCCGGCGTGCGCGGCATCACCGACCTGTTCGAGGCGCCCGTACGCAATGTCGGTGGCACCGGCTGGGTCATGCCCGCGGCCAACACGCCCGCCGAACTCGAGGCGCTGCTGGACCGCGTCGAGGCCAAGGACCTGCGCGAGGCACTGCTGCCGGCCAACTGGGACAGCGAGTGCCGGCGCCTGTTCGAGCAGTATGGCCGGAAGCCACAGCTCGGCGGGCATGTGCGTGGACCGGTCACCGCGGCTATGAGCATCTACGGCGTGGAGAGCCTGATCTTCCTGATCGTCGACCAGCCCGACCTGGCCGCGCGCTTTGGCCAGGTGCTGTGCGATGCCATCATCAACATGACCCGGCTTTTCTACGAGCTCAGCGGCACGCCCGACCGGCGCGGCTTCAGCTTCGCCGACGACGACTGCTGCCTGCTCAACTACGACATGTACGCCTTCTGGGCACAGCCCATCCTGCGACGCGTGTTCGGCACGTTCGCGCCGGGCGAGAACGACTGGCGCTACCAGCATTCGGACAGCGCCATGGGCCATCTCATGCCGTTGCTGAACGAGGTCGGGCTCAAGGGTGCCAACTTCGGCCCCACGGTCCTGGCCGCCGACATCCGCGCCAAGATGCCGCGTACGGTCATCTACGGCCAACTCGCGCCCTGGACCTTTGCCCGCGGCACCGACGAAGAGGTCGCGGCCGAGGTGCGTCGCGACATCCAGACCGCGGGCGCCGACGGTGGCCTGGTCATCGCCACGGCCGGTTCCATCAACGCCGGCAGCCGCTTGTCCGGCCTGCGCGCCGCGATGAGCGTCATTCAGAACGAGGGCCGCTACCAGCCGCTGTGAGCCGGAGATCCCCATGCTTGCCTTGCTGCCGCTGATGCTGGCGCTCGCCGCGCCGGCCGACCGCGCTGTCGTGCTCGACCCCCAGGGCGTGTTGCGCTGGACCGACGACCAGAGCGAAGTGGCGCTGTTCGGCGTCAACTACTATGCGGCACACTGGCATGACTACCTCAATCTGGGCGTTGTCGGCGCGGACCGCAAAGCCGTCACCAACCAGGACGTGCTGCACTTCAAACGGCTGGGCATCGACCTGCTACGGGTGCATGTCTTTGACCGAGAACTGAGCGACCATCAGGGCAACCTGCTGGCCAACGACCATCTGGCCGTGCTTGATCACCTGCTGGCCGAGTGCCGACGGCAAGGCATCCATGCAGTGCTCACGCCCATCGCCTGGTGGGGCACGCCCAATGACTCGCCCGGCTTCTCCACGCTCTACACCATGCCCCAGATGACCGGCGATCCCGGCGCGCCGCGCGCGGCGCAGCGCCGCTATCTGGCGCAGTTCGCCCAGCACCGCAACCCGGAGACCGGCCTGACGTACGGCGAGGACCCGGCCATCATCGCCTTCGAGTTGATCAATGAGCCGATCTATGCCGACGGCACCACCGACGCGCAGGTCACTGAGTACATCAACGCGCTGGTCGACGCGGTCCGTGGCGCCGGCTGCCGCAAACTGCTGTTCTACAACGCCTGGGGCGGCCGAGACAAGGCCTGCGCCGCCAGCCGCATCGACGGCGTCACCAACAATTGGTATCCTACCGGCTTGGCCTCCGGCGCGGAGATCACCGGGCCGACGCTGCACCTGGTGCGCACCTACAACGCGTTCGCCGATCCGGCGGTGCAGAACAAGCCCAAGGGCATCTACGAGTTCGACTGCGCCGACGTCAACCGGCCGGTGATGTACCCGGCCATGGCCCGGTCGTTCCGGGCGGCCGGCGTGCAGTTCGCCACGCAGTTCCAGTACGATGCCTGGCCGCTGGCCGACAGCAACGTCAACTGGCAGACGCACTACCTGTCGCTGCCGTTCACCCCGGCCAAGGCGCTCAGCTTCCGCATCGCCGCGGCGGCCTTCCATGCGCTGCCGCGCGGCCAGGCCACGGGTGATGCCGACCACTTCGGAGCCACCACGGTCAGTCACGCGCAAGCGCGCAGCGAGTTCGTCACCGACACCGAGTTCTACACTACCGGCCTGACCGCGACCACGCCGCCGGCGCCGGCCAGGCTGGAGCATCTGGCTGGTGGCGCCTCGCCGTTGGTGCGCTACGACGGCACCGGTGCGTGGTTCCTGGACCGGCTGGCGCCTGGTTGCTGGCGGCTGGAAGTCTTCCCCGACGCCGTGCCCGTACGCGATCCCTATGGCGCCAACCGGCTGAGCCGCGAGGTGACCCGGCTGCTGTGGGCCGAGCGGCGGATGGCCCTGACGCTGCCGGACCTGGGTGACGGCTTCGCCGTTGAGCCGGTCGATGTGGGCAACCAGCATCGGCCGACGGCCAAGCAGGGCGCGTTTGCCGTGCGACCCGGGGTCTACCGCCTGCTCCGCGCCGGCGCCAAGGCCGTGCCGGTGGATCCTGCCTACTTCGCGCCGCCCGAGGCCAAGGGCCGGCCGTGGTCGTTGGACCATCGGCCACCGGCAGAACTGCTCGCTGGGCAGCCGTTCACGGTGAACTGCAGTGTCGTGCCACCGACCGGCGCCGACGACCGCGCGCCCGGGAGCCTGACGCTGGTGTGGGCCGATGGTGGCACCTGGCGACGCCTGCCGATGACCGCAGACGGGCCGTACAACCGTCGCGCCACGGTGCCGGCCGACCTGCTCCGGGAAGGCCATGCGCGCTACGCGCTCGTCTGGCAGGGCGCCGGCGGGACGGTCACCGTGCCCGGCGTCAAGGCGCCGGACGAGGTGGCCAAGGTCGCGCCCGAGCGCCTGCTCGATCTGGGTCAGCCGCTGGCCGAGGTGCCCAACTTCGGCGGCACGACCGAGAACGGCACCACCTGCGTGCAGCGCGATGGTGCGTTGGTGTGCGGGGCCAAGGGCTTCGCGGGTAATCAGGCGGTCGGCGCGCGGCTGCCGGCCAGGGCGCCGTCGGCGGCCATGCCGGCCGACGCGGTGCTCGTGGTGCGCGCGCGCGCCAGCCAGCCGGCCACCGAGGCCTTCGAGATCGGACTCGTACTCGACGATGGCCGTGCCTACGGCGCCGAGGTGGCGCTGTCGCAGGCCTGGCGCGAGGTCAAGCTGCCGCTGGCCACGCTGCGGCCGCTGTGGGGCACCAAGGACGCGCCCTGGAAGCCCGAACAGATCCGGCAGGTCTCGCTGGTCTACGGCGCCTGGCTGTATGGCGACCGCGCCAATCAGCCGCACGGCTTCGACCTGGCCTGGGCCGAGCTGCGCGGGCCGACCAACGTCTTCGACGTGCCGGTCTGGTCGCCGCGCTCGGCCATTCCGCTGCTGCGGCCGGTCGAGGCCGCGCGGCGCAACGATCTGTCGCGCGGCGGCCGCGTCTTCGCTGTCGACCTCGAGGACGGCGGGCAGTCGGTGGAGATGGCGCATCGCGGGTTCGGCCCGCCGCCCGATTCCAGCGGCATCTCGCTGGACCTGCAGGTGGCCGGGCTGCCGGCCGATGTGCTGACCCGCTGCACCCGGCTGCGCGTCCGCGCCCGGTCGCTCACGCCGGCGGCCACGGCGTTCGAACTGGTCATTGGCGAGGCCGACGGCACGCCCTGGGGCGCCAACATCCCGCTCGGGCCCGACTGGACGACGACTGAACTTCCGCTGTCCGGTGTGCGTGTATGGCGCGGCTGGCCCGTTCCGGCCGGTCGCGGCGGGACTGGCGATCGCCCGGCGCTCGACCAGCTGGCGCGGCTGTTCGTGACCTTCGGCTCGTGGCTCAACCCCACGGCGCAAGGGCAGCCCTGGCGCTTCGAGATCGCCGAGATCAGCCTCGTGCCGTAGGACGCTTGCCGGTTGTTCTGCTCTTGGGGGTTGTCCGCCAGCCAGCCCATGCGAACGCCTGCGGACGAAACAACCAACGTGAGCGCCTTGCCAATCGGCCGGCGCCCGTGTATCGTTTAACTGGAGAGTTCCTCAGATGCAATACCGCGAATTCGGCAAGTGTGGTGCGCAGGTATCGCGCCTTGGCTTTGGCGCCATGCGGCTGCCCATGCACGAAGTGGACGGCAAGCGCGTGGTCAACGACGAGTTGGCCATCCCAATGATTCACCGCGCCTTCGAGCTGGGTGTGACGTACATCGACACTGCCCTGTTCTACTGCGACGGTCTGAGCGAAGTCACCGTTGGCAAGGCGCTCAAGGGCTGGCGCGACAAGGTGCTGCTGTCGACCAAATATCCGTGCGGCAAAGAGCGGCCCTATCGCGAGACGCTGGAGAAGCAGCTCACCAAGCTCGATACCGACCACATCGACTTCTACCACTTCCACGGCATCGGCCAGTGGTTCGTGGACAGCGAGGACCGCGACCAGTACCTGAAGGACGCGCTGCAGGCCAAGGAAGAGGGCCTCATCCGCAACATCTCCTTCTCGTTCCACGACAAGCCCGAAGTGATGGCCAAGATCGTCGACCTGGGCGTCTTCTCCTCGGTGCTGTGCCAGTACAACCTGCTGGACCGCGCCAACGAGGACGCGCTGGCCAACGCCAAGGCCAATGGACTCGGCACCGTGGTCATGGGCCCCGTGGGCGGCGGCCGCATCTCCGGCATGCCGCTCGACATCGCCGACAAGCTCGGCATCAAGGTCGCGTCCAGCGCCGAGTTGGCCCTGCGCTTCGTGCTGGCCAACCCGAACGTCGACATCGCCTTGTCGGGCATGAGCGAGATGGCGCACGTGGTCGAGAACGCGCAGACCGCCGCCACCTCCGGCCCGCTCACCGCCGACGAGGCCCAGCGCGTCAACGATGCCATGGCCGAGAACAAGCGCCTGGCCGAGCTGTACTGCACCGGCTGCAACTACTGCACGCCGCATTGCCCCAACGATGTCAACATCCCGCGCATCTTCGAGGCCATGAACTGGCACCGGGTGTACGGCCTGGCCGACCACGCCAAGGGCATCTACAACAGCATCGGCGGCCAGCACCACAAGGGCGCCAAGGCCGATGCCTGCGTTGAGTGCGGCGAGTGCGAGGGCTACTGCCCGCAGAACATCGAGATCCGCCGGCAGCTGCAGGAGTGCCTCGAGGTGTTCGGCGGCGCCTGAGCCGCAGCCTGTGGCTACCTTGGCAGACGACGCCGATGGACGCGGCGGGACTGGTCAACCAGCCGCTCCGCGTCCATCGGCGTCTTGCACGTCTAGCCGGCGACCAGCGGGGGCCGGTACACGCGGACGGTCGCCAGCACCGGCACGGCGCCCGTCGCCGTCAACTCCAGCACGTGGTGGCCATTGGCCAGGCCTGAGAAGAGCGTCGTACACGGCGCGGCGCGGTAGGTCGCGACGAACCGCGGCACCACCTGCCAGGTGATTGGCGTGTCGCCGAGCGGCTTCTTGGTGAACTCGCGCGAGCGCGCCAGGCTCCAGTCGTCGGGCTCGATGATCACCCGGCCCGAGCGACTGACGAATCGCTCGGCACTGCTGCCCTCGCCATCCGGTCCCGTCACCGAGCCGGTCACCGCGAGGCGGAAGGTCTTCAGGTCGTCGCTGGGGTCGATCAGCCGGACCGACCACGTCTCGGCCACGGGCACCTGGTTCCACTGCACACGCATGAGCATCGGCCAGCCCACACCGGGGTAGCCGCTGGGCCGCGTGAACGCGAACAACTCCTTGACCGCCGCCGGCCTCTGCTCGTCGATGGTGAAGGACAGGTCGCCGCCGGCGGCGCCACCGGGCGGGGCCAGCAGGTCCACGCGGTTGCCGTCGAACTCCAGCCGCAGCCGGCCATCCTGCCAGCGGACGTCGGTGCCCACCTGGTAGTCGCGCACCAGGTCTCGCCAGGCAGTGTCTGGCTCGGTGGGCAGGTAGCGCAGGTGCTGCTTCACCAGCTCGCCCATGACGTAGTTGCCCTGCTCGTTGAGGTGCACGCCGTCCACGAGCAGGTCCTTGGCGGCCAGCTTGTTGGCGGTCAGGTAGCGCTTCCACTCGGCGCGCTGGTCACACAGCTCCGCGCCGTACTTGCGAGCAGTATCGGGCAGGAACACGTGGTTCATCCAGGCGGACCACTGCTTGGGGCTGAGTTTGGCCCGATCTGCCTCCTCGGTCAGGTCGGCATCGGCGGTGCAGTGGTCGGTCTGCATCAGGATCTCGGCGCTGGTGCGCTCCCGGATGCGCCGGATGATGTTCTCGTACTCAATGTGGCTGCCGTAGACGTAGAAGATGACCAGGTCAGGGTCAAACGGGTACAGGTCGCACTCCGCGGTCTTCACCAGCACCTGCGAGGCGAACCCGCCGATGGCGCGATTCTCGATGACCAGGTCGGCGTTGGGGTAGGTGGCGCGCAGCCATCGGGTGACCTCGCCAGCCCACGGCTGCACCGTGATCGACTGACCGTAGAACAGGATGCGCACCGTGTGGCGGTGCTCCGGCGTGCTCTCCGCCAGCAGTCGCATGGTGCGCTGGATGCGCGCGCCAAACCGCGAGTCATCAAGCGGTGCCTGCGGCGCGGGCCAAGGCTCGGCGGTCAGCCCACCGGCCAGCAAGAGCGACAGTAGTAGCGCCATCCGATTCTCCACGACGCTTGCCTTGTACCACATTCATCGTTTTCGTGGTAGCTCCCAGCTCGGGCTGCCGGCCGACGATGCCCGGCCCTAAAAGTGGACCTTTACATCCACTTCGACTGTTCTAGACTGAGGCTTGTAGGAGCCGAGACGATGCGACTGACCGAGGCGTTGTGTGGTGAGCATGGGGTGTTCTATGCGCAGTTGGCGCATCTGGACGCCGTGGTGGACGGGTATGACCTGGGGCAGGTGCAAGCGGCGGTGGGTGTGTTGGCCGCGGCGCTGGCGGGCCATGCCGGTCTCGAGGATGAGTTGCTGTTTGCGCGGCTGGAGCCGGTACTGGGCACCGGGCCGGGCCCGCTGTACGTGATGCGCCACGAGCATGACCAGGTGGAAGGCGCGCTGACCACGGTGGCCGACGCGACCGTCGTGGAGGCGGCCCGCGCCGCGGTCCATGCGCTCGCGCAGGTGGCGCCGAGCCACTTTGGCAAGGAGGAGCAGGTGCTGTTCCCCATGGCCCAGGGCATCGTAGGCGACGCCGGACTGCTGGCCGCGGGTGATGAATGGGCAGCGCGGCGCGCCGTGGTGGTGGTGGCGCCAGACCAGGTCATCGCACCGTGTCATGTGGCCGGCGGTTAGCCGGCCTCTGCCGTTGAGCGGAGCGCGGGCTTGGGCCGTCTGCTAGACTGGTGATCCGAAAGGACGACTGGGCCATGAAGCTAGTGCGGCACGATGCCAACCCGATCCTGGCGCCGAACCCGGAGAACGCTTGGGAGTCGTTTGTCACGACCAATCCAGGCGCGTGGTATGACGAAGCCAGCGGACAGGTGCTGATGCTCTATCGCGCCGCGGGCGCCGATGTCGAGCATCGCATCTACTTCGGCCTGGCGGTCAGTGATGACGGCTACACCTTCCGCCGCGTCTCCTCCGAGCCCGTCTTCGGCCCCTCCGCCGACGGATTCGACGCTGGCTGCGTGGAAGACCCGCGCATCATCAAGATCGGCGAGTGGTACTACGTGACCTATGCGGCGCGCCCGTTCCCGCCGGGTCAGTATTGGGTGCACGATCCCGAGAAGGGCTACCAGAAGCCCGAGTGCCCGCCCGAATTCCCGTTCTCCATCGCCAACAACGTGACGGCAACGGGCTTGGCGCTGACTCGCGACTTCAAGACCTGGATCCGCGCTGGCCGGCTGACCGACCCACGCGTGGACGACCGCGACGTGATCCTCTTCCCCGAGAAGATCGGCGGCCGTTGGGCCATGATGCACCGGCCGATGACCTGGGTCGGTCCGGAGTACGGCACCGAGTACCCGGCCATGTGGGTCAGCAGCGCGGACGATCTGCTTTGCTGGGACTCACCCAAGCTCCTGGCCAAGGCCGAACTGGAGTGGGAGAACCGCAAGATTGGCGGCAACACGCCGCCCATCCGCACGCCGCATGGCTGGCTGACGCTGTACCACGCGGTGGGCACCGACCGGCACTATCGGCTGGGTGCGATGCTGCTCGACCTCGACGATCCCAGCATCGTGCGCTACCGCGGACGGGACTGGCTGCTGCAGCCGGAGGAGTGGTACGAGCTCGAAGGCCCGTACCAGGGCGTGGTCTTCCCGTGCGGCAAGGTGGTCATCGGCGACACGCTGTTTGTCTACTACGGTGGCGCGGACAAGTACGTCGGCCTGGCCACCTGCTCGCTGAGCGAGTTGCTCGACTACCTGTTGGCTTGCCCGGCGTAGAAGCGGTGTCAGCCATAAACGGTGTCAGGGACCGTTTCCACGAGCGAAAACGGTCCCTGACACCGTTTATGCGCTACTGCGGGCGCGGCGCGCGCTTACGCGGCAAATGGGCGGTCTGCGGTGGGTCGGCGGCCAGCTCACCGGCCGGCCATAGCATGTTCATGACCGTCCAAAACAGCCAGACCGGCTGGGGCTCGGGTGGCAGTTCGCCGAGGTCCACCACCTGGACCTCGGGCTCGCCGCCTGGCAACACCTGCAAGCTGTCCTTCGCTCGTCGAGCCACGTCTACGATCCACCTTCGCCCGGTTTGACATCCCCAAGAGTCGGGAGTCTCAGCAGTTGGCCAGGCAATCTGGCCGGCTACGGTTTGGCCGGGCAGCCGGGCTGGAAGGGGCAGTGCTGGCAGTGCCCGCCGCTCGACGGCTCGAACCGGCCGGCGGCGATGGCCTCGGCCACGCGTCGGGCCTGGTCGCCGAACTCGGCCAGGCGGTCGGGCCCCAGTTCGTGCAGGACCACTTGCCGCAGATCGGCCAGGTAGGCGGTCCGCTTGTCGAGCGCCTCGCTGTACGCCCAGAGCTGCAGCCCGTGCTCCTCGACCGTGGCGTGGCGGCCGGTCTTGTAGTCGACCACGTAGTCGGCGCCGACCCGGTCCACCCGGCCGACGAGGGTCAGCGTGCCCACCTGCAGGCGGATGCGCACCTCGCACGCATCATCGTCGGCGCGCACCCGGTCGAACACGGCCTCGGTGCGGAAGCGCCGAGCCAGGGCGACGGCCTCGTCGCGCTCGGCGGCCGTGCCGGGCGACCGTAGCGCGTCAGGCGTGTCGGCGCCCGTCTCCAGCGCCTCGTGGGTGAGCGTGCCCAGGTTGGCCGAACTGGCGTCCGCGGTCGCGTCGGCATCATCCTCATCGGGCGTGCGATCCAACTCGGTGGGGAAGCCGTCGAGGTAGTGCCGACGGAAGCGATGCGGGCAGGTGTGGTATTCGCCGAGCGCGGTGACCGGCAACTCGCCGGGTTGGATCGGCGTGGCCTCTAGCAGCAGGTGCTCCGCCGTCGGCGCGGGCGGAGCAGGCGGCATCTGCGGTAGGCGCGGCACCGCGCGCTCGGGCTGGTAGGCGCAGGCTTCGCGGTCCTCGGTGCAGGCGACGCCCGTGGCCAGGCCTGGCTCCAGCGTGGCCCATAGCGAGCCGGCGTCGCCGCGCGCGGCAGTGGTCAGCAGCAGGTGGTCGCGGGCGCGCGTCAGCGCCACATAGGCCAGTCGCTGGTTCTCCTGGGCGGCGCGCCGCTTCTGCTCGGCGTCCAGCACGCCACTGAGCCAGGTCCGTTCGACCGCGCCGTCGTCGGCATGCTGTCTCAGGCTCACGCCGAGTTGCGCGTCGAACAGCAGGTCGCCGGCATCGTTGGGCGTGCCGCGGCCCAGGTCGGGCGCGATGACCACAGGCCATTCCAGGCCCTTGGCGCCGTGGTAGGTGATGAGCAGCACGGCATCGCCGGGGGCCAGCGCCGGCCGCGGGACCTCGATCGCCAGGTTGGCGGCCTGGCGCAGTCGGCGGACCACGCCGAACACCTCGCCCGAGCCCTGCTCCGCGTCGCGTATCCAGGCCACGAAGCCGCGCCAGTCGGCCAGCCGGCGCTCGCCCGGCGGCAGGTTGGCGATCACGGCCGAGTAGCCGGTCAGCGCGTCGGCGCGACTCAGCAGGCGGCTCGGCGCCTCACGTGGCACGGCCTCCAGCAGCTCGCCCAGCACCTCGCGCGGCCGTTGCCAGGCAGCGCCGAGTGCGGGCATCGCCGCCCACCAGGTGCTGTCGCGAGCGGCCCTGGCCAGGGCCCGGACGGCGTGGTCATCGCAGGCGAAGAACGGCGAACGCAGCACCGCCGCCAGCGCCAGGTTGTCGTGCGGCGCGGCCAGGAAGCGCAACAGCGCCGCGGCGTCCTTGGCTTCGCGCGTGGCCAGCAGGTCGCCGCCACCGGCATGGACGACGGGAATCCCTGCCGCGGCCAGGGCATCGCCGTACAACTCCAGCGGTGCCCAGGCGCGGGTCAGGATGGCCATGTCGCCGGGCCGCGCGGGCCGCGGTGTGCCGTCGCGACCGGCCACCAGCAGCGGGTCCGCCGGGTCCAGCCAGCCGGCCACGCGGCGCGCCAGGTAGTCGGCCTCAGCCCGCCGCAGCCGCGCGGTGTTGGGCTTGCTGTCATCGGGTTCGACGACGGCCAGCTCCAGGCATGGTCCATCGTGCGGCGCCTGGGCACGTTCGGCCGTCTGGTCGCGGTAGCCCTCGACCACCGGCGCGAACAGCGTGTTGAACACCTTGACCAGTGGCGCGTGGCTGCGGAAGCTGCGGCTCAGGTCATGCTTCGCCTGCCCGCTACGCGCGGCCACCAGGTCCGCGCGCAGCTCGCCAAACACCTCGGGCCGCGCGCCACGGAAGCCATAGATGCTCTGCTTCTCGTCGCCCACCAGCGTGACCAGCGCGTCAGCGGAGCAGTCCACCAAGCGTCGCAGCAGACGCCCTTGCACGGGGTTGACGTCCTGGCACTCGTCGACGATGAAGGCTCGCCAGCGCTGGCCGTAGTAGGCGCGCACCGTGGCATCATCGAGCGCGCGCAGCGCCGCCACCTCGAGGTCGGCGAAGTCGAGCAGCCCGGCCAGTCGCTTCTGCTCGGCCAGCTCGGCGCGCGCGAACTCGAACAGCTCGCGGAGTCGGGCCAGGCGTCGCGCATGGCGGCCATCGACCACATCGTCATACAGCGGCCCGCCGGCCAGGCGCGTGGCCCCCTCGACCAGCACGCCGAGGGCGTCGCGCACCTCGGTGATGTCCTGCCAGTTGGCCTTCTGACCGGCGCGCTTGTACTTCACCTCGGCCAGTTCGCGGGCCGCGCGCGCCGGCTCGCTTTGCAGCCGCCCGACCAGCCCCAGGGCCGTGCGCCGTGCGTCGTCCAGCCCGTCGGGGCCCGACACGGCGTCTAGCCGCGCCACCGCGGCGACCCAGGCCGGGTCCTCGGCCACCTCGCGCAGGCGCAGCCGGGTCTGCTCGCGCCATTGTGCCGGGCCGTCGCGCGTGGTGGCCACGAGCAACGCCTCGTCGGCCAGGATGGGGTTGTTGATCAGCGGCCACAGCGCCGCGCGGGCCTGAGTGAAGGTCAGGCGGTCGCCGTCGCCATACCATTCGGTCGGTGTGCGCGACAGGATGTCGTCGAGCCGCTCGGCCAGCCAGCCGCGTCCGTCGAGGTCGTCCATGACACCGAACACCGGCGCCACGCCCGCCTGGCGCGGATGCTCGCGGGCGATGCGCGCGCACAGCCCGTGCAGTGTGCCGATGGGCGCCGCTTCCACCTCGGCCAGCCAGTCGGCACGATCCGAGAAGTCGCGCGTCAGGTTGCGGCGGATGCGCTCGCGCAGTTCCGCGGCGGCGCGCTCGGTGAAGGTCACCGCGACGATCTCCAACGGCCGGCAGCCGGCGCGGCTGAGATGGGCGATGAAGCGCTCGGCCAGCAGCTCTGTCTTGCCCGTGCCGGCGCCGGCGGTGACCGCGACGCTGACCGGTGCCTCCACCACGGCCCGTTGTTGGTCGGTCAGGCGAGTGCCCATGGTTCAGCCCCTCTTGCGGTCGAGCCGCGGTCCGCGGCGGCAGACGGCGTCGAGATCGCAGTAGCGGCAGGCGTTGCCGGCAGCGTCCGGATCGGGTGCGAACGAGCCCTCGTCGAACACCCGGCGCACCCAGTCGGCAAAGGCAATGTACACCGTATCGTCGAGGACCTTCGCCGTCTGTGCCTCGCCCAGGCGGCACAAGTACAGCGCCTGGGACACCGTCTCGCCGCTGTGCTGGGCGTAGACCGACTGGTAGAGCGGCACCTGCAGGTCGAACCTGGGCCAGTCCTCGCGCTCAGGCACGCCGGGCGCCACTCGGGCGGCGGTCTTGTAGTCCAGCAAGGCCAGGCTGCCGTCATCGAGCCGGTCGATGCGGTCGATGAAGCCGATCACCGGCAGGCCCCGCCAGTCGCCGCCGAAGCCCACCTCGAAAGCGACAGGCGCGGCGTCCTCGGGCATGAAGTCGGGCTGGCGCACGGCGCGTTGCAGCAGCCCAAGCCACTCGGCGCGCAGTCGCGGCCAGTTGGGCAGCCGACCGAGCCATTCGGCGCGGGCCTCGTCGTCGTTGCGGTCAGCATCCTGCGAGCGGCGCGCGGGATGGGCTTCCTTGGCGCGCGCGACTGCCTGACCCAACGCCGTGTCCGGCGGGTCGGCGCCGACGGCGGCGTCCAGCGCATGTTCGGCCAGCTTGGCCAGGGCCGTGCGGTCACGCAGAAAACCGGCCGCCAACGCCGCGCGCAGCGTCAGCTCCAGCGCACGATGCAGCGCCGAGCCGCGGGCCGCGGGGTCGGGATCGGCCGCGGTCTCGTCGGGCCCGCTGAGGCCCAGCGCGCGCTGCCCGAACCAACGGAACGGGCAACTGGCCAGCGCCGTGAGCTGGCTGACGCTGTAGTGCTTGGGCGGCGCGAAGGCGTGGCCCAGCGCGCCGTCGTGGGCGTCGGGCGAGTCGATGCCTTCGCGCCGCCATTCCACGCAGTGCGCGCGTCGCGCCTCGTCCACCACCGGCTCGCGCTGGTCGCCGCGCAGAACGGTCTGGCGCCAGGAGGGCCAGTCGGCCTGCCACGGCTCGCGCGGCAGCGCGGGCAGGGCCAGCGGCGCCAGCCAGGCGCTGGGCGAGGTGGCGCTGTTGCCGGCGGTCTCGGGCAGCGTGAAGCGCAGCGTTTCGGTGGGCGCGCCGAGCAGCGACCAGAACATCAGCGCCTCGCGCCGAGCGGCCTGCTCGGCGGTCTCCAGCGCCGGCGGGTCGCCACCGACCAAGGCGTTGACCGCTTCGCGGTCGCGGAAGTCGAGGAAGGCGTCATCGGATACGGGCTGGGGCAGGGCACCTTCGGTGGTGCCGAGCACGAACAGGTGACGGCGCTGGGCACCGAGCAGGGCCAGCGGCGTGTGCAGTTCCAGGCCGCCGCGCCCCGGCTGAGCCGGCACGGTGAGGGTATCCAGCCAGTCTCCGACCTCCTCGGCGAAGTCCAGCAGCGACCACGGCGTGCCGGGCGCCTCGCGCCGGGCCTCGTCTATGGCCGCGCGCAACCGCCGCAGGGCCAGCGCTTCGCGGGCATGCTCGTGCTGGATGCTCGCGGCGGTATCCAACAGCGCCGTCAGCCAATCGAGCCAGGCGGCGGCCGGTGCCCGGCCGCTGGGCACGCCGAGCAGGGCCGGCGGTGCGCCGGCCCGGGCCCAGTCGTCGGGGCCGTTGGGCCGCTGGCGGAGCGCGTTGGCGGGGTCCCAGGCGTCGGCCAGTTCGTGCCAGCGCGTGCCCAGCCAGCGCAGCGTCAACTCATAGGGTAGGTCCTCGCCCAGCGCCGCCAGGCCTTGGGCCAGCCACCAGCCCAGCCGCGTCTCGCGCAAGGGGATGGCGTAGGCGATGTGCACGCGCAGGTCCATCTCCGCTGCCACCGCCGAGACCAGCGGGCCGTAGGCGCGCTCGTCGCGCGTCACCAGCGCGATCTCGTCGGCGCGCACCCCGGCCCGCAGGATCAGCCGCTTGGCCTCGGCCAACACGCCGCGTACCTCGCTCTCGGCGTCGGGCCAGGTCTGCCGACCGCAGCCGTCGAGGGCGACATCGGCGCCGAGCCAGCGCGCGGCGAGGCGATCACCCAGCGATTGCGGCTCGTCGCGGCGCCGGTCGATGCGCCAGCCGCGGGCCTCGAGCCAGCGCGCGCAGGCCAGGTTGTCGGCGAACAGCGGCAGCTCGGCAAAGGGCAGGATGACCGTAGAGCCGTCGGCGCAGGCGGCGTCCAGCAGGTGCAGCGCATCGCGTTCAAGCCGTGGGAAGCCGGTGACCAGCCGCCGTCGGGCACGGTCGCCGGCGGCCAGCCAGGCGGCGCAGGCCGAGTCGACCTCGCCGCGTCGGCGCAGCTGCGCCACGTAGCCGCGGGCCAGGGCGTCCACCTCGCTCGCGCGCGGCGGCAGGCCGGGGCCCAGGTCGCGCGTGTGCAGCCCGGCGCGCAACCAGCGGCGCAACGCCGGCTCCACCCACTGGCACACGCGCTGCGCGGGCTCGCCGGGCCACAGGGTCGCGACGTTGTCGCGCAACACGCGGCGGCGCGCCAGGCCGCGTGCCGTGCTGAGCCCGCTGGGCAGGCACTCGCGGGCCAGGCTGTCCAGGCCCAAGTACGGCACCCCCAGCGCCGCGGCGGCGTAGCGGTTGGGCGTGACGACTTCGGCCGCGGTCACCAGCTCGCGGGCCAACTCGCGCGGCCGATTGCAGAGGAGAACCACCCGCCCCATCGAAACACTCCCGGCGGGAACTTGGCGGTGGCCTCGCGGAGTCCTCTCTGCTGGTGAGGTGGATAGCGTGACAGGTGGCTTGATGATTGTGACCTTGGCCCTGAGCTTGACGGCGGGCGCGCCGACCGTCACCAACCCCATTGCCGAGCGCAGCGCCGACCCGTGGGTCGTCTGTTGGCAAGGCCGCTACTACTACACCTGCACCACGGCGCGCAACATCATGCTCTGGACCGCGCCTCGCCTGGCCGAGCTGGGGAGCGCCCCGGGTCGCGTGGTCTACACGCCGCCAGAGGACACGGCCTGGTCGCGCAATCTGTGGGCGCCCGAACTGCACCGCATGGGCGACCGCTGGTACATCTACTACTGCGCCGACGACGGCAACGACGCCAACCACCGCATGTACGTCCTGGGCAGTGCTGCCGACGACCCGCTGGGTCCCTACGCGCTGCTGGGCAAGGTGGCCACGCCCGATGACCATTGGGCCATCGACGGCACCGTGTTCGAATGGCAGGGCGAGTGGTACATGTGCTGGTCGGGCTGGGATGATCCGCCGCGCCATGGCCAGCGGCTCTACCTGGCCAGGATGGCTGGCCCGCGGATGCTGATCGGCCCGCGCGTGGAGATCAGCGAGCCCAGCCTGGCCTGGGAGAGGCACGGCCATCAGGTCAACGAAGGTCCGCAGGTACTGGTGGCCAATGGCCGTCTGCACATTTACTACTCGGCCAACCCATACTGGCTGCGGGAGTACTCCCTGGGCCGGCTGACACTGGCCGGCGGGGATCCGCTGGTGGCAGGCAACTGGCAGAAGGCGCCCTGGCCGGCGTTCTGGCGGGCCAGCGGCGTCGATGGGCCCGGCCACGGCTGCTTCTTCCGCTCGCCCGACGGCGCGCAGGTCTGGCTGGCCTACCATGCGCACCATGGCGAGCGCCGCGGCGACTGGGTGCCGCGCGATTTTCGAGCACAACCGATAGCGTTCGATGCCGGCGGTCTGCCGGCGCTGGGTGAGCCGGTGCCCACGGGCCTGGCCATCCCCGCGCCGTCGGGCGAGCCGGCCGTGGAGTAAGCAACATGGCAATGAACCGCAGAGAGTTCGTGGGCAGTCTGGCCCTGGCAACGGTCGCGGCGCGCCTGGCGCGCGGCGAGGAGGCGCCGAGGGTGCGCATCTCCGGCCGGCAGGGTACCTTTGGCGGCAAATGGGAATCGGCCAAGAAGGCCGGGCTGGCCGGTGTCGAGGTCGGCGTGGGCGGCCCCGCCGACAAACTGCAGGTAGCCGACCCTGACTGGCAGAAGCGCACCAAGGACGCCGCCGAGGCCGCCGGTGTGGTGATCTCGTCGACCTCCATGGACCTGCTCAACGGCAACCCTTTGGCCACTGATGAGCGGGCCCCGGCCTGGGTCGAGCAGACCATCGCCGCCACCAAGGCACTGGGCGGGACCGGCATCCTGGTGCCGTTCTTTGGCAAGGCACACATGCTCAACGGCAAGGAGTGGAAGCCCGAGATCGACCAGCTCGTCGAGCGCCTGAAGAAGCTGGCCCCGATCGCCCAGGACGCCGGCGTGAAGCTGGGTCTGGAATGCACGCTGAGCGGCGCGCAGTTCAACGAGATCCTCGACCGCGTGGGCTCCGACTGGGTGGGCGCCTACTACGACATCGGCAACTCGACCGGTGCGGGCCTGGTGCCGACGAACGACATCAAGGCCATCGGCAAGCGCCTGGCGCTGATCCACTTCAAGGACGGCGGCAACTTCCTGGGCGAGGGCAAGGTGGACATTCAGGCCGCCGCCGACGCGCTCAAGGCCATCGAGTACAAGGGCTGGATCGTGCTCGAGACGAGCTGCCCGACCGGCAACGGCGAGGCCGACTGCACCAAGAACGTCGACGCCGTGAAGCGGGTGATGGGGCTCTAGGCCGACCGGCGACGGACGCCGCGAAGAACGACCATCCGCAGATGGCGCAGATGGCTTGGCACTGCTATCTGCGTCCATCTGCGGATGGTCGTTGCTTGTCTCGAGTGGGAGCGAAGGCGCTACGGCTTGCACGTATCGCAGGCGGTGTAGCCTTGCTTCTGGGCCTGCGCGCGGGCCATCTTGGCCGCGCTCTTGGCCAGGTGCTGGCAGTCGGCGCGGTGGTACTTCTTGCCCGACTGGGTGATGTAGACCGGGTCGGCCTTGGCCAGCGTGGTCGGCTTGCCGGCGCTCTGCGGCATGGACTTGGGCGGCGCGGGTGCCGGCGCCGGCATGGGGGCCTGCCGCATCGGCTCGGGTTGGGGCACGACCTGCACCTGCTGGGGCGCACGCGGGCCGCAAGCACTCAGCAGCAACGAGCCGGCAACGGCCAGAACGGCGCACAATCGACGCATGGCACACTCCTTTGTGGACCGGCCGATTCGTCGCGGGGCGAGGGACTCCTCCGGTAGAGTCACGGCTCGCGGGGAGGTGACCGCGCGGTGGGCTAGAACCGTGTCGCATCCGCTCAGAGGAGAGCCATTGTGAGCAAGTTGCGAGTGGGATTCGTGGGCGCCGGCGGCATGGCCAACGCCCATCTCAAGGCGATGATCGGCTTCGAGGACGTCGAGATCGCTGCGTTCTGCGATCCCGATCCGGCCAAGCTGGAGCTGCGTGTGGCGGAGCTGAAGGCCGCCCAGCCCGACGCCGCGCCGGCCACCTTCGCCGATGCCGACACGATGTTGGCCGAGACGGGCGTCGACGCTGCCTGGCTGCTTCTGCCGCCGTTCGCCCATGGCGCGGCCGAGCGGGCCTGCCTGAAGCACAGCACCCCGTTCTTCGTGGAGAAGCCGGTCGGCCTCGACTGGGCGCTGACCCAGGAACTCGTGGCCGAGGTTGAGGCCCAGGGCCTGATGACCTGCGCGGGCTACATGAACCGCTACCGCCAGAGCCTGCGCAGCGCCAAGGCGCTGCTGGACCAGGATCCCGCGGCACTGGTGCATGGTGGCTGGATCGGCGGCTCGCCGAGCCCCAAGCCGGGTGACACCAACATCGGCTCATGGTGGGTCATCAAGGAGCGCTCCGGCGGCCAGATCGTCGAGCAGTGCACGCACACCTTCGATGTGCTTCGCTACCTGTGCGGCGAAGCCGTCGAGGTCTATGCGCGTGCGGCCAACGGCTTCAACAAGGACCTCTACAGCTACACCATCGACGATGCCAGCTCGGTGGTGCTGCAGATGGCCAACGGTGGCGTGGCCAACCTGATGTCCTCGTGCAGCGCCAATGCCGGCGGTGGCGGCGTGTGGCTGAATGTCTATGCCCACGACACCACCTGCCTGTTCACCGGCTGGGACCATGCGGTGAAGATCCTGCGCAAGGGCGCCGAGGCCCAGGAGATCAAGGGCGATGGCGACATCTTCGCCATCGAGGACCGCGTCTTCGTCGACGCCGTGCGCGCCAAGGACGGCTCGGCCATCGCCTCGACCTATCCCGACGCGTCGAAGACCCTGCGCCTGACGCTGGCCGCCAACGAGAGCATCGCCAGTGGCAAGCCGGTGGCGATCTAGCAGCGGCGCATCCCAAGATCCACAGATGACGCAGATTGCACCGATGGCTGGTCCGCCAATCTGCCCAATCTGTGGATCTTGGACCCCTACTGAGGCTCTGGCATGATGGTCAGTGACGGCCCCGTGGCGTCCAGCCGGGCCAGAGCGCCCAGCGGCAGCGTCGCGCGGCTGGCCACGTGCCCGAAGCTCAGGCCGGCGACGATGGGGATCTGCCGCCCGACGAGCCGTGCCGCCAGCAATTCGGAAACGGCGATGCCGCTGCCCTCGAAGCAGTCGGTGAAGCTGCCGATGACCAGCCCGCCGATGCGGTCCAGCACGCCCGCGAGCTTCAGCGTGTCCAGCATCCGCGCCACGCGGTACGGGTACTCGTTGACATCCTCGATGACCAGGATGGCGCCGGTCGTCTCGGGCAGGTAGCGCGACCCGCAGAGCGCCGCCAGTAGCGATAGGTTGCCGCCGATCAGCCGGCCCGTGGCCTGGCCGCCGCGCAGCGCGCGGAGCGGTGCGCCGTTGGGATTGGTGGGTGCGTGTGGCAGCGTCAGCCCGCCCAGCCAGCCGAACAGCGACGACAAGGTGCCGGCATCGAGTGAGCCGGCGAGGCCCAGTTGGTCAGCCACCATCGGGCCGTGGAAGCTGACCAGTCCCGTGCGTGCCAGCACCGCCATCTGCAGCCCGGTGATGTCGCTGTAGCCGACAAGCGGCAGCGGCCGGCGGGCAACCGTCGCCCAGTCCAGCAGGTCCAGCAGGGCCAGCGTGCCGTAGCCGCCCTTGGCGCACCAGATGGCCTGGACCGACTCGTCGCGCCACATCGCGTTCAGGTCGGCGGCGCGCTGGGCTTCGGTGCCGGCGGTGAGCCCATTGTCGGCCATCAGATTGGCGCCGAGGCGGACCCGGTAGCCACGGCCGCGCAGGCGATCCAGGCCGCGCTCGAGCGTGGCGCGGTTGCGCACGGCGCCGGCCGGCGCGACCACGCCGATGGTGTCGCCCACGCGCAGCGGCCGCGGCCAGACGGCGTGTGGCGGCTCCGCGGCCAGTGCCGTGATGAGCGCGAGTGACAGCGCCAGACAAGCGGTCAGTCGTCGGGGAACCATGGTGCCTCCTTGGCCGTCGGTGCTGGTGTTGGTTTGTGACCCGGCGGACGACTCCTGCCGGGTGCTCGGGGATGGACAATGGTTCGTGCGCGTCTCGCGCTGATGGTTCTGGTCTCGGTCGTGGCGGTGTGGGCCCAAGACGAGCCACCTGTCGAGTTGATGTGGAAGCATTCGGCGCCTGGCGGGTTCTACGCGGCGCCGGCCGTGGTCGGTAACACGGTCTACGCCGCGGCGCTCGACCAGCATGTCTATGCGCTGGCCGCCGACAGCGGCAAGGTGTTGTGGGACTACCCCGCGGGCGGCAAGTTCTACGCCGGCGTGACGGTGGCCGACGGGCTGGCCTTCTGTGCCTCCACCGACAAGATCCTCACCGCGCTCGACGCCCGCACGGGCCATGTCAAGTGGCAGCACACGCTCGACGGGCTGCCCTATGCCGCTCCGGCGGTCGGCGGTGGGCTGGTCTTCCAGGGCAATGGCGAGACCGGCACGCTGCGCGCGCTGGTCTCGTCCAGTGGGCAGCTCAAGTGGAGCTACCAGCTTGGCGCGCGCATGGGCTCGGGCATGGCGCTGGCCGACGGCCGACTGTTCGTCGGCTCGCACGACCGCAAGCTGTATGTGCTCGACGCCGCCACGGGCAAGCTGGCCTGGACGTTCACCACGGACGGCATCGTCGACTCGATGCCGCTGGTGGCCGGCGAGCGGGTGTATGTCAAGCTGCCCAACGACACCACCTACTGCCTGGCCGTGGCCGACGGCAAGCAGATCTGGAAGTACACCTCACCGCAACCGCCGGTGCCCGCCGACCAGGTCAGCAACTGGTCGACGTTGGTGCTGTCGCGCGGGCTGCTGCTGTTTGGGTCTATCGACTACCGCCTCTACGCGCTCGATGCCGCCACGGGCGAGCGCCGCTGGCAGCGTGACGCGCCGGACGCCTGGCCGAGCGCGCCGACGCCGCTGGGCCGCCTGGGTGTGGCCGGCAACAAGGATGGTTCGCTCAACTTCGTGGATCTGCGCTCGGGCGAGATCAAGAGCCGCTGGACCACGCCGCAGCCGGGCAGCGACCAGTACCTGCGCGGCATCATGTGGCCTCCGGTGGTGGTTGGCGAGCGGCTCTACGCCGGCTGCATGGACGGCAACCTCTACGCGGTGAAGCTGCGCAGTCGCGATGGCGGCCCGGTCAGCCGGCTGACCAGCCGCTCGCTGAGCGCGGCCAAGGTGGCGCTGCACGATCTGCCTGACGCCAATGTTGAGGCCTACAAGATCAGTCTGGCGCTCGACGCGCCGGAAGATGCACCGGCCGCGGCGACGGTGGGCCTGGTCTTCGACGCCGACGACAAGGGCGCGAGCCACGTGCTGAGCCTCGCGGGCGGCACCGCCAAGCTGTCGCGAGCGGAGCCGGGCGGTGCGGAAACGCTGTTGGCCCAGGGCAAGGTCGAGACCATGCCCGCGCAGGTGACCATCGACCGCTCTGGCCGCCGGCTGCGCCTTCTGGCCGACGACCGGGTCGTGCTCAGCGCCTGGGACGACCTGCCGCCCGGCAAGGTGGCCGCGGGCACCAGCGATGCCGGTTTGGACCTCATCGAGAGCAAGGTACAGCCGGTCGAGGCGCTGTACTTCGACGACGACTTCATGCGCGTGCGCGGCGGCCAGGGCGACTGGCAGACGCGCTCGGGCAAGTGGGCGGCCAGCGGCGTGAGCGAGGAGAACGTGGAAGACCCCGGCAAACGACCGCAGGCCACGTTCAGCGCCAACCCGTTCGCCTACCGCGCCAGCGACGTCAAGGGCGAAGCCCTGGCCACCGCGGGCCAGTGGTTCTGGGATAGCTATCGCGCCGAGGTCTCGGCCCGGCCCGGCCCGGCGCAGGGCAAGGACGCCGCCATCGGTGTGGCTGGCTACCTGCGCGACGACCGCAACTACCTGGCCTTCGAATGGGCCTGGGGACCGGGCAACGTGCGCCGGCTGGTGGCTCACGTCAACGGGCAGCGGCAGGTGCTGGCCGAGGCGCCCGGCAGTTGGCGCGCCGACCAGTGGTACCGGCTGGGCTTGGAGCTTGGCGATGGTCGCCTGACCGCGTTTGTCGACGGTGAGCCCGTGCTGTCCGCGGCCTGCGACCTGTATGGCCAGGGCCAGGTCGGCCTCTACGCGCGGTCGGTGGCGTTCGCCGACTTTGACGATGTGCAGGTGGCCGGTCTCGACGGCCTGCGCGATCGCTTCGACCGGCTCACGCCGGGCCTGTGGCGCGCGGTGGCCGGCGAGTGGGGCTTCGACCTGGGCGCCAAGGGGCCCGACGGCCAGGGCATCAAGTTCATCAAGGCCGGCACCGAGGGCCTCGCGCTCACCGGCTCGGCGGACTGGTCTGCCTACGAAGTGTCCAGTCAGGTGCGGGCCGGCGACGGCGGCGTGGGACTGGTGCTCTGCTCGGCCGATGCCGACCATGGGCTGCAGGTGCGCTGGGCCGACCGGCTGCGGCTGGTCAAGGTGGACGGACCCAATGTGAAGGTGCTGGCCGAGGCGCCGCTGCCGGCGCGCCGCGACCGCTGGTCCAAGCTGTCGGCCTCGTCACGCGGTGGCTTCGTCACGGTGCGGGTCGATGGTGAATCGGTGGTGGAGGCGTTCGAGCCGAGCCAGGAGAGCGGCAAGGCCGGTCTTTGGGGCCAGCGTGGCGCCATGTTCGCCGGTTGCACCGTGACGCCCATGCCCCAGGTACATGAGGTGGAGTTCTCGCCCGAAGTGGCGCCGCAGTTCAGCCAGGAGGAGCTGATGGCGCAGTGGGCGCGGCCCGAAGGCTCTTGGTGGCTCGACGAGCACGACCGCGAGGACGGCAACCTGTGGTACCGCAGCGACGTCCACGGACCCGTGGAACTGGTGGTGGACGCCAAACGCGTCTGGAACGACCGTCAGCGCAAGCTGCGGCTGACCATCGGCGGCGAGCGACGCAAACCCGACACCGGCTACAACCTGCTCATCGAGCAGGACAACGACAAGCGCCGGCAGGTGCAACTGAGCATCCGCCGTGGCGACCAGGAGGTGGCCAAGGCGGCCGGGTCGCTGCAGGACGTCAACCTGCTGCGCTTCGTGCGGCGTGGCCGTTCGCTGGTGGCCATGGCCGACAATGCGGCGCTGCTCACCTGGCAGGAGCCCGGCCAGCCGCTGGACGGTCCGCAGGTGGCGCTGCGCAGCTCGGAGGCCCGATTCGATCTGGCGCGGGTGCAGGTGGCCGCCGAGCAGTGCTTCGACACCACCTTCGTGCGCGCGCCGTGGGAATGGTGGCAGGCCAAGGGCGTGTGGGAGACCACCAACCGCTGGAAGTGCGACCCGCGCTGGAGCTTCTTCGGTGGCTTCGGCGACCGCAACCCGACCATCTGGACCAAGCAGGCCTTCGGCGGTGATGTGCAAGTCGATGCCTACATGGGCATCAAGATGGACTCGCGCCAGGGCGAGCACTACTTCCACCCCAGCGACCTGTCCGTCACGCTGTGTGGCGACGGACAGCAGGTCAACAGCGGCTACGCGTTCCTCTTCGCCGGGCGCAACAACACGGCGTCGCTGCTCTACAAGAACGGCAAGCTCATGGCCGAGAACAAGACCGATGACGGCCGGTTCCGCTACACGAGCGATGCCGGCAATGGCCTGACCGAATTCCATCGGCACTGGTTCCACCTGAGCGTGCGTAAGGCCGGCGGGCGCATCCTGTGCCAGCTCGACGACCGCACGGTCTTCGACGTGGCCGATCCGAACCCCATCGACAGCGGCCACGTGGCCATCTACGCCGTCAACAACACGCTCAACGTGACTCGCGCGCGGATCACCTATGAGCATCTGGCCGAGCCCGCCAAGCTGCCCGACACGGGCGCCATGCTGGCCGCGGCCGACGACGGCGACGAGGTCAAAGAGGACTGGCGCAACGACTTCGAGGTCGGTCTCGGCGGCGTGGCGGCGGTAGACAACGCGCAACATGTGCTCTGCACACGCACGCGTGAGGCCGCAGAGGGCCGCTACGCGCTGCAGATGACCAACCTGGTCTCGGGCGGCACGTTCCTGGTGAAGCTGGCCAAGTGGAGCTTCGTGGCCAAGGAGCACCCGCTGCTGACCTTCCGCTACCGCATCCCGGCCAACGTGCGCACCAATCTCTATGCAGACCTGGGCGGCGGCGCGGTGGGTGTGCTGCGGCTGACCGGCGGCGAGGAGGCCGCGCCGGGCCAGGTCATGTTGGGCCAGGTGGAAGGCATCACCGCCGACAACCGCTGGCACGAGGCCAAAATCGACCTGAGCCAGGTGCTGCAGAAGGCCGGGCGCAGCGATGACCTGCGCATCATGCGGCTCATGGCGGGGAACCTGGAGCCGGATCCGTACGTCAACGCCGGGTTCCAAGGCAATCCCGTCGGCGCTACGTGGTACCTGGACGATCTGGCCATCGGCGCGCGCTGACGCATACTGAGTACTGGAGGCACGCTATGCCATTCACGCTACCCCTGGGGGCCGAGGCGCCCGACTTTGCTCTGCCGGGCACCGATGGCCGGACCTGGAGCCTGGCCGACTTTGCCGAGGCCAACACGCTGGTGGTCTTCTTCACCTGCAACCACTGCCCGTACGTCGTCGGTTCGGACGAGGTGACGCGCGCCACCGCCGACAAGTACGCGGGACACGGAGTGCGCTTCGTGGGCATCAACGCCAACAGCAAGCAGACCTACGCCGAGGACTCGTTCGACCACATGGTGGAGCGCATGGCCGAGCACCGCTTCCCGTGGGTCTATCTGCGGGACGAGAGCCAGGACGTGGCCCGCGCCTACGGCGCGCTGCGCACGCCGCACTTCTTCGTGTTCGATGCCGAGCGCCGCCTGGTCTACACCGGCCGCGGCGTGGACAGCCCGCGCGATGTGACCAAGATGACGGTCAACGACCTGGACAACGCCCTGGCCGAGATCGTCGCCGGCGCGAGCGTCACCACGCCGCTGACCAACCCCATCGGCTGCAACGTGAAGTGGGACGGCATGGACGCGCACTGGATGCCCGCGGATGCGTGCGACCTGGTGTAGTGGCCCCCATGTTTCTGGCCCCAACCGCCACTTAGGCGTATCCTAGAGCCCAGGATACCCGGTCGTGCGTGCATTTCGTGGCCTTTTGCGATACATGCGGCCCTATCGGAAGTGGGCCTTGCTCGCGCCCGCGCTGATGGTGCTGGAAGTGGCGATGGACCTGACTCAGCCGCGGCTGATGCAGACCATCGTGGACCGCGCCTTGCCCGCGGCCGATATGGGCATGACGCTGCGCCTCGCTGGGATCATGGTGCTGGCCGCGCTGCTGGGCCTGGTGTTCGGCGTGGGTTGTGGCATCTACGCCAACTTCGCCGGGCTCAACTTCGGCGCCGACCTGCGCTCCGCGCTCATGCGACGGGTGCAGAGCCTCTCCTTTGCCGACCTCGACCGCCTCGAGACCGGCCGGCTGGTGACGCGGCTGACCAACGACGTTGAGCAGGTGCAAGAGGCGGCCATGATGGTCATGCGCATCCTCGTGCGCGCGCCGATGACCATGGTCGGCAGCCTGATCATGGCGCTCATCACCTACCCGCGGCTGTGCTGGCTCATCGTCGTCATGTCGCCGCTGTTCCTGTGGACGTTCATGTACATCAGCCGTCGCGGCCACGATCTGTTCCTGGCGGTCCAGGACCGGCTGGACCGCGTTAACGTCGTGCTGCGCGAGAACCTGGCCGGCGCGCGGCTGGTGCGCGCCTATGTGCGCGAGGACCATGAGGAGCAGCGCTTCGGCGTGGCCAACGACGACCTCATGGTCCGCGGCGTCGCCGCCGGCCGCGTCACGGCCACCACGCTGCCGATCATGGTGTTCACGCTGAACATGGGCTTGGTCGCGGCGCTGTGGCTCGGCGGCTGGCAGGTCTATGCGGGCGAGGCCAAACTCGGCCAACTCCTGGCATTCACCAACTACCTGGTGCAGATGCTCTTCTCGCTGATGATGGTCGGCATGTTCGTTGTGCGCCTCGTCCAGGCCGACGCCTCCGCCGAACGCATCGAACAGGTGCTCAGCACCATCCCCAGCATCAACGATGTGGAAGACGTCAGCACTGAAAACGGTGTCAGGGACCGTTTTCGCAGAGCGAAAACGGTCCCTGACACCGTTTTCAGATCGGTCCCTGACACCGCCGTGAGCTGGGCGGCGGTGGATTTCGGGTACCGCGGTGCGCAGGCGGAGCCAGTGCTGCGCGGCATCGACATCGACGTCGCGCCGGGCGAGGTGCTGGCCATTGTGGGCGCCACGGGCTCGGGCAAGTCGACGCTGGCCAACCTGGTGCCGCGCTTCTACGACGTGCTGGGCGGCGCGGTGTGCGTGGGTGGCGATGACGTGCGTGAGGTGAGCCAGTCGGAGCTGCGCGGGCGCGTGGCCATTGTGCCGCAGGTGCCCAGTCTATTCAGCATCAGCGTGGCCGACAACATCCGCTTCGGCCGGCCCGAGGCCAGCGACGACGAGGTCGAGGCCGCGGCCCGCTTGGCGCAGGCGCACGATTTCGTCAGCGCCATGCCCGAGGGCTACGCGACGCTGCTGGAGGCCCAGGGCACCAACCTGTCCGGCGGGCAGCGGCAGCGACTGGCCATCGCGCGGGCGGTCCTGTGCCGACCGGAGGTGCTGGTGCTGGACGACTGCACCAGCGCGCTCGACGCCGGCACCGAGGCGCGCCTGCTGGCCGCGCTGGCCGAGTGGGACCATCGGTGCACGCGCTTGGTCATCGCCCAACGGCTGGGCGCCATCCGCTCGGCCGACCGGGTGGCCGTGCTGGAGGACGGCGTCGTGGTCGGCTTGGGTCCGCACGACCAGCTGATGGAGTCGTGCCCCACGTACCGCGACATTGTCTGGTCGCAGACCAATGCGCCGGGAGACGCCGATGCGTGAGCAGCGCACGACCCCGGCCCAGCGACCGTTCGGCTTCGGGCCCGGCGGGCCGATGCACGGCGTCACCTTCCAGCAGGCCAAGGATCGCCGCGGCACGGTGCGCCGCCTGTGGCCGTACCTGCGCTCCAGTGCGCGCGAGTTGATCATCGTCTCGGGCCTGGTGGTCATCACCACGCTGCTGGGCGTGCTAGCGCCGTACCTGCTGGGCCGCGCCATCGACCACTGCCTGCGCCAGCGGCACATTGGTGATCTGGCCCACATCGTCGGGCTGCTGGCGATGATCCACATCATCAACCCCGTCGGCATGTACCTGCAGAGCGTGTTGATGGTTACGGTGTCGCAGCGCGCCGTGCGTGATCTGCGGCGGCACCTGTTTGAGCGGCTGCAGCGCCTGTCGGTCTCGTTCTTCGACACCCACGCTCACGGCGACGTGATGAGCCGGCTGACCAACGACGTCGACACGGTGAACAACGCGCTGAGCCAGGGCGTGGTGCAACTCGTGGGCAGCCTGCTGGGGCTGACTGCCACGCTGGTCATGATCTTCTGGCTGCACTGGCGCCTGGCGCTGGTGACCATGACCATGGTGCCGCTGATCTACGCCGTTACGGGCCTGCTCGGCAAGATGACGCGTGTGGCCTTCAGGGCGCGGCAGAAGGATCTTGGGGCGCTCAACGGCCTGATCGAGGAGACTCTGACCGGCCAGCGCGTGGTCAAGGCCTTCCGACGCGAGGAGCGCATCCTGGCCGACTTCGACGAGGCCAACGAGCGGCTCAAGAAGGCGGCCATTCGCGCGGGCATCATCGGCGGCAGCATGGGCCCGTGCATGAACCTGACGCGCAACCTGAGCTACGCCATCATGGTCGGGGCCGGCTGCTGGATGGTGGGCCGTGGCCTGGCCACCATTGGCCTGGTGGCGGCGTTCCTGGAGTACTCCGGCCAGTTCATGCGGCCCCTTATGCAGATCGCGCAGGTCTACGGCATGGTGCAGGGCGCTCTCGCCGGCGCGGAGCGGGTCTTCGCCACCATGGACGAGGCGCCCGAGCCGCCCGACGAGCCCGATGCCGTGCCGCTGCCGGCCGTGCGCGGCGAGGTGACGTTCGACAACGTCGACTTCGCCTATGAGCCGGAGACGCTGGTGCTGCGCGAGGTGAGCTTCCACGCCCATGCCGGCCAGACCATCGGCCTGGTCGGGCCGACGGGCGCCGGCAAGACCACCATCATCAACCTGCTCACGCGGTTCTACGACGTGGCCAACGGCGCCATCCGCATCGACGGCCACGACCTGCGCGGCGTGCGTCGCGCGGACTTGCGCCATGCCCTGGCCATCGTGCCCCAGGACCCGTTCCTGTTTGGCGACACGGTGCGCGAGAATATCCGCTACGGCCGCCTGGAGGCGACCGACGACGAGGTGGTGGAAGCGGCGCGCGTGGCCAACGCCGACGCCTTCATTCGCCATCTGCCCGAGGGCTACGACACGGTGTTGACGGAGTCTGGCTCGGGCCTGAGCCGCGGCCAGCGCCAGCTCGTGGCCATCGCGCGAGCCATCCTCGCCGATCCGGCCATCCTCATCCTCGACGAGGCCACCAGCAGCGTGGACACCCGCACCGAGGCGCACATCCAGGAGGCCATGCTGCGGGTGATGGAGGGGCGCACCTCGTTCCTCATCGCCCACCGGCTGAGCACCGTGCGCCACGCGGACGTGATCCTGGTGCTCGATGGTGGCCGCGTGGTGGAATCGGGCAGTCACGACGACCTGGTGTCTGCCGGCGGGCTCTATGCCCGACTGCACCACAGTTTCGTCACCGCCGGCGCCTGACCGGGCCGCGGCCAGCTCAGTTCGGGTGCCTGGCCGGGCCCAGTCGTTCCGGGCCCACGGCCAGTTCGTCGATCCACAGCGTCTGCGCGTGAGGCAGCAGACCCTCGCCGAAGTAGGGCAGCATCAGGAACTGGTTGAAGCGCATGTTGGGGAAGTCCGCCGAGCGGAAGACCGCGTCGGTGCGTTCGACGAGCAGCTTGCCGTCCAGCCAGGCCCGCAGTTCGCCGTTACGCTGCCAGGTGCCAGCCGCCGCGTCCACCGTGTTCAGACGGAACATGGCCTCCACCAGATGCCACTTGGCGTCGGCAAAGACCTTCTCCTGGCTGTCGTACAGCGTTCCGTTGTAACCGCCACGGAGCTCTCCTTGGGTCAGGCCGTGCGGCGCATCCTGATTCTGGATGTCCTGCGCCGCCAGACGCAGCAGTCCGTTTACAGGCTCAATGTAGGTGGTCAGGTGGGTGGCGGCTGGCCCGTCCCAGGCGCCGTTCTCGGTGGTCATCAGCAGCATCAGGTGCGGGTGGTAGTTCACGCCGGTCCAGCCCCAGCCGGGCGACAGGCGCTGGTAGTAGCGCACATAGACCGTGTCCGTGGGCGGGATGGCGTGGCGGGCGCCCTGGCTGTACTCGGGTTTGGTGTCGCCGGCGCGCCAGTGGAACTCGATGCACCCGGCACCGGCGAAGGGCTCCTTGCCCAACACGTACCGTTCGCCGTCGTACCAGCCACGGTCATTCAGCTTCGTGTCGTCGAAGCTCTCGGCGAAGTACGGCTCGGCCGACCACAAGGGCGTGGCCAGCAGCAGGCAGTAGAACAACGTGCGCATCGGGTGGACCTCCGCTATCACGCCATTCTAGCCGGCCGGCCGACCACTGGCCACGCCGCCGAACGCCGGTCTACGCCTGGTACTCGCCCGACTCGCGCCGGCTCTCGGTCAGGCGCGAGATGCGCGTATCCTCGCCGACCTCCAGGTTCATCCGCGCGATGAGCGTCTTGAGGTAGTCCAGGTGCGGGCAAGGCGGGCCATGGTGGCTGTCCTTGGTGATGCACGACGAGAGCTGGACGGCCACGCGGTCGCGGGTGATGCCTTCCTGCTTCTCGAGTTGATGGACCAGATTGGCCAGCTTGCGTTGCAGGCCGCGCCCGCAGCACCCGCCACAATCGATCATCACATGGCGGTAGGTGCGGTCGGCGGGGTACGCGGCGAACCCGCCGGTGCGCTGTTGCAGGGCCTGCTCGCAGAAGTAGCCGGCGCAGCGCTGCTTGACGATGTGACACTGTACAATGGCGACATAGTCCTTGGTGCTTGGGTCCACGGCGGTGTGTCTCCTGACAGGGAGCCCTGCAACGCGTTGGCCCAGCGGAGCGACGTCATGAAGATCACGGTCATCGGCGCGGGCAGCGGCAGCTTCGGGCGCGGCATCATCGCCGATCTGCTCACTCCGTCAGCGCGCGGTCTGGGCCAGGTCGAGCTGTGTCTGGTGGACACCGCCGCTGACGCCCTGGGGCGCATGACCGCCTTGGCCGACAAGCTCAGCGCCGAGGTCGGCCGGCCGCTGACGGTCACTGGCCACACGGACCGGCGCGCGGCTCTGCCCGGCTCCGATTACGTCATCACCGCCGTCTCCGTGCGGCGCATGCCGCTGTGGGAGCAGGACTTCCGCGTGCCCCAGGCGCACGGCGTGAACCACATCCTGGGCGAGAACGGCGGGCCGGGCGCGGCGTTCCACGCGCTGCGTAGCCTGCACCTGATGATCCCCATCTGCCGCGACATCGAGGCCTTGTGTCCCGACGCACTGCTGCTCAACTTTACCAACCCCGAGGCGCGCGTGCTCCATGCCGTGTCGCACCTGACCGGGGTGCGCGCGCTGGGCTTGTGCCATGGCGTCTTCTCGCTGGAGCAGTTGGCCGCCCGGCTGACCGGCGTGCCGCCGGAACACCTGGAACTCACCTCGGCCGGGCTGAACCATGCGTACTGCGCGCTGAGCGTCAAGGACAAGCGCGACGGCACGGAGCACCTCCCGGCGCTGCTGGCGCGGCTACAGTCCGACGAGCCGCTGGACGTGCCGCCGCTGTTCCGCGAGTTCGCCCGCGCCTTCGAGGTGGTCACCTTCCCCTCCGACGACCACATCGGCGAGTACTTCGCCTTCGGCGCCGAGTTCCACGGGCGCAAATGGTCGTACGGCGTCGAGAGCCGCGCCGTGGGCGCCGAGGCGGCGAGCGAGTCGCCGGTGGACCTGTATCTACGTGGTGCCGGCCCATCCGAGCCCTTGCTGCGGCCCAGCGGTGAATTGGCGGTGCCGTGCATCGCCGCGCTCGGCCGCACCGAGCCGACGCGGCTGTCGGCGGTGAATGTGCTCAACGGCGGCCCGCTGATCGGCAACCTGCCCGTCTGGGCGGCGGTGGAGGTGCCGGCGCTGGTGGACCGGTCCGGCGTCCACCCGGTTCCCGTCGGTGCGCTGCCCGACGCCTTTGCCGCCGCGCTGACGCTTCAGTGCCAGATCACCGCGCTGGTCACCGAGGCCTACGCCACGCGCCGGCGCTTGCCGCTGTTGCAGGCGTTGCTGCTGGATCCGTGTACGCCTGGCATCGCGGCTTCGCGGGCGTTGATGGACGACATGCTGTCGCTGCAAGCCGCCTACCTGCCCACCTTGGAGTGAACATGGACCTGCGCATTGTGCCCGACGCTGACGCCATCGCCCAGCAGGCGGCCGACATGGTGGCGGAACTGCTGGCCGCCAAGCCGACCGCGCACTTCTGCCTGCCCGCCGGGCGTAGCCCGCGGCCGCTCTATGCGGAGCTGACCCGTCGCGCGACCGCTGGCCTGATCAGCTTCGAGCAGGCGCGCTTCACCCAGCTCGACGAGTGGTACGGCCTGCTGCCCGACGACCCGGGCACTTGCTTGAACGACCTGCGCGAGCATCTGGCCACGCCGCTGGGCCTGAGGTCCGAGCAGTGGCTGGGCTTTGACAGCGCCGCCGAAGACCCGCTGGCCGAGTGTGCGCGCGTGGCTGTGGCGCTGGCCGAGCGAGGCGATACCGACCTCTGCCTGCTGGGCCTCGGGCTCAATGGGCACCTGGGGCTCAACGAGCCCGCTGGTTGGCTCAGCGGCGGGCCGCACCTCACCCAACTCAGCGCTTCGACGCGGAAGCACTCCATGCTGGCGCATCTGGCCCAGCCGCCGACGCACGGCATGACGCTCGGCCTGGCCGACCTGATGCGCGCGGCGCGCATCCTGGTACTGGTCAGCGGCGCGGACAAGCGTGAGGCGCTGGAACGCATGGTAAAGGGGCCGATCAGCTCCAAGTTCCCCGCGTCGCTGTTGCAGTGGCATGCGGACTGCGTGGTTCTGGCGGACGCCGAAGCGGGCGGCACCTGACCCAGGCCGACGCGAAGCCGCACGACTACGGCTTGTCCACCAGGTCATACACGCGGACATGGTCGACCATGAACTCGTCGGGTAGAGCCGCCTTGGTGATGTCCTTACACCAGGCCGCGTGCTCGTCGCTGAGCTTGATGTACATGGGCACCTGGGCTATGCCGCCGGGGTTGATGCGCCAGGACTCCCGACCGTCGACGTAGTACACGTACTCGTCAGGCTTCCGCCATACCGCAAAGGTGTGCCAACCTTCACGGATGCCAGGCACCGTCTCGATTCGGTTCCATTCCTTGAGCTTGTGGTCGCCGGCCGGGTCCCAGTAGAGCGTATGCTTGACCTCATCGTTGGGCCAGAACTTCTCGTAGACGTCGATCTCGGAGCCGTTGTACCAGCCGTCCGGCGTGGTGTGCACACCCTCAAACAGCCAGAACGCCGACCAGTGTCCCTGCTCATGGGGCAGCTTGACCCGCGCCTCGTAGTAGCCGAAGGTGTGCGCGAACCTGCCCTTGGTGCGCGCGCAGCCACCGATGATCTTGTCACCCTCGCGCGACGTCTGAATGACCAAATGCCCGTTGCCATCCACCGAGACGGCCTTGCGCATCCACCATCCGTCGTGGCGTGGGCCATCCGGCGGCGTCTCCCACTTGGTCTCATCGAGCTTCGGCCCATCGAACTCGTCTTGCCAGACCAGCTTCCAGACCAGCCCGTCGGGCGCCGCCGGCAGCCCTACTCCCGGCGGTACTGCCGCCTGGCAGAGGCCGGCCCGAGCCGACAGAACCATCACCACGCCAGCCAGCAGACCACGCGTCCTCATGCGTTCACGCTCCATGCTCAACGCCTAGCGCAGCTCCACCGTACCCCACAGCGCCGGCTTCTCAGCCACGCCGCCGGCCTTGTCCAGCGGCCAGTACAGCTCGCCACGACCCGTGTCGCCCGGCACCGACAGGTTCGCGCAAAGGCCCAGCTTGCGGCCAGCCTGGCCGGCAAAGCCCTTGATCTGCGCCGCCGGAATGAGCGCCTCCATCACGTACCCGCCGCCCGACCGGCCCGCGAAGCTACGGATGCCCTGGATGTCCCAGTGCGTGGCCTCGATCTCCGTACCGCGCTGCCACTGGCCCAGGTAGGCGCGCTTCTCGCCGACCAGCGGGCAGAGCCAGAACTGGTGGTCGCCCGGCACATACTTGGCCCGCTCGGCCTTGCTGTTGGCCGTATCGACGAACAACTCCAGGCAGTCTTGCGCCCAGAAGGCGCGCGGATCGGTCACCGTGACCGGCGACGGGTCGACCCGGCAGGCCACCCACAGCCCGTCGGGCGTCCAGCCCAGCCAGACATCGCCCTTGGTGCCGCTGCCGACGCGGCCCATGGCCCAGTCGGGCAGCTTGGCAGCCGCCGGCCAGCCCGCTGGATTACCGTCGAGCTTGGGCGCATCCACCCGCGGGATGCTCAGCGTGCCCGGCCGCAGACCGGCGCTCGAGACCACCTGCCCCTCGGGCGTGGCCACCTTGATCAACGCCTGCTCACCGGTGGTCCAACTCGGCGTCCAGGTCACGGTGAAGGTCGTCTTGGCCGTGGCACCGGGCGCGATATCGGCCACGGTGGCCTTCGCCGGCTCTATCTTCCAGTTGGCGGGCAGCACCGAGGTCAGCTCGAAGCTGGCCGGCCGGCGGCGGTTGTTGCGCACGGCGACTTCGACCTTGGCCGCGCCGGGCGCGCCGCTCAACGGCGACACGCTCAGGTTGGCCGCGGCCGCCACCTCGACCAGCGTGGTCAGGCGGTGCTTCAAGCCGTTCTCGGTGATGTCGATCATCACCGCGCTCTGTCCGGCCGGCTCGCGCGGGTCGATGGTGACGGTCACCGGCGCGGTCTGGGTGGCGCCCGGCGCGAGCGACACCGCTGGCGCGGCGGTAGCCGTCCAGCCCTTCGGCGCGTTCACCGCCAGCGTCGCAGCCAGGGCCGTCGTGCGGTTGTTGGTCACCTTGGTCTCGATGGTCAAGGGATCGCCCGCGGTGACGCGCATGAAGCCCGGCGTGGCCAGGTCGTAGGCGGCCTGTCGGTACAGCGCGTCTGTTTCGGGCAGGCCGACAATCCACACCGGCGTGATGTCCAGCTTCTGGCGGCGCTCGGTCAGCGGGTTGCCCCACATATCGAAGAGCTTGCCGTTGGGCAGGTCGACGGTCGGCGCGGCGGCCTCGGGCTCGACGCGGAAGACCATGGCCACGATCTGGTCGGCGGACCGGAACACATGGCCCATGGCGCCCGGCGCCGGGGCGCAGCGGCCCACCGGCGTTGGATGGGGCAGGAAGGCGGTCAGCGCTGCGATGGCGGCGGCGGCGGGCTTGGGCTCGTCGGCCGGGTCCAGCAGGCCGCAGCCGTCGAAGTACTGCTTCGGCTTGTCCTTAGTATCGCGCTGCCAGTACCAGAACATCTTGTCCAGCCCGGCCTGCAGGCCCAGCGCATAGCCGCGCTGCAGGTAGGCTGCCTGCTCCTTCTCGTTGACGATGTAGCCCGCCAGCGTGTCCCAGCCGAACTCGGTCAGCCAGGTCTGGCGCTGCTTGCCATCGGACCGCGAGGCCGACACGAAGTCCCGGAACACGTCGTACAGCAGGCCGGGTGCCTCGCCTTCCTGGCCGACGTTGGCGTTCTCGGTGACGATCTCGGGCGGCTTGGTGCCGGTGTAGACATGCGCGTTGACCACATCGATCTGGTCGAAGCTGTGGTTGGCCACGCTGCGGCGCACCCAGTCGGGATGGACGCCGGCCTGGCCTTGGGCCACGGCCAGCGTCTTGTCATCGACCACCTTGAGCACCTGGGCGAACCCACGATGGTAGGCATCGTAGCTCGACCAGCCTCGTGCTTCCTCCTCGCGGCCGCTGTGGTAGTCGTACTCGTTGTCCAGCTCCCAGGCCACATACTGCGGGAAGCGCAGCAAGATGGGCAGAATGTCCGAGCGCCACGCCTTGTCCGGCGCCAGTCTCCCGCCCTTGACCGGCTGGCCGATGCCACCCATGAGGCACGGCAGCAGCACCAGGCCGGCGTCCTGCACCGCGGCGTCGAGCTTGTTGTAGTAGGGCCAGCCGGCATACCGGCTGTCAGCGCCGCGCGCGCGGGTCATCCACTCGAAGCTATACGCGTAGTCGCGGACCCACGTGAAGCCCATGCGCGCGATGCCACGGTAGTCGATCCCGGCCAGCCCGCCGTGGATGTTCAGGCCGTACGGGCCGGCGACCTTCTGCTCCCAGGTCTGTTTGGGTGGAGCCGGCGTGTAGGCGAAGCGGCTCTGCCGCTCGAAGCTGACGTCGCCCAGTTTGGCCGAGAGACGCAGTCGGTAGGCGCCAAAGCCCGGCGGCTTGAGGTCCAGCGGCACCGTCTGCGTGTCGCGCATGGCCAGCGGGCGGGACTCGCTGCCGACCACCTTGCCCTCGGCGTCGCGCAGTTCGTAGGCGAGGGTGCCACTAAGCTCCTTGCCCAGCCAGCTATCGCAGACCACGGTGTAGCGCACGGGCGCGTCGGGCTGGAACAGGTTGCTGGGCACACCGGTGGTCGCGCTCAGGCTGACCAGCTTGGCCGGGTCGGTGATGCCGTCGATGTCGGTCTCTACCGTGAAGCCGGCCAGCCGCACCGACGCCTCGGCCTTGGCATTCTGCTTCTCCCAGTTGTGGCCGGTCAAGCCGGCCAGCTTCAGCGGCTGCGGCCAGTCGGCGGGTACGGTGAAGTCCAACTTGACCCATTGGCTGGGCACGGTGCGCAGGCCCCATTCGAGCTTCTTGCCACCGACGGTGTCCTTGCCTTCGGCGTCCTGGAACGAGACGATCCAGGCGTAGTCGGCGGCCAGCGCCTTGGCCCACACGCTGAGCCGCCGGATGCGACCAGGGATCGGCCCGAACGGCGGCGCCAGCGTGACATGCTCGAACCCGCCGCCGGTGTAGGCCACGGTCAGTTCCACCGCCGGGCCGGCAGCGCCGGCCGGGCGGTCATTGGTGGCGGACGAACGGCTCGGCGCCGTGTCCCACGGGCCGGCGGCCCAGTTCGGCGCGGTGCCCGTCAGCAGGTCGCGCACCACGAGTTGCTCGGCAGATCCAGCCGACACGGCCAACAACAGGCAGGCCGCCAAACGCAGACAATTGGTCATGGATAGGTCCTTATCAGCCGTTGAGCCGCGGCCGGAGCCAGTTGAGCAGCGCGTCGAGCAGTGTCTCGCGGTCGGGGCACTGCAGCAGGTCGGCCGCCACATAGACGATCCAGCCCTGGCCCAGGTCTCCGCCCGGCTGCACCGCCGCCAGCGCATCACCGTTGGCCGTGCCGTCGGGCAGGTCCACGCGCGCCAGAGACACGTAACGCGGCGCTCCCGGGTACTGTGTCTTTCGCATCAGGCGCGAGCTGCCAGCGCTCTTGAGCTGGAACGCCGGAACGTCGGTGCCCAGGGCCGGGTCGAACTTCACGCGGCTGCCCGCGGGGCTGTTGACCATCTGCAGCCGGAAGCCGAACTTGGCCGCTTCGGTGCTGCCGCCGGGGTAGAACAGCGGATAGCCGCCACCGCCCGCGACCAGCACCACGCCGCCGCCGCGCAAGTGCTGCCTGGCGCGTTCGACGATCGCCGGCACCTGTGCGTCCGGCGCGCCGAAGCTCTCGTTGCCCGCGGCGAAGACCATCAGCTTTGACGCGTCGGGCTTGGCCAGGATGTCAGCCCAGGTCGACAGCCGCATGTCCAGCGAGCCAGCGTTGTAGAGGTCGCTGATCCACTCGCTGTAAGGCTCGTCATGCAGCACGATGGGCACGCCGTCGAGCAGTTGCTTCCAGCGGTCACGCGTGGCTTGCAAGAACCGGCTCGGCTGCTGGTAGTAGGCCAACTGCGGGATCGGCCGATAGGTCATCTGCGCCGGGTCCGGCTGGACCTCGGGGAAGGTCACGTCCTCGCCGCGTAGATAGCGGCCGGCCAGGCCGCACAGTCTGAGGTAGTGGTCGCTGGGCAGGCCCTCGTAGGTGCCGAACCGGCCCTGCGGCGGCTGGTTGGTGACCTTGAAGACTGCCGTGCCCTCGTCGACTTCGTCGAACATGGCGATGTAGACCATCTTCATGCCGTACCGGCGGATCTCCTCGATCTGCCGCCAGAGGAACCGCCCGCCTTGGCGCGGGATCTGGTTGAGCGGGCTGTTGCCCTTCATCAGGTTGGTCCACGAGAAGCCGGGGAAGGCCACTGCGTAGTAGTCCTTGTCGTTCGCCCTGCAGAACGCCAGATCGGCCGGCCAGTAGCGCTTGGCATGGGCGCTCGCGCCGTCCAGCGTGCCGTAACGGCCGACGTTCCAGGGGCTGATGATCTGGCCGTACTGTCGCAGCAGCGTCATACGCTCGTCGGTCCAGCCGACCCAGTCGTTGGGGATGCCCAGCATGATGGTGCAGGCGCCGTTCTCCGGCTTCTTCAGCCATTCGAAGAACTCGCGCGTGGCCACCGGGTCGAACTTGCGATGGTCGAAGCCGTAGCCCCACAGCGCGATGACCGGGCCGCCGCGATGCTTGATGTAGGCAGGCGTGTCGAGCAGCTTCATCTCGCGCACCAGCCGCGTCCAGTCGGACTTCATGGCGTCGATGGCGCGGCGGTCGAAGTCGGTGTCGTACATCACGGCAAAGGCACGGCCAGTGCGGTTGGCGCCCTCGCGGCAATGGCTCAGCACGGCCGTCGTGCGCAGATAGTTCCAGTCGTTCTGGTTGCTCACGCAGCTGGTGAAGCGCTGCACCCAGACGCCGTCGATGCCGTACTGCTTCATCCATTCGAAGTGGCGCAGCACGGTCTCCTTGACCGTGGAGCTGAACAGTTCGCCGCGCGTGCCGTCGGCATAGCGATACCCGCTGGCGAAGCGCTCGCTCGGCGGTAGCTCCGTCATGTCGGGCCACAGGTCGAAGCTGGCCCGCGGCGGGTTCTGGTCGACACCGCCCCAGTGCACCCAGCCCGGCTCATAGCCGTCGCCCTTGGCCATGAACCAGCCCTGGTAGCCGGCCATGACCTTGCCGTCGACGGTCGTGGTGTCGACGCCCTTGACCACCGGGCCGACATACGGCGACAGCGCCTCGGTCAGGGTCATGGCCCGGTGCGGTTGTGCCTCGGCCTCTCCTGCCCCCAGGAGCGCCCCGGCCAGGCACAACGTCGCCAGTCGAAATGTCAGCATTGCCTTCCTCCGCTCAGGGTTCGTAGTTTCGGTCTTGGGCGAATGGCGATCCCACACGGCGGTGGCAGTCCACCGCGCCGCTGGCGGCGCCGATCTGGTGTGGAATCGCCATTGGCCTCTGGGCCGAACTACGAACATCGCTGCATTCGCCGGGCAGGCAGGAACTCATGCCGAGCGACGGAAAGACCGTCCTCACCCGGGAGCACCCGTTGACCGCTCTTGCCCTGTGCATGCTGCTGACCCTCGACGCCGCCGGCTCGCGCCCGGTTGCATCCATCGCATCGCCACAGAATCGGGTCCGCGCCGAACTGACGTTGACCCCGCAGGGAAGCCTGCTGTGGCGCGTGTGGTATCGCGACCACCCGGTCCTGGCCGATTCGCCGCTGGGATTGACCGTCGGCGCCGACTCGTTCGACTCCGGCCTGAGCCTGGTGGGCGCGACTCCGGGCATCGACGGGCGCGAGCGCTACGCGCTGTGGACCGGGCCCTGCCGGCAGGTGGACAGCCCCTGGCGGCAGGTCACGGCGACTCTGCGCAACGCGCGCGGTGCGCTGCTGCTGATCGACCTGCGCGTGGCCGACGGCGGTGTGGCCGTGCGCTACCGCCTGCCCGCGCCGCCGGGCTATGATGGCCAACCGGTGGCCGTGGCCGCCGACCACACCGGCTTCGCCTTCACTTCCGGCCAGGCCTGGCTGCAGCCGTACCATCAACCCAGCGACTACACGCCGGCCTACGAGGACTATTACCAAGCGGTGGCCATCGGCCAGGCGCCGGGGCGCTGTCGCGGGCCGAACCCGGCCGCGGGCTGGAGCTTCGGTGGCCTGTACCGCCTGGCCGACGGCGACGCCTGGGCGCTGAGCGTGGAATCAGGCGTCGACGAGAGCTGGTGCGGCACGCACCTGAGCGATGGCACCGACGGTGTCTACCGTGTGCGCTGGCCGTCGGCGGGCGAGTACAAGCAGAAGGTGCCCGCGCTCCTGGCCTCGTCGGCTGCGCCGTTGACCACGCTGCCGCTGACCACGGCGTGGCGCGGGCTGGCGTTGGCCGGCGAGGCCGGGAGCATCGTGACCAGCACCTGGCCTACCGACTTGGCCCAGCCGTGCGAGGTCACCGACCCCTCGTGGATCGCGCCGGGCCGGGCCAGTTGGTCCTGGCTGAGTCAGCCCGAGCGCTTCGACCGGCGTGCCTTCGGCACGTTCCTCGACTTCGCGGCCGAACGCGGCTGGGAGTATGAGCTGCTCGACGCCGGCTGGTGGAACGTGCCGCTGGGCGAGATGGCCGCGGCGGCGCGCGAACGCGGCGTGCGGCTGCTGCTGTGGGGCGACAGCACGGAGATGTACGACGTGCCCGACCGCCGCCGCCGGCTGGACGAGGCGGCGGCCGCCGGCGTGGCGGGGTTCAAAATCGACTTCTGGTGCAGCGACAAGCAACTCGCGGTCAGGACCATGCTCGACCTGTGTCGCGATGCGGCGGAGCGCCGGCTGGTCGTCGTGCTGCACGGCTGCACCATCCCGCGCGGCTGGCAGCGCACCTGGCCCAACCTGCTGTCGGCCGAGGCGGTACTGGGCGAGGAGAGCTACCACTTCGAGAGCGACTACGGCGACCGCGCGGCGGCCCACCACGCCATCCTGCCGTTCACGCGCAACGTGATCGCCCCGATGGACTACACGCCAGCGTTGCTGGACGGCGCACCGTGGCGACATCGCGTCACCGCCGCGCACCAACTGGCGTTGCCGGTGCTCTTCACCTCGGGCGTGCAGCACCATGGCGGCCGTGCCGACTGGTACCGCGCGCTGCCCGACGCGGCGCTCGATCTGCTGGGTTCGGTGCCGGCGGCGTGGGACGAGTCGCGCTGTCTGGCCGCCGATCCCGGCCGCTACGTGGCCGTGGCGCGGCGGTCGGGCACGACGTGGTTCGTCGCGGCGCTCAACGGCACCAGTGCGCCATTGACCTTGCCGCTTGACCTGGCCTGGCTGGGCAGGGGCAGTCTGGTGACCTGCCTGAGCGACGGGCCGGAAGGCACGCTGCGCGTTGGGCATGAGGTCGGCGCGGTGAGCCTGGCGGCCAACGGCGGCTACGTCCTACGCACGGCAGCAACCACGAGCACCCCGTAGGGGCGCACGGCGTGCGCCCCTACCGTTGGTTGTGCCGGTCCATCCGCCAGCTGGCTGGGTTGTCAGCAACACAGGCGCGGATGTTGGCCAGCGCGCCCTCACTGCGCACGATGTGCTCGTGGTAGCCGCGCTGCCAGACCGCCCGGCCTGACCAGCCGGGCAGGCGGCGTACGCGGCTGGTCGTTGTCGACTTGAAACCGGCCAGCACCGCGCCCAACGACCGCGCAGGGCGGTGGAACTCGCCCACCCGGCCTCGCTCGCTGGCGGTCTCTCCGATGACCAAGACCGCATGGCGGTGGTTGGGCATCACTACGAAGGCGTCGAGCTCTACCTCGGGCCGCAGCACGGGCGCGCGCAACCACTCCTCCGCGACGATGCGGCCGGTGGGCGTGAGGTCCAGGTAGCCATCGTCCAACCGCGCCAGGATGCAGCGCCAGCCGGCGGTGCAGACCGTCACAGAGCAGGTGCCCGGCCTGGCGTAGCGATAACCCACCAGCCGCACCGACCGGCGCCGATGCGGCTGGCTGTCGTCGACCATGGCCGCGCCTAAGCTTTGACCTCCATGTACTCGATCAGCGCGCCATCTTCCTCGAAGTAGGCGATGCGGATGCCCGGCGCGGCCTGCACCGGCGGCACCTTGACGTCCTTGCCGACCAGTTCGGCATCGAGGTCGTCCACCTGGTAGGAGACGTGCGGGCCTTTGGACACCGGCGTGTCGAACAAGGGGCTCTCGGGGGTGAAGCGGACCCACTCGATCAGGTTCGGGTCGCCGGACGGATCGGTACCCCAGACCTTGAGCGAGTCGAACCACATCTCGCCCGGCTTGGGCTCGGTGGTGAGCAGACCGATGTGTGCGAACTTCCGCATGGGTTACTCCTTACCAGCTAGTTTCTTGCGCTCCGTGCCCAGGGCATCGGCGGCGATCATGGCGTCAACAATGCTGTCCGAGGAGACAGCGAACGGGTGGTTGTCACACAGCGAGCCGGCGCCGGCGCAGATGTCGCCGATGACCTTCAGCCGGTCGCGGCTCACGCCGGCCAGGCGGATGTCGGCGAACGTCACCGGCAGGCCGACGGCGATCTCGAAGTCGACGATGCGGTTCATCTCGGCCACGCTGACATCCTCGTCCAGGCAGAGCTGGCTGATGATGCCGAAGCCGACCTCCTCGCCGTGCATCAGGCCGTGGCACTCGGGGAAGCTGGGCAGGCAGTTGGCGATCATGTGCGCGGTGCACACGCCGCTGCTCTCGAACCCCAGTCCGGACAGCAACACGTTGGCCTCGATGCAGCGCTCCACCGCCGGCGTGACGACCTTCTTCTCGACCGCTCGCTTGGCGTTGAGACCGTGCTCGAGCAGGATGTCGTAGCCTAGCCGCGCCAGCGTCAGCGCCGCCTGGGTGCTGCCGCCGCCGGCCAGGTTGCCCGCGCGCGTCTTGTAGGCCGCCTCGGCCTCCACCCAGGTGGCCAGGGCATCGCCCATGCCGGCCACGAACGAGCGGACCGGCGCGTTGGCAATGACTTCGCTGTCCACCAGCACGAGATCCGGGTTGCGGCCCCAGCTCTCGAAGCCCAGGCAGTTGCCCTGCTCGTCGTACCACACCGTGTACGAACTGGTCGGCGAGTCGTTGCTGGCGATGGTCGGCACGGTGACCATGGCGATGCCGGTAGCCGCCGCGGCTGCCTTGGCCGTGTCGAGCGTCTTGCCACCACCAACACCCACGGCCACATCGGCGCCGGACTCGCGGGCGATGGCCGCCACGCGGTCCACCTCGGCATGGGTGGAGTCGCCGCCAAAGGCCACATCGACCACCTCCAGCCCCGCCGCCGTCAGGCTGGCCAGCACGCGCTCGCCGACAATGCCTTTGACACCGGCATCCCACAGCACCAGCGGCTTGTGACCGATGGCCTTCAGGTACGTCCCCGCATCCGCCAGGACGCCGCGTCCCTGCACATAGCGGCGCGGCGCAATCATCACAGCGATCATGGGCTAACTCCCCTCATCACCTATCCGTGGCCCGGCTCATTCGCCAGGCGTGAAGCCGATCCTACTCAATCGTCAGGCGCACATCATCGATCCTGAACTCGCCCGTCGCGTCCGCCAGCGCCACGAAGCCGAGCCAGCCCAGGTTGTCGAAGGCCGGGTCGCAAGTCTGCTCGCCCAGGTCGGTCGCCGCCGCCTCGCCGACGGCCAGCGTCAGGCCGTAGTGGCCGTGTGCGGCCTTGCCCAGCGGGCAGGTGATGGTCAGCTTGAGCCAGGTCTGCTCTGGCACCTTGACCAGCGCCTTGCCATTGGCCACCAGTTGGCGGTCCGCGCCGATGCGGATGCTTGGGCCGGTCTTGAAAGGCTGGCCGGCGCTACGCCATTCGGTCCAGGGCTCGGAGCCCGGCCCGACCCACCAGTGGAAGGTCAGCCTGGCCGTTCCCTTGCGCAGCCGCGGCTGCCAGAAGGCGTGCGGCTCCCAGGTGTGCTCGAGGGCCTTGGCATCGGCAAAGCGCAGGCAATGCCGGCCCACGGCGGGCTGCTGGTCGCTGACCTGGACGCTGCCGCCGGGCTCTTTGCCCAGTGAGACCACCAGCCGGGGCGGCGCCTGGCCGACCGCGGTGGATTCGAAGTCCTCGATCACCGGCTGCGGCCCGTCGGTCACCTTGGTCGTCGGCATGACCGTCGGAGCGAACGCGACCGCGCGCGGCTTGGCGACCCAGGCCGGGTCGCCATACAGGCCGGCCTGGCCGATGGGCAGCGGCAGCCGGAGCTTGGGGTCGGCCACGCGCGAAGCCTTGTCCACGCCACGCGCCTGCCACTCGGCGAACGAGTCATCCATGAACAACAGCTCGCGACCGTCAGCGCGCCAGTAGGTGTTGCGGTCCCAGGTGGACACCGTGTCCGGCGTGCCGTCGGGCAGGAACAGGCTGCCTTGGGTGACCAGGCCGATGTTGTCGGTGAACGTGTTGGGCATGGGAATGCCCGACGGCGAGCGCCAGATCAGGTAGTCGGCGGCCTGGGCGAAGACATTGCGGCGGATGACGTTGTTGTAAGCGCCGTTGTGCAGCATCAGGCCGTCTTCGATGGCCCAGACGCGGTTGTCCTCGACGGTCAGCCCGTGCGACTCGGAGTCCAGGTAGATGCCCCACGAGTAGTCGGGCTCGGTGTAGGCCAGCACATCGTGGATGACGTTGCCCGCCAAGCGGCCGCCGTCGAGCTCGCCGAGTGTGTAGATGCCGCCCGCGTCGCTCAGGCGGCCCTTGACGATGTGGTGGATATGGTTGTCCAAGATCTGGTCGCCGTGGCTGGTCGTCGGCGCGCGGCCCCAATCCCAGCCGACCGAGATGCCGGTATACCATCCGTCGTGGATATCGTTGTGCGAGATGCGGCAGTCGCCGGCCATGGCCAGCCAGATGCCCACGCCACCGGCATAGACCTGGCCGTAGTCGTGCACCCAGCAGTTGTCGACCACATGGCCCTCGCAGCGCTGCTCAGGCTCCTTGGCGACGAACGTCTCGCCGAGCCGCACCGCGCCCGCCCCGACGTCCACGAACTCGCAGCGCTCCACGCGGCAGTCGCGGCTGCCGCCGCGCAGCGCCAGCGCGTAGCTGCCCATGTGGGCGAAGCGGCAATCGGCGAACGAACAGCCGACCGCGCCCCGCAACGACACGTTGCCATCGGCGCTGCACACCGCCTGCGGATCGCTGTGGCCGGCAGGCTCCAGTGCCCAGTCGCCGTGAGCGAAGGTGAGGCCCGAGAAGCTGACGTCGGTGACCGGCAGGCCGACGCGCGGGTCACCATTGACCCGCACCACATCCACCAGGTGGCCCGCGACCACCGGTGTGTTGGCCGGCGTCTGGCCCGGCAGCGGCCGATAGCGCAGCAGCCCCGTGCGGGCGTCCAGGTGCCACTCGCCCGGCGCGTCGAACGCCGCCGCGACGCCCTCGACGTACCAGCGCTGCGGCGTGCCCCAGTAACCGAAGTTCCACACGCTGTCGCCGCCGAGCACCACCCGTCGCCTGGCCGGATCGACCGAGGCGATGGGCATGACCGACGTCTCCCAAGAGTGCAGCACGACCAGCGTGGCCGAGGCCAGGTCCGGCCAGGCGGCCAGTTCGCCCGCGTTGTAGGTGAAGGCGCGCTTGGGCAGTTCGTTGTCGTAGCCGCCGACGCGATAGAAGCCGGTGTTGGGCGCGCGGCACACCGTGGCACGCTGGCCGCCGACAAACAGCTGGCGCGGGCGCCAGGCGCCCGCGGCGACCTCTGGCAAGGTCACCTCCCAGATGCCGTCACGCACCTGCCAGCCGGTGACCGGCCGGCCGCCCGAGAGCACCGGTTTGGCCCCGCGCGCGGCGACGAACTTCAGGCCGCTGTCGCGCGGTCCCAGGCGCAGCGTGGCCGGCAGATAGTGCGTGCCGTCGCCGAGCTCGATGGTCACCGGGCGCGGCAGATCGCGGGCCTTGGCCACCGTGCCCAGCAGGTCACCGCCGGCGGGCACGGTCAGCGTCGCCGCGCTGGCGAGGCCGGCGGCCAGGAGCGAGAGGAGCCAGCGATGCATCAGTACACCTCCAGTTCGCTGATGGCCATCTGACTGCCGGGCTGGCCTGGCCCGTCGGGCTTGATGGCTTTGATGCGCACGAAGCGCGCGGGCGTGCCGTCGGCGGCATGCTCATGCCGGCCCGAGACGGCGTCCTTGAGGTGGGCCACGCTGCGCCAGGTGGTGCCGTCGGCCGAGAGCAGCACCTCGTACTCCGTGGCCCAGCCGCCCGCGGGGAAGTGCACCACCACGCGCTTGACCGGCTCCGCTCGCGTCAGGTCGACCTCGAAGGCCCAAGCCCACTCGTAGGCACCTTGCGCCACGGTCGACGGCAGGCCGTCGACGCCGAACCGCGCGAACGAGAACGCGCTGGGCACCAGCTCGCGCTGGCCGTCGGTGCTCAGCAGGCGTGCCGGCTTGCCGGTGGCCAGATTGCCCGCCGGCACGGGTTCGACGCGCTCGGCCGGGCGCGGCCGGTCGGGCAGCGGCGCGGCCAGGCTGACGCGCACGATGGTGTCGACGGCGTCGGGCGTGATGTCGGCCAGGTTCAGCGTCAGTTCGTCCTTCTGCTGGAAGAAGCGCACCGCCCGGCCCACATTGAGGCAGCTCGCGGCAGTGACCTTGGGCGACACGCCGCTCAGGCTGATGCGCCCATCCTTGGGCAGCCCGGTCTTGCCGCGCGCGTTGGTCATGATGTGCAGGTACAGCGTACGGCCATCGAGGCTCTGGGCCGCATAGCCCCAGCGGCCGACACTCACCGGAGCGGGTTTGACCAGGGTGTAGGCCGTGGTCAGGCTGGGCAGGCCAGGCGGATTGGCCCACTTGGCCATCTCTTCGTGGGCCCGCGCCACGGGCGAGTCGGAGAGCTTCTTCCAGGCCGTGCGGATGGTCGGGCTGTGGTCGATGTTGGCCACATAGCCCTCCAGGATCAGGCTGAGTTGCACGCGCAGGTACTCGCGCGGGTCGGGCGAGACGCCCCGGCTGAAGTCGAAGCCGGGGTCGGCCAGCATCCGCCAGCTCTCCAGCACGGGCTTCTTGGGCCAGTCGATGTCGAACGGCCACAGGCCCCACATCTTGTCGCCCCAGGCACCCCAGCCCTCGAGACAGACGACGTCCCAATCGCCGTGATAGCTGGTGGTGATGCCGTTGAGCACGATGAGCGTGTCCGGGTTGAGCGAACGGATCATCGAGTACAGCGCGTCGAGTTGCTCGTAGCCATCGGGATCGGCGCTGGCCCAGTCAAACCACAACGCGGCCGGGTCGTAGCGCTTCATGGCCTCCTCGACCATGAGCATGGCGCCCTGCTGGCCGCCGTGGTTGTCGCCGTTCAGGTTGCCCATGTACATGCCGAAGCGCATGCCTTCGGCGCGCAGCGCGGCGCTGTACTTGGCGGCCAGGTCCGGCGCGTTGGCGTCGAACTGGTTGGGGAAGCGGTACTTGTGCTCGCCGTTGTTGTAGCTGATCATCATGCCCAGGCCATAGCCCTGGCGGCGCATCAGCTTGGCGAACTCGGGTAGCGCCGTCTTCTCGTCGGCGCCCTGCAGCAGGCTCTCGGGATTGTGGATCAGCGCCACGAGGCGCATGTCCTCGTACCACTTGTTGGGCCGCTCGGCCACGGTCAGCCAGAGTGGCGCCTTGGCCGTCGCGCCGGCGCCGTCGGTCACCGCCACGGTCACATCGCGCTGCCCCAGTTCGGCCTTGGCCGAGACCGTGCCCAGGATCGTGCCGTCGGGCGCCAGCGTGAGTCCGTCGGGCAGTTTGCCCTCGGCCACGGCCCAGGTGTACGGCGGCGTGCCACCACCGGCGGTGAGCTGAAACGGTGAGGCGTTCATGGCCAGTTGCGGCTTGTGCCGGACGAAGGCCCCCATCTCCAGGCGGGCATCGCGCACGGCGTCGGCGGCGACATAGGGCCACTCGCGCCAGGCCGTGGGCAGCGGCTGCAAGCTGACATCGCCCATGCCTTGCGTGGCCACCTGGAGCTTGGCCAGCGGGCCGAGGGGCGAGGCGGTCAGGCCGGGCACGACGACGCCATCGGCTCCGCAGACGCGCGCATAGAACCCCAGCCGGCCTGCGGCGGCGTTGCTGATGCGCAGCATGAGCCGGTTCCAGCCGGCGGACAGCGTCACCGGCACGCGGATGCTGTCGCGCAGGTAGCCCTTCTGCTCGCCGGTCGGCACGGGCTGCTGGTTGAGCCAGACTCGCACGTCGCGGTCCACGCCCAGCCGCAGTTCGGCGGCGACGCCGGCCGGCACATGCAGGTAGACATGCGCATAGACGGCCTGGCCGGCCGCGGTCTGGGCCTGGTGATAGCGCAGGTAGCTGAACAGGTCCTGGTAGTTGTCGTAGTTGCGGGAGAAGAGGCGATCATCGAACCAACTCCAGCGCTCGCCGGGCCGCGGGGTCCAGTCGGCCTCCGCCAGCGCCTCGCGCGTGGCCACGGCGGTGGTGGCAAACGGCGCCGAGATGAGCCACGTGTTCAGGTACGGCGCTTGCGGCGGCGGTGGCGCGCTTTCGGCCATGAGCAGTCCTCCCAGGAGCAGCGGTGCGGCCAACCAGGACATGGTCAGGTCTCCGAGCGGTCTGTTCGACCCCCGCGGCGGGGGACCTTTCGGCCCATCGCGGCGTCTATCGATGCCGGGAGCACGCGACGTGAGGCGACATTGGCTGCTGGGGGCGACGGTTGGACTGTGTGTGATGGCGAGGTTGGCCGCCGAACCGGCCATGTCCAGCGAGGCGTTCCTGAACACGCTGGGCGTCAACACCCACCTGGGTGGCCTGACCCGCGACGACCCTTGGAACACCGACACCACACAGATCGGCGAGCAACTGCGCTATCTGGGGGTGCGGCTGGTGCGAGACTGGATGGTCAGCCCGCGCGACCTGGAGCGCGTACGCGCGCTGCACGCCGCCTGGCGGCTTGACGGTCGGTTCTGGACGTCCATCGCCGAGGGCAGCACCAAGGACCAGCGCGACAGCCTGGCCCTGACGCAGGCGCTGGCGCGCGACCTGCCGGGCCTGCTGTACGCCGTCGGCGGGCCCAACGAAGAGGATGACGAGTACGCTCAGAAGCTCGGCGCCACGCTGCCCGACGCTGCGCTGGTGCAGCGGCAGCTCTACGACTGGGCGCACCCACTCGGCCTGCTGGTCAGCCAGATGGAGTTCGGCGCCGGCTGGACCGCCGCCAACGGCTGGCAGGGCAACTACAACCCGACCAACACCGGCAGCAAACAGAACTACACCCCCGGTCCGGCCGATTTCGCCGCTGCTCACACGTACCTGTCGGATCCGGCGCAGCGGCCGGCGAGCATCATCAACATGATGCGTGCCAACGCGCGCCTGTGCACGCTGGGCAAGCCCGTGGCGCACACCGAGGTCGGCGGCTACTACAGCGCCCGGCTCAGCCCGCGGGTCTACGGGCAGTATCTGGTCATGGGCGCCCTGGACAGCGCCGCGGCGGGCGATGTGGGCTATCTGGTCTACGGCCTGCAAGACAGCAAGCCCGAGGCAACCTACGGCTTCTACACCTTCCCCGGCGGCATCGCGCACCCGTCGGCGCGGTTCTTCCACACGCTGACCACGCTGCTGGCCAGCAAAAGCGGTTGCTACGGCCCCGGCGCCAAGCCCACCTTCACGCCGGGCGTGCTGCCCATCGCCGTGGCGGGCAAGGAAGTCAGCCACCTGCTCCTGGCCAAGCCGACCGGCGAGTTCGTGGTGGCCCTCTGGTCGGAGCAGTTGATGAATGACACGGCCCACGAGGTGCCGGTCACCGTCGAGTTCTCGCGCGCCTTCGCCAACGCGACGGTGTATGACGTCCAAGATGGCCTGACCCCCATCGCCGCCCTGCACAACGCTGCGCGCTGCGAGCTGGTGCTCGAGCCGAGCGACACCTACCTGGTCGTGCTCGACTGACCCACGCGGCCGGCCTCAGGCCTTCCGCACCACGACGTAGTAGGCGCCCAGCCGCAACCCATCGTCGCCCTCGAACCAGGCCTGCAGATGCCCCGGCCCGGCCGGCAAGGTCACGCGCATGACCGCCGCCGGGTCATGCCCGCCGACCTCGGTCTGCGCCGCCACCTCGCCCAGCTCGAAGCGCGCCCGGCTGATGGCCAGTGCCGTGCCGCCGGTGTAGTGGCCCCAGTCGCGCTCGGACACTGCGTCGCGGCGCCAGGTCACGTCGTCGCCGTCAAGGCCCGCGCGCAGGGCGTGCCCGGCCTCGGCGGGCCAGCGGCGCAGCTCGACGGTGTAGTCGCCGGCCTGGGCGACGTCCACCTCCCAGTAGCCTTCGCTGCGCTGGCCGGCGCGGATGTGGCTCTGGTTCCACGGGCAGTCGCACTGCTCGTTGCGCCAGTCGTGGCAGGTCAGCGTGACCTCGGGCGTCGGGCCGAGCACGGTCGGCACCTCCTCGGCGAACTGTCCCGAGACCAGCTCCCACCAGCGCTCGTATTCGCCCCGCAAGGCCGCGACCACGTCGGGGCGGGCCGCGGCCACGTCGCACCGTTGGCCGCGGTCGGCGCGGGCGTCGTACAGTTCCACGCCGTTGACCAACCGCCAGCTCTCGGTGCAGACCGCGCTCTGTCGCCACTTGACCGGCTCGGTCAGCCGCTGCGAGTCGGTGACCACGGCTCGGTCGGGCCAGTCGACCCGCTCGCGGCGCAAGAGCGGGGCCAGGCTGACACCGTGGAAGGCGTGCTCGGCGGGCGCCGCGGCGCCGCACAGGTCCAGCAGCGTGGGCATGATGTCGACGTTGGCCGTGACCTGGTCGACATCGCGTCCGTCGGTCAGTCCGCCCGCCGGCCAGTGCCACCAGCAGGGCGTGCGGTGGCCGCCGTCATACGGCCAGCCCTTGACGCCGCGCAGCCCGGCATTGTAGCCGTCGGTGACGAATCCGTCGTGATCGAGCTGACAACCGCCGGCCGTGCCGTTGTCCGTCATGAACATCAGAATCGTGTTCTCGGCCAGGCCCAGCGCGTCGAGCCGCGCGCGCAGCCGGCCCAGGTTGGCGTCGATGCAGGTGACCATGCCGTAGAACCGCGCGCGCTCGTCGGGCACCAGGCCGTCGTACGGCTCGCGGTAGGCCGGCTCGACATTGAACGGCCCATGTGGCGCGTTGGTGGGTAGATAGCAGAAGAACGGCTGGTCGCGGTGCGCCTCGACAAAGCCCATCGCGCAGTCGAAGAAGACGTCTGTGCAGTAGCCCGAGAAGGCTTGCGGCTGGCCGTCGACCTGGTAGGTGTCGTCGAAGTAGTCGTTGCCCCAGTGGTCGGGCGTCTGGCTGATGCCGCCGCCGCCATGCACCACGCTGGTGGCGAAACCGCGATCGCCGGGCCGATAGGGATACGTGTCGCCCAGATGCCACTTGCCGAAGATGCCTGTGGCGTAGCCGGCCTCGCCCAACGCCTGGGCCAGGGTCCATTCGCCACGGCGCAGCAGCGAGCGGCCGCCGATGGTGTGCCAGACGCCAGTCGAGTTGGCCCAGTGCCCGGTCATCAGCCCGGCCCGGGTTGGGGCGCAGGTCGGGCCGACATGGTAGTCGGTCAGCCGCACCGACTCACCGTGCAGGCGGTCCAGATGCGGCGTGCGCAGCACCGGGTTGCCCGCGCATCCCAGGTCGCCGGGCCCCTGGTCGTCGGTCAGCAGCAGGATCACGTTCGGCCGGCCTAGCTCACCCATGACGGTCTCCACGCAAACATTGTCCGCGTCGGGCAGGGCTCCTGTCATTCCCTGGGAATGTGCGAAACATGCACCGCTCAATGATCGTCAGTACCCATCAGCCGGCTCGCGCGAGCCGGGTAGGGGAGTGTCGCGTGCCCAAGCGTTGTCTGGTGGCGCTGTCAGGTCTACTGGCCGCCGCGGTGGTCTGTGCCTCGCCGCGGCCCCAGGCTTTGGCCTTCACCGCGGACGGCGCTCAGTTCGTGGTGGCCGACCACGGTGACAACCTGCTGCACTGGGTTGACTACCGTTCCGGTCGTGATGCGCGACAGGTCAAGCTGCCCCGACCCAGCGGCCTGGTGCTGCGTGGCGATCGGCTCTGGGTGGCCGATGTGCTGGGCGGCACGGTGGGCCTGTTCGACGCAGCCACCGGCCGGGGCTTGCGACGCTGGGCGGTCGGTCCGCGGCCGCAGGGCCTGGCCCTGGCGCCCAAACATGGCCTGCTTCTGGCGTGCAACCTGGAGGGATTGTCTCTCACCGGCCTGAGCGACGGCCAGCCGCACGGCAGCCTGGCGGTAGCCGGGCAACCCGAAGCCGTGGCCGTGACGCCCGACGAGTCGCTGGCGGTGGTAGTACCGCTGCTGCCCGGCGGCGACGCGACCACCGAAGACAACGCCGTCGCGGTGCAACTCGTCGATCTGCCCAGCGGCGCCGCGGCAGCGACTGTCAAGCTGCCGGCCGGCGCCACCGCGGCGCGCTCGGTGTGCATCTCGCCCGACGGCCGGTGGGCCTACGTGGCGCACCTGGTCGGTCGCTACAATCTGCTGCCCACGCAACTCGACCGCGGCTGGGTGAGCACCAATGCGGTCAGCATCATCGACCTGGCCGAGCGCCGGCTGTACACCACCTTCCTGCTCGACGAGCCGACCCGCGGCGCGGCCGACCCCTGGGGCATGGCGCTGTCGGGCGATGGCCAGACGCTCTGGGTGGTCCTGTCCGGCATTGGCCAACTGGCGCGGGTCGATCTGGCCCGCCTGCATCCGCTGTTGGCGGGCAAGCTGCCGACCGATTGGGCGGCAGCCAGGTTGTCGGGCGAGTACGCCATCACCAGCCGCAACCTGTGGCTGGGCATCGCCGAGCAGCCCGAGCGGCGCATGGAACTGGTCAACGACCTGGCCGCGCTGGTGCAGGCCGAGGCCATCTCGCGGTCCGGCCCGGGCGAAGCGGGCTGGCGCACGGTCGCCGTGTCCAGCCAGGGACAGTTGGCCCTGGCCAATGCCTTCAGCGGCATGGTGGCCGCGGGCGGCTCGTCGCTGCAGGGCCCGTACTCGGTCCTGCGCGGCGCGCCGGCCAAGGACACGGCCGAGCGACGCGGCGAGCGGTTGTTCCATGACGGCCGCCAGAGCTTCCAGGGCTGGCTGAGCTGCGCGAGTTGCCACCCCAACGCGCGTGCCGACGGGCTCAACTGGGACCTGCTCAACGACGGTATCGGCAACCCGAAGTCGACCAAGTCGTTGGTCTGGTCGGCCAGGACGCCGCCGAGCATGGCCCACGGGGTGCGCGCCGACATGGAGGTCGCCGCCGAGGCGGGGTTCAAATACATCCTGTTCCGGCAGCCCGAGCCGGGCGACCTGGCCGACGTGCAGGCCTACCTGCGGTCGCTGGTGCCCGAGCCGAGCCCGTACCTGGTGGGTGGCCGGCTGGCGCCGGTGGCGGCGGCGGGCCGCAAGCGAGTTGTGGCGCACGGCGCCGTACCTGCATGACGGTTCGGCAGTGTCGCTGCGCGACGTGCTGACCACGCGTAACCGTGGCGAGCGGCACGGACATACGGCCCATCTGCGGCCGGAGGAGATCGACGCCCTACTGGCGTATCTGCGATCATTGTGATCGGGAGACGGACGATGCGTGTCCGGTGGCTGGTCGTACTCGTGATGGCGCTGCCCTCTTGGGCGGCTACTCAGGCTGAGTTCCGCGCGCAGGTGGAGGCTGACTGGCTGACCCAAGACAAGCTCCGCGGCCAAACGGCGGTGGCCATGAACACCGCCGAGGACGCCGCCGGCGCCGTCGACGGCGTGATCAACGGCGAGTGGGGATTCCACACCAACAACCAGGCCAATCCCTGGTGGCAGGTGGATCTCGGCCAGGCCGTGGCGTTGGACCATGCCCTGGTCTACAACCGGGTCGGCACCGCCGACCGCACCCGCGCTTTTGAGGCCTACAGCTCCGACGACGGCAAGACCTGGAAGCGTGTCTACCGCCACGACGACGTGATGTTCTATGGCTACAACGACAAGAAGCCGCTGAACATCGACCTGAAGGGCCAGTCCGCGCGGTACCTGCGCTTCCAGGTTCCCAGCACGCAGTACTTCAACCTCGATGAGGTGGAGGTCTACGCCGCCGCCGACCCCAAGACCAATATCGCCCTGGGCATGCCGGCTGACCAGTGCAGCCTGAGCCAGTGGTCGGTTCGGCATCTGGCGCCCAAGGCCGCTGGCTATCCCGTGCGCACCGTGCTGGAGCGCGGCACGAAGCTCGCCGGCGACCTGAGCGCGGCCGGTGTGACCGCCGCGGCGGCCGCCGCCGCCAAGCTCAACAGCCTGGGCCAGCGGGTCGACCGGGAGTGGGAGACGCTGGACGACGCCGGGAAGCGGGCGCTGTACTTCGAGACGCGCTGGGTGGTGCGCGACCTGGCGTTCAGCAATCCGCTGCTCGACTTTGACCAACTCGTCTTCGCCAAGCGCGCGCCGGGCTCGTTCAGCCATCAGTCGGACCAGCACTACGGCTGGTGGTCACGGCCTGGTGGCGGGCTCTACGTGCTCGACGGGCTCAAGTCCGGCGCGCCGCAGGTGCGCAGCCTGACGCCTGACCTGCCGCCGGGCAGCGTCATGTCGCCCGACCTGTCGTGGGACGGCAAGAAGATCACCTTCGCCTGGTGCCGGTACTACCCCGACCTGGCCGGGCGGCCGGACAAGGTGGACAAGGACAAGCTGCCTGAGGACGGCTTCTACCACGTGTTCGAGATCAACGTCGACGGCACGGGCCTGCACCAGATCACCCATGGCCGTTACGACGACTTCGATTCGCGCTACCTGCCCAACGGCCAGCTTGTCTTCCTGTCCACGCGGCGCAGTCAGTTCGCCCAGTGCCTGCCCGGCACGACGCAGGCCAGCCTGACCAGCACGCTGCCCGACAGCTACGTGCGTTGCGGCGGCGACGCCTACCGGCCGGTGTCCATCTACACCCTGCACACGATCAACCCCGATGGCACCGACCTCAAGCCGATCTCGCCGTTCGAGAGCTTCGAGTGGACCCCGAGCATCGCCGACGACGGCCGCATCCTCTATGCCCGGTGGGACTATGTCGACCGCAACAACATGCCATACATGGGCCTGTGGTCGGCCAATCCCGACGGCAGCAACGTGCAGGCGGTCTATGGCAACTACACCACGCACCTGCATGGCGTGTTTGAGGCGCGCTCCATCCCCAACTCGCGCCGCATGGTATTCACCGCCACGGCGCACCACAGCATCACCGGCGGCAGCCTGGTCATGCTCGACCCGGCCAAGGGGCTCGATGGTCCCGAGCCGCTGACCAAGCTGACGCCCGAGGTGGTCTACCCCGAAGTCCAGGGCTGGCCGGCGGCGTTCTATGCCAACCCGTGGCCGCTCTCCGAGCGTTACTACCTGACCGCCTGGAGCAACCAGGCGCTCAACGGCCAGGGCGGCGGCAACGCGGTCAACGGCTTCGGCCTCTACTACTACGATGCCTTCGGCAACCTGGAACTGATCCACCGCGACGCGACCATTTCCAGCAACTACCCGATGCCGCTCAAAGCGCGCCACGCGCCACCCGACCTGACCAGCCACGTCAACTGGGCAGGCGCGCCGGAGGGCAATTTCCTGGTGCTCAACGCCTACGATGGCATGCCCAACGTGCCGCGGGGCAGCATCAAGCGGCTGCGCGTGGTGACCACGCCAATCAAGACTCAGCCGAACATGAACACGCCGAACCTGGGCGGCACCGCCGACGATCCGGGCAAGTGCGTGCTGGGCACCGTGCCGGTGGAGGCCGACGGCTCGGCCTTCTTCCGCGCGCCGGCGGGCGTAGGCGTCTTCCTGCAAGCGCTCGACGCCGACGGCATGGCCATCCGCACCATGCGCACGCTGACCAGCGTCATGCCCGGCCAGACGCAGTCGTGCGCCGGCTGCCACGAGCCGCGCCAGACCTCACCGGCCAACAGCCGCCCGCAGGCCACGCGGCACCGGCCGTCGAGCATCACGCCGGGGCCGGCAGGCTCCTGGCCGCTGCGCTACGACAAGCTGGTGCAGCCGGTGCTGGACAAGCTCTGCGTGACCTGCCACCAGCCGGGCGGCAAGTCGCCGTCGGTCGATCTGACCGCGGCCCGGTCCTACGACATGCTGTTCGGCTACGGCCGGCCCAGCCTGCGAGACCAGGTCAAGGCGCGCTACGGCGCGGGCCGCTCGCTGCCGGGCGATGGCGAGGCCCGCAACAGCGCACTGATGAAGCTGTTGGCGACGCCGGAAGGGCATCAGGGCGTGAAGCTGGCGGGCGCCGATCTCGATGCCCTGGTCACCTGGATCGACACCTACGGCCAGCGGCAGGGCAGCTACAGCGCCGACGAAGAGAAGCAATTGCAGCAACTGCGCACGGCTTGGGCCGGGCTGCTGACGGGAGGATAGTGATGACCAAGCGCTTCGGCGTGTTGCTGGGCCTGGGCCTCGTGCTGGGCGCGGGTGTGGTGATTGGGCTGGGCTACGACGACACGCCCTTCTACCCCGGCTCCAAGTGGCGCGTGCACGACGGCACTCGCCCGCAGCCGCCGGTGGTCACGCCCGGTCCGGCCGTGTCCGTGGCACCGCCGTCGGACGCCGTGGTGCTGTTCGATGGCACCAACACTGACGCCTGGCGCGCCGGCGACGGCAAGCCCTGCACCTTCAAGGTGGCCGATGGCGCCATGACCGTGGGCGGCGGCGATGCTTGGACCAAGCAGAGCTTCGGCGACTGCCAGTTGCACGTGGAGTGGTCCTCGCCCAACCCGCCCAACGGCACTGACCAGGGCCGCGGTAACAGCGGTGTCTTCCTCTGTGGCGACTACGAGATTCAGGTGCTCGACTGCTACGAGAACAAGACCTACGCCGACGGCATGGCCGCCGCCATCTACGGCCAGTTCCCGCCGCTGGCCAACGTCTGCCGCAAGCCGGGCGAGTGGAATAGCTACGACATCCTGTGGACCGCGCCGCGCTTCAAGGGCGAGGCCGGCAACGAGGTGGAGACGCCGGCCTACTTCACGGTACTGTTCAATGGCGTGGTGGTGCACAACCATACCGCGCCCAAGGGTCCGATGCGGTTCCGTGCGCTTTCCCAGTACCAGCGGCACGATGTCAAGGGCCCGATCCATATCCAGGACCACGGCAACCCCGTTCGGTATCGCAACATCTGGGTGCGCGAGTTGAAGGGGTATGACGAGGGGTAGGATGCCGAGTTGGTAGTCCCGCCTTCAGGCGGTTGTCCGCGAATCGCTGGCCAATCGCCTGAAGGCTGATGGCGCCTCCATCGGCCGGTCAGTGCCGCGGGTGCCGGTACGCCAAACGCCAGATTGGCATCGGCCGGCGGCGAAGCCGCAGGTCGACATTGCAGTGGCCCGGCGGCCAATGGTGGTCCTTCGGACCACGGCCAATTTGCAGGCCGATCATCGGCGCGCGGAACCGCCATTCGCCTGGAGGCGGACCCACGATGACGAGGCCCGCCGGCTCTGGCAAGCCTTTCGTGTGGACGCCTCCGGCCAGGGCTGGGACGACCCGTCGCTGTGACGGGCCATCCCAGCCATGAGCGTCAGTTGACGTGGACGAACGAGTCGAAGAGCATCTGGTAAGCGTCGGCACCCGGGTCGTAGGTGGCTACGAAGCGCGTCGGATAGAGCGTCGACCGCCCGAACACCGGCGGCACGGCCACGTCCATGGTGAACGACTGCCGCATCAGCAGGTGCTCCTGGGTGATCATCGGCTCGATGAAGATCAGCGAGCCACCGTAGTAGCCGAGCACCATCGTCGCGGTGAACGGCTTGCCCAGGTCGGCCAGCAACAGCGAGTGGAAGCCCATCTGCGGCACGATCTGCGCCTGGTAGGCCTGTACGCTGTCGGCATTGCTGTAGCCGGCGGGCACGCGGTTGGCGGCCGGCACATGGGTGTCGGCCGGCGTGATGGCCATCACATGATGCTCGGGGATGGTGTAGAAGTGGAAGTCGAAGTGCGGCACCGCGAACACGTTCGGCGGATGTCCGTGCATGTTCCAGTGGATCTCCGCGTGGTTGAGCACGGTGGTCTGCTGCGTGCTGGCGGGGAAGTCGAGCACGGCCCAGGCGCCGGCCGGCCCGGTGCCCTCGCCGTGGTTCTGGCGTGAGGCCGGCGCGGCGGCCACGGTGGTCAGCGGCAGGCTCATGCCGGCACTGCGCACCAGCCCGTCAGCCGTGCGGGCGAAGGTGTTGACCGTGCCACCGAACACCGTGGCCGAGTCGCCGTTGGCGAAAGACGCGCCGCTGCCGCTGGAGCAGGCCGGCAGAACGGCCACGGTGGCCAGACAGAGGACCAACAGCGCGGCTCGACGACGCCAACGCTGCTTGGGTGTATATCGCATCGGGTTTCCTTTCGAGGCACCGCGGTGCTGCCCGCGGCGGCCGGTAGACCGGCCTTCGAGCAGTATGGTGCCCCGTTACCCGATGTGTCAGCCGTCCACCACGCCGGCTCCCGCCGCTGGCCGCCAGGGCTCCACGGTGGCGCCCGGCAGTTCCGCGAGCAGTACCTCGGCCAGCGCCTCGCCGTCGGCCTGAGCATCGCCCAGGACGAGCACCACGCCGCCGCCGCCGGCGCCCATGAGGCCCGCGCCCAGAACGCCGGGCTGCGCCAGAGCGGTGTCGACGAGGCGGTCGAGCGGCTCGATGCTGGCGCCGTAGAATCCCGCCTGCTCGCGCAGCTGCACCGCCTGGTGCGTCGGCTGGGCGGCGGCCAGGTCGCGCATGGCGGCCAGCGCGTCGTCTGACAATGTCAGGTCGTGGCCGTCGTAACGCACCGCCGTGCCGTCCGACAGCCGGCTGAACAGACGGTCGCCATCGTGGGTGATGGTCATCAGCCGGCCAAACTCGGCGATGGCGTCCGCATCGCCACGGGCCAGCAACTGGTCCTGGGTCAGGCCACGGTCGGCGCGCCCCAGGCCGTAGACCGCGGCGCCGCGCAGCGGAAACGACTCGGGCAGGTCGGCCAGGTCGTCGGTGTCGAAGAAGCTCCGCGCGGCTGCATGGAACGCGCCGTCATACCGGTCACGCAACTCGCCGGCGGAGGCGTAGGCCGGCAACTCCAGAAGCAGGTCGTAGAGCCGGTGCAGCGGCAGCCGTTCGACATTGAAGTCGGCCAGGCGGCTCGTCTCTGCCACCACGGCCGGTTCGATACCCCAAGCCTCGGCATGGCGCTCCAAGGCTCGGCGCAGCTCGGCATAGGCGAACTTGTAGGCGAACACACCGCGGTTGAACAGCCGCTTCTCGGCGCTGGACTTCTCGGCCCGCACACCTGAGTTGACCAGCCACAGGCGGTAGCCGTCGGGCCACGCCGCCAGACGCACATCGCGCACTCCGAGCGGCGGCTCGAAGCGGATGTTGGTCCAGCGCCCAAGCTGACCCAGCAGCATGGCCGAGTGGTCGCCCGATCCGCCGCGCGTGCCGACATACCATTCCGCCTCGCCCAGCAGTTCGGTCAGCTCGGCGCGGTCCATGGACAGACCGGCGGCAGCCAAGGCGGCGAGCGCCGAGGCCACGACGATGGCGCTCGACGAGCTCATGCCCGCGGCCGGCGGGATGTCGCCCGCGAGCAGCAGATTGAGCCCGCCGATGCAACCTGGGAACCGCCGTGCCAGGCGCAGCAGCGCCGCCTTGACGTAGTTCAGGCTGCCGGTACGGCCGCTGGAGCGTCCCCTGGGGTCGCGCAACTCGTCGACGGCATGCCGCACCGCATCGGCCTCGATGTAGTCTCGCCAGCCACGGTCCCAGGCGGCCGCGTCGCGCGCCATCTCGGTAGTCAGGTCGAAGCTCAGACCGCCCTGGTAGGCCGGGTCGGCGTGGCTGAGCACGACCCGCCCGTCATCTCGCCGGCCGGCGGCGACCACCACTTCGCGCTGGTGGCAGGCATAGAGCACGTAGATGCCTTGGTGGTCCGAGTGCGGGTTGAGCGAGAGCCGGGCTGGTGCGCGGCTGAGCAGCAGCTCGCCGTCGCCATAGGCCCGGCGCCACAGGGCCACCGCGCGCGCCCATTGCGCGGTCCGCGCC
>JACRKZ010000015.1 GCA_016235455.1 Armatimonadota bacterium | reverse complement strand
GCGGGCAATGTAGGCTGTACCTACGGATCGGTCAGGGTGTGGTACCGCGTCCAGGCGGAGCGTCCCTTGACATGGGCGGCAGGGCACCTCACACTGCCCGCGGCCCAAGGAAGCCCGAACCCATGCCACTGCGACCACTGCTCACCGTATTCACCCTCGCTCTGCTGACCACCGCGGCCCGCGCCGACACCGAGCGCACGTTCTGGGAGATCACCTCCAACAGCGTCTTCGCACTGGTGGGCGGCGGCGAGTTGGCCATGGCGCTGGACGGCCGCGACGGTCGGCAGGCGGCATTGCAGGGGCTGGAGGCGTTGGCGGCCCAAGGCGCGACAGCGCAGTTGCTCAAGTGGACGGTGCGCGAGAAGCGCCCCAACCGCCGCGAGTTCGACAGCTTCCCCAGTCTGCACGCCTCCACGGCGTTCTGCATGGCAGAGATTATCCGGCAGTACGACCCGCACTGGGCGCCCTACGCCTATGTCGGCGCTGGGCTCATCGCCGCGTCGCGGGTGCAGCTCGACGAGCACCACTGGCAGGATGTCGTGGCCGGCGCGGCGCTGGGCTACGTGTCCGGCCACTACCTGGCCAGGCACCACGTCACCGTCACGCCGCGCAGCGTGGCGATCAGCATGAACTTCTGAGCCGCACCCAGGTTGGTTGTGCCGGCTGAAGCCGGCACAGGCGCGCGGCCCCTGCCCCTACGGCTTGGTCTTGACCGGGGCGATCTTGATGTTGTCCAGGTAGTAGGCCGTTGCCGCGTTGGCGTGCGAGGTCCAGCACACCCAGCGCAACGCGCGCAGGCTCTTGCCACACGGCAGGTCGGAAAAGATCTGCGGCTTGGCGCCGGGCAGCGTCACTTCCAGTGTCCAGAGACCGGTCTGCTGCTTGCCCAGGCCGCCGACGATGCGGATCCTTACCCAGGCGTCGAGCGGCAGCTTGACCCGCGCCGCGCCAGCCGCGGAGAGCGTGCCGTCGGCACCCACGGCGATGGCCGGGCCGGTGACGTATGGGTTCTGGGTCATGTCGCGCCACTCGTGCGTGAGAACGGCGCCGGCGGTCAGCCGCAGGTCGAATGTCTCCTCGATGACGCCGCTCTGGAAGGCCGGGTCGAGGATGCAGTGCGGGTCCCAGATGTTCTTCTGGCCAGGCCGGTCGGTGAGCTTGAGGCAGCGCTGGCCCGAGGCTGGCTTCTCATCGGTGACGCGGCAGTTCGCCTCCTTGACCGTGTCGTCCTCGTTGACCTGGAAGCCGTCGGGCTTGGCACCCACGGGCATGCCCTCGAAGTCGACGGCGATGCTCGTGGCGGCCGGGGTGGCGGGCGGCAGCGGGTAGGCCGGCGCCGCCGGCTTCAGGGCCCAGGCGCCAGCGGCGTCACGGCGACCCCAGCCGCTCAGCGGGAACGGCTTGAAGCCCACCTTCTCCGCCGGTGAACCGGGCCGGAGCCGGAAGTCGCCCTTCTCGGGGTCGACGAACTGCGGGTCAGCCACCAGCGAGTCCTTGTCCTCGCCCTTGGCCTGCCAGGCAGCCAGGTCCATGCCGCCGAAGCGCACGTCGGAGCCGCTGGTGTCCCAGTAGAGGTTGTGGTTCAGCGCAAACCGCTCGGGGCTGCCCCAGTTACCATGCATCAGCGGGCCCTGGTCCCACAGGATGATGTTGCGCTCGAGCGTGAACTGATGGTGCTGCTCGTCGCGCGTGCGCTGGAGCTGGCCGATACGGGCATAGGCCACGATGTTGTTCTCGAACAGGTTGTTCTTGCCGTAGTGCTGGTGGAACCCGCCCGTCTTGGTGCGGTAGACCAGGTTGTTGCGAGCCACGATGTCGCTCGTGCCCTCGTCGAAGTAGATGCCCCAACCGCCGTAGCTGAAGGCGTCGATGTCGTGGAAGCAGTTGTGCTCGATGACGCTGCCGGGCGACAGGCCGAGCGTGTAGATGCCGCCCATATCCGACAGCACGCCCTGACCGATCTGCCACACGTGGTTGTCGGTGATCAGGTTGTCGTGCGACAGGCTACGGCCATAGCCCCATGACCAGCCGACGCTGATGCCCGTGTAGTAGAAGTCGTAGATGTCGTTCTGCTCGATGACGTTGTTGGGGCTGTGGGCGATCCACACGCCGATGGCCGCGGGATGCAGCCGGCCGCCATGGCTGAAGGTGCAGTCGCGCACGGTGGTCCAGCCCGACCAGGCCTTCTCGTCGGCGGGGATGCCGGTCGTGCCGATCTTGATACCGCCCGCACCGATATCGCTCACCGTGCAGCGCTCGATGACATTGTCCCGGCAGCCCTCACCGAGATCGACGCCCCAGGTGCCCAGATGGGCGAAGGTGCAGTCGGTCAGGCGCCACTTCTGCGCGCCCTTGGCTACCACCGCCGCGGTCAGGTTGGCTTCGGCCTGCGGGAAGCTGTTGCCCGTCAGCGGGCAGACCCAGTTGGTATGGGCGAAGGTCAGCCCGGCAAGCTGCACCTGGGTCACCGGCAGGCCGGCGGCGGCATCGCCCTTGATGCGGATCAGCTCCTCGATGACCGGCGCGACGACCACGGTGGTCCGGGGGGTCTCGCCGGGCAGCGGCAGGTAGGTGAGTTGGCGCGTGGCCTTGTCCAGGTACCATTGGCCGGGTGTGTCGAGCGCCTCGGCCACGTTGTCGACCAGGTAGCGGTAGCCACGCCGCAGCGCGGCCCAGTAGCTCGTGTTGCAGGTCGGACCGGTGAAGGCCACTTCGTTGGTGGCCGGGTCGATCTTGGCGATGCGCAGGCGGCTCATGTTCCATTCGTTGAACGAGAGCACCTCGACATCGGCCAGGTTCTTCCAGTCGGGCTTCAGATCGCCCGCCTTGAAGGTGAAGCGGTCGTGGCCCTTGCCCTGGGCCGCGGCGCTGGGCTCCAGGTCGCCGGCGATGGTGTAGTAGCCGGTCTTGGGCAGGCGCGGCCGGAAGCGTGGCTGGCTGTTGACGAACAACTGGCTGAAGGCCGGCATGTCGGCGGGCAGTGTCAGGGTCCAGCGCCCGTCCTTCACGGTCCAGCCGCTCAGCCGCCGGCCGCCGGAGAGCACTGGCGTCTCGCCGGGCGCGGCGGCATAGACCGTCGGCGAGGAGGCGGTGCCCGAGTCCTGCGGCTCGAAGGCCAGCGGCGCGGTCAGCGTGTACCAGCCGCCGCGCACCTGCACCGTGACCGGCCCCGAACGCGTGGGCTGCGCCGCGCGCAACTCGCGTACGGCCAGCCGCGCGCGGTTGAGGCTGGCGAACGGCTTGGCCGCCGTGCCGGGATCCTTGTCGCTGCCGCCGGGCGCAACCACGAAATCCGCGGCCGGCGCCGCGATGACCGCCTGGCCCGCGAGCAGCAGACCCAACCACATTCCTCTGGCCATGGAGTAGCTCCTAGCCGTGGATTGGACGTCTGGTGACGATGTCCTACATGGCTAGCGGGTTATTGTCTGGTCGTAGGCAAAGTGGATGGCATTGACCAACAGCGTGCGGTAGACCGGGTTGTTCCACGAGGTGGGGCCGTGGCCGGGCTCGAGGTAGACCACCTGCGAGCGGCCGTAGCGGTGGGTCCAGCCCAGCGTCGGGCTGGACTTGGGCTCGGTGGTGGTAAGCAGCGGAGTCGAGTTCGGCGCCACCCAGAACCGGCCATAGACCTCGTCGAGCAGGTCGAAGTCGGCGAGCCCCTTGGTCACGGGATGCTTAGGGTCGACCACCTTGACCGGGAAGGTGACGTCATGCTCATAGGTCGAGGCCGGGTAGTCGATGCCGTTGAGCCTGTGTGGCGCGAGCATGTAGTGCCCGCCGAGGATGGCCCAGTACTCGGGCCAGGCGTCGTAGCCGCCGAGGCTGTGGTGCAGTGCGACCAGCGGCTTGCCGGCGGTCAGCAGCGCGACCAGATCGGCCTTGGCTTCGTCGCTGATGGCGCTGGGCATGTCGTAGAGCACCAGCACGTCGTAGTCGCGCGCGGCGTCGGGCCGGAAGAGCCGGTGGACGTCGGGATGCTGAGCCTCGCGCCAGGCGATGCCCGGCAGCTCGTTCCACATGGTCTCGAACGGCTTGCGCTCGAAATCGTGACCGCCGGTGGCGACGAGGATGCGCAGCTTCGCGGGCGCGTCCTGGGCGACGGTGGGCAGGGCGGTGATCAGTGCCAGCAGCAGATAGCGCGTCATGGGCGGGTCTCGCTGGCGGGGTGTTCGGCGGGCGAGGCGGGAGTCCTGCGCGTCAGTCGGCGAACGGGTTCACCACACGTACGCCGCGGATTACGTGGCCGGCGTTGAGGTCTTCGGTGTAGAGCGTGCGGCAGCGGGCACGCGCGGCGGCGACGACAATGAGGGCGTCGTAGTAGGCGATCTGATCCAGTTCGGCGCAGGCCATGGCCTCTGACACCAACGTGGCGTCAACGCTGACCACGTCACTCTGAGCCATGGCAGACACCATCGTCCGTGCGTCACGCGCCGCCAAGCCGAGTTTGCGCGTGGCCGCCACGTAGAACTCCCCCAGGACTTGGCTCGATATCACGCCGCCGCCCGCCTCGCCGATCCGCAGAACCAACGCACGCGCGCGCGCCTGCTTGGTCGGCTCTGACGCGTCCGCGGCATAGACGAACACGTTGGTGTCGACAAACACTTTGTCGGCCATCGTCAGCGCTCCTGGCTTCACCGTCGCTCGTGCAGTTCGTCCCGAGTCCAGCGCTGGCCATGCGAGTGGCCACCGGCGGTCGCGGCCAGGGTGATGAACTGCTGAGCCCAGTCAGCAGGGCTGTCGCTCTGCGTTGCTTGACGCAGCATTCGGCGGATCATCTCGTTCAGCGTCGTGCCATGTGCCGCCGCATACTCGCGGCTGGCCTTCAGCGTTGCCTCATCCAGTGCTATCGTGACGTTCGGCATCGCCGTCTCCAGTCCACAGTCTATGTGTCCACATACCCTGTGTCAACGGCGATGCCGTGCGCGCGTCGTGTCGGCTACGTGGCCAGGCCGGCGAGCCACCGGTCCGTGGCGCACGGGCTGGTTTGCGCCGCTGGGCCAGCACACGCCTCACCGACCCGGCGTTGCCGGCCGGCAGGTGGTCCGGCGCGCCCAGGTCTGCGGACCGGTGCTGCCCGGCGGGCTGGCGTAGGGCGTGTAGGCCGGAGGCGTGTTGCCGGTCACTTGCCGCGTGAAGTTCAGGCCCAACTCCGTGAAGTGGGTCTCATCGCCGTGGAAGTAGTTGTCGAACTGCGAGATGAAACCGTTGCCACGGCTCGGCACGTCGCCTGATGAGGAGTACAGGATGACGTCGTGCTGCGTGCTCAGGAAGTTGGCGCGCCAGCGCTGCAGGTGGTTGTAGCTGAAGCAGGTGGCCGCCCAGGCGCGGACATCGCACGCACTGGTCAGATGGATGGGCAGCACATCGTCGATGTAGCGCAGCGGGAGCGCCGTGATCTCTGGCGGGGTGATCTTCTTGAGGTCGCTGCTGAAGAACGAGCCGATCTTGAGGGCGAGGTTATAGGCCGTGGAGCCGATGCCCTCGTCGAGATCGAGATCGCGCAGCCGGCCACTCTTGTCCCCGTGCGACTCGGCCCAGACGAACAGCGTGGGGAAGCCACCCTCGGCGCGGCGCTTGCGCACCGCGGCTTCGACCGCCGTGAAGCCGAGCGCCGCCTCGCGCGTGCGCTGGGCCAGCCCCAGGCCTGGTGTCAACGCCGTCTCAGCGCGCAAGGGTGGGACCATCGGGTCGTCCACGTTGTACAGCACGCCCGTCTTGGCCCAGATGTGGTCCGAGGGCACGCCGATCGACTGGAACCAAGTGTTGACGCGGCTCTCATCGGCCAGGAACCAGACCTCGGGCACGCCGATCCAGATCAGCGCAAAGTAGTCCGGGTTGCCGCCCTGGCGGGCGGCCGCGCCCGGCGTCTGGCGAGGCAGCGGGGTGCTTGGCGGGAAGCTGACCACATCGGGCGAGGCCACCACCGCCCCGGCGGCCACGGGGTCGGCCGCGGTCAGCAGCGCGTGGGCCGACGGCAGCGTGCCGACATAGCGCAGCAGGTCGCGCTCATAGTCCCACATGGGCACGAAGTTGACCGAGGGCAGCCAGGCCTGGTCGTCCATGGTCGTCACCGCCCCGCCCGCGGCGTCGACGAAGACGTAGCGCACGGGATGGCTGAAGGGCGCGGTCGGCGTGGGGTCGATGAGCCCCAACCACTCATCCAACAGGGTCAGGTGAGCCGCGGTGTCGGGTATCTGGGCGCTGTTGGCGTCGCCGAACGTGGGGTGTACTTCGGTGTTGGCCGGCAGCGGGTTCTGGGTGACGGCGACCAGCGCGCCGGCCGGCGCCAGCGCCTGCACGGCCGCGACCGCCAGAGCGCGATTGAAGGCGAACACCTGGCCGGCGTGCACGGTTCGCGCATTGACGAGCGTCACCCAGAAGGTGGTGGCCGCACCGCCGCTGGGCGTCACGGTCAACTGCGTGGTGCCGGCAAAGGGGATGGCGGTCAGTTCGAACCCGCCGTCCGCAGCGGTGACGGTGGCAGCGAGGGTGGCGCCGTGGCGGTCAACGACCTTGACTGCCGCGCCGGCCAAGCCACCGCCGGCGGGTGCCGTGGCGGACAGAGTGACGCCACTGGCGCGCGCCGTGGGTGGCACGACGTAGCCTTGCAGGGCCGAGGCCACCACATTGCCGTGCGGGGTACCGCCTCCGCCTCCGTTGCTGCTGGTGCCACAGCCAACCAACAGCGCCAACGCGCCACAGCACAGCCACCGCCAACAGACACGCATCGGTCTCTCCGCGACGGCCGCCGATGCCTGACGTCCGACTCGGCACCACGGTCTATCAACGCGCAGTCTCGTGCACCAAAGCGCGCGAGGCAAGGCCCAAAAACGGCGCTACTTCTCCAGCAACTCAATCTCATTGATGGTCGGCCCGTCGCTGGCGTCCAGGATGTTGAGCCGCCACTCGCGCGCGGTCACCGCCGGGAACGACCGGCGGTAGTGCGGGCCGATCTTCTCACCTGCGAAGGCGGTCTTCCAGGCCTCGCCCTCGCGGTATTGCAGCTCGAACCTGGTCACGCGCACGGCGATGGCCTCGTCGATGCGTACTGCCCCGATGGGCTTGGCCGCGCCCAGGTCAACCGCGATCCAAGCCTGTTTGGTGCCGCCGTCGGTGGCCCAGCGCGTGCCCTCCTCGCCGTCGAAGGCCATCTCCGGGCCGTACTCGTCCACCTGCTTGGCATACACGTTGGAGGCGGTGGCCGGCATGCTGGGCGCTGCCGCCTGCACTGGCAGGTCCATGGCCGACTTGCCCAGCGTCAGCTTGATCACGGTGTCGACCGCGTCGGCCGCGGGCTTGGGGATGGTCAGGGTGAGCTTGCCGTCCTGCTGCGCGCAGGTCACGGTCGCGCCGCCCAGGAGCGTTGCCGACTGCACTTTGGCGGCCAGGTCGGGCAGTTCCACCTGGCCGTCGTCGCTGTGCAGGATGTGCAAGTAGACGGCATTGTCGCGGCGCGTGCTGACCAGGTTCTTGGTCGGCTTCCAGGGGCCGCCGCGCGTGCCGTAGATGCTCTCGCCGGCGGTCTTGAGCCAGTCGCCGACCTCGCGCAGGCGGTTGGCCTGGGCTGGGTCGATGACGCCGTCGGGCCGCGGGCCGACATTGAGCAGGCAGTTGCCATCACCGCCGGCGCAGCGCACCAACATGGTGATACAGGCGCTCAATGGCTTCACGCCGTCGGCCGCGCCACCCCAGGCCCAGGCGTTGTGCGCCGAGACGGTCATGCACGACTCCCAGGCGCGCTTGTTCGAGAACGCGCCCACCTGCTGCTCGGGCGTGTCGTAGTCGCCGCCGTCACCGGTGCGGTTGTTGAAGAGCAGGTCGGGCTGCAACCCGCGGCCCATCTTCATGGTCTCCACGCCGCGATGCTGGAACATCTGCGGCACGTCGTTCCAGATGGTCAGCAGCGGGCCGTAGTTGGTGAGCAGTTCTTTGATCTGGCCAAGCAGGTACTTGTTGTAGGCGTCCAGGTCGTACTTCTCGCGCTTCACGCTGCCGCCGGGGCTGGTCAGCGGGAAGTTGGGGTGGTGCCAGTCGCAGACCGAGTAGTAGGTGCCAAAGGCGATGCCGCCCTTGCGGCAGGCGGCTGCCAGTTCCTTGACCACATCGCGCCCGAAGGGGCTGTTCATGATGTTGTAGTCGGTCAGCTCGGTGTCCCACAAGCAGAAGCCATCGTGGTGCTTGGTGGTCAGGATGATGTACTTCATGCCCGCCGCCTTGGCGATGGCGACCCATTCATCGGCGTTGAACGCGGTCGGGTTGAACTGCTTGTACAGGTTGTCGTAGACCTCGATCGGCGTGCCCCCGCCGCGCGACCAGCCGATCTCCTTGGCGGTCAGGCTGACCGGACCCCAATGGATGAACATGCCAAAGCGCATGTCCCGCCAGCGCGCCAGCGCCGCCGGGTCGGGCTTGAGCCAGGGCTGGTCGGCCTCGGCGGCCAGCGCCGGCAGACAGACGAACAACAGCGCGCCGAGCGCGGCGAGACGGCGGGTGAGAGCGGGCATGGCGAGCCTCCTGGCCGGCAAAACGCCGGCAAGGCTATTGTTGGTTCACGCTCAGCGCTTGTCGAGTCCCTTGATCGCCTCGCCGATGGGCACCTCGCAGAACGTCAGCGCGGCGATGTTGTTCTGACCTTTCAGCAGGTTGGCCTGGCTCCAGCTGGCGCTGTCCAGGTAGGTGATGGTCGCCGCGCTCGAACGAGCCGCCAGCGTCAGCGTGAGCACCCCGCCGGCCGCGGCGCCAGCGGTCACCTGACCGCGCTGCCCGTCCAGGTAGAACTGACTGGTCAGCGCATCGCGCCACACCACCGGCTGGTCGAACACCAGGCGGACAGCGTCGTGCCGGTCACTGGTCCAGCTGACGCTGACCAGGTTGGGCGGCGTGATGGACGATTTCGGCACGACGCTGTAGTGGTCGCGGGCTACCAACGGGTAGATCAGCCGAGCGATTTCGGCGTAGCCCTCGGCGGGATAGTGGCATCCGCCGGGCGGTTCGATGCCCAGGGTGCTCATGATGCCGAGCTTGGAGAAAGCGCCCGGCAAGGTGCGCTGCACCTCGCGCAGACGGTTGTCCGAGCCGTCGACGCCCATGGCGCAAGACTTGGGCCAGATCTGGAACAGGTAGCAGTGCCCGACGTTGGGGTAGTCCTGCTGCCAGGCAGCGGCCATATCGATGAAGTACTGGCGGTAGGTCTCCCAGCCGAACCCGCCCGTGGGCCCGTCGGCGCCCTGGTCGTTCTCGCCTTGGTGCCAGAAGATACCGCGGATGCCATGGGTCAGTCGGGCCTGGCGCACGCGCCACAGCAGCCGGCCGTAGATGGTGGTCATGTCCTCGGGGTTGGCCGCGTTGCGCTGATGCATGTCGATGCGCGTGCCGCCCACGGCGCCGTTGAGGATGCAGATGGGCACCTTGTGGTTTTCGAGCAGCCGTTTGGCCAGTTCCATGCCCCAGTAGCCGATCTGCAGCTTCTCGCCGTCGCGGCTGCGGTAGCAGGCTTCGCCCCACAGCCGCAGGCCCTGCGGGCTGCCCGACATGCTGCCGTACGAGCGGATCCACTCGCTATGGAAGGTGGGCTCCTCGCGGCCCCAGTCGGTGGCCACGGCGTTGGACTGGCCATCGATCAGGTAGGCATCGCCGCAGACCAGGTTGCTCACCCGGCGCAGCACCTTCTCGCCGCCGACGGTGTTGCTGCCGAGCTCGACCGAGTAGTGGACCAGGCCTGGCCGGAGCCGCACGGCGAAGGCGTAGGCGCGATCGGCGCCGATCTTGTGCGACTCGGCGCGATAGGGCTGGCCGTCGGCCAGCACCCGCAGGAAGACCGTGTCGGCGGGCTCGGTCAGCGTGCCGCGGTAGTGCAGCGTACCTTCGCCCCGGTCGTCGCGGGCGTAGAACTGATTGTCTTCGGGCTGCTCATCCTTGTCCGGCCCGCGGACCACCCAGGCGTCGCGCGGCGGCTCGGTCACGGCCAACGTCACCGACCGCGAGACGGGCCGGCCGCCGTTGGTCAGCGTGGCGGTGACGGTCATCGCGCCGCTGCCCAGCGCGCGGGTCAGCCGCAGCCGGCCGGGCAGCGCCTCCTTGGCCACGGCCAAGCCGTCGATGCGCCAGGTGGTCTGCACCGACCCGGGCTTGTTGAGCAACTCCGGCACCAGTTCAATGGTCTGGCGTCCGTCCCAGCGCGCCGGCGCGCGCAGCGTGAACAGCGGGTCGGGGATGGTCTCGCGAATGGCGATGGGTACATCGACCGTCTTGAGGCCGTCGGGATAGGCCGCGCGCAGCTGCAGCGTGGCCGTCTGGTCGCCGCTGACCCGGCCCGCGTCGACCGCGACGTGCAGGCGGTCGACGGCGACGATCTGCTCGGCGCCGTCACGCCGGAGCACCCACGCCAGCTTGAGCGCGCCACCGGCCTGGGCGTCGAAGCTCACGCTCCCGCCCTCGTTCACGGTCGCCCGCGTCGGGCTCACGCTGAACATCTGGCCAGGCTGGACCGGCGGGCCGACGAGGCTGCCCAGGGGCTTCTGGTTCTCGTACTCGAGCCGGATCCAAGCCGCCGAGCGGGCCACGCGCGAGATGCGCACTTCGTCCAGGTCGCCCACGAAGTCGTAGTTGTCGTACCAGCCACCCAGCCACAGCCGCGACGGGCTCTTGATGTTCAGCTTGGGAGTGGCCGAGGCGTCCAGCCGGCCGTTGACGTAGATGCGGCCGGTGCCGCCGTCGTAGGTGTGGACGACATGCGTCCAGGCCGACAGCGGCACGCGCTGCGTGCCGCGCACATCGGCAAAATCGCTGTCGATGCGGATGTGCGGCGGGCTCTGGTTGATCATGCGCACCTTGCTGCCCTGGCCGCCGCCTTCGTTGCCCCAGCCGATGATCGTGGTGTTGGGCCGCTCGGCGCGGAACCAGGCCTCGGTGCTGTGCGGCGCGGCGCCTGACGGGTAGTCCGCGATGCGGTCGCCGCCGAAGATGCCCTGCCGCCCGGCCAGGTGGCGGGCGGTGCCGACGATGCCCGGCACCAGTGTCGTCCCGACATCGCGCGAGGTCAGCGTGCCCACCTCGTCGGCCACGCGCTCGCCCAGATGCCAGACGCTGGCGTAGCCGTTGTCCGCGGCGAACACGGCCGCGCCGACCGATTCGCTGACCGCGTCGGCCTTGCCCCAGTGCAGCCGCAACTCCTGTCGCTCGTTGCCGCGCAGGATCGGCAGGCGTACCCAGATGCAGGCTGTGCCCAGCGCCGGCTGCCACTGGTCGATCTGGTAGGGCAGCGGCGTGCCGTCGGCGGTCGAGAAGCGTAGGTCGCCGCCGTCTGGCCGCGCCTGCCCGAAGTCGAAGGTGTCGCGCTGGAGCCGCACCAGCAGCGGGAATCCGCGCTCGACGACGTCCGCCGGTAGATCGGCGCCGTCGGGCGTGGTCAGCACGTAGAACGAGGCGGCATGCGCCCAGGCGTCATAAGGCGCCGCCTGAGCGCCGGACAACGCAGCCACCAAGGCCCAGACGACCGGGTTGAGTGTCGACTTCATGCTTTGCCTCGCGTGATCTGCCGCCAGTGCCGGCACGCCAGCCTCCAGATTGGCAGCGGTCCGCAGGAACACCGGTTGCCGACGGTCCGCCGCGATGTCGACCTGCGGCTACGCCTCCGGCCGATGCCAATCTGGAGATTGGCGTACCAGCACTGGCGACGCTGAGCCAGTGGACTCGCCATCCCGGCAGTGCCGGCACAACGAACAACGCGTCCGGCCTCAGCCGGCGCCCGGCACCGCGACCAGCGTCGTCGTGCGCAAGGTCACGGGTCCCAGCAGGCCGGATTCCGCCAACGGTGAGTCCTTGCGCCACAGCCGCCAACTGGTGAACGTGATGCGCCCGGTGGGGCTGGGCTTGGTGCCCGCCAACCATTCGGGCCAGGCCCGGAGCGTGCCGTTGCCGTGGCGGTCACTGTCGTCGGGCAGTTGCTCGTCGCCAATCTGGCGGTTGATCCACTGGTTGACCACGCGCACTTCCAGCGCATTGGCGCCGGCCTTGGCCACGCCGGTGACATCCACGCGGTAGGGCGCCTTCCACAGCACGCCCAGGTCCTTGCCGTTCAGCCTGACCGCGGCCATGACCGCCACGCGGCCCAGGTCGAGGTAGACGCGCCGGTTGGCGCCGAGCGCGGCGGCGGGCACGGTGACCGTGGTGGCGTAGGTGCCAGACCCGGAGAAGTAGCGCACACCGGGATCGTCATGCTGGCTCCAGGAGAGCAGCCGGGCCAGCTTGACCTGGGCCGGTGCGCCGCCGCCCGGCGCGAAGCGCAGCGACCAGGGCCCGGCCACGGGCAGTTCGGCCGACCAGGCCGGCACCTCGACATGGCGCACCTTGCCGTCGGCCAGGGCCAGGTCATAGGCGCCCGGCTCCTCGACCTCGGCCACGACGCCACCCTCGGCGCCTCGGGTCACGGCGCGTACGGCGCGCACGCCGGCATCGGCACCTTGCAGCAGCACCTGGTCGCCGTCGCGCAGCGTCTCGCTGATAGTCTTGCCGGAGATCCTGTACTCGAGCACCAGCGTCTTGACCACCTGCGGCGCCGGATCGACCGGTTGGGCCAGGTCGGTCACGGCGAAGCTGCTCTGCCCAGCCTGCGCCAGCGTTCGCACCTTGGCTGCCACGTCGATGGTGCGCGCGGCGTCACCCTCGGGCCCGTAGCTGGCCCGAACCACCTCGATGGGCACCGCCGGCCCGCCGAAAGTGATGGTCTCGGGGTCCGTGCCGCGCACTTCGCCGCTCTGGCCGGCCACCTCGTAGGCGATGACCGCGGTCTTGAGCACCATGTAGGCGGGATCGCCGCCTTCGGCGAGACGCGATACCTGGAAGCTGCGCACGCCGCCGGCGGTCAGCGCCTTGACGCGGTCGGTGACGTCGATGGTGCGCGCCGCGTCACCCGCCGGGCCGTAGGTGGCCCGCAGGATGGTCAACGGTGGCGGCGGCGTGGGCACCGCGCCCCAGGTCTGGCCGCCATGGCTCACGGTGACTACGGGGTTGGCGCCGGCGCTGGGCTGGGCGAACACGACGAACACCGACTGCGTGGCATCGAGCCGCAGCGGCAGGCGCGTGACGCCCTGCTCCTCGCGCCACATGGCCGGCTGGGTCATGCGGCCGTCCTCGGCCCACCACAACTCCGGCCGCCGGCCGCTCACGCGGAAGCTGGCCACGGCCTCGACCGGGTAGGGCAGGCGATTGGCCACGAAGTACAGGTCGGTCGCGCCGACCCGCCGGTGCGCGAAGCGCAGCGACTGGTCGCCGCGACGGTCGGCCGAAGCGAAGTCGGGCGCCACGCCGTCGTCGGCCAGCACGGTCTGGGCGTCGCGCCCGCTGACCAGCCGGCCAGCGCCCACCGCGCGGTCGACGGGCCCGGTGCCCGGCCCCCACAGCTCGTCGGCCAGCGCGGTCACCTCGGCGTCGCAGGCCGGGTAGCCCGCCAGGCTGGGCGACTTGCGCGGTCGCTCGCCAACCACCGTGGCGCCAGCGATCAGCAGTTCCTTCACCCGGCGCAGCAGCGCTGGCGTGTAGGCGCCGCCGCCGGCCAGCGACAGCACGCGATAGCTGACGCCGTCGGGCAGCACGATGCGCTTGTCCTTAACGGCGACGCGCTCGACGAGCGCCTGGGACGGCGCCAGATCGAAGCTGTAGCCGGGCCGGTCCAGCCCGTTGGGTCGCCGCATGGGCGCGATGTAATGCGCCGGCGCGCCTTCGGGCGCCACGTAGAGGATGTCCGCGGCCCACACGCCCTGCCGCAGCAGATGCTGGCAACGGGCCAGGTAGCGGTGCCAGGCGCCGGTGTCGTTCCACCAGGTGTTGGTGCGCTCATAGTGCAGGCCCCACGGGCCCATGGACATGCCCGGTGGGCGGTTGACCCACGGCTGCAGCGCGTAGCGGTGGAAGACGAAGCGGTTGATGCCCTCGCAGAAGGCCCAGTCGCCGATGGCCTTGATCGAGCCGGGGAAGGCCTGCCACTTCTCCGCATCGGTGGCGGTGAACGCTTCGGCGCCGAGGATGCGGCGCCCGTAGACATGCGCCGCGCCAGACATGACCGTGCAGGTGTTGGCCGCCCCATAGGCACCATACGACCAGAACTCAGCCATGGGCTCGTCGGCGCGACTGGCGTAGTAGAGGTCGTCGGCCGGTTCGCCATAGCCCTCCAGCGAGAACTCCAGTCCGCGCGCGTGCGCCAGTCGGGCGAACTCACCCGCGTAATTGTCGGTGATCAGGTCGCTGATGGTGCGCCGGAAGTCCCACAGGAAGCGCTCGCTGGCCTCCTGGCTGTCGAGCACGCGGCCAGTCACGACAGGCAGCCAGGGCAGCGGGTCGTAGCCGCGCAGCCGCTGGAAATCGGCGCGGAAGTCCTTGCTCCAGTTCTGGCAGCCGACCTCCCAGGAGTCGATGTGCGTGCGCACCAGGGTCTTGCCCGCCAGCGGGCCGACATCGTCGCACAGTTTGCCCATCAGCCCATCGAAATGCGCTTTGACGGCTGTCTTGCTGAGCTTGTCACACTCCAGCCCACGGCCCGCCGCCGGCGCCGGCGCGCACATGGCGCCAGTGGTGGTGTGGCCCAGGCGCAGCACCAGCCAGTCGCCGCCCGGCGCGGTCCAGGTCAGCCGGCCCGCGGCGTCCATGTTGGCGGTCAGGTCGCGCACCTGCTCGCGCGGCACGACGGCGCCGGCCGGAGCAGTCGGGTAGATGACGGTGTTCGGCAGATGGCGCAGGTCGGCGCCCGACCGGCCGGCAATGTCGGCGATGCGATAGGCGTCGTCGGCCGGTTGTGGCAGCGCCAGCACGGTCACGTCGCGGTAGTAGTTGTGATTCGCCCGGGGCCGCGGCAGCGTGATGTCGACGGCCGCCCCGGTGCCATGGACCTTGGTTTCGGTCCAGACCAGCGTCTGCATGGACAGCTCGGGCGAGATCCATGGCCCGCCGCTGCCGCACCAGCCGGCATCGTTGTTCATGTTGACCGCGATGCCCAGGCGCTGGGCCTCGCCGCACATGTACCGGAAGAGCTCGCGCCAGGTGGCCGAGGCGAACGGCGCCGGCCCGTCGGGCGCGCCCTGGTCGACCTCCATGATCAGCACGCCGCCAATGCCCACGCGCGCCATGGCCTCGAGATCGGCCTTGATGCCCTCGCGGCTGATGTTGCCGTTGAGCCAGAACCAGTAGACCCACGGCTTGGCGTCGGCCGGCGGCTGACGGAAGCCCGCGGCCAGGTCCTGGGCCGGCAGCCAGCTCGCGGCACAGGCCAGGCAGAGGAGCAGCCAGAGGGAGCGCTTGGGCATGGTGGATCCCCGGTCAAGCCCAGTATGGTATGTCGAGGCGCGCCCCGCAAGCGCGTTGCAGCGGGTTTGTTGTTCCGCCTTCAGGCGGCGCTCGGCGAGCTTCGAACGCTATTGCGGCGCCCTGGGTATACCGCCTTCAGGCGGAACACCGGCGCGATCCGGCTGCATTCCGCCTGAAGGCGAGAGGCGACCCATGGGCGGTCCGGCACTGGTTCGGGCTGACTCCGAGTGGAGCCGCCATTCCGCGCGTCGTCAGCCGCGGTCCACCCAGAACACACTGCGCAGCGCCGGCAACTCCAGCCGAGCGCGCGTCACGCCGGCCTGGACCCGCGCTGGCAGCGGTGTGCGCTCACCCGTATACGGGTCCCACACCTGGAGGGTGTGCGCACCGCGCAGGCTCACGTCGGCGGTTACAGGCTGGGCGCTGGAGTTGGCGAAGAAGTAGACATCAGCGCCGTTGAGCACACGGTGGATGTAGGCGAACTGGCGCCCTCCACCTTCGTACCAGTCCACATACGTGGCCGACTGGTTGACCGCGGGGTCCTTGCCACCGCGGCCCACGCGCGGGATGGCGGGCACGTTGTCCAGCCGCACGTCCCAGGCGAAGCCCAGGCTGTCCAGCGCGGCGGCCAGCGTCTGCTCGTCGGGTTTGGGCACGAACAGCCCGCGCCCGCCGGGGCCGAACAGCGCATCGCTCAGCTTCTTGACCTCGGCGTCGCGACCAAACTCGGCGGAGCGCTCGGGCAGGCAGGTGGTGGCCACCACCTGGCCGCCGGCGTCGGCGAAGGCTTTGACCTTGGCCAGGTTGCTCACGCTGATGGTGCGGCAGGCCGGAAGGAGCACTACGCGGTAGCGCTCCCAGTTGGTCTCGTTGTCGAGCAGCAGCTCACGCCCGTCCACGCGGCAACGCCGGTCGAGCGTCTCGGGGTGCAACAGCGTGAAGTCGCGCCGCAGTTCGCCGGTGAGCAGGCGCATGATCTCGTAGTAGTCCGTGCCCGGCAAGGGGCCGTAGCCCCAGTTGGGCCGCTGCTCGGCCACGCTGTAGCGCGCGGCCAGGTCGGCGATGGGGTAGACCACGCCGATGTCGGCCACATGGCGTCCGCCACGCAGTAGCGTCTCGCAGCGCGCGGCCCAGCGGTTGAACCGCGGCAGTTCGGCGGCATAGGCCGGATTGCGATACGAGATCTCGGGCACGATGGCCATCTTCTCTGCGTCGTACCAGGTGCCGTGCGGCAGCAGGTAGTTGACCCCGCGCGCATAGCACTCCATCCCCGCGCGGTAGAGCATGTCGCCGTCGTTGGGCAGCTTCTGGTGGAAGTTGCCGTAGATTTCGCAGACCAGCAGCTCACGGTCCCAGTTGTAGGCGGCCGAGGCAGGGATCTTGAAGCCCTCGATGCCGTGGTGGTAGTAGTGGATGTAGTCGGTCAGCGGGTAGCCCTGATGCTTGTAGAAGAGCAGCGCATCGCCCGGCGATTGGAGCGGCGTGGCGTTGTAGGACCCCGCCGGATGGCCCGACGACTTGACGCCCAACGGCCGGCACCAGGT
>JACRKZ010000084.1 GCA_016235455.1 Armatimonadota bacterium | reverse complement strand
CGCTGGGCTTCGCTACGTACGGCCTGTGCATCAACGCCGGCGAGAAGATCATCCCCGCCGGCACCGCCTCGATGATCGTCGCCTGCATCCCTGTGCTGACCACGCTGGGCGCGGTGCTGCGCTTGGGCGAGCGGCTCACCTACCGCGGTTGGGCCGGGGTGGTGACGGCCTTTGGCGGCATGCTCATCATCGGCACCGGCCAGGCCGGCGGGCGCGCCGAACTGATCGGGCTGCTGCTACTGTTTGGCGGCGCGCTCTCGGCCACGGGCTACAACCTGCTGAGCAAGCGCTACCTGTCGCGCTACAGTGCCTTGGATCTGACCACCTGGGCCATCTGGACCGGAACGCTGGCCTTGTTGCCCGCGGGCGGCGGCCTGGGCGCGGCCTGGCGCGCGGCGCCGCCGAGCGCTGCCTGGACCGTGGTGGCGCTCGGCGTGGTGCCGTCGGCGCTGTGCTACTCGCTGTTCGCCTACATCATCGCCCATCGGCCGCTGGCGCGCGTGGCCAGCCTGCTGTTCCTGGTGCCCGTGATCGCGGTGATCATGGGCTACCTGATCCTCGGCGAGGAGCCGACACTGGCCGCACTGCTGGGCGGCGCGGTCGTCATCGGCGGGGTATGGCTGGTCAACCGACGGTGACGGTGTGCGCCTGTCGCCGTCGCCTGTCCTACCGGCGACCCACGCGCACCGCCGTCCCGCGCTGGCCGGCGACCACCGGATACAGGTCCCACTGCCCATCGCCCACGCGCTCCAGATGGAACTCGCGCTTGTTGTCGCGCAGCAGCGCCTTGACCTCGGCCGGGAAGGCGCCTGCCAGGCGCGCCGTCTCCCACTCGCGGATAGCGTCGAGGATGGCGCCGGCCGACTTGTTGGCGCCGGCCACGGTGCCGCTCGCGGCGCTCTGCTGGGCCAGACTGTCGGGGCTCATGGCCAGTGTAAAGCCCGCCCCGTAGCCCGCGGCACGCGCCAGCAGCCATTCGGCGTCGGCCAGGCTTGTGTTCTCGCGCAGGGCAAACCAGCCCAACATGCGCGGCAGCAGGTTGCGCGTGTAGAACATCTGGTTCTTGAAGCGGTAGAGCGTCTGGCTCTCGCGGAAGCCGGCGTACCAGGGCTCGCCCCAGTTGTAGTAGGTGGCCATGTGCCAGGTCCAGTGGCAGGGGTTGCTCGCGTCGTTGCGCACCTGCCCCTTGAGCTCGGGCGACAGCGCGTTGTACCAGGCGTCGGTGAACAGCGCGCGGCCATACTGCCCATGGCCCGTGGACCAGTTGCCCTCCAACCCGTCCAGCGAGATCTGGCGGATGCCCGCATGGTTGCACAGTTCGGCGATCTTGCGAGCTACCTCCACCGACAGTGAGGCGTCGGTCAGGAAGACCTTGTAGTCGTGATCCATGAGCCGCCCGGCGGCCGCACCGGCGCCGTGCGCCGCCGCCTTGGTGCCGAAGGCACCGCGCTCACAACCGGTCAGCCGCCATGGCGCCGCCGCCGAGACCGCCGCGTAGCGCACCAACTCGTCGCCAACGACCACGGTGTTGAGCGCCGAGGACCGGCGGAAGTAGTCGGGCGCGTCGACCTCGATCTCCTTGGCCTGCGCGTCCACGGCGCCCACCAGCTTGGCCGAGCCCACGCGCGCCAGCCGCGGGTCGGGCTTGGGGGTGACATACGGGTCATTGGTGGTGATGAAGTTGGACAGCGTGTGGAACCCGACGCCGATGCCGGCGGCACGCGCCTTCTCGACGCACTCGCGCAGGCCGTCCCAGCCGTGCGGGAAGAGGTTGGGCTTCAGTTGGAAATGCCCCCAAGTGGCGAACGGCGAGCTGTGGTAGACGTAGCGCAGCCCGGCACGGCGGGTCAGCGCGATGGCCTGGTCGATGTTCTGCTCGCCAAAGTCGACGATCAGGTATGAGGCGTTGGCGGTCGGCGAGGTCTTGCCCCAGACCCCGTCGACTGTCGGGTGCGGCAGGCCCTCGGCCTGTTCGATGGCGCCGAGCGTGGTGAGCGCGTCGGCGGCGGTGCAGGCGAACAAGGCGATCTTGGAGCCGATCACGCCGCCATCGTGCAGCGCCGGCGCCAGGTACTTGTCGTGGCCCCAGTTGCTGAGCACGCGGTCGCTGCCGCGGTCGCGACAGAAGGCCTGCAACACGCTGCCGAACGGCATCGGCCAGGTACTCGCCGACCGTGGTCGGGTAGGGCCCCCACCAGACCAGCTCGGCGATCCCGCGGGGCTGCGCGTCGAGCAGCTCGAAGACCACGTGCGTGGGCTTGGCGGTCAGCCGCAGCACGACCTTGAGGCTGTCGGCGTAGCGCAGTGTGAGGCGCCCGCCCGACTGGTCCCACGCGGCTGTCCGTGGCGCCTGCCACGTGCCCCGGATGCGCACCTGGAGCAGCGGCGAGGGCTGGCCCTTGGCGATCTGGTTGGTCCAGTCGGTGTGGCGCCGAATGGCGCGCAACGAGCCCGTCGCGTCGATCTCGAACGTCGCGGTGTCGGTGCGCAGGACGACGGCATCGGCGGCGGAGCAGGCGACAGCCAGGGCCAGCGTGGTAGCGAGTGTCCTCATCTCGGGCTCCAGGGCAATCCTTTGCCCGGAGTATACGCGGTTGGTGGGGTGAGTTCAAGCGGCGCGATGCAGGACGCCATCGCCCAGCCAGCCACGCAGCCGCCCTACACCAGGCCCACCGTCACCAGGCCGTGCGCCGTGATGGGCACCACCAGCCGCCGGCCATCGAAACGGATCTCGCCGCCGATCAGCTCGCGCTCCAGCACATCCATGCGCTGCGCGGTGCGCAGGCCGGCGGCCAGCTCGGCCGACAGCTCGACGACGGCCTCGGTGGCCTGGCCATCGAGTTCGACCAGGCGCAGCACCAGGCCGTCGCCATCCTCGGGCTTCTTGAGCGCGGTGAGCACGACGTTGGGCGTGGTGACTCGCGCGCCTTCAAGGACCGTCGGGCGGGTGCCGTCCTGCAGATTGGCCGGAAAGACGATGAGCGGGTGGTTCCAGTCGGCGCCGAGCCGCGCCAGCTCGGTCGGCGTGGGCGGCGTGTCGTGCAGGTAGAGCGAGTAGCGTAGCGTCTGCTTGGCCACTTCCGGCGCGTGGTCGGGGTCGAGCGAGCTGCGCAGCACGCGCATACGGAGTTCGTGGCCGCGCATGGCGTGGCTGTAGCGGCTGTCCTGCAGCAGCGTCAGCCCGGCATACTGGCCCCAGGCTTGGCCGGCGACGTGGGCGTAGCGCAGCGTGGGCACCTCCTGGCCGTCGAACAGGGCGCGCTCGATGCTGCCGAAGGGCACTTCCCAGCGCGTGCTGATGTCTTCCAGCGACTCGCACGGGAAGCCGACGATCAGGCCGGGGATGCCACGCGAGCCGTCGCCGATCTCGCGCCAGTCGATCTCGGCGGTGACGTCGATGCGCGGTTGGGTGGCGGCGAACTGGTAGGTCAGCCGCACGCTGCTGCTCGTGCCCGGCACGGCGCCGCGCCAGTCGACATGGGCCACCGGCGTGGACGCGCCCGACGGCTGCCAGGTGCCGTCGCGCCGGCTGATGCCCTGCAGGCCGAGCCCGCCGCCGCGCAGCATGCTGGCCGCGGCGCGGTCCTCCTCACCCAGCACCCAGGCGGTCATCAGCCAGGGCTTCTCGAGGATCGACTCCCACAGGCCGGTGACGACCTGGTCGGTCTCGGCGCGCCATCCGCCGAACACGGCGCCGGTGCGCTTGTCGGTCAGGTCGATCAGGCCGCCGTGGTGCCGGCCGACGCGCACGCGGTAGAACGGTGTCTCGAAGCTGTCGCCGCCGCCATAGACCACTCCCGCGGGCTGCGGGTCGGCGTCGCCTTCGCACAACAGGTAGGTGCGGTAGCCCAGCCCCGGCACATCACGCGCCTCGAAGGTCACCGTGGTGCGCTCATGGCCCCAGTCGTGGGCCTTCTCGACCAGCAGCGTCGGCTGCTGGTGGCCGTCCTCGTCGCGCGCGACGATGCGGCCCGGCGCCAGATCGACATCGTAGAGCGACACGCTGACGCGCTGCGTGCGCGGCCAGGCGCTGGGGTTGTAGACCACGAACGGCACGAACCGACGGCCGCCACTGGCCGCGCGCGACAGGCCGGTGAGGCCCGAGCCGCTGCCCGCGCCGGCCACGAACGGCGTGTTGGCCGAGCCCGCGGCCAGCAGCGCGCGCTCCTCGCGCGCGTCGGCCGTGTCGGGCAGCAGCGCGGCGGTGTCGAGACTCGCGGCCAGCGTCGTGCCGGCCACACGCTTGGCCGCGCCGCAGATGGCGCCGACCTCCTGGAAGTTGGCCAGCGCATGCTCGCGCGTCTCGCGCACGCCGGAGCCGGGCAGGATGTCGTGGAACTGGTTGAACAGCACGCGGGTCCAGCCGTCGTTCAGGCGGCCGGCGGGGACCTCGACACCGGTCAGGCGCCGGGTCACGGCGGCCAGGGCCTCGGTCTCCAGCAGGTAGTTCTCGCCCAGCCGGTTGGCCTGCTTGATCAGGCTCTGCGAGCTGTAGCAGCCGGTGAACTCGAAGTTGAGCTCGCCGGTGATAACGGGCAGGTCGCCGGTCTGGTCGGCGATCTGGGCGAAGTAGCCGGCCACGGTGCCGTAGCACATGGTGGGGTAGATGGGCAGGTCGCGCAGCCACTGGAAGTAGTCGAGCTCGCGCCGCGTCGGGCCGCCGCCGTGGTTGCCGATGCCGTGGATGAGCAGCCAGTCGCGCAGTCCGGTCTCGCGCGAGAAGGCCAGCAGCGGCATGGCCAAGTTCTCGCCGATGTCGACGTAGCTGTTGTACCAGGTGGTTTCGCGGTTGACCAGGATGCGCGCGCCGTCGGGTGCCTCCCACCAGTACAGCGCCGGCCGAGCGTCGCCCGCGCGCTCGTGGTCGAACCCGCCGCCTTGGCGACAGGAGTAGTAGTACTTCACACCGCCTTGGGCCAGGATGGTCGGCAGCGTGGGCGGATGGCCAAAGGTGTCCGGCTCCCAGTCGATGGGCACATCCTCGGGCACCAGGCCGAACCAGTCGGCCATGGCCCGGCGGGTGAGCAGCAGATGGCGGCAGAGCGACTCGCCCGCGGCCAGGTTCTTGTCGCCCTCGACCCACTGACTGGCGGTCACCTCCCAGCGGCCCTCGCGCACGCGCTGGGCGATCTTGTCGAACAGCGCGGGGAAGTAGTCGCGCATGATGGCGTAGACCGAGGCCTGGCTCTGGGCGTAGGTCAGCTCGGGGTACTCGCGCATCAGGCTGAGCACCGAGGCCAGCGTGTCGTGCGTGGCGGCCACGGTCTCGGGCCAGCTCCACATCCAGTTCATGTCGATATGGCCATGGCCCACCAACCACAGCCGATAGCCCTTGGCCACCTCGCCGACCGGCCCCAGCAGACCCTCGACCTGCACCACCGCGGCGGCCAGCGCGCCGAGCCCTGCCGCCGGGTCGACCGCCGCCAGCACGGCCTCGGCCTCGTCCAGTAGCGGGCGCCAGTCGGCGCGTTCGAGCAGGTCGGTCAGGCCGCGGGCGAAGTCCATCTGCACCTGCGCCCGGCGGACCAGCTTGGCGGCCTCTTCGCTGTGGCGGTCGCGGAGATGGTGCAGCAGATGGCGGGCGGTATCGGCTTTCACGGCTTAGGGCTCCTGTGCCGGCGACGGTTCGACGCGGGGCACGGCGATCCTCCGTGGTAGACCGAGGCACTGGTGGCACCGGCCTCCCGGCCGGTGATTGGCTCCGGCGCGCCGTGGCCGGCTCGGCCAACACCGGCCAGGAGGCCGGTGCCACCAAGAGTCACTGCCGGCCCAGTGCCACAATCGCCTCCGCCACCCGCGCGCGGTAGCGGGTCAGCGCGGCGTGATCCTCTGCGTAGCCGCCAGCCTCGCTGACCACCGGCCCGAGCGTCAAGAGATCACGCGCCGCCGCCGCGACGCTGTCGGGCCGCGCCTTGAGCCGCTCGCGCAGTGTCCACAGGTACTCGTAGTCCTCCAGCCCGTCGCGCAGCGCTTCGAGGCGCAGCGACGAGTAGGGCTGGCCGTCGGCACCGGGGTAGAGCAGGTAGCCGTCGCCGTTGTAGCGGCCGAAGGTGTTGGCGGTCCAGGGCACCTTGGGCCACTTGTCGCCCTTCCGCTGCCAGTTGGCGCCCCAGGCGTTGGGCGACCAGTACTCGAAGCCGGCGGCCTTGTACTTCCAACAGATCCACGGGGTGACGCGGACGTCGACCAGCGGGTACTCCAGGAAGAAGTTGGGGTGGTCCATGGGGTAGCAGCAGACCGCCAGCCAGGCCTCGGCGCCCTTTGCCTGCGAGGCGGCCACGCCGGTCTTGTGGTACTGCGCCACATAGACATCGAACACGTCGGCGAACCCGGTCAACTCACGTACGCCTTCGGGCTCGTTGAGGCATTGCAGGATGCGCACGCTGGGCGCGGCGGCGTGGATAGCCTGGTCGATGCGCTTGACCTCGGGCCAGGCCGACTTCGGCGCCTCGTCCCAGACGTAGACATAGGCCTTGTCGAGCCAGCCCTTGGCCCGCAGGTGCTCGCTATAAGCCCGCAGCATGGTCGTGAACTTGGCCACGAACTCGGGCGAGTAGGCCTTCTGGTTCTGCCGGCCGAGGTTGGGCGCCGTGCCCATGATGAAGGCGTTCATGCCGCCGCGGAGCAGGCGGTCGAGAGACTCGTCGACGCGCCGGAAGTCGAACCGGCCGTTCTCGTCAGCCGCGACATCGGTGGCCACCTCGCCGCCCGGCCCGAGCCGGTGCGCCAGCAGGCAGTCCTCGTAGCGCCGCCTGACCACCGCGTGGTCACGCTCGCCCTGGGCCGACCAGTCGTGGCCATACCACTCGCGCAGCACGCCGCCGCCCAGCCAGGTCATCGTGCGCAGGTGCGTCTCGTCGGTCAGCGCGAAGTCCCACACGGTCAGCGTCAGCGGCAGGCTGACCGCCGGCAGGCCGGCCGCCTGCACGGTCACCGTGCCCGAGTAGGCACCGGCCGGGCAGTCGCGCGGCGTGCGCAGGCTCAGCCAGAGCGGCGCGCGCGACTGCCTGGCCACGGTGAACGGGCCGGCGGGCAGCAGTGGGTCGGGATACCAGCCCAGGCCGCGCTCGGTGTAGTAGGGCGGCGTGACCGTGGTCTCGACGTAGTCCACGCGTTGCCACGACAGCGCGTCGGCCGGCACGGTCGCGCCGCCGGGCCCGCGCAGGTCCGAGCAGCGCACCTGCTCGATGGTCACCGGCCGCCACGGCGCCTCGACCACGAGCTGCGCCGCCTCCACCTCATTGCGCGCGGCGCTGAGCGCGATGCGCGTCACGGGCTCCGCGGCGTAGTCGTCCTCGCGGAAGACCTTGTCGAGCGCCGAGACCACGCTCACGCGATAGCCGGGCGAGCCTGCCGGCTCGGCGATGGGCCGCGGCCGCTTCGCGCTCCCGGGCTCGGCGGCGGCGCCATCCTTGGCGATGCTCACGGCCATGTCGTCTACGTAGACCGAGCCCTCACAGGTGGTGTAGAGGAAGACGATGACCGTCTGCTGCCCCTCGCCGGGCACCGTCGCGCGCTTGACGAAGCGGTTCCAGTCGTAGGTGCCGGTCTTCAGGTCGCGGCTGTCCCAGCCGTCGCCGGGCGTGCCCTCGAGGTTGAGGAAGACCCGTCCGCCGGCCGCGCCGTCGCCCTTGGTCCAGCCGCTGATCTCGATGGTCGTGCCGGCCGGCAGCGTTAGCGGTGCGCTGGCGATGCCGCCGCGGCCCTTGCGCCGGCAGGTCATCTGGCAGGCGCGCTGCCCGCCGTGGGACACGTCGCTGACCGCGACGGCGTAGTCGCCGCGTTCCCAGCGCCCGCCAAAGGCCCAGCCGGCAAAGGGCGAGTCCGCCGCGCCGCCATAGAACTCCCGCACCGCCGGCGTCAACGCCGCCAGCATGGGGCCGGTGCTCGCCGCCTCGAAGCCGCCGTTGGGGAGGAGCGGCTCTTGGGCGCCGGCGAGGTCGCACGCCAGGAACAGGAGGAGCAGCGTCTGCTTCATGGTTCGGTCCTCGTCGGGCTCAACCCGCGTGTCGCGTCGGTGCCTACCGCCGCCTGCTGGCACCGGCGATGGCGGCGTTGTACCAATCCGGGAAAGTCGGCGCGGCCTCGGCGCTGAGCGCGGCGTATTCGGTGCCGAAACGCTGCACGGCCTCGGCCAGCGCCACCGTGGCCTCGCCCGGGATGCTGTCGCCGACACCGCCGGTGGAGAACCGCGCCAGGCAGAGACCCGTCTCGTTCGCGCCGCCAGTCAGGCAGAAGCCCAGCGGATGCGGCATGAAGCCGGTCGGGTCGCCCCAGTATTCGAGTTGCCCTTCCTTGTAGTGGGCGTTCTCCTGGCCCCGGGTGTGAAAGCGCAGGTTGAACGACGGCGAGTAGTGGGTGACCTTGGGCACGAAGACACCCACCTCGGCCACGACCGACCACGAGCCGTTCTTGACTTCGCTCTTCTGGCGGACGGCCACCGGGTACTCGGGACCCGTGCAGTTGACCTGCGCGCGGACCTCGCCCAGCAGATTGGCGCTGTTGCCCGGCCCGTCGAAGATCTCGACGATCACCTCGCCGTTGCCCACCGACAGGCCGACCACGTCGACCATGGGTCGGTCACTTTCGAACGGCACGGTGGCGATGGGCAACGTGGGTGCGGCCGCGCCCAGGCAGATGTGCAGGCCACCGGCCTGCCAGCGGTAGCGCGGCGTCAACCCAGAGGGCAACGTGCGGTCGGGCTGCACCGCGAAGGTCGTCCACTGATGGATGCCGGTGGTCAGCAGGCCGGGCGTCAGCGTCCAGGAGATCGGCCGGTTGCTGCGCGGCACGGTGACCGTGGCGGCACCTCGGCCGATGAGCGAGGCCGTGCTGCCGCGGTGCACCAGCGCCTCGGCCACCACGGTGTCGGTGCCCTCGACCGTCGGCCCGGCCGTGTAGGTGACCTGGTTGGTCGTCGTCTCCAGCGTCTCGCCGCGGCGGCGCGCGGCGGCCGCGCCGAGTTGCCCGCAGCGGCCGGTGCTGGTCCAGCGCCAGGTCACCGTGGCGCCGTCGGCGGGCGGCGGCGAGAGGTACGCGGTGAGTACCTGTGCGTCGCCGTGGTTGAGTTCTGGCGCGCCCGGCTGGATGAGCACCTGGGCGGCGTCCTCGCGCACGGTGATGGTGGCGGCAGCGCTGCCCACCACACGCCGCTGAGCTCCGTCGATGTCGGTCACCGTGACATGCAACGTCTCCTCGCCGTTGCCGTTGGCTTTGGCGCGGTAGGCGATCTGGTTGCCCGACCCGGTGTAGTCCACGTCGTGCTCGGTGTTGCCTAGCAGGTAGCCCTGACTGCCGGCGACGGTCCAGTGGTACTCACGCGTCAAGCCGTTTGACGGCGGCGCCTGCACCTGGAAGCCGACGGTGCCTTCGGGGGCGACCACGGCGGCGGCTGGATCGATCTCCACCTGCTGCGCGCCCACGGTCACCGTCGCGGTGGCCTGGCCCACCAGCTCCCGCGCCGAGCCCTTGATCTCGTAGACCTGAACGGTGACCGTGTCGGTGTCGTACTTGTCCAGGTCGGCCGAGTAGGCCACGTCGCGCTTGCTCGAGACGAAGCTCTGGCCGCTGTGGCCGGCGGTGTCGGTGAGCGTGCCGGCGCGGCCGGTGTTGGCCCAGCGGTACTCAAAGGCCGGTGCCTCGCCCTCGCCGCGCTCGGATTCGGGCACCCGCGCGCTCAGGCCGACCAGCCCCAGCTTGTCGATGGTCGTCTCCGGCGGGGTCAGAATGACGCGCGGCTTGGTGGCCTCCACGGTCCACACGTCGGCCAGGTTGGACAGCGAGATGTCGTGCAGCACGGCTGCCTCGTCGAATCCGGCCAGAATGACGTTGGCCACGCCCAGCGCATTGAGCACCTTGCCCAGGCCGTTGACGAAGCCGGTGTAGGACGTGACCTGCGCGGGGCTCAGTTGGCCGGACAGTTCCTGCTCGATGAGGTAGTCGATGGCCACGCCGATCGTCTTGTCCTGGAAGGTCTTCGACGTGATCAGGTACTGCAGCGTCACGCTCAGGCAGGTCCAGTAGTCGCTGGCGTTGAACGCATCCTGGAAGCCCGGCATGCTGGGGAACATGTTGAAGAAGTCGGTCCACACGTCCTTGTTGGAGGCCGGAGTCCAGATGGCGGTGTTGTCGAAGCCGGCGTCCAGCGGCGCGACGATGCTGAACACCAACGGCACATAGATGTCCATCACAAAAGCCTGCAGGCCGATGTAGCGCACATCGGACTTGCGCTGCGCCGAGAGCGACTCGAAGTCGCCCTGGCCGCCGGCACCCAGTCCGCCGGTCACCACGCGGTACGTGGTCTGCTTGCTGCCCGGCGCCAGCGGCAGGCGCAGTGCTTCGGTGTTGGTGGGCACGTAGGCGTAGGTGCCCTGGACGATGTCGGCCAGCGTGGCCACAAAGCCGCCGCCCACACCGGCCGTGGCGCGCACCTCGAATGGATCGCCCAGCGGCTTGAGCTCCTGCACCACCTGGTTGTCCGACTCGCGCACGTACGACACCTGGTCGACCCACACCTTCGCGCGTCGGCGGTAGGCGTTCGTGATATGCATCGTGTTCAGCCCACGGTCGAGGTTGAGCGTCAGGCCGCTACGGGCCTCGGCGGGGTTGACCAGCAGCGCGCGGCCCGCCGGCACGAAGCCTTGCACGAAGGACCGTAGGGCGTTGGTGACCGCGGCGTTGGCCTTGGTCAGTGCGTCGGGGTCGGCGGCCACGGCTTGCGCCACCGCCGTAGCCACTGGCGCCACTTCGGGTGCCTCGCGCAACAGGCCCAGCAGCCGTTGCTGCACGGCAAACGGGAACGCGTAGCCGCGCAGCCCCCAGAACAGCAGCACTTCGGCCGTGGTGCGGGCGTTGACGGCCGGGTGCGTCGCGTCGAGGAAGCCCAGCAACATCGGGTTGCCGCTCGGGCTGTACAGTGCGGCGAGTTGTGGTCCGCCGGGCAGTTGCCGCACCGCGAAGCCGCCATCGGCCGCCACGGCGCCCGCGCCGAAGGCATTGCCCGCGCGGAGCGAGTCGAGCCGCAGCACCATGTCGGGCGGCAGCGCGGCCCGGCCCGACTGGCTCGTGAGCGTCAAGTGCCGGTGGGCCGAGCCACCGCTGCCACAACTGGTCAGCAAGGCGACCCCGATCGCCGTCGCCACGACAACGCGGAACCAACGCCTGCGCTCGCTCATGGACGTCTCCCTGCCGCCGAAGCAGCGCGACCGATGATCGAACTTGCCTGCGTAAGATCATACATCGCGGCCTGGGGCGTGGCCAACTCGGTGGGTCCGGCTGGCGCGGGGGCGAGCGTGCCGTGGCTCTGCCGAGATGGCCGGGCCGGTCGCGCGTTGCTCGGGCGCGCGGCGCCATGCAGCGGGCCGCCCCGCTGTCTGACTCGCGCCCTGTCGGCAGCGGGTCGGCGCGAATGTGCTATCCTCCCAGCCAAAGGAAGCCCGCCATGACCGCCAGCCGCCTCGCTCTCGCCGCCCTGCTCGCCTGCTCGCTCGGAGCGCAGGCTGCTCGCCAGCGCGAGGGCACCGAGTGGTCCAACATGTGGTGGAACAACGCCACCTCGACCGACCTGCCGCGCGTGCTGCTCATCGGCGACAGCATCACCAACGGCTACCAGTCCAACGTCACCGCCCACCTCAAGGGAGCAGCGTATGTGGGCTACTGGGCGTCGAGCAAGTGCGTCAGCGATGCGAGCTATCTGAAGGCGCTCGACTTCGTGCTGGGCGAGTACCGCTACGACGTGATCCACTTCAACAACGGGC
>JACRKZ010000014.1 GCA_016235455.1 Armatimonadota bacterium | reverse complement strand
CGGGCAGCGCACTTGCCGTCGGGCGTGAGCGTCAGCGTGCGCAGCGGGCCTGGGCGCGAGGCGCTCAGCAGCACCTCCCAGCGGTCGCCGACGGCCGGCGCGGCGGGCTCCTCAAGCCGCAGGTAGAGCTGCTGCCCATCGTTGACCGCCCAGCCGACGCACTTGCGCTGGGTCGGCTCGGCCTGGCGCGAGCGCCATCCGGCCAGGGCCAGCGCCTCGCCGCGGTCCAGCCGGGCCGGATCGCCGCCGAGCGAGCCGCTGGCAGCGTAAGGCACGCGCAGCGGCGCGCCCTGGCCGCCATAGCGCTCCTTGGCGTGCTTGAGGTACTGCGCGCGGCCGGCCAGCATATAGTCCCAGGTGCCCAGCTCGAACAGCTCGACGCGGCGCTTCTCCTCGGGAGTCTGCGCCGCGTCTCGGGCCTTACCCATCAGTTCGGCCATCTGGGCCATGCGGGCCTCGGTGCCCAGGTAGCCCCAGGCCATCTCCTCGGTCTGGTGATGGTGCATCTCCAGGCGACCGCTGGCGATACTCTCCTGATAGTTCGCGGGCGTGCCGTAGGTGCGTTCGATGGCGTTGTAGAGCGCCTGCATGGGCGCGGCGGCGGGACCGTACAGCCGCTGGAAGTACTCGTCCATGAGCCGGCCGGCGTCGAGCGACGGGTCGTCCATCAGCCGGTAGGTCAAGTACGCCTCGACCTCCTGTCCGTAGCCGCAGTGGAAAATGCCACGGTAGTTCTGCTCGCGGAACAGCCGGAACTGCTCCCCGACGGTATGGCCAAAGAAGCCGGGAAAGCAGTAGAAGTCGCCGCCGACGGCGATCTCGACCGGGAACGTGTCGTACAGCCACAGGTACAGGTCGCGCGTCGGGTTGTCGCGCCGCCACTGACGCAGCATGGCCACCTCGTGGTCGTAGGTGGCGCGGTCGTAGTTGAGGCGATTGGCCGCGAAACAGTACTGCACCAGCACGTTGGGCTCGAGCTTCAGGCGCTCGGGCGGCGCGGCATGGGTCATGTAGGCCAGGCAGACGATGCGCTTGTCGGGGTGCTTGACGCGCACGATCTTGGCCACTTCGTTGACGAACTGGAAGAAGTAGTCGCTGTGGCGGCCGTTGGAGAAGAACGGGCTGTCGGCATCGCGGCCGGTCAGCCAGCGACGGCACGCCGCGCACTGGCAGAAGGAGTCGTTGTCCATCGGCTCCACGCAGAAGCAGTCGCCGCCCGCCTGCGCGCCGGGATAGGACTTGCCCGTCTCAAAGAACTCGCAGGCGTCCTTGGCCACCTGCGCCACCAGCCCACGGCTGCTGTAGCACATCTGCGGCGGCCGGCCGGCGTATCCCTGGGCGAACCAGTCGGCGTGCTTGGCCTCGAACAGCGCCTCCTGGTCCTTCTCCGGCTCCCAGAAGCGGCGGTAGTAGCCGTAGAGCGAGTGGTTGCCCAGACAGATCTCCCCACCCTCGCGCCGCCGCAGCCTGAACAGCGTCACCGCGCCGCGCTTGGCCTCGGTGTAGCGGCTGGCATCGGTGAAGCGCTGGTGCAGGTCGGCGAAGGCGGCAGCCTCATGGCGCCGGTAGCCCTCGCTGCCGGCGCGCCACAGGCCGGTGTACTGGTCGTAGCTCTCGCTCGGCGGATAGGCGGCGTAGCGGTAGCGGAAGTAGGGCGCGCGCCGCACGGCCGGCGTGGTGCCGGCGATGGTCAGTGTCGGCCGTCGTGGGCAGTCGGTGCCCACCTCGGTGGGCGTGAACCAGCGCACGTCGCAGCAGCGCTCGAGAAAGTCGTAGACGGCGTACATCGTGCCTTGGGCATCCCAGATGCCCGGCCACGTGGCCAGCTCCTCGGCCGTCGGGGTCTGGGAGTAGGCCACCGCGCCCGTGTCGGTCTTGTCGCGCCCGACCAGCACCAGCGCGTTGGCCCCGACGCGGATGGCATACTCCTGGCTGCCGAGCTTGTCCTGCCCCAGGCCCAACGCGCGCGCCGCGGCGGTGTCTCCGAGGTAGATGGCCACGCCCGCGGCAGTCGCGCCTTCGGCGATGATGGGCACCTCGGCGCCGGTAATCAGCCGCAGGTGGTACTGCAACTCGCGCGCCGCGAACTGCGCCGCGCGCGTGGGAGCGCTGGGCAGCACGATGGTCGAGGTGGCCTGGCCGTCTCGCGTCAGGGTCAGGTCAGCGGCCGGCGCCACCGTCGTCGCGCCGAGCAACAGGCCGAGCAGGAGCTTCATGGTACCGTCCCCCTGATTGGGTTACTTCATGGCAGCGCCGAGCGTGCGCAACTGCGGCATGAACGCCTCGGGCAGCAGCCCGTTACGGTCGCCATCCTTGGCGATGGGCACATCCCAGGTGACCACGCCGCCGAGCTTGTTGTAGTGCCGCGTCAACTCGATGGCCAGCGCATCGGAGAAGCGTGGCTCGTCGCCGCCGCACCAGTAGCAGCCGAGGAAGCTGAGCACCTGGAGCTGCGCGCCACCGACCGTGCCGTGCAGCGGCATGCCCCAGTAGCTCGCCGGCGGGTTGGGGTTGTGCCACTGACTGTCCATGCCCAGCGGGAAGTCGCCGGCGATCTCGCCCGCGGTGTAGTCCTCATACTCGCTATGGCAGACGATGGGCACCTTCACACCAGGGTTGAAGGCCACCAGGCTGTCCGGGTTGCCGGCCTTCATGGCCTCGGCGAAGCTGCGGAAGTTGGGCGCATCGGCCGCGCGGTACATGCGGTCGGCGTGGTAGCAGCCGTCGATCCACCAGCCGTGCACATGCCGGCCCCAGCGCAGCGACCACTCGCGGATGATCGCCTCCCAGTTGCGCTGGAACTCGCTCAGGCGGTCGTCGACATCGTGTTCGCGCACGTACGTGCCCGGCCGCAGGCCCCAGGCCGAGGCATCCCACTTGGGCGTGCAGCGCAGGCTCTCGGCCGCCAACCGATCCTCGGCCGGCGCGTGCGACGGCAGATAGACCAACAGCCTGATGCCCTCGCGCTCCAGCGCCTCATAGAGGTCGGCCACCAGATCGCGCTGTGACAGCCGGCTCGGGCTGCGCGGCACCAGCGCGTCATAGGTGGCGTTGGGCGAGCAGAAGTAGCCGGTGTTCTGACCCAGCGTGAGGAACATGTAGCGCGCGCCACAGGACGCCAACTGCTCGGTCAGGCCCTTCACGTTGAACCCATCGACGCGCCGGTTCCACTCGTCGGGCGTGAAGGTGTTCTGCCCCATACTGCTCGGCGGTGCCGCCAGGTAGTGCAGCAGAAGGCCCCACTTCGCCTCACGGAACCAGGTTGCATCGGCCCGCTGCCACGTCTCTCCCATGTCCCTACTCCCTGATCTCAGCCAACCAGCATCCTGCAAGACGCCCTACGCCACGGCGCCCAGCGCCACCAGATACTCGCGGCTCGCGATGACCGCATCATCGCCCGCGATCTCCAGCGTCGTGTGCCCCTCAAAGCCGATGCCCTGCAGCGCGCGGAAGATCGGCTCGATGCCGACCACGCCGGTGCCCAGCGGGATGACCGCCATGCCGCAGCCAAACAGCGTGCCGCGCTGCTCGGCCATGTCCGCGGGCATGTCCTTCCAGTGCACATGCTCGATCTTGGTCGCGAAGCGCGCGATGAACTCCAGCGGCTCGCCGCCGCCCAGCCACAGGTTGCCCGTGTCGAGGTTGATGCCCAGCGCCGGCGAGTCGCAGGCGTCGAGGATGGCCTCCAGGTGCGCGGTGCAATCGGTGTACTTGCCGTGCGGCTCCAGCAGCAGCTTGACCCCGCTGTCCTCGGCCAGCCGCAGCGGCTCGTGCAGCTTCTCGCGAATGCAGAAGATGGCTTCGGCGTCGGTCAGCCCGTGGCCAAAGGCGGTCTTCGGGTCGCCCTCGGTGGTGATGACATGCTTCACGCCGATGGCCGCGGCGGCACGCACGGCCTTGATGATCTGCGCGGTGCCGTAGCGCCACGGCGCGGTCGGGTCAAGCAGGTTGGCATGGGCGCAGTAGCTGCTGATGCCCAGGCCATGCGCCTCGAACCGGCGCTTGAGGTCCCACGGGTTGGCGTCCAGGCTGGCCACCGCGGTGAACCCGAACTCATTGCCCAGGCAGGCGCCATCGGTGTTGTCGGTCACATCGGCCCAGTGGAAACCCAGCGCGGCGATGTTGGCCAACTGCGGGTCGAGCGTGGCGAACGGCTGGTTCAGCGCGAAGCATCCTACGGTCATGGGCATCGGTCGGCTCCTCGACGATGCGCGAGTTCGTCCCTGCCCGGCGCGATTCCTGCCCGCGCCATGCCAGATCGGCCACAACCTGCCGCGGCGCCGCGATTCGAGTACGGTCGCGGTTGCCACGTGGGCCACGGAGAGCGGCATGTGCGGGAGCTGTCGCGGCGAATCGCTGTCCTGGGACGAGGTCGGGCCGCTGCGGCCGAGGTGCTCGACGAGACGCAAGCCGCCGCTGAGCCGCTCTGGGCGGTGCTGCTGGAGGCGGCGATTGAGGCTGGGCAGAGCGGCGGCGGGCGGGGACAGGCAGTCACCGCTCAACCGAGTGACTGCGACCTCCTCGCCGCGCCGGAAGGTCCACGGACCAACTCCCCGAACCACCAACCACGGAACCCGCCCATGCTGTTGCTCCTGACGCTCCCCACCCTTCTCGTCGCCGCCGGCCTGGCCGAGCCGCGCGAGCTGACCTTCACCGCCGCGACCGATGGCTCGACGCAGCGCTATGTGGAGCTGATGCCCGCCGACTACGACCCGGCGCAGACCCGGGACCTGCTGCTGGCCTTCCACGGCCACGGCAGCGACCGCTGGCAGTATGTGCGCGAGGAACGCGGCGAGTGCCGCGGCGCGCGTGATG
>JACRKZ010000013.1 GCA_016235455.1 Armatimonadota bacterium | reverse complement strand
GTGCTGAAGTAGCGCTCCGCGCGGTCGGCCAGGATGGTCACGACCCGCTTGCAGCCGCGCGCCGCCGCCTGGCGCGCGGCCCAGACGTTGGCGCCGGACGACGTGCCTACACGCAGACCCAGCTCGCGGCCGAGCCCGCGGGTGGTGGCGATGGCGTCCTCGTCGGTGACCTCAATCACGTCGTCCACCAACGCCGGATCAAGCACGGCAGGGATGAACCCGTCGCCAATGCCCTGGATGGCATGCAGGCCCGGCTCATGGCCCAGCAGCGCCGACACGCCATGCGGCTCCACGGCGATGATCTTCGCGTGCGGTGCGTGTTCGCGCAGGAACCGGCCGACGCCGGCCAAGGTGCCACCACTGCCCACGCCGGCCACGAAGCAATCGACATCGCCGGCCATCTGCGCCCAGATCTCGGGCGCGGTGCCGGTGTAGTGGGCGTTGGGGTTGTCGGGGTTCTCAAACTGCTGCGGCACATAGACGTTGGGGTCCGCCGCGGCCAACTCGGCCACCTTGCTCACCGCGCCAGCGATGCTCTCGCTGTCGGGTGTGAGGATGAGCTCGGCGCCCAGCGCACGGATGATGCGCTTGCGTTCCTCGCTCATGCCCTCGGGCATGACGATGCGTACCTCGTAGCCCCGCAGCCGCCCGACCAGCGCCACGCCGATGCCGGTGTTGCCCGAGGTGGGCTCGACCAGGATGCTGCCGGGCCGCAGCAGGCCGCGGCGCTCGGCGCCCTGGATCATGGCCAGCGCGATGCGGTCCTTGATGCTGCCGCCGGGGTTGAGGAACTCGGCCTTGGCCCACACGGCCTCGCCCGGCAGATGGACCAGCGGCGTGTTGCCGATGAGATCGAGGATGGATTCGGTGACGATAGGTTGGTGCGACATGGCCGGGCATTGTAGCAGATCGGCGCGAGCGGGCCTACCGCACGATGCCCGGGGGACACAGGCGCTGCCGCAAGGCGAAGTCGTCCAGCCAGGTCCGTGCGCCGCGGTCCCAGGCTACCCAGTCGCCACCGCCACGCACCACGAGCGTCGCGGCGTCCTGGGCCTGGGGCGGCTCGACCGCGATGGTCACCGACCGGTAGCGCGGCAGGCAGGGCAGAGCGGCCCGCATCCGGCTTAGCGCGGCCTGCAGGTCGGCGTCGGTGAGCGTGCCGCGGTCCATGGCGGCCACGGCGGGCTGCATGGCGGCGGTGAAGGTCCGCATGGCGCGTGCCTGGCCGGCGTGGCCGACGCGGGTGAGCAGCACCACCGCTGCCATCGCCAGCGCGATGGCTGGCGCCGAGAGCGCCAGAGCCCAGCGCTCGGCGCGGCGCAGGGGCCGCAGCGACCACCAGAGCGCCAGTGCGAAACCGGCCAGACAGAGGCCGCCGAGCGCATGCATGGCGGATAGCGTGAGGCGATCGTACCAGACCAGCACAGGGCAGAGCACGCCCTTGCCGCCACACGCGGGCAGCCAGACATCGCGGTAAAGCATGACCACCGTGGCGCCAGCGAGACTCCAGGCCGCGGTCAGCAGCAACGGCAGCAGCCACCGTTCGGCGCGCGATGCCGGTGTGAGCCGGACGCGTTGTGCGCTGGGCATGGCGTTCCCCTGAGCGGTACATACCACGCCGGCGCGGCCGCCAAACGCGAGGCGTCCGTCGGTGCTGGTCGCGCCGCACGAAACAGAGTGGCGGCCCGGGTTGAGGCGTGCTAAGGTCACGTTAGCGAGTCAGATGACTCCGCACGGCGTAGGGGGTACCGCCTGTGGTAGCGGCGGCGACACTCGCCACTAGGAGGGACCATGAAGCGTAGAGCATTCACTCTGATCGAACTGCTGGTGGTCATCGCGATCATCGCGATCCTGGCAGCCATCCTGTTCCCAGTCTTCGCCAAGGCGCGTGAGAAGGCGCGCCAAGCCAGTTGTGCCTCGAATCTCAAGCAGTTGAGTCTGGGCGTCACCCAGTATGTCCAAGACTACGATGAGACCTTCCCGCCATGCATCGCCTCGCAAGCGCCGTACGTGCAGTGGGCGGATGGCATCGCGCCGTACGTCAAGAGCGTACAGGTCTTCTCGTGCCCATCCAATCCTGACCGCAACTCCAACATGGACACCTACACTGGCGCCAAACGGTCGTACATGGCGCTTGGTGGCGCGGCGGCCCAGGGCAACCTGTCGCGGTTCGGCGGTGTCGGGCGCACGCCGATGGTGGACATCCGGGACAACACCGGCGTCTGCTCGCTGGCCGCGGTGGATCTTCCGTCGACCACCATCATGCTGGGCGAGTGCTGCGCCGGGTCCAGCGTGTGGGGCTACTTCGGCTCGCACGACGGCACATCGTTCCGCTTCACCAACCACCTCAGCATGGCCAACTTCGCGTTCTGCGACGGCCATGTCAAGGCCATGAAGGCGACGGCGACCTACAAGGCCGGCGTCTCCTCCATGTGGAACGTGGCCAACAGCCCGACCACCTCGGGCACCTGGCCCGGCTGGATGATCGCCTGGGACGCCAACCCCGGCATGGCGCCGTAGTCGGCGGGTAGCCGATCGTGTCGCCGGGATGGCCTCACGCCGTCCCGGCGACCGGCCTCACCGCGCCGCGCTGATGCCCTCCACCAAGGCCATCGCGTTGGCCCACGGCGCGTCGTTCTCGATCTCCACGTAGAACACCACGCCGCCGCCCAGGCGCCGGCCGAGTTCGCCGTAACGGCGCATCTCGGCGCGGATCTCGTCGGGCCTGCCCAGCGGCACCAGCCGTTGCCGGTCGGGATGGACGTAGAACGCCACGCCGCGGTCGCGGCAGGCCTCAATGCGCGCGGGATCGGCTTCGAACCAGCCGATCTGAGGCCAGATCAGGTCGATGCCCAGTTCCAGCAGACGGTCGAAAATGGGGCCTTGCGCGCCGCACGAGTGGAAGAAGACCCGCGCGCCGGCCGCCTTCACCCGCGCGAACAGCCGCGCATAGATCGGCGCGAAGAGGCGGTCGAACGCGGCTGGCGAGATGATCGGACCCGTCTGCGTGCCCCAGTCGTCGCCGAACCAGATGGCGTCGTGGCCCAACGCCAGGTCACGGTCGAGGCAGGCGTGCCAGTAGACCTCGAGCCGCTCGAGGAAGGCCAGCAGGCCAGGCTCACTCAGGCCGATGGCCAGGAGCAGGTCCTCCAGCGGCGAGATCGCGTGCAGGCGCTCGAACAGCGAGATGCCGCCGCCGGACAGGAACCACGAGCGCTTCTGCTCGTCGAGCCAGGCGCGCGCGGCCTCGAACTCCGGCCCGGAGCACGCGGGCACCGCTGGCAGTTGGTAACTGTCGGACTGGGCCCAGTTGGTGACCGGGTAGCGCGACGGATGGCCGGCAACGCCGAAGATGAGGTACTCCCACTCGGCGCCCCAGCCATCGACGCGGAACTCGTGGTACCGGCCCTGCGCGTCGACCGCCTCGGCCGGCGGCCCGGGCAGGTGCTCGAAGCTGATCGGGTTGTCCGGCGGATGCGCGGTGAGCAGGTCGGCCAAGGGCTGACCGTGGACGTACAGCCCGGCCGTGCAGGGGTGGTAGACCACCGGCAGGCGGTCGGGCTGGTCATAGTCCAGCGCCGCGACGAACCGCTCGCGCGCGTTCATCAGCGCACGTCGCCGCCCGGCAGCAGCTTGCCGTCGGGGCTGAGAAGCTGCACAGCCATCAGCGAGCCGTCTGCCTTGGGCTTGGCGTAGCGCCACACGAGTTGCTTGTCGCGCGTGATCTCGAACAGGCCGGGGATGTCCGAGTTCCGGAACTCCCAGAGCACCTTGCCGTCGGCGTCGAACTCGGTCAACTTGGTCAGGCTGGAGACGATGATCGTGCCCTTGGGCGTCTCGAAGGCGGAGAAGGTGTTGTTGTCGAACTTCAGCTCGCGCACCTTCTTGCCGTCGGGCGTCCATTCGCCCACGTAGCTGCTGCCCTTGTGGCAGACCAGGTAGTTGCCATTGCGCAGCTTGCGCGCCAGGCGCAGGTTGTTGTGGTCGCCCTGCTTGCCCGGCGGCACGTCGAGCGCGAAGACTTCCTTGCCCTGCGGGTCGATCTCGATGATGCGGCTGCGCGAGTTCTCGGCGACCATCGTGTTGCCGTTGGCCAGTCGCTGGCAGCCGTAGGCACCGCCGCCGCCGGCCACCTGCGAGGTCCACGACAGGACCACCTGATGGTCACGGGTCACTTCGGTCACACCGCCGTCAGCATAGAGGATGTTGCCATTGGGCAGCATCCAGGCGTCATGCACCAGCCCGGTCTTGTGCTCCCAGACGATCTCGCCCGCGGGCGAGAGGATCATCAGGTGACCACTGCCACCGACCAGCAGTTGGCCGGCGGGTGTGCCGGTCATCACCGGCGGGTCCTGGGCCGGGGCCGCGCCGGCCACGGCCAGCGTCACAAGCAGACATCGAAAGACACGACTCATGGGGGTTCGCTCCATCCAGACGCCCGGTTCGCCGGCGCGGCGGCGGTTCCTGCGCAGCCGTGGTCGGGGTTGTGCCTCAAGCCTGCACACCCCGCCGGCGCGCCGCCTCGCACAGCGTCACGCCGGCCAGCCACCCGCTCTGCTCGGCCAGCCAGTCGATCAGCCGGGCATGCTCCTCGGCGGCCATGTGGTGGTTGTGCGTGCCTTCGCCCACGCCGTGCATGAGCACCACCAGCCAGGCGTCGGCCACGCCGCGCATCTGCTCGGCGGCGGCGATGACCTCCGCGGCACTGCGGCGGTCGGCGGAGAACGCTGGCGTGATGAACGGCATCGGCCCGGCCGAGGGTGCCTGGGCGTGGCCGGCGCGAACGATGGGGAACAGTTCGGCCATCTCCGCGAAGAACGACGCGCCGGGGTCTGGCCCGATGGTCGTGTCGTGGCAGGTGGCGGCGTAGCTGCGCTGGGTCTGGCCGTCGACCAGCGTCAACACCTGGTTGGCCAGCCGCAGCTCGTCGCGGATGCGGCGGTGGGTGTAGTCCTGGAGCTGATAGGCCGGCACATACGCCGAGCCCGGCCGCAGGCGGCAGGGATGCCAGCAGGTGTGGTTGCCCAGTTCGTGGCCCGCGGCGGCCACGGCGCGCCAGGCGTCGACCGCCTGGTGCAGGTCGCCCGCGGCGGCGGGCGCGTAGAACGTGCCACGCAGGCCACGCGCGGCCAGCGCCGGCGCCACCAGCTCGCGGTGTACGGGCAGGGCATCATCGTAGGTCAGGCAGAGCAGCGCGGACATGGCCACCTCGCGTCTTAGTGTGCGCGGCATTGTGCCACAGCCGGGGCGCGAGATCACCCGTTCGTGGTCTCGGCCCCAGCCGGCAGACAGGTTGAGGTTGGCGCAACGAACCGGCTGGGGGCCGCAGGAGCTCGCCGCCGTGTGTCGAATCGTCGCGCGGAGCTGATCGGATGAGTGGCGGAGCCGACTGGGGTAAGCGTTGGCAGGGCGATGCGCGGCTGGCCATCTGCGGGGTCGTGGCCTGGGTGTGGCTGTGGCGTTGGGTCGACCCGAGCCGCGCCTATGACAATCCCAGCCTGTCGGCACTGCCGTCGTTCGGGCCCGACGCCATGTTCGCGCGCGCCAATTGGTCGGTCATCGGCGGGCCGCTGCAGCAGGCCAGCGAATGGCTTTCGCAGCTCTGGCACTGGTCGGCGGCGGCCACGACGCTGCTGCTGGCCAGCGCGTTGGCCGTGGCGGCCGGTGTCGACCGCGCCGCGTCAAGCCTGGCCGGACGGCGACTGCCCGGCCTGCGCTACGCGCCCTTCCTGCTCTGCCTGTTGCTCGACGGCCACTACATGCATCTGCTCGACTGGCAGATCGGCTGGGCCGCGGCGCTGTTCGCCGTGTCGGCCGAGCTGTCCTGGAGCGAGTCGCGTCCGGCGGTGCGGGCCGCGGTACTGCTGCCGGCGGCGGGGCTGGTCTACTACGTGCTCGGCGGCCCGGCGCTGATCGCGGTGCCGCTGGCGGCGTTCGGCGAGGGCCGGCGCCGCGAGACGCGACTGCTGGCTGGCGCGCTGGCCACCTCGCCGCTGTGGCTGCCGGCGTTGGCCCAGCGAGCCGCCTTCGACCATCCGTTGGCGCAGGTCTACGAGGCGCTGCTGCCCCGCGCGGTGGGCATTGACCAGTACGGTGTGGTGCGCTCCGCCGCGCTGGGCATGATCGCCTTTGGCGTGCTGGTGGGCGCCGTCGCGGTGCGGCCGGCGCAGCCGCGCGCGCCGCGGCCGGCGCTGGCCTGGCTGGCGCCGGTGGTGACCATCGCGCTCATGTTCGCGGTGGGCCGGGACCGCGTCGACTGCGTGCGCATGCAACTGGGCCAACTGGCCGCCCGGCGCGACTGGACCGGCCTGCTGGCCGCAGCCAAGCAGTTGGCGCCGCAGGAGCTGATCCAGTTCGACGACTACCACGTGCTGCTGGCGCTGGCGCACACCGGACAGGTGGGCGAGCGGCTGTTCGAGTTTGGCCTGCCGACGACGAGCATCTTGCGCGACGATCCGCGCCTGGGCGGCGGCGAGGTCGTGCGCCGCATGCGCACCCAGCACGGCGTGATGCTGCGCGCGGTCTCGCTCGAGCTCGGCCTGGTCAACGAGGCCGAGCACGAGCTGCACGAGACGCTCGAAACCCAAGGCACATACCCGGCGCTGCTGGTGCCCATGGCGCGGGTGCAGATCATGAAGGGCAGGCCCGAGGCGGCGCGCGTGCTGCTGCGCCTGGCCGCGGCGCAGCCGGGCGACCCGGCCGGCGCGGCGCCGCTGCTGCGCGCGCTGACGGCCGACCCGCGACTGGCCTCCGACCCCGTGCAGGCGGGCCTGGAGCGCAACCGCATGCAGGGCGACGTGTACTACGAGCAACGGCTCATGCCGCTGCTGGAGCAGGTGACGAGCGAGCACCCCGGGCATCGCCTGGCCCAGGAGTATCTGCTGGCGCTGTACCTGCTCGACAACCAGCTCGACCGGCTCGTGGCCGCGCTGCCCACCTTGCCGGACCCCGCGCGCGACACGCTGCCGCGGCACATCGAGGAGGCGCTGCTGTGTCAGGAAGTGCTCACCGGCCGACCCGTGCCCCTGGGGCGTTGGACTATCCGCGGGGAGACGCGCAGTCGGTTCGACGACTACATCCGCGCGCTCGGCTGCGGGCGTGACGGTATGGTGGACTACCTGCGCACCCCGCGCCGGCCGCCGCGCGCCGCAGCCAAGGTGCTGGGCAGCCCCTGGTCCGACACGTACTACTACTACCGCATGTTCGGCATGGCAGGAGTGGCGCGATGAACAGACTGCGTGGCCTGTTGACGCGCGGCGTGTGGCCTAGCGTGGTGGCCATCGTGCTGGTGCTGATCTCGATGCGCCCAGGCCCGCGGCCGAGCGGCCCCGTGACCGAACTGGGCCAGGCGCCTCGGCTCATGCCGGCGCTCGAGGGGGTGGTGCTGGCGCCGAACATCGCCGCGCCGGGCCTGCGCGTCAACGAGCCCGGCACGGCCTGGTACGTGACCTTGCGCGGCGCCCGCGGCCAGGTGGCCGCGTCGGGCCGGCGACAGGATCTGCGCTTTGCACCCCGGCTGTGGCAGCGGCTGCTGGCGACCAACCGCGGAGCGAAGCTGACGCTGACCGTCTATGTGCGCCGGGGCGGGACCTGGACGCGGTATGCGCCGGTGGACTTGAGTGTCGCCGCCGAGCCGGTCGACCGCTACCTTGTCTACCGGCTGCTCACCCCCCTCTACAACCTGGCACGCGATGTCGGCATCTACGAGCGCGACCTCACCGGCTATCGCGAGCGGGTCGTCATGCGCGGCCGCCAGACCGGTGGCTGCGTGAACTGCCACTCCTTCTGGCAAGGCTCGGGCCAGCGATTCACGCTCGGCGTGCGTAGCTCGACCTTCGGCGGGCGCACACTGCTGGTCAACGGCAGGTCCGTCGTGCCGCTCAAGCAGCCAATCGGCTACGGCTCCTGGCACCCGGACGGCCGGATCGCCGTGTACTCGTCCAACCAGGTACGCCAGTTCTTTCATGCCGCCGGCGAGGAGACGCGCGACGTCTTCGACCTGAGCTCGGGGCTGACCGTGTTCGACGCCGGCACGCGCTCGTTCAGCACGACGCCGGAGCTGTCGGCGCCCGACTACCTGTACACCTATCCCTGCTGGGCGCCCGACGGCAAGACGTTGTACTTCGCGCGCGCCCGTCGGACCTGGCCGGGCGGCGAGCTGATCCCGCCGCCCGGCTACGATCAGGTGCGCTACAACCTGATGCGCATCGCCTACGACCCCTGCAATGGCGCGTGGGGCAAGGCCGAGGTGCTGCTCTCGGGGGAGACGGCCAAGCGCAGCTACGTCTTCCCGCGCGTCTCGCCTGACGGGCGCTGGCTGCTCTACACGGCGTGCGACTACGGATGCTTCCCCATCCACCGGCCCAACAGCGACCTCGGCCTGATCGACCTGCGTAGCGGGCAGGCTCAACCGGTGCCGATCAACAGCGACCGCGCCGACACCTGGCACTCGTGGTCGAGCAACGGCCGCTGGGTGGTTTTCGCCAGCAAGCGCGCCGATGGGCTGTTCACCAAGCTCTACCTGAGCTACTTCGACACTGACGGCCGGCTCCACCCGCCGCTGCTGCTGCCCCAGAGCCGCGCGGACTACTATGACATGTTCTGGCACAGCTACAACGTGCCCGAGTTCGTGACCCAGCCCGTCCGCGCGAGCGCTGGGCAACTGGGCCGCGCCGCGCGTAGCCGCCATGCCGCCCCGGCGCCACTGCCGCCGGAACTGGCTCAACAGGCGCCCAGTATGAGGTGAGAACGCCGGGCCTTTGGCCCTCGGTTCGGGGAGGCATGGACCATGCATCTGCTGTGGCTGACCTGCGTGCTGCTGGCCGGCCCGTCGGCGAGCGTCGACGGTCTGCGCTGCGAGGGCCGCATCGCGCCCGCCGGCATCGACGCCGCGCGGCCGAGGCTGAGTTGGCGCATGAACTCAGCGGCCCGCGGCGAGCGCCAGACGGCCTGGCAGGTGGTGGTCAAACGCGGCGCCGAGCTGGTCTGGGACAGCGGCCGCCAGACCGCCGAGCCCGCGCCATTCGTGCCCTATGGCGGGCCGGCGCTGGCCTCGGTGACCCGCTACACCTGGCGCGTGCGCCTCTGGGACCGGGCCGGCCAGGCCACGGCCTGGAGCGAGCCGGCCACGTTCGTCACCGGCAAGCTGCGGCCCGAGGACTGGCACGGCGAGTGGATCGGCGCGAGCGTAGCGCGGCAGGCGGTCGATCCGACGCTGGGCATCGCTGTCGAGGCCAAGGCCGCCGACGAGGCGCAGTGGGTCAGCATCGACCTGGGCGAGGTGCTGCCGCTGGACCGCGTGGTGCTGCATCCCATGCGCCACAACGACCCCGCGGCCGGCGGCTGGACCGACGGCTATGGCTTCCCGCTGCGCTTCCGCGTCGAGGCCGATGGCGTGACCCTGGCCGACCAGACCGCCGCCGACGTGCCCAACCCCGGCTGGCGGCCGGTGCTCATTGACGCCAAGGGCCAGCGCGCGCGCACCGTGAAGCTGACCGTCACGCGGCTCTGGAAGCGCGGGCCGGACCTGCCGTTCGTCTACACGCTGGGCGAGCTGGAGGTCTTCTCCGGCGGCCGCAACATCGCCCTCGGTCGGCCGGTGACGGCCAGCAGCAGCGTCGAAGGCTACGGCTGGGGCAAGGCGCAACTGGTGGACGGCAAGGCTCTGGCGCCGGCCGGAGAACAGCGCGAGAGGCTCGACAACCCGCACGGCGCCCTCTACCTGCGGCGCGTGGTCCAGCCGGTCAAGCCGGTGACCCAGGCGGTGGTCTGCTTCAGCGGTCTGGGCTACTCCGAGCTGGCCATCGACGGCCGGAGAGTGGGCGACTACCTCACCGGGCCGGGCTTCGTCACGTACAACAAGCGCGTGCCGTACCTGACCTTCGACGTCACCGACCGCTTTGTCGCGCCCGGCGCCAGGACGCTGGACGTGACGCTGGTCGACGGCTGGTATGGCCTGGAACGCGACCCGTGGGTGCACCATTTCGAAGACAAGCCGTACATCGACCAGCCCAAGCTGCGGCTGGACTTGCACCTGCGTCATGCCGACGGCACGGAGACGGTGATCGGCTCCGACGGCGCGTGGCTGTGGTCCGAGGGCGAGATCACGCGCAGTTGGATCCCGCTGGAGGATGTCGATGCGCGCCGCACCGCGCGGCGCTGGCGGCCCGTGGCCCAACTCGCGCCACCGACCGGCCAGATGGCCGCGCAGCGCGAGCCATTCACGCGCGTCGTCGAGACCATCACCCCGCCGGCACCCACCTGGGACGCGGCGCGGCACACGGCCACCTGGAACCTGGGCCGCGAGGTGAGCGGGTTCGTGCGCCTGCGCGCGGCCGGACCGCCCGGCACCGAGATCCACATCACCACGCTGCCCACCGAGCCGCGCCCGCGCACCAGCCGCTTCATCCTGGCCGGCACCGGCTCCAAGGAGACCTACCAGCCGCGCTTCGTCTATGCGGGCATGTGCCGCGTGGAGGTCAGCGGCCTGCTCGCGCCGCCGGAGCCAGGCGACTTGACCGTCCAGCAGATCAGCTCGCTGGGCAGCCCGGCAGGCGCGTTCCGCTGCTCGGACGAATGGCAGAACTGGCTCAACGACTGCGTGCGCCGCACGGCCGTGGCGTATACCACCTGGCTGCCCGCCGACCCGGTGCGCGAGTGGAAGGGCTGGGTGCAGGACATCGAGACCATGTTCTGGTCATCGCACTACCTGTTCGATTCGCCCGGCCTCTATGAGCGCTGGCAGCAGGACATGCTCGACGGCCAGGCCGCCGACGGCAACTTCCCCAACATCGCGCCCGGCCCGTTCTTCGACGACTACAACAGCCCGTGGTGGGGTGGGTGTGCGGTCTGGCTGCCCTGGCAATGGTACCTGCTGCGCGGCGACCGCTCGCTGCTGGAGACCAGCTACCCGGCCATGGCGCGCTATGTCGACTACCTGACCCGCGTGGCCACGCCCGCCGGACAGGACTGGGGCCTGCTCGACTGGTTGCCGGTGGAGGAGACGCCGCGGCCGATCATCAACACACCCGCGCACTACCTCTTTGCTCGCATCGTGTCGCAGGCGGCCGAGATGCTGGGCAAGCCGGCCGACGCCAGGCGCTACACCGACCTGGCCGAGCAGGTGCGCGCGGCCTTCAACGCGCGCTACCTCGACCCGGCCACGGGCATCTACGGTCAGCCGGGCTGGCAGCCGCGCTCGGGCAACTGGCAGCCGCCGGTGCCGCTATCGGCCAGCCACGAGGTCTGGTGGACCGGCGACCGGCCGTGCACCCAGGCCGGGCAGGTGCTGCCGCTGGCGCTGGGCATGGTGCCGCCCGAGCAGCGCGCGCGGGTCGAGGCGGCGCTGCTGCGCGAGTGCGCCGCGCACCGTCAGCACCTGTCCACGGGCTTCGTCAGCGGGCCGTACCTGCTGCCGGTGCTGCGTGACCTGTCGCCCGAGACCGCCTGGGCCATGGCCTCGGCGCGCGACTTCCCCTCGTGGTGGTCGATGACGCGCGGCAGCGGCAACGACCTGCTCAAGGAGACCTGGGCCGGCGGCATGGCGCTGATGCCATCGCTGGGCGGCAACGTGGCCGCCTGGCAGTTCGAAGCCCTGGCCGGCATCCGACCCGACCCCAGCGGACCCGGCTACCGCCGCATCATCATCCGCCCCCAGCCGGCCGGCGACATGCGCTGGGTGGACGCCTGGTATGACTCGCCGTATGGCCGCATCCGCTCGGCCTGGCGCCTCGACGCCGGCCGGCTGACGATGGACATCACCATCCCGCCGAGCACGAGCGCGACGGTCTACGTGCCGACCAGCGACCCAGCCAGCGTGACCGAGGGCGAGCGGCGGCTGGGGGTCGCGGTGGTGGCGGTGGAGGCGGGGCGGTATCGGTTTGCGGCGCGGCGGTGAGTTTGAGATGTCGGGCGGCGTGGGTGGCTTGGCGGCCGGCCGGCGAGCGCAGATTCGGGGCTGGGGTAGCACGAGACCCGTCCGCTCGAGTTAGCTGGGACCAGCGAACGGGGAGCGTCACTGTTGACCCGCGGCGTGGCGCGAGCAGTCGGCGCTGTGGCTGGACGACGGGCGGCCAAGACGCTGCGGGCTCGCACTCAAGGCGGGCTGCCGCACGGTGACGCGGGGTTCCTGGCGCGGGTGTCGGCGCAGGTCGGGCGCAAGCTGGTGGTGCGTGAGCCGGGCCGGCCTTGGCGTGGCGGGGCGAGGTGTGAGAAGAGGAGTTTCACCTTCGCGCCTGGAGGTGGCGTCAAGAGGGGTGGCGAACGGTCTGCTAGCTGTGCTAGCATGGGCGTACAATGGGTCGAATCAGTGCAACCGAGATCTGCGACCTGGCTGCCAAGCAGCTCGGGTACGCGCCTGCCACGGGCCTGATCAAGCCATCAGTCTGGGATGGCCGAGAGATAGCCAACCTGAGACACATCCATGCCCCTGGCGAGGTGCCTACGGTCTATTTCGGCGCCGCCGAGGACGACGGCCAGGAGGCACAGCTGCGCCGGGCCGTGTACAGCCAGAGCCAAGCACGGTTGCTGGTGGTGGCGCGACCAGACATTGTGAGGGTCTACAACGCAGTCGAGTCGCCCTACGACTCTCCTGGCCATTTTCGGGCGGCGCTAGCTGAACTGGTCGCAGCGGAGCTCACGGCTAGGGGCGGACCACCGAGGGCGTTGCAGCCGTATGCCCGCAGGGCGGTGGACGCTGGCCGTCTGTGGGAACAAGCGGACTACAGGGCGGACAATCGTGCTACGAGTACACTGCTGCGGGCCGTCCGAAGCTGTCGTGACGCTTTGCTGGGCCATGGCCTGACCCTTGCCCTAGCCTTCCGCCTGCTCTCGCGAGCTCTGTTCATTCGGTACCTGAGCGACCGGGGCAGCCTAGCGCCACGGTTCGTCGCGGCGCTGAGCGGTGGCCGCTTCGAGCGATTCGAGGAAGCCATCGAGCAGGTCGAAGCCGGGCGGCTGACCGTCTCCCAGGTCTACACGTTCTTCGACGCCTTGGCCGAGCGGTTCAACGGCAGCATGTTCCCGGTCGAGGACGATGAGGCGGCGGCGGTTGCGCCGCTGCATCTTGCGGCGCTTCGGCAGTTGGTCGACCGGGATTACGAGCAATACCTGCTCTGGCCGCTCGACTTCTCGTACCTACCCATCGGGTTCATGAGCGGTCTGTACGACACGTTCTTGGACAAGAAGGCAAAGAAGGACAGCGGCTCGTACTACACGACGCTTCCCCTTGTTGACTTCGTGCTGCGCGAGACCATGCCGCGGGGTGAGTGCAGGTCGGATTGGCGTGTTCTGGACCCAGCATGTGGGTCGGGAGCGTTCGTGGTGAGAGCGCTCGGCCGGCTTCTGGCGGCATGGTGCGATGAGCACCAGCGGCAGCCGACTGACGAGGCAATGCGGTCCATCCTGTATGGCTCGCTGCGCGGCGTGGACAAGGACCGATCCGCGCTTCACATCACCGCGTTCAGTGTGTATGTGACCATGCTGGAGTACCTTGACGACGAGGTGCTTGCTGACCCGCGCTTTAGGTTCCCGTCGCTGCTCGGGGAGGGGCCTGACCCGACGGTCCTCTATGAGGGGCGTTTCGAGAGTGAGGAGGTGGCGCGCCTGCTCAATGGCCAGGTGTTTGACCGTGTCATCGGCAATCCACCGTGGGGCGAGAGCACGGCGTCAAAGGAGATGACACGCTGGGCGACCAGTCGTGGATGGGACCTGCCGCAGAAGCAGGCGGCGCCGTTCTTCATGGCCCGCGCGCTGGAGCTGTGCCAGCCTGCGGATGGCGAAGTGGCCATGCTCCAACCGGCAGAGCCCTGCCTCCTGGCTCACGACAGCGAGTTCAGGGAGCAACTGCTCGATCGTCACAGGTTGCGTGCGGTAGCCAATCTCACGAGCCTCCGTCGGACGCTGAACCCGGGCGTAGCGAGCCCCATCGCGGCGTTCTTCGTGCGGCCTGGGCAGCCCGATGGGCGCACTCCGGTGCTCCACGCCGCGCCGAAAGTGGACTTGGAGTTCCGACATCAGGCGGTCCCGGTCATCTCACCCAGCGATGTCTGCTGGATCCAGCCGAAGCGGTACGCCGAGGACCCTGGTATATGGTCGATGGCCCGTTGGGGCACTGGCGCTGATATGCAGCTGATGCGGCGCATTCTGCGCCGACCCGATCTGCGCAGCCTCAAGCAGGTGGCGGAGAGGCGGCGCGGCGAGGTGCTCCAAGACGGCACGCAGTGCGCCCGCCATCCGCAGGCCTGGGATGTGGGCGAAGGCGCCAAGACCAGCCAGAGGCAGGACGCGCCTGACGCACGCAAGGTCCCGCCGCCATCCCCGTGCGGCATGAGATCGACCGATTTCCGGGCCTGGCACACCGAATGTGTTGACGGCGAGCGGCTGGAACCGAGCACTTGGAACGAGCGCAGCAACAAGCGGGTGTCCCATGGGGGCCCAGTGGTGCTGCTGAGTCACAGCCCCAGACCCATCGCGTACTTGCCTGGGAGCCCGTGGCGGCACCGAGCGGCCCTCTTCGGCCGGGGCCTGGTATATCGCGACAGCTTCACAGGGATTCCCGGTGTGGAGATCGACGTGGAGCTAATGCGCTGGATTGCGGCGATTTACAGTTCGCCTGTGGCGGCGTACTGGCTGTTCCATCGCTGTCCGCGGTCGACGAGCTTTGCTGCGTTGAAGAGTCGCGACCTGCTTGCCATGCCCATTGCGCCGTTCGATGCCAACTCGGCCGACCACAGGGCAGTTGTGGGCTGGGTCCAGGAACTGGAACTACTTGCTGCGCGCGAACAGGCCGTGGCGGCCGGCAATGCTGATCTGACCTCGCTCCATGGGCAAATGAGCAGCAGGCATGAGCAGATCGACGCGATGGTAATGCAGGCGTACAAGTTGACCGAGCGGGAGCAGGCGCTGGTCAGGGAGACAGAGGAGTACGTCATCCCGCTGTTCCACTGGGGCGACAGCGAGAGGCGGAGCCGCTGGCGGACGCCGGCCATCGAGCCGCCGTCGCGCGAACTGATGGAGAGGTACGCCAAGCAGTTCGTAGCCGCCACCCAGCCCTTGCTGAAGCACGCTGGGATGGCCCTCGATGCCACCGTCCACCTCAGTGGCAGTGCCGCGCTGAGCGTCGTAGCCTTCCACCGGGTCCGCTCAACAGAGGGACGCATTCGGGTCTCCGAGCACGATGCTGAGACGGCGCAGCTGCTGAATCAGCTAGACGACCTCGTCGTGGCTCGTTCGGACCCGAGCGTCTACTACCGTCGCCACGTAGACCTGTATGCGGGCGAGGTGTTGTACGTGATCCGCCCCTCTAGGTCCCGTTACTGGACCGTCGGGTCGGCGATCAGCGATGCGACCGAGGCGATGGCCTCGTGGGTCAGTCAGGGGTGACGGTGGTGGGGCCGATGGCGATCGCGGCAGAACACGAAGCTGGGCCTCCATGGTCGCTCTCGATTGCGTTCGTCGAGCTCTGCGTTGACGTCATCCGGCAAGCTCACCTCCGCCTGAGAGCCAATCCGCCAGCAGCTCTGCAGGCGCTTGTTGAGGAGAGCCTCACCCAGAACATCGCAGTGCGGGCCGAGGACATCTGCGTCCACTCCGAGAATGGGGTGCAGGTCGATCTGGAGGTGCCCGAGGTCACCGCGCAGACGCTCAGAGGCGCAGCGGCGTCGAGGCGCAAAGACTTGGTGTTCACAGTCCCGCAGACTCGCCGGATTGGGGGGCTGTACCTGGCATGGGAGGCGAAGCGACTCGGTTCGCCGCAGAAGTACATGGCCGAGGGCATGATGCGATTCGTCACCGGCGGCTACAGCCAGAACGTGGACCGCGCCGGCATGCTCGGCTATGTGCAGGATGGGCCTATCGATCAGCAGGCGGGCGCCATCAACGCTGCCATCCAGGGCAACAGCTCGGTCCTGGGCGCTGCCGACCGGCTCGTTGACGTGGGCGGCGGCAGAGGCGACCTCTACACCTCGACCCACGAGCGGCAGGGAGGGCTTGGTGCCATCACGCTGACGCACCTCATGCTCGACTGCACCGGCTAGTGCGCCGTTCGGCAAAGAGCGGACTCAGGGTGGAACGGCCAGGCAGAGCGCCTGACTCGGGTCGAAGGGGTCGCAGGCGACGCGCCCCTCTACTGACACCAGACTGCGCCGCACCGCCATCGTACCGCCCACCACGAAGGACTCCCGCCGCGCAGGCCGTAGCCGCCGGCACGGAGCCCCGCCATGCCCGCCGAACCCGCCGTCGTCCGCCCCGCGCCGACCGCCGACGTGCTGACCAACCGCGGTATAGGCTTCATGACCTTCCAGCGCTTTGCCGGCGATGCGCTCCATGACGGCACGGGATGGAGCGAGGACGACCTGTGATCGCGAGCCCGGACGGGTTGCGACCCCACGTTCCGCCACCGGGCCCAACTTGCGCTCAACAATCGTCCAGACGACATATGGTATCGATTCCCTGTGCCTCGCTTGACCCTCAGGCGGTCGGACGAGCACACTGGCTGATGAAGCGAGAGGAGTCGTCCCATGAGGATCGCTTTGGCTATGTCGTCGGCGCTTGTGCT
>JACRKZ010000093.1 GCA_016235455.1 Armatimonadota bacterium | reverse complement strand
GGCGGTGTAGTCGCGCACCGTGTACATCTGTAGCGCAATCGGAATCACCGACATGGTTCACCTCGTGTGCGGCGGCCTACGTTGGCCCTGCCGCCGGCGGGTAGTGTAGCACCGCGCTGGGTTCGGCGGCGCGGCGGGTTGAGCGATGACACGCCCCTGCACCGGTCGCTCGCGCCGGGGCGGAATCGCGGTGGCGAGCAAGGATGGTACGTGGGCGAGCACTGGGCGTGGCACGAGTTGGCGAGCGTCGATGCGCTCCACAGCCGGTACGTTGTCCGGCTCTCCACTCTGCGGTGGCAGCCTCCCGAGCGTCGCACCGGCATCACTGACGCCGGTGCGCCAATCCCCAGTTTGGCAGTGGTCCGAAGGACCACCGTTGGCCTCCGGTCCGCCGCGATGTCGACCTGCGGCTTCGCCTCCGGCCGATGCCAGTCTGGAGATTGGCGTACCGGCACTGGCGCGGCTGATCGAGGATGCAGGGGCGTAGGTGACACTGGGTGCCGCGCGGGAGCGCGGCGCTCCCAGGATCGCTGACCGCGCCTACAGCGCCGCCAGCGGAATCACCTGCTCTTCGGCCTTCAGCCCTTCGTTCATACTCCCGCTTCTAAAGCCCAACAGGTCGGCCGTCACATAGGCGAAGCCCAGCGCCTTGATGCCCGCCACCAGCCGCTCGGCCCGCCCGTCTTGCACCAGCTTCGGCAGGTCGTCCGCCGGCACCTCGATGCGCGCGATGTCGCCGTGATGGCGCACGCGGAGCTGGGTGAAGCCCTCGGCCAACAGCAGATCCTCGGCCTGCTCCACCTGGCGCAGCTTCTCGGGCGTCACTTCCTGGCCGTAAGGGATGCGCGAGGACAGGCAGGCGAAGCTTGGCTTGTCGGCGGTGGGCAAGTCGTAGTGCGCCGAAAGCGCTCGCACATCGCTCTTGTCCAGACCGGCGGCGGCCAGCGGCCAGTGCACCTGGTGCTCGCGCGCGGCGTTCATGCCCGGTCGATGGTCGCCCAGGTCGTCGGTGATGGCGCCGTAGACCAGGTGCGGCCAGCCCTCGGCCTCGGCCAGGGCGCCAAGCACTTTGAACAGCTCGGACTTGCAGTAGTAGCAGCGGTTGGCCGGATTGGCGCGGTAGTTGGGGTCGTCGCCCTCGTGCGTGGCCACGATGCGGTGGGCCATGCCGATGCGCTCGGCCAGCGCCACGGCGTCGCGCAGCTCGCGCCGCGGAATACTCGGCGAGTCGGCGGTCACGGCCAGCGCCTGGTCGCCCAGCACATCGTACGCCACGGCGGCCAGCAACGTGCTATCTACCCCGCCCGAGTAGGCCACAATGACCCGGCCCAGGCGCTGGAGATGCTCTTTGAGGCTATCGAACTTGGCTTGCAGATCGGTCGTCACGGATCGCTCCCATGGTCAAACAGGAGTAGTCTACCTTATTTTGAGACTTGCAGGTATTCATTCAGGCCGCCGCTGTGGAAGCCGCGCAGGTCGGCGGTGACGTGCTGGAAGCCCAGCGCGCGGATGCCTTCGTGCAGGCGTGCCGAGCGCTCGGGTTCGAGCAGGCGCGGCAGGTCTTCGCTGGGCACTTCGATACGCGCGGTGTCGCCGTGGTGGCGCACACGGAACTGGCGGAAGCCCTCGGCGGCGAGCAGGTCTTCGGCGTTCTCGACTTGCAGCAGCTTCTCGGTGGTGATCACGCTGCCATAGGGGATGCGCGAGGCCAGGCAGGCGAAGCTGGGTTTGTCGGCGGTGGGCAGACCGTAGCGCGCGGAGAGCAGGCGCACCTCGGGCTTGGTCAGGCCGGCGTCGGCCAGCGGGCTGAGCAGGCCGGCCTCGTCGGCGGCGCGCTTGCCGGGCCGGTAGTCGTCGGCGTCGTCGGCCACCTCGCCGTGCAGGATGTGCTCAAAGCCCTCGGCGGCAGCCAGCTGGCCGATGAGCCGGCAGAGCGCGGCCTTGCAGTGGTAGCAGCGGTCGGGCGGATTGGACTGGAACAGCGGGTCCTCGGCCACGGCGGCGGCGATGACCACGCGATGGCGGATGCCGATGTGCCGGGCCAGCTCGAGCGCCTCGACCACCTCGCGGCGGGGCACCACATCCCAGTCGGCGGTGATGGCCAACGCGCCGTCGCGCAGCACCTCCTGCGCCACAGCGGCCAGGAACGTGCTGTCCACACCGCCTGAATAGGCGATGGCCACGCGGCCGAGGCTGCGCAGGCGTTGCCGGAGGGCGTCCAGCTTCACATCCAGATCCGGGCTCTCCACGTCAGGCTCCAGGCGATCACGAGGCGGTCGTGTCGACGCTCTCCGTGCTGCTATCATCATCGCCCAACATGCGCTCGCTGTCCGTCAACCAGCCGGCGGTATCGGTGATGCCGGTGACCACGGAGTCGATCTGCTCGGCCATGCCCGACAGGCCTTCGCCCGCGGCGGCCTGGTCGCGCAGCAGCCCGAGGTGCTGCTCGAGCCGGTCCAGCTCGGCGCCGGCCAGTTCGAAGGTCTGGCGCATGTGGTCGAGCTGGTCCCAGCGCTGGCGCAATACGTCGAGCGTCTTCTGCTTGGTGTCGCGCAGTGCGGGCGACAGGTTGGCCGCCTTGACTTCGCGCTCGAGCAGTTCGATCTGCTTGGGCAGGTTCTCGCCCATGCCGCTGGCCAGGTAGCCGCGCAGGCGCTCCTGGTGCCACAGCAGGCGCACGGACATCTGCTCGATGTCGGCCAGGCCGCCGGTTCGTAAAGCGTCGACCCAGGACTCGCCGGCACCGGCGCTCTCGGTCAGCAGCGACTCAATCTCGCCACGCAGCGCGGAGATGCGCTCCAGCCGTTGGCCCGCGGCGCGGCTCAGTTGGCTGGCCAGTTGGCGCACGGCCTGACGCGGCCGCTCGGCGGCCTCCGCGGCCACATCGGCGCCGACCATGGCGCGGAACCGCGGCAGCGAGGCCATGAAGTAGAGGTAGGCCAACTCATAGGCCGTGGTCAGCAGGACCACGCCCGCGGCGGGCGCCATCTGCCCGGCGATGGCGAACAGCAGCGCGAAGACCGCGCCCGCCGCCAGGCACAGGAAGTTGAGCGGCACGCCGCCCAGGCCCCGCACCGGAAACCGGAACGAGAATGCCGCTTTGACCACTTTCCACCAGGAGGTGCCGCCATCGGCCATCGAAGTCAGCCTCCCGCCCCGCGCGCCACGCCCGGGGGCGCGCCGGTCACCGCCAGGAACTCCCGGGTGACGTTCTCCACATACTCTCTGAACTCCGGTCGCGCCTGCTGCACCATGGCCGGCTCCACCGGCAGCGGTACGTCGTTGAGCTCACGCGCGATGGTACCCGGCGAAGGCGAGAAGATCCAGAGTCGGTCACCCAGATAGACGCCCTCGATGAGGCTGTGGGTGACCATGAACACCGTGGCCTCGACCTCGCGCCACAAGCCAACGATGAGATCCTGCATGGCATAGCGCGTGGGCTCGTCGAGCGCAGAAAACGGCTCGTCCATGAGGATGATTCGCGGCTTGAGCGCCAAGGTGCGGGCGATGGCCACACGCTGCTGCATACCGCCCGAGAGCTGACTCGGATAGAGGTTCTCACAGCCTGCCAGGTTGACCTTGCCGGCCCACTCGAAGGCCAGGTCACGCACCTCGCGCGCGCTCAGGCCAAGGTCGCGCCGGTGCAGGTTCAGCCCGAAGGCGATGTTCTGCCAGACGGTCAGGTGCGGGTACGAACTGTACTTCTGAAAGATCATGCCCCGCCGACGGTCCGGCCCGGCGACCGGCTCGCCCAGCACGCTCAGGCTGCCCGTGGTCGGCGGCAGGTGCGTGTCGAACCCGGCCAGCATGTTCAGCAGTGTCGACTTGCCGCAGCCGCTGGGGCCGACCATGGCCACGAACTCGCCGCGGCCGGGCACATCCTCCACGGCGAAGTTGATGTCGACCAGTGCCGGCTTGGCCTGCGGGGTGTCTGCGTCCCACACCTTGGAGACGCCCGACGCTTGGGCCACGTAGGACTCAGGCATGAGCACCTCGCTTGTAGGGGAACAGCAACTGGTCGCCGCCGGCCCACAGCCGGTCCAGCACGAACGACAGGCCGATGATCGTGGCCAGCGTCAGGTAGACATGGCCCATGTTGGTACCGCGGCCCTGAGCGGTGTTGATGATGAAGCCCAGCCCACGCTCGGCCGCCACCACCTCGGCCAGGATGATCCAGCTCCAGGCCACGCCGAACGCCAGGCGCAGCGAGCCATACACCTTGGGCAACGCAATGGGCACCAGCACGCGCGCCACGAGCTGCGCGCGGCTGGCGCCTTGGGTCTGCGCTGTCTGCAGGTAGACCTGATCGACACCGTCCACGGCAGCCACCACCATGGGCAGCAGGTAGACGAACACGGCGATGGCCAGGAAGCCGACCTTCTGCGCCTCGCCCGTGCCGAACCAGACCAGCGTCAGCGGCACCAGCGCGGCCACGGGCAGGTAGCCGCCCGCGGTCATCAACGGCCGGAACAGCGCGGCCACCTTGGTGAACGCGCCCATGGCCACGCCGAGCGGCACGGCCACCGCCGCGGCGATGGCGAAGCCGCTGCAGACTCGCCCGAGACTGACCACCGCGGAGCGGCTCAGCTCACGCTCGAACCACAGCGAGCGCAGCGTGTCGCGCGCAAACATCTCCGCCGGCGCGGGCAGAATGTTGATGTTGACGATGCGCGACTCCACCACGCCGGGGGTCGATTCGCGGGTCAGCCACCACCACAGCACCACCGCCGCCGCCGGCACGACCAGGCCGAGCAAGGCCGTGACGCCGGGCGAGAGGGTCTCGCGGATCCGCCACAGGGGCGCCTTGGGGGCTCGCGTCATTTGGCCGCTTCCAGCGGATAGACGACGATCTCCACACGACGGTTGAGCGCCTGGTTGAGCGCGTCGTCGGGGTTGGCCGGCTCGTCCCAGGCCTTGCCGCGCACCACGAACTTGTTCGGGTCGAATTTGTACTGGTTGACCAGCACGCTCTTGACCGCGTTGGCCCGGGCCTCGGACAGGTCCTTGACCATCTTGTAGTCGGCCTGGCCCTTCATCGACGAGTCGCAGTGGCCGGTGATGGCGATGGTCGCCGCTTCGAACTGGCCGGCCACGGTGGCTGCACTCTTGAGCTTGTCGGCCACCTCGGGGTCGTACTTGGTGTTGGGTATCGGCTGACCGTTGTCATCGCGCTTGGGGTCGTCCAGTTTGGAGGAGTTGGGCGGGAAGTGGATGCGGATGCTCTGGCGCATGACCGGCGACTTGCCCTCGGCCACCTGCTCATACTGCAGCGGCTTGAAGGCGGTGGCGGCGGTCTGCGTCTGCTCGGCGTACTTGCCGTCCTTCTTGAGCCTGGCCAGCACGGAAAAGTCCATGACCTGGTCGAAGGGTACTTCCTTGTCGATCACGCCGAGCTGCTTGTAGACGTAGCTGATCGACTTCCAGGTGTTCTCGAAGTTGGTCGGGTTGTTGCGGTTCAAGAAGAACTTGAGGTTCTCGCCGAAGTTGGTGACATACGCGTCGTTCTTCATCTTCTCCACGTCGGCCGCGGGGAACTTGTAGAGCGCGCCCAGCCAGGCATAGGCCTTCTTTTCGTTGTCGGGCGACTGCTTCAGCCAGTTGATCCCGTCGAACACGCCGCTGACCAGGCCCTCGACCACCTCGGGATGGTCGTTGGCAAAATCGGCGCGCACCGCGTAGACATCGCTCAGGACGCGGTTGGCATCTTGGGTCGTGCTCAGCAGCCGGGTGCCCTTGACCTTGGCGGGGTCGGTGATGTTGTAGATGTCCGGCGCCCAGCTCACGCAAGCGTCGACGCTGGGGTCGGAGACAAAGGCCTTGGCCGCCTGGAAAGCGTCGTTGGTGTACTTGGGCTTGATGTCGCTGGGCTGCAGGCCCGAGCGGATCAGCAGGTTGTACAGGTAGTACTGCGACGGGCTGTTCTGAGCGAAGACCACGGTCTTGCCCTTGAGGTCGCGCACTTCCTTGATGGTGTCGCGTACGACGATGCCGTCACCGCCGTTCGACCAATCGATCTGCTGGAAGATGCGCGGCGAGGTGCGGCTGTCCTTCATCAGGCCCGGGGCGAACAGCGCCATCATGTCCAGCGTGCCCCACAGCACCTGGCTCTTGCCGCTGACATACGCGTTGCGTGCGGCGACCGGGTCGTCGATCAGCGTGAAGCGCACCTTGAACCCGTACTTCTTGTAGAACAGGCTGTTCTCATTGGGTTCGGCGCCCTGGTTGGCGGCGATCAGCGGCAGCCAGCCGATCCACACATTGATGGGGAACTCGACCGTCTTGTCCTTGTAGGTGTACCCGCTGGTGCCCTGCACGGGCGGCAGTTTGTCCTTGGCGACGTATTTGTACTCCTGCACCGTGGTGATGCCGGTCGTATCCTGGGCTTCCACCTGGCCGTTGAGCTTGCTGGCATCGACAGTGCCCTTCGGCCCGCCGGCCTTCGGGAACAACTGGTCGCGCAGCAGGAAGACCCCGCCCGCCACCAGTGCCAGCAGCACCACACCCACGACGGCCTTGCCCTTGCCCGTCATGCCCTGTCCTTGGCTGTTCATCGTGAACCCCTTTCGCCGACTTGGTTAGCGTTGGACGTGGCCAGGAAGGTTCCTTCTTGGCTGGTGCGGGCCCAACCAGCGGGTCTGGCAGAGCGCCGGAGCCGGTGTTACGATGCTGCGCATGACCACGGCCTGCTGCCTCCTGCTCCAACTCGCCTGCCTGGCCGCCGCGCCCGGAGCCGTGCCCATGGAGATCACCCCCGTCGCCCCAGGCGTCTGGCGCTGCCGCTTCGGCCAGCCCGAAGCGCTGACGCCCACGCACTTCCGCTCCGCGCCCATCGCCGCCGAGGCTCTGGCCGCGATGCCCGCGGTCGACAAGCCGCCGCTCGCCGCCGCCGAGCTGCACGTCGCCGTGTCGGCGCGCGGCTGCTCGTTGCGGCTGCCGCTGGGCACCGATGAGGGTATCTATGGCCTGGGGCTCAACACGCGCTGGTTCGAGAAGAGCGGCCGGCGCCAGATGCTGATTCCTTCGGACGGGCCGGAGGATCCCGCGGGGCCGTCCCACGCGCCGGTGCCGTTCTATGTCTCCACCGCCGGCTACGGCGTGTATGTCGATACGGCGCGCTTTGCCACCTTCAACGTCGGCAACGTGGCGCCAGTCGAGGATGCGGCGTCGGGCGCGGGCGCCATGGCCGACAACACCGCCGACCTGTACCGCGCGCGCGGGCTCGCCGTGCGCCACATGCTGGTCGAGGCGCCCGCGGCCCAGGGCGTCGATGTCTACCTGTTCGCCGGGCCGGCGCTGCTCGATGCCGTGCGGCGCTATGTGCTGTTCGCCGGCGGTGGCGCGGTGCCGCCGCTGTGGGGCCTGGGCATGGTCTACCGCGGCAAGAGCGACTTCGGCGCGGCGGACGGCCTGAGCCTGGCGCGAAAGCTGCGCGAGCAGCATATTCCGTGCGACGTGTTCGGACTGGAGCCCGGCTGGCAGACCAAGGCCTACTCCTGCTCGTTTGTGTGGGACAAGGGCCGCTTCCCCGATCCCGATGCCTACCTGCGGCAACTGCGCGAGCTGGGTTTCCATGTCAGCGTGTGGCAGCACGCCTTCACTCACCCCGACTCGCCCATCCACGAGGCGTTGCGCCCGATGTCCGGTGACTACCGCGTGTGGGGCGGCCTGGTGCCCGACTTCGCCCTGCCCGAGGCACGGCGCATCTTCTCTGAGCACCATCAGCAGGTGCTGTTCGGCAAGGGCGTCGACGCGGTCAAGCTCGACGAGTGCGACTACCAGCCGTTTGGCCCCGAGCCCTGGTCGTTCCCCACGGCCAGCAGGTTCCCCTCGGGGCTCGACGGCGAGCAGATGCACTCGCTGTTCGGTCTGCTCTACCAGCAGACGCTGCTCGAGCCGCTAACCGCCGCCAACCGCCGCACCTGGGGACTCGTGCGGCAGTCGGGGGCCTTGGCCGCACCGCTGCCGTACGTGGTCTACAGCGACAGCTACGACCATCGCTGCTACGTGCGCGGGCTGGCCAACCAGGGCTTTGGCGGCCTGCTGTGGGTACCCGAGGTGCGCGAGGCCAGCTCGCTGGAAGACCTCTACCGGCGCGTGCAGACGGTCATCTTCTCGCCCCTGGCGCAGATCGATCCGTGGTACATGAAGCTGCCGCCCTGGCAGCAGATCAACGCCGAGAAGAGCAACCGCGGCGAGGTCATGCCCGAGGCGCCGGAGGCCACGGTCATCGTGCGGCGCCTGCTCGAACTGCGCATGAGCCTCGTGCCCTACCTGTATGCCGCGTTCAACGAGTACCGTCTGCACGGCACGCCGCCTATCCGCGCGCTGATCATGGATTGGCCCGGCGACCCGGCGGCGCGCGGGATCGATGACCAGTTCATGTGCGGCCCGTCGCTGCTGGTGGCGCCGCTGTTCGCCGGGCAGGCCAGCCGCCAGGTCTACCTGCCGCGCGGCCGGTGGTGCGACTTCTGGACCAACGAGATCCTCGCCGGCGGCCGCAGCGTGGCGGTGCGCAAGCCGCTGGATCAGATGCCGTTGTACGTGCGCGAAGGCGCCATCCTGCCCCTGGCGCGGCCGGTGGAGCACATCGCCGCCGACACCGTGTTCGAGCTCGAGGCACGGGTCTACGGCACGCCGACTGGGCCGTACGTGCTGTATGAGGACGATGGCCTGACCAACGACTACCTGCGCGGCCAGCAATGCACCGTCATATGAGGACGATGGCCTGACCAACGACTACCTGCGCGGCCAGCAATGCACCGTCAGCCTGACCTGGGACGGCGCCGCCGGCCACACGGCCCGCACCGGCGGCTATGCCGGCCCGCCGCGCTATCAGGTGGCCAAGTGGACGCCCATCGGCGGATTCGAGGCCGTGCCGCAGCCGTTGCTGACCAACGGCGGCTTCGCCGACAACGCGGCCGACTTCGCCGTGGAGCGGGCCACCGGCTACATCAGCCAATGCCGGCCCATCGTCGGCTGGACCGCGAGCAATCCCGGCCATGTCGGCCTGCAGCCGCTGCTCGGCGGCCTGCGCAACATGGGCCCGACGCAGGTGCCGGCCGACACGCACTTCGCTTTCCTCCAGTACGGTGGCACGACACTGCGGCAGACGCTCGACGGCCTCAAACCCGGCCAACGCTACCGCCTGACTTGGCAGGCCGCCGCGCGCGCCTATGCCGACGCGACCAGCCCGCGCGAGCAGGTGCTGACCGTGTCGGTCACCGCCGCCGATGGCAAGAGCCTGGCCAACCACCGGCTCGTGCTGGGCGTCGACGCGTTCGTCGCGGGGGAGCTGGCGTTCGTGCCGACCTCGGGCTCCGCCACGGTGACCTTCGCCAACGGCAGTGAGGTTGGGGAGAGCACGGTGTGTGTGACGGGGGTGGCGGTGGAGTAGATTGGCCGGTCTGTCACAATCGCGGGTCTCGGCGGGTATCGGTGCCAAGCGATGCGAAGGGGACATACGGGATGACACGGTCGGTCGGCCTGGCCCTGCTGCTGGCCTGCGCGCAGGCGGGCGGCGCGGTGCTCGAGGGGCGCGTCACCTTGCCCGGCGGTCGACCCGCGGCCGGCGCGTGGGTCGTGATGGTCGATTGCGGCTGCGGCCTGGAGCATCGCCAACAGGCGGACGAGCGTGGGCGCTACCGGTTCGAGAGCGACCACTTTGATCTCGCCTGGGATGGCGCGGTCGTCGCCTACGGGCCCGATGGTCTGGCGGCGGACACCACGGCACGCCGGCTGCGCCCGCCGCAGTACTACTTTCCGGGCATCGAGGAAGGCCTTATCACGTCTCCTGTCATCGTCGGTGACGACTGGCCGCCGGAGCCCTCCTTGGGCATCACCGAGCCAGCCAGGCTGGACCTGACGCTGGCCCCGTGGGTCCGGGCCGCCGGCCAACTGCTCACTGTCGACGACCAGCCGCTGGCTGTCGCAACCGTGCGACTGGCGCGCCTGCCGGTAGGTCGCGGCGCGTCGGAGACGGTGCCCGTGCCCGCGGCGCTCGACGTAGCCACCACAAGCGATGCGCGCGGGCGTTGGCACGTCGACCGGTGGCCGGCGTGCGACGGCGTGCTGGCGGTGAGCCATCGCCAGTACCGCGTCGTGCCCGAGGATGCCGGCCATCTCTGGACGAACCGCCGGCCGCGCTACCGCGTGGGTCCGGCCAGCAGCGTCTCCGGCCGCGTCACCGATCCCAGCGGTCGGCCCGTGCGTGGCGCGGTGCTAACTGCCGAAGCGTCGGGCGACGAGTGCGGGGTGGCCCGGACCGATGCCGCGGGCCGCTACCGGTTCGGGCACCTGGAGACGCACACGCTGTGGCAGGGGGCGGTGCTCGTCGGCCTGTCCAGCCTGCGCAGCCCGGTCGTGGCCGGCGCCGCCAAGCGGGTGGAGCTGGTGGAGGGCAGCACGGTAGAGGGCATCGACTTCGTCGCCCAGCCGGGCGCGCTGCTGGACGTGGCCTTCGTCGACGAGCGCACAGGGCGAGGCGTGCCCGGGGTCCGGGTGTGGGGCTCGGTGGGCGATGGAGACACCGTGGCCCCGACCGCGGCGCGCACTGGCGACGACGGGCACCTGACGCTGCGGGCCTTGCCCGGCGCGTTCGACTTGGCCTGGGAGCTGCCGTGGAGCTGGTTCGCCGAGGCCGACCAGACCTCCGTCCAGGGCATGTTGAGAACCCATACCGCGAGGACCTCGGTGACTGTGCGGCTGACCCGCGGCCGCGAGCTACGCGGCGTCGTCACCGAGGGCGGACGACCGCTGGACGGCATCACCATCGAGCGCGACCGTAGCAACTCGGCGACCACCACGGATCATCTGGGTCGGTTCGTGCTGCCCGCCGTGCCGCCGAGCAAAGAGGTCGTCCTGACCGCCATCGAACCCAGCGGTCTGGTGCGCGGCGAACTGACGGTCGATGCCACTGCCCATCGGCCCGCGCCCGTCGCGTTCGACGTGGCACCGGTGAACCGAACTACCTTCAGTGGACGCGTCCTCGACAACCTGGGCCGGCCTGCGTCGCGCGCGACACTGCGGCTGGAAGCGGTGGTGCCGTCGGACCAATCGAGTTGGGGCTTCCAGGCCGAAACCGATGGTGAGGGCTTCTACCAGTTGGCCGGCGACATGGGGCCGCCGGCGAGCCAGCCCTACACGCTCTCCGTCTGGGCCGAGGGAAGGACCTCGACAGAGGTGAGCGTGTCTACGGGTGCTGCCCAGACCCAACTGCCGGACATAGTCATGGTCGCCGTCGACGCCGTGGTGCGCGGCCGAGTGGTGGACAGCGATGGACGGCCGGTGTTCTACGCGGTGGTCCGTTCACCTGACGGGTTCCACCATGACGACTACTCGACCCGCACCGACGCCGAGGGGCGCTTCGTGCTCTCCGGCCTCGAGCACGGCCCGCGCCGCATCGTCGCCGGCCTCGACCAGCGCTATGGCGAGGCCATGCTGTCCGACGGCGCCGACGGGCCTGACCTGGTGCTGCGGCCCATCACCTGGACCAGCGACGCCGAGCGGTGCGCGGTCGCCAGTCGCGCCCTGCAGGCCGGCTGGCCCGACAACTGCCCCGGCCTGCTGGCCAGCGTCGACGCCCCCGCGGCGACCAGGCTCCTGGAACGCACCGCCGGCGGTGCCATCGGCGATGGCCGAGGCTTCGCGCTCGACCTGCTGGACGCGATCGACGCCGCCCCAAGCGAGATGGTCGGTACGCTGCGCTTGGCCGACCGGCTGCCCGGCCCGCTGCGCGCGGCAGTGCGGCTCATCGCTGGTCTGGCGCTGGTCGATGATGGACAACCGGCGATGGCGGCGCAACTGCTCGACGCGACGCCGCTGACCGAGCCGGCTCACGCGGTCACCGAGGCAACCCGCGCGCTGCTTGCCGCGCGACTGGACCGGCCGGGCGCAGGTGTGGCGCTGCGGCAAGCGCTGGACCGGGCGTCCATACCGGGCACGGACCGCGACTGGGCGGTGACGCTGGCCTGGCTGACCGGTGCTCGCCAGGACCTGCTGGACGCGATCACCAACGCCGTGGTCAACCACGCCTCCGTGGAGCGCGCACAACTCGCCAACGCCGTGGCGCTGGCCCGCCGCAGTCCCGAGGCAGCCGTGGACTCACTCCTGCACACGCTCGGCGACGGCTACGACGCCAAGGACTGGCAGCGCTGGCTGCCGGTGCTCGCGGCAGGACCGAGTGCACGCGCGGCAGCCCTGCGCGATCGACTGCCGGCAACGGCCCAACCCGCCGCGGCGCTCCTGGCCGGCGTTCCGGTCGAGTTGAGCGCCCTGGCGCTCGCCAACGCGCTGTCCGACTTCGGCGGCGATGACTGGCTGCCGCTGGCCGCGATGCGTTCGCCGGAGGCCATAGGTGCCTGGCTTGCCAGGCAGGCGCCGCCGATGACCATGCACTTCCTCCAGCCGCCGAGCGTCTCGTCTGCCGACCTGGCCCGTCGTGCCGCCCTGCTGGTGCTCAACCCCGGCATGGTCCGGTCAGAGTGTGAGTCACAGCGCGACCTGGAGCGCGACTACCTGCTCCCAGGCGATGCCCGACAGGTCGTGGGCTCGGCCCAGCTCCTCGCCCTGAGCCTGCTGGACGCGCGACGTGCCCTGCAGATGGCCCAAGCCATCCCCGAGGAGTCCAGTCGGCGGCGGGCGCTCTACGACCTGGGCCGCTTCCTTAGCCGGCCGAGCCCAGCGCGGTGGCAGCCCGACTGGCCGCGCCGTGAGATGCTGCTGGCCTGGCTGACCGCTGGCGCGCGGCCCGGTGCCTGAGGCTCGGCCGGCCACCCGACATGCCGGCGCGTTTGACCCACGTTGGTCCGGGGTAGGTAACACATGGTTGTAAACAACCTGCTCGAGGGGACCGGGAATGATCAGGTGGTGGTGGGCGTGGCTGGGTGTGCTGTTGGTTACGGCCGGCGCTTGGGCCGACGAGTTGAACGGGCGTGTACTGCGGCCCGATGGTCAGCCGGCGGCGCGCGCGCGGCTGGCGTGGGAGGACTGCTGGTGCGGAGACCGGCATGAGACCACAGCCGATGAGCAGGGCCGCTTCCACCTGGACAACCCGCGCGTTATCAACGGCATGAACGGCACCGTCGTGGCCTGGGACGACCAGGGCCAGGGCCTCCTGCCATTGGACGCATCCGCTTGCCAGATGCCGGTGACGATCACGCTCCGGTCGTGGGTCCAGCGTACCGGCCGCCTGCTGACCCCCGAGGGCCAGCCCGTGGCCGGCGCCGTGGTGACCGTGACCGGCCTGGCCGACCCACTCTTCCCCTGGCTCAACGTCGCCTGGCCGCAGGGCGACCTGACCTGCACCACCAGCGCCGACGGCGCGTGGCGGTTCGACCGCTGGCCGCCGCTGGGCGCCTGGGTCGAGGTGACGCACCCGACCCAGCGTGTCATCGGGCCCGCGCAGCCTGATGGCCATGCCCGCGGCGACTGGACCGTGCGGCTGGCGCCGCCGACCGTGGTCAGCGGTCGCGTGACCGACCGCCAGGGCCGCGCGCTGGCCGGCTGCACGGTGACCATTCGGCCCGCGCCCGAGTTCCAAGCCGCCGCCGCGGGGGTGAACGGCATCGTCATCCGCCCCGCAGCCGACATCGGCGCCACGCAGACGGTGCGCACCGATGCCCAGGGGCGCTACCGCTCAGGCCATCTGCGCGCGCGGTATGTGCAGGTCGGCCTGGATGACCCCACCGGCCCAGCCCTCACGCCGAACCGCGACAAGGTGCCGCTGGCGCCCTCGGCCACCACGGCCGGCACCGACCTAGTTGGCGAGCCCGGCATGCTGGTCACGCTGGTCGCCACCGACGCCGCGACCGGCGCGCCGATACCCGATGTGGCGATCATCGTCGGTGAGCCGCAGCCGGGGAGCACGGCGCGGGAGCTGCGCACGGGCGCCGACGGCCGCCTGCAAATGCGCTGCCTGCCCGGCCCGTACCAACTGACCTGCCACGCGCCTCAGGAGGACGGCTGGGCCCGGCGCGAGCAGCGCCTGACCGGCACGCTGGCCGCCGACAGGCCGACGCAGGAGCTGCCGGTACGCTTCGAGCGCGGCCGCGACGTGGCCGTCACCGTGGTCGACGACCAGGACCGGCCGGTGGCCGGAGTTGGGGTCTACCTGCTCGGCCCTTCGCTGCACCGCATGGCGGATACCGACGACGCCGGCCGCTGCACGCTGCGCGCCGTGCCTCACGAAGGACAGTCCAATCTCCATGTGGTCGAGCCCAGCGAGGTCGTTCGTGCCCAGCAGACGGTCGACCTGGCCACCTGGTCGGCGACGGCGCAGCGGGTGGTGGTGCCGGCCCTGGCGCGCACCGCCATCGCCGGCCGCGTGCTCGACAAGGCCGGCCAGCCAGTGGTTCACGCGCCGCTGCGTATCGACGCCGGCGCCAAGGCCAACAGCGTCGAGTGGTACTACCGCGCGACGACCGACGCCGAGGGTCGTTACGCCCTCAGTGGACCGCTTGCGGTGCCGCGCGGCGGCCATTTCCTGGTGATGGCCGGCGACCTCCCTGACTGCGACCCCGATGGCGTGTCCGGCACCGCCGCCGGCGAGCAGGTGACGCTGCCCGACCTGGTGCTCAAGCGGCGCGCTGGCCGCGCGGCCGGCCGCGTGGTCGATGCCGCCGGCCAGCCGCTGGCCGGTGCTCTGGTCTCCACCTGCGACGACGCCGACAGCCACCCGCCCGCACGCGCCTGGTCCGATGACGAGGGGCGCTTCGCGCTCGCCAACCTGCGGCCCGGCCCGATCCGGCTCGTCGCCGGTCGTGGCGCGCTGGCGGGCGAAGGCACCACCGCCGCGGACGGCGGCGACCTGACCATCACCGTCCGCCCGGTGGTGACACCGAGCCGCGACCAGATGCGGGACGCCGCCGAAGCGTTGCTCATGGACATCTGGACGACACCGACGCACGACAACCGCTGCCAGGCCGCCGTGCCGACGCTGCTGGCCGAGATCGACCCCGGCCGCGCGGTCGAGTTGCTGGCCGCCCTGGACCCGCACGCTACGGCGGGCCGCGCGCTGCTTGAGGAGGCGCTGCCGGGCGCCGTGCTGGCGCGCCCGACGGCGATGCTCGGCGCACTGCGCCTGGCCGATGCTCTCGATGCGAGCCAACGCACCGTGCTGCGGCTGACCGTCGGGCTGGCGCTGGCCGCCGCGAGCGAGGTGGCTCGCGCCGGCGAGCTGCTCGACCAGACGCCCGTGCCGCCCAACGAGACGGCCGAGGCCAGGGACCTGCGCGCATTCCTTGCCGCACAACTCGACCGTCCCGGCGCCATCGAGGCGCTGCGGCGCGTGCTGACAGCGGACACCACGCCGGCCCACACACGGCAGTGGCTGTTCACCATGGCGCGCTATGCTGGCCGCCGAGCGGACCTGATGGACGCCACCCTGGCTCACGCCAGCCCCGACTCGCTACGCGCCCTCCGCCGCACCAACATCGTCGGTCTGGCTCGCCTGGGCGCGCACGCCGCCGCCGCGTCCGCCGCGTTACGGTGGATGGGCGCCTCGTTCGATGAGGACGCCGCGGAGCGTTGGCTGCCCGCGCTGGCCGCTCGGCCCGGTGGCGAAGCGCTGCTCAAGGCCTTGCCGGCGCCACTGGCGGCCGATGCCCGGCTCATCGCCGCCACCTTGGCGACCGCCGATGCCGCCGAACGCCTGGTCGACGAGGCGCTGTGTGACACCACGCCCGACTGGCTGATCCCCCTGGCCGCCGAGGCGGCGCCCATCGCCACCCGTGCCTGGCTCGACGCCCTGCCCGCACCAAGCCGCGGCGTGCGGCCCGCGAGCAGGCGCGGCTACAGCTACGTCGCGGCGCCGCGCGCCGACCCGTTGCAGGTGGCCCGTGCACTGCTCGATCCGGGTCTGGAACGCAGCCTCGACGAGGGGCACCCGCAGATCGTTGGCGCGGCGCCCGCGGACGCGCTGGCGCCGGACGTGTCGAGCGTCACGACTCAGCTCGCCGCCCTGGCTCTGGCCGAGCCGCGGCGCGCGGTCCAGAAGGTCGCCGCCACCGAGCCTCGGCGCAAACTGCCACGCCAGGGGATCACGCTGGCCCGCTGGCTGATCTGCCCGAGCCTGGACCGCTGGCTGCATGATGAGCGCCATCGCCCGGCTGCTCACCGCCCAGGGACATCGCGTCTCCGGCTCGGACCAGGCCGCCTCCGACTACACGCGCGCGCTGGCCGCCGAAGGCATCACCGTCTACATCGGACACGACGCGGCCAACCTGGCCGACGACGTCGATTGGCTGGCCGTTTCGGCCGCTGTGCCGGCCGAGAATCCCGAGTTGACTGCCGCGCGACAACGCGGCCTGCCGATTCGGAGTCGCGCGGATGTGCTCGGCGCCGCGGTCAATCCCAAGAGCGGCCTGTGCGTGGCCGGCACGCATGGCAAGACCACCACGTCAGGCATGGCCTCGGTCATCCTGGTCGAGGCCGGGCTCGACCCGACCTTCCTGGTCGGCAGCCTGGTGGGCAACTATGGCACCAACTGCCGCGTCGGCGCCGGCGAGTGGGTGGTGGTCGAGGCCGACGAGTATGCGCGGGCCTTCCTGGCGCTCGAACCGCGCACGGCCATCGTCACCAACGTCGAGAACGACCACCCCGACATCTACGTGGACCTGGCCGATTACGTCGCGACGTTCCGCCAGTTCGTCAGCCAGGTGCGGCCCGACGGGCTGCTGCTGCTGGGCGCCGACTGCCCCACCGCCGCCGCCCTGGCCGACGCGGCGGTGTGCCGCGTGCAGACCTACGGCTTCGCCGCCGGGGCCGATTGGCGCACCGGCGAGCCCGTGCCCAGCGCCGTCGGGCAACGCTTTGCGCTGACCTCGCCCGAAGGCGAGAGCGTGACGGTGGAACTGGCCGCCGTGGGCCGCCACAACGCCCAGAACGCCGCCGCCGCGGTCGCCGCCGCGGTCGAGGCCGGCGTGCCGTTGGCCCGTGCCGCGGAGTTGATCGGGCGGTTCGGCGGCACGGCACGGCGCTTCGAGCGGCTGGTCGATAGCGGCGGCATCGTGGTGGTCGACGACTATGCTCACCATCCGGCCGAGGTGCGCGCCACGGTGCTGGCGGCGACGCAACTGGGCCGACGCCTTAGAGTGGTCTATGAACCGCACCAGTTCGCGCGCACCAGGGCGCTGCTGGCCGAGTATGCCGGGGTCTTCGACCCCGCCGACGAGACGCTGCTGTGCGACATCTACGCCGCGCGCGAGCATGACACGCTGGGTGTCGACTCCGCGCAGGTGGCCGCCGTGGCGGGTGGCGAGGCGGCCGGCGTGTCCTACGTGGGTGGGCACGACGACGCCTTCGCGCGCCTGACCGCCGCCGCCGGCGACCGCGAGACATGGCTCGTCATGGGCGCCGGCGACGTGACCGCGCTGGCGCATCGCTTGGCCGAGTGGGTGCGGACAGAGCGAGCATGATCGATCTGCATAGCCATACCGTCTGCTCCGACGGCACGCTGACGCCGGCGGAACTGGTGGCCGCCGCCGCCGCCGCGGGCCTGCGCGCGCTGGCCATCACCGACCACGACAACGTCGACGCCTACGACCGGCTGCCCGACGATCGCCAGGATGTCGAGATCATCGTCGGCGTGGAGCTCAGCCTGACCTGGGCGCGGGGCAACCTGCACCTGCTGGGCTACCACATCGACCCGCACCACGCTGGGCTGCGGACCGTGCTGGCCCAACTGCAGGCCGCGCGCCGCGTGCGCAACGTGACCATGGTCGAGCGGCTCAACGCCGCCGGCTTCGCCGTTACGATGGAACAGCTCGACCGACTGGCCGGCGGCGAGCAGATCGGCCGCCCGCACATGGCTCAGGCCATGGTGGAGTTGGGCGCGGTGAGCAGCATCTACCAGGCCTTCGAGCGCTACCTGGCGGACGATTCGCCGCTGTATGTGCCGCGCGAGGACCTGTCGCCCGGCGACGCCATCGAACTGGTCCACGCGGCCGGCGGCGCGGCGGTGTTGGCGCATCCCTGCCAGACGCGGCTTAGCCCGGCCGATCTGGCCGACACGCTGAGCCGCTGGGTGGCCAGAGGACTCGACGGGCTGGAGGTGTACTACCCGCAGCACACGCCGCGCCAACGTCGGCTGTACCGCGACCTGGCCACGCGCTGGCGGCTGGCCATCACCGTCGGCTCGGATTTCCACGGCGCCACCAAGCCCGGCGTACGCCTGGGCCAGGTGCCCGGTCGCGTGCCCGACGACGACGAGGTGCTCGACAGGCTGCGCGGCGCGGCCGAGCGGCACAGGTGAGGACGGCAACCATGCTCAGCGCACTGGACCACGAACGCTACGCGCGCCAGATCATGCTGCCCGAGGTCGGCCAGGCCGGGCAGCAGGCGTGGCGTGATGCGTCGGTGGCGGTGGTCGGGCTGGGCGGCGTGGGTGGGCCGTGCGCGCTGTATCTGGCCGCCGCGGGCGTCGGCCGACTGGCACTGATCGACCACGACCGCGTGGCGCCCGCCGACCTGCCCCGCCAGATCCTCTTCGGGCCGGCTGACCTGGGCCTGCTCAAGACCGAGCGAGCCGCCACCCGGCTGACGCAGGCCAACCCCGAGGTCGAGGTGCGCGGCCTGAGCATCGCGCTCACGGCCGACAACGCCGAGTTGGTGCTGGCCGAGTACGATGCCGTCGTTGCCGCGGGCGACAGCTACGCCCTGCGCTATGTGGTCAACGACGCCTGCGTGCGCCTTGGCCGGCCGTGGATCGATGGCAGCGTCTACCAGGGCGAGGGGCAGGTGGCGGTCTATGCGCCCGCGTTGGGCGGGCCGTGCTATCGCTGCCGGTTCCCGGCGCCACCCGCCGAGGTCGCCACACAAGGCGTGCTGGGCCCGCTGGCGGGTCAGGTGGGTTGCTGCTGCGCCGCCGAGACACTCAAGCTGCTGCTGCCGCAACATCCCCGCGTGGCGCCGCTTTTGGGCCGTGTCATGCTATTCGATACCATGGCAGGCGACGCATTCGCCCTGAACGTGCCCAAAGACCCCTGGTGCCCGTGCTGCGCCGGCTTGTAGAGTGTTGTGAAACGGTTGAGTAACGCGGACTCGTACCCCCGGGAGCATCTTGAAGAGCGGGACCGAAGTTGATTACAATGGGGGTTGGATCCGGATGAACCGACCGCCAACCAGACGTGACTAGTACTGGGGAGGTCGTGAACGCGGCGGAGAGCAGCCGGATTTGGAGTGTCCCATGCCGGTCGGCAAGGTCAAATGGTTCAACGATCAAAAGGGTTACGGCTTCATCGAACAGGACAACGGTGGCCAGGACGTGTTCGTTCACTACTCGGTGATCGACTCAGCAGGCTACAAGACGCTGTTTGAGGGCCAAGAGGTTGAGTACGAGATCAACGATGACGGGCGCGGCCCACGAGCCGTAGCCGTACAGCCCAAGGAATCCTGAGCATTCTACCCACGAGCGGCCGGTCACCGTACGGGGGCTGGCCGCTCGACCCTTTTCGCCTGACCTGAGCCGTCGCTTCGTCTCAGAAGTGTCGCTTCATCATGTGCCGGAAGTCACGGTCCGTGAGCCGCCCGTTCGGGTCGAAGTCGTCGAAGCTCTCGACAATTCGCAGGTCTTCCCCGCATGAGCGCGCTTTGTGCTCCAGATAGGCAACCACATCCTGCCTGGTCTGCCCCTGGAACTGCGCCAACACCTGCCGTTGGGTCTCCGCGACGATCGTGCCGTCTTCGCGCTCGGTGACCTTAACGATCAGCATATCTCGCCCTCCAGATCCAGCTAGTCTCACGATATCACTGGACCGCCGGCACGGCAAGAGGCGGGACGGGTCAGCACATGGCCGTGGGGCCCGCGAAATGGCCCGGATCCGCTGGTCTGACGCCCTGCCCGACAAGATCCATGGGCACTGTGACGTTTGAGTGAACCTTCCGTCTGGGCCAGCGTCTATGGCCCCATCGTCTGAGGGAGATGACCAACATGGGTACACGTTTTCGGTGCCGGAGCCGCGGCTGGCTCTGGGCCGCGCCCGCGCTGAGCGTAGCGCTGGCCGCTGGGCCGAGCCCTGCCCAGCAGGCCCCGGCCCAGATCAGCCTGGTCGAGCCGCTGGTGACCATCAATGCGTCGGGGCAGCGGCTGTCCGAGGTGCTCAAGTTCATCGGCGCGCAGACCGGTTACAACTTCGACCAGGCCGCGGTGCGCATGATGGCCGGTCGCATGCCTGGTGGTCAGCCGGGCCAGCCGGGCCAGCCCGGTGCCGGTGGCCAGCCCGGTCAGCCGGGCGCCGGTGGCCAGGGCGGCAACCGGTTCCTGGACATGCTCGATCCGCAGATCACCACCCAGGCCAACGGCTTTCCGCTGGGCTACGTGCTGGACGTACTGGCGCGCCAGTACAACCAGCGCGTGCAGCGCGTGGGCGGCACCTACTACGTGCTGCCGGCCATGGGCCGCAACCAGTCCCAGCCGCCGTTTCGCGTGGTGGGTGACCTGGGCATCATGGTCAACAATCTGCGCTACGCCCGCACGACGGAGCACTTCTTCGGGCCGCGTCCGGCGCACCAGCCCAACGCCACGCTGACCCTGGAGGTCGCTGTGGACGGCGCGACGGCCCTGGCCGACGCCAAGGTCGCCGGCATTTCGGTCGAGTCGGTTGAAGCCACCGTGCTGCCCGAAGCCACGGTCACCTTCAAGCCGGTCGCCGGCTTGTCGGGCCAACTGCTGGCCACCAATCCGGCCAACGGCAACTTCGATCTGCCGTTCGAGCTGCCGGCCGGCGCGCCGGAAATCAAGGCCGTGCGCCAGGTCAACCTGAGCCTCAAGCTCTATGACCAGATCGCCGAGCGCCTGGTCACGCTCGACCCCGCGCAGGCTGGGGCCAAGCAGGCCGCCGGCAACGTGGAAGTGACGCTCAACAGTTTCACCGCCGCGGCCGGCGACCAGCCCGCCACAGCCGATCTGACCGTCACCACCAAGCTGGGTCCCACGGCGGTTGAGCAGCTCAAGGCGCTGCCCGTCGCGGCGGACGGCAAGATCGACGTCGGCTCGGTGCTGGACACCAACGGCGGCGGCGGACGCGGCGGCATGGGTGGTATGGGCGGCATGCGCACCCTTCCGGCCTGGATTGTGCCCGTGGTAGCCTTCTCCAAGGCGCCGGCCGGCTTCGCCTATGCCCGCACCTCGTCGCAGCAGCGCGAGTTCACGCTCAAGGGCGATACGCTGACCACGCATCTGGTCGCCACCTGGCCGACCGCCGTGCAGGGCGCGCAGCGCCTGGTGGTCTCCGTGCTCGACCCCGGTGTGTCCGCCAAGGACCAGATCGTCATCGTCAATGACATCGCCATCCCCGCGCCTCGACCCAACAACGCTGGCGGGCCGGGCGGCTTTGGCGGCCCTGGAGGCCAGCCCGGCCAGCCCGGTCAGCCCGGTCAGCCCGGTCAGCCGGGCGCTGGCGCTGGCGGAGCTGGTGGTGACGGCGGTGGTGGCCGTGGTGGCCGTGGCGGCCGCGGCGGCCGCGGTGGTGCTGAAGGTGGCCAGGGCGGCCAAGGAGGTGCGCAATGACGCGCAAGCTCTTCACACTGGTGTGCGTGTTGGCGCTGGCGACGAGCCCGCTGTGGGCGGCCGCCACTTCGGTCTACGACCCGCCGATCACGCTGGATCTCAAGGGCGTCGCGCTAGCCGAGGCACTGACGCAGTTGTCGGCCGCGGGCGGCGTGAAGGTCGAACTGCCGGCCGACGCCAAGCCGGCCACGACGACCGTGACCATCATCGCGGCGGGCAACCCGCTGTCGCAGGTGCTGGCGGCGCTGGCCGTGCAGGTCGGCGGCACGCTCAGCTACCAGGCGGCGAAGATGTCCTGGGAGCTCACGCCGTCGACCGTGGCGGCGCCGGCCAATGCGCCGCTGGTCGATACGCGGCCCGTGGCCAAGGCCGACAAGTGGGCGCTGGTGCTCAACAACTACCGCGCGGTGAACATGCTGACCACCGGGTTCGGCCCCAATGACCCGAACTCGTTCTCCGGCCTGACCTTCGAGTTGGCCGTGGCCCCCACCTCGCCCTCGGCGCTGCTGGCGGTCATGGGCATCGATGGTACCGTGCAGTCGGCCATCAACGGGCAGCCGGCGGAGATGCGCCAGCGCGGCTTCGGCCGTGGCGGTAATAACACGCCGCAGCCCATCGCGCCGCGCAACGGCCTGTTCGATCTGGCCTACCAGTTGCCGACCACACCCCTGACCTCCTACGCGGTCAGTGGCCAGCTCATCGTCCTGACCGACTGCGTCGAGCGCAGCTTCGTCTTCGACGATCTGGCCGCGGCCAACCAGACGCAGACGGATGCCGGCATCGACATGACCTTGGTTGGCGTGCAGACCGCCGGCAACGTGAAGACGGTCAACCTGACGCTCAAGCGCACGCTCGGTCCTGAGATGGCCCAGCGTCTGTCCGGCGTGTTCGCCAATGCCAACGGCCCGCTGCGCATCGAGACCGGTGCCGGCATGTTCGGTGGCGGCGGCTTCGGCGGCGGTCGCGGTGGTGGCCCAGGTGGTCCTGGCGGTCCTGGTGGCGGCCCGGGCGCGCCCGGTGCCGCGCCGGGTGCGCCCGGTGCCCCGGGACGAGCCCCGGCCGCTGGCGGTCAGGCTCAGGCTGAGCCGGGCCTGCGGTTCGCGCTGGCCACGCCGGCCGACGGCGGCGTGCAGTTCGCCCAGGCGCCCGGTCAGCCCGGTCAGCCTGGCCAACCCGGTCAGCCTGACCCCGGCCGGCAAGGTCGCCAAGGTGGTGGCGGCGGGCCCGGCGGGTTCGGTGGCTTTGGTGGCTTCGGTGGTCGTGGCGGCTTTGGCGCCGACGGCATGGCCTTCATCGGCGACCAGCCGGTGCGGCTGGACATGGCGGCCGTGGCGCGCTGGCTGCTGCAGGCCGTGGCCGTGGAGACGGCGCCGGGCAAGCGCATCGGCATCGACCCCAAGTCGTGTGAACGCACGGTGCGGTTCGCGGGTAACACTCTCACAGTGACCATGCGCGTGCCGCTGACGGGTGCCGCCGCCGAGGCGAAGTCCGTTCTGGTCGGTGTGATCGACCCGGGCGACAAGACGGCCAACGTGCCGTTCGCTCTGCCGAACGTACCGCTCCAGTAGCGCCTGGCTCTCGCAAGAGAGCCGGCTCTCGACAGAGGGCCAGTGCAACGGTCACCGGGAGTCATCCATGGGACGTTGCCTGGCCCTCTGCCTTTTGGGGATTGCTCTGCGCGCGCACGCGGCGCCGCTCAGCGTACTCGATCCGCGTCTCACCTTCGACCTGCGCGAAGTCCCGTTCAGCCAGGTGCTCGACACGCTGTCGCGCGGGTCGGGTGTGGGGGTCGCCTCGCCGATGGCCCGCGTCCAATGGGGCAACATGCCCGAGGAGCATCGGCGCCGGCTCGACCCCAACGTCTCCCTGTCGGTCAAGGACGAGACGTTGCGGCAGGTGCTGCGCCGACTGACGGCCCTGGGCGTTACGGTGCAGATGGTCGGTGGGCAGGTGCAGGTCATCGGTGTGCCCAACGCCCGAGCCGCGGAGCCACGGCCGGAAGCCAAGGTCGGCGCGTACCGCGTGCAGCTCCAGAGCCTGACCACCGAGAACGTCGAGTACCGCCGCTTCGGTGGCCCCATGCCGTCACGCCGCCAGACGCGCGTCGAGCTGACGCTGGACTGCGACACGGAGGTCGCCAGTCGCGCGCTGATCGGCTATGGCGCCGACTACCAGCTCAAGCTGGACGGCGCAGAACTCGCCGCGCAGGCACCCCGCACCCAGACCGGCTGGCTGCCGCTGCCGGGCGTGGGGCTGACCGACAACCTGAGCCTGATCTTCGCGCTGCCCATCAAGCCCGTGTCGACCATCGACTCGCTGACCGGCTCGCTACGCGTCTACCCCGACGCCAAGGAGGTCGCGCTCGAGTTCGGCGACCTGGACAAGACCGGCCAGCAACAGACCGAGGGAGACATCGACGTCACGCTGGTGCGCTTCGGCCAGACCCAAGGCGGCTTCAGCCCCGTCGGCCAGCCACTGCCCGTCGAGGCCCAGGTCACCGTCTCCTACCCCAAGACCGAGGCCAATGAGCAACAGGGGCGACCGATGCGCGGGCTGGGCATGGGCGGGATGGCGGGTCCCGAGGCGTTCCGGCTGCACGATGCGCCTATCCAACTCCAGATCGGGCCGCCGGCGGCCATCCCGCCGGCGGTCGCCGTGCCGGGCCTGCCCGGCGGGTTGGGCCAGCCGCAGCCGAACGTGCAGGTCCAGCGCCAGGGCAACGTGACCATTACGCGCAACGGCGTCACGCAGCGGTTCGAGATGGACCCGAACGGCGTGATGAGGCAGGTCGAAGGCCCGCCAGCAGACGCGCCGCCGCCGCCGCCCGTCGGCGTGCAGATCATGCCGGCCAACCCGCCAGTGCTCGGGCTGCCCGGCGGCGGCCTGGTCCAGCCGGCGTTCGACTCGGTCCTCGTCGGATCCGGTCTGATCAACGGCCTGGCGCCGATGATCGTGATGGAGACCGCCAAGGGCCGCTATCCGCTGGTGCTGCGCCAGCAGAGCCGCGGCGGCGGTGGCGCGCCAGGCGCCGCCGCTCCGGGCGACCGCATCGTCGTGACTTGCACCGCCCAGGGCCCCGCGCCGGCCGAGCCGGTGCAGCGCCTCCTCATCGGGCTGGTGGACTACGGCCAGCGCACGAGCAATGTCGGCTTCGCGTTCACGGCCGTGGACCTGCCGGCGGCCGACGCGCGCTAGCCGGTCGTCGACACAGAGGAGGATCAGGTCGGCTGTCGAATGGGTGACCCTCGGTGAGCCTCGGCACCCGCGCCGCGGCCCGACCGTGCCACGATCCGGGGGTGCCCATGCGCACATGGCTGTGCTCACTTCTCTGCCTGCTGCCGGCGGTCGCGTCAGCCGCCGACAGCGTGCTCGATCCACGCCTGACCTTCACGCTGGACGAGGTGCCGTTCACCCGGTTAGCGACCGAGATCCAGGAGCAGACTGGCTACGGTGTGGTCGTACCCGATGCGCTCGACTTTGGCCGCATGGTCGGCCGCGGCGACTCGCCGTGGACCCGGCGGCCAGGCCCGGCGCAGGGCAGCGATGCCGATCTGGTGCCCCGGCTGTCATTGTCGGTCAAGGATGTCGGCCTGCGCGCGGTGCTCAACCTGCTCGCCGGCCAGGGCTACGATGTCGAGCCGCGCGGCGACAGCATCGCCATCTCCGGCGGAGCGGCCAGCGGTGCCGCAACGCTGGGCGATCTGGCGCCGGCTGCCGAAGCTGACTACCCCTATCGCGTCACGCTCAGCAGTGCTGCCACGACTACCGAACGCGAACTCGAGAGCGGTGCTCAGAGCCTGACCCGGCGCGTCACGCGGCTGCGCTACCGGGTGCGGGCCGAGACGGAGTTGCTGTCGCGCGCGCTGCTTGGCGCACGCGTGGAGTCCGTCTTCCGCGTCGGCGACGTCATGGCCACGGGCTATGGACCGCCCACGCGGCCGTTCGAGCCGTTGGGCGCCGATGGCACGCTCGAGTATGTCGTGCCGTGGTCGGGCGCGGCCTTGACCCGCATCGGCTACCAGACGTTGCTGGTGGCCTGGTGCCGCGATGCCGAGGAGCGCGTGTTCACGTTCGATCCGTACGGCATGCCCGAACAGCGCGCCGAGCAGCCGGGCGCGTCGGTAGTCCTGCACAGACTGGTCGATGACCGCCGGCTGGAAGCGGTCGAGGCCATGCTGACCGTGGTGCGTCCCATGAGCGGCCCGCTGCAGCACCTGCTGTCGCGTGTGGCGGTCTCCGGCTCGGCCGGGCCGCGACTGAGCGCGCTGCAGATGCCCATCGACTCCGATCAGCCAAGCCTGCCGCAAACTGTCATCTCGCCGGGTGTAACCGGCATTGGCGGGGTCGACTCCGTATGGGACAGCGTCAGCATGTGGCCGATGCCGTTCGCGGGCCGCGCCAACGACGGCTCGCGGCGGCGGGTGGTGCCAGTAGGCGCCTGGGTCGACACAGCCACCGACCCCCTGGCGCCGGTGGTGCTGCTGGAAGGCGAGCATGGGCGCCGCACGATGGCGGTCGGGCTGCGCGAGATCAGCCTTGACCCGGCGACGGCGCGCCTGACGCTGCGCTACGTGGCCCGCGCCGTGGGCATCCGTGAGCAGCCGACGAAGCTGCGTGTGGGCCTGGTGGACTTCGGCCGCGCGGTGGACTACCAGACGGTGCGGTTCGGCGACGTGTTCCTGGGCGAGCCCGCGCCCCTGGGGCCAAACGAGACAGTGCTGGGTGCTTCCGGCAAGGAGGCGCCCGACGGAGGATAAGGATGACCAATCGCGTGTATGCGGCGGCCCTGGCCGCTCTGGCGATGACGGCGGCCGCCCCGGCCGCACCACTGAGCGTCATCGACCCACCGGTGACCATCAACGCGATGGACACGCGATTGAGTGCGGTGGCCTCGGCGCTGGCCGCGCAGACGGGTGTGGCTATCGGCACCATGGCGCCGGGCGGAAACATCGATGCGATCCCCGAGGAGTTGCTGGACCGCGTCGACCCCAAGATCAGCCTGAAGGCCGAAGGTCAGTCGCTGCGCGCGGTGCTGGCCATGTTGCGCGAGCAGGGCCTGGTGGTGCAGAACATGGGCACCAGCCTGATGATCGGCTCGCGCATGGGTCCGCAGCAGCACGAACCCGAGCGACCGACGGTCAAAGTCGGCGCCTACCGCGTGGCTCTGACCAACATCACCGTGGAAGATGCCAGTAGCATCACTATCGGCGGCCGGGCGGTCGGCCGACAGGCGCTGACCACGATGCTCCAACTCGAGACCGACAGCGAACTGGCGTCGCGGACGCTGCTCGGCGCTGGGCTCACCGGAGGGGCCAAGTTCGACGGCACCGTGCTCGACGCCAAGGTCCGCGCCACGCAGGGCCTCGAGTACCTGCCCATCCAGCGCGGCGCGCAGTACCGCGATAGCTTCAGCCTCGATTTCCAGTTGCCCAAGGCGCCGCTGCAGCACTTGGACGAACTGACCGGCACGCTGGCTGTGCTGCCCGAGGCGCAGGAAGTCATCTTCGAGTTCGGCGACCTGGCTCAGGACAACCAGCAACAGTCGGAGCACGACATCGACGTGACGTTGGTCCACTGTGCCGAATACGAGGGCACACCCAAGACCTGGACAGCCGAACTCAGCATCTCCATGCCGCTCACCGACGCACTCACCAAGCTCATCCGCGCCACGCAGGCCAACGGTGGCGGCCGCGGCCAAAACATGCGCGGCGGCATGGGCCCGGGCATGCCGGGCGGCGGCATGGGCCCGGGCATGCCGGGCGGCGGCATGGGCCCGGGCATGCCGCCCGGCGGCATGGGTCCGGGGATGCCCGGCGGCGGCATGGGCCCCGTCCTGCCGCCCGGCCCGCCGGGCCTCGGCGCTGTGCCCGCCGCGCAAGACGAGCCGCGAGTGACCATCCTGGCCCAAGGGCCGCCGCCCGGCATGGATATGCCCGGTGGCGTGCCGGGCATGGGGATGCCGGGTGGCATGCCTGGTATGGGGATGCCGGGTGGCATGCCTGGCGGAATACCCGGTATGGGCATGCCGGGCATGGGCGGCATGGGCAGCCCGGCCAGTCACCCACTCGTTCCCGTGGTCGTACTGGAGACAAAGTCTGGCCGGAGGCGCATGGAGATGTCGCAGGTCAACCTGCAGCAGAGCCGCGACGGCGACAAGCGCGTGGTGGCGCGCGTGCTCTACAGCATCAGCGCCTCGGCGGAGGTGCCGCGCATGTTGGTCGGCCTGATTGACCCCGGCACGAAGGTCGGCAGCCTGCCGTTCGCCATCACCGATGTCGAGTTGCCGCGGGTGGAGCAGCAGTAGCAGCCCGCTCAGCCAGCAGTGCCCGCCACGAAGTCGGCCAACTGCTGCTTGAACAGCGCGACATCGAAGCGGCGCGCGTTGGCTCGGCAGGCCTCGACCGACCAGTCGCGCGCCGCAAAGCGCCGCACGGCGTCGGCCAGCGCGGTGACGGTCGGCTCGGCGAAGAACAGGCCGGTTTCGTCCTCGACCACGGTCTCCAACGTGCCGCCGCGGCCCAACGCGACCACCGGGCAGCCGCTGGCCTGAGCTTCCACGGGTGTCAGACCGAAATCCTCGACGCCGCAGAAGACCAAGCCGCGCGCGCGGCTGTAGAGGTCGCGCACGGCGGCGTCGTCGCGCCAGCCCAGCAATTCGACGGTCGGCCCGGCGGCGGCGCGCACGCGCGCCTCATCGGGGCCGACGCCGACGATCTTGAGCGGCAGGCCCAGCTCGGTGAACGCCGCGGCAGCCAGGTCGACCTGCTTGTAGCCCACCAGCCGCGAGACCACCAGGTAGAAGTCCTCGCGCGTGGCTGCCGGCGCGTAGTCAGCGGTGACCACCGGCGGGTAGATGACGGCATCCACGGCGCGGCGGTAGTGCTTCTCGATGCGCCGACCGACGAACCGCGAGATGGCGATGTAGTGGTCCGGCCGCTGGGCAGCAACGTAGTCCCAGACGCGCAGCCGCCGCAGCACGGGCGGCAGCAGCAGGCGTGCGAGCGGCCCGGCCTCGGCCAGATAGCGGTGCGGCATCTCCCAGGCATAGCGGATCGGCGTGTAGCAGTAGCAGATGTGCCGCGTATGCACCGGGGTCAGCACGCCCTTGGCGCACTGATGGCAGTTGGTGATGACGGTATCGTAGCCGCTGAGGTCAAAGCTCTCGAACGCGCTGGGCATGAACGGCAGCAGCGCGCGCCAGTGGCGGTTGGCGCCGGGCACCTGCTGGAGCCACGAGCAGCGCACGTCCATGGAGCCGGGCGCGAACTCAGGCGGCAGTGACTCGGGCGCGTAGACGCTGGTGTAGACCGGCGCGGCGGGCCACAGCTCGGCCATGGCGCCCAGCACGCGCTCACTGCCCGCCATGTTGGTCAGCCATTCATGGACCAGCGCCAGCTTCACCGTGCTTCTCCTCGCCGCGCCAGTACCCAGAACGACTCACCGAACTGGCCGACGCCGTCGACACTGCCGACCAGCCGGTAGTTGGTGTCCAGCGCCTCGACAATGGGTTCATACAGGCGGCGCGCATCGGTGTCCAGCCCCTCGGCCGGCACCAACCGGTCTTCCTTCCAGCGCGCGCGGAAGATGCGCGCCAGATCGCCCGGCGACACCACCACCGCGGCCGGCCGACGCGATTCGAGTTCGGCGCGGAGCAAGCCGGGGCTCATCAGGTGCAGCCGGCGGGCCTCGTCGTCTGACGAGACGAAACTGAACGAGGCGAGCGTCAGCCCGGGCGTGAGCGGCCGGCCGGCTTCCACCGCCACGTCGCTCTGGAAGGTCAGCACGGGCTGGCCGGCGGGCACATTGGCGCGCACGATGGCCGCGACCTTGCGTAGCGGAGCGTGGATCCCACCGGGCATGGCCAGACCGGGCAGCTTCCACAATGTCGGCCCCATGGCCAGCAACGGCACCAGTCCGACCACCGCCGTCAGCAGTGCCAGGAGCGTGGCGCGCTCAGCCGAACGCGCGGTGATGCGCCCCCAGCACAGCCCGGCCAGCACCGCGCCAGCCGGCAGGCAGAGCACCTGGTACTCCTGGTAGGGATGCGCCGAAACGAAATGGCCCGCCGCCAGCAGGCCAAACAGCAGCGCTGCCAGATCGAGCGGCCCGCGGTCGGCCGTGGACCGCTCCAGCCACAGCCCAGCCGCGATGAGCGCGGCCATGGCCGGCGCCGCGGCGGTCATCTGGCGCACGACGACAATGGCTGCCACGAGCACCTGGCCCAGGTCGCCGCCGGCGCTTTGCGCGGCATGGTGGCCAACCAGGTTGTAGCGCAGCGCCGCGGGGTCCATCAGGCCCAACGGCAGGTAGGCCAGGACCAGCGGCGCGCACGACGCGGCGACGGCCAGCGGCAGGTCGCGCCGCCGCTCACGGTCGACGGCCAGCCACAGCCACCAGGCCACCAGCACCACCGCGGCGGAGTTACGGGTCAACGCCGCCAGGGCGAAGGCCAGCGAAGCGCCGACCAGGCCGCGCCGCCCGGGCACCCGCAGCGCCAGCAGCAGCGCCAGCGCGGTCAGCGCATTGGTCAGCGCATAGGTCTTGACGATGCTCTGTTGCGACAGCGCGAAGGGGCAGAAGGCCAGCAGGCTGGCGGCGACGAGGCCGCTCAGCGCGCCGTCACGCCAAGCGGCCAACCCGACCAGCAGCACGGTCAGCGTGCCGAACAACAGGCTCACCGCGCGGCCGGCCTCGAGGGTGTGATGCCCGCCGAGCAGGCCGTAGACATACGGCAGCAGGGGCGGCTGCACGTAGGCGAAATCGACATACGGTGTGTGCCCGGCCATGACCAGCCGTGCCGCGTTCAGGTACCAGCCCTCGTCCTGGTTGGGGCGCTCGCCCGTGGCGAAGACGGTACCGAAGACGAAGCACAACATCACCACGCCGAACAGCGCCAGACCCGGCAGCCGGCGACGCAACCCCTCACTCATGGCGCCCACCGATCCACATCGCGACCACCAGCGCCAGTCCCAGCAAGCTCAGGAACAGGCCCAACCGCTGCGTGGTCGGCTCGAAGACGAGCCGTACCCAGCCCCGGCCCGGCGCCACGACCGCCCCGGCCAGGGCGTGATCCACCACGCGCACCGCACTGGAGCGGCCCTGCTGATAGCAGCGCCAGCCGGGATAGGCCGACTGACCAACCACCAGCATCTGCGCCTCCTGGCAATCGGTCGCCACGGCCAGCCGCTGGCGCGACAGGTGGCGCACCACACCGATCGTGCCGAGGGTGGACGCCGCCACCGCCGGCGCGCGGCCTTCGACAAGGGCCACGGCGTCAGGCCGCCAGTCGGGCCGTGAGACGCGCTCCAGGCTGGCCTGGGCCGAAGCGGCCCGTTCCACACGCGGCACCAGCCAGGCATCCGGCGCCGGCGGCACACCGGTGGGCTTCAGCCGCAGCCGCGGCACCGACCGCTCGGGCGTCTGCAGGGACTGCGTCGCGGTCACTCGCAGCAACGACAGCCAGGTGCGGCCCGCGCTATCGCCATCGCGACGGCCTTTCTCCAGCAGAGCGCCGAGGTGCATGGTGCGTGCCGTGGCCAAGACGCTGCGCAGCCCGACGTTGGCGATGCCGGGATAGAGCAGATGGCGGTTGGATCCAAGCACGCCGTGGTAGTCGGGTGCCATCAGCCGCACCGGCGCGTCACCCATGGCGGCAACGCCCACCGGTGGGTCGTAGTAGTCGGTTTCGCCTAGCGCGTAGTAGCCCGAGAAAGCGCTGATCAGGTCGGCGGCCACGACCAGCGCCAAGGCCGACAGCCACAGCCGACCACGCCCGGCCTTGACCCGCAGCGCCAGCAGCAGCGTGGCGCAGCCCACGACCGATCCGGCACGCCACCAGGGCTCACCATTGCGGCTCGGCGCCGTGGCCAGGAGCCACGCTATCCCGGCCAGGAGCAGGGCAGCAAACAGTGTGGCCAGCAGGGCGTAGAGCCTGGGCCGCCCTACGGGCCCGCCGCGCAGCGTGTGCTCGCTCAAGGTCAGGCCCAGCAGCAGCGCCAGGCCGTAGGCGAACAACGGCAGCAGCCGGCCCGGACCGCGCACCATGGACCAGCCCGGCAGGTAGCTGAGCGCTGGGTAGAACGGCAGCACGCGGCCCATGGCCAACAGCAGCCCGCCCAGCGCCATGAGCCCAAACAACCAACGCCAGCGCCGCCCAAGCCCGCCCAGCCAGCACAGCGCCAGTAGCGGCACCAGGCCCACATACGGGCACCACTCATACGGGAGCACCACCCCGAACCGCCGCATCGGCGACTGGTCGACCGCATGGGGCGAGCCGAACCACTGCGGAGCGATCAGCGCATAGAGTCCCGCTGGCTCCAGCGACAGCACGGTTCGCGACTCGAGGGTGAGCCCCGCCGCGCGCTCGCCCTGGGGCACCAGCTCCGCCAACGGCAGCCAGGCCGCGGCCCCCAGCAGCGCGCCCAGCAAAAACGGTGTCAGGACCCGTTTCGGCAGATCGCGCCAGCTGGCGTCCACATCGCCGACCAGACGGCGGCCGATCAGGTAGAGCGGCGCGAACAGCGTGGAGAGCAGCAGCGGATGCTGGTGCCCCGCGAGCAACATCATGCCGACGGCCACACCGCCGACCAGCGCCCGCCGGCCACGCAGCGCCAACTCCAGGCCAACGCCCAGCCAGGGCAGCCAGCACAGGCCCTCGAACAGGTTCAGATGGACCGCGCGCGCAAGGATGGGGCCGGAGCCCATGAACGTCATGCCGGCGATGAGCGCCGCCAGCCGGCGCGCGCCGAGCAGCCGCAGGTGCACATACACGCCCAGCCCAGCCAGCGCCAGATGCAGCAGCATGGTCAGGCCGTAGGCCCGCCACGGTGGCAGGCTGGTCACGCGCAGCAGGTTGCCGGGATAGAACGGGCCGATCTGCCCCTCGGCCACGAGCGGGAAGCCCGCGCCGGCCTCGCTGCACCACAGCGGCAGTTCGCCGCCGGCCACCGCGCGACCCAGCCAGGCATGGCCCGGCAGGTACTGCCACTCGATGTCGTTGCCCACCAGCGGCCGGTCGAGCCAAGCCCAGCCCAGGCCCACGGCCGTGGCCAGCAGCAGTGCCGCCATGGCCACATCGGCCGGTCGCCAGCGAATCTTGGCCATGTCAGTAGGCTCCCCGATGGAAGAACACCTCGGCGGCGGTCTTGACCAGGATCTGCAGGTCGAGCATCAGCGACCAGTTATCCACGTAGAACAGATCGAACCGCGTGCGCCGGCCGATCTGGCTGTCGCTACCGCGCTCGCCATTGGCTTGCGCCCAGCCGGTCAGGCCGGCGGGCATGCGATGGCGATCGTCGTAGCGCGGGATCTCCTCGATGAACTGATTGACGAACTCCGGCCGCTCGGGCCGCGGGCCGATGAGGCTCATCTCACCGCGCACGATATTGATCAGTTGCGGCAGTTCATCGAGACTGGTGCGCCGCAAGAACCGGCCGATGGGCGTCACGCGCGGGTCGCCGCGTTGGGTCCACACGGCGCCCGTGCCGGCCTCGGCGTCGACCACCATGGAGCGGAACTTGAGGCACGCGAACTGGCGCCCGCCTTCGGTCACGCGCGTCTGCCGCAGCAGCGCCGGCCCCGGCGAACCGTGGCGCACCAGATGGCCCAACAGCAGCATCAGCGGCGCGCACAGCACCAGCAGCACGCCGCCGATGACCAGGTCGGCCAGCCGTTTGATGGCGCGTTGCGCGGAATCCAGCGGCACGTCGCGCACCCGGACCAGCGGCACTCCGGCCGTGTCCTCGCGCGTGCCCCGCGCCAGCAGCAGGTCAACCTGGTCGGCGACAAGTACCACTGCCGCGCCGACCGACTCACACGCGCGGAACAGTGCCACGAGCGTGTTGCTGTCCAAGCCGTGCCGTCTGAGCATGACCTCATCGATGTCGCCGTGCTCGACGCCACAGCGCACCTGCGCCAGATGATCGGCATCGGCGGGCAGCTCGAGCACCACCTCACGGTCATCGCCAATCGCCTCGCGCACCTCGGGCGGCGTGCCTAGCAGCGCCACGCGGGTGCGATAGCCTGGCTGTCGCAGCAGGCCCTTGACCAGCCTCAGCCCCACGGCCCGTTGGGTCATGGCCAGCAGCACCGCCAGGAAGAAGGCCAGCCCGGCAGTCAGCCGCGAATACTCTGACGAGCGATACAGGAAGCTGAGCGCCAGTGACGCCACCAGCACGCCGACCGACGCAATGAGCACGCGATAGGCTTCATCGAGCGCGGTGGACCAGGGACGCGGCCGGTACAGGCCGAGCCAGCCAAACACCACCCACCACACGCCGGTCACCGCGACCATGGCGCCCCAGTAGGCTTCGAGCGTCAGCGGCTCGCCTTTGGGCACGGCCAGCCAGCCGCTACGAAAGCGCAACCAGAAGGCCAGCACCATGGCCAGGTTGAGCACCACCGCATCGCCCACCACGCCGGCCAGACTGAGGGCCGTGTTGAGCCGCCGCCGTCGTTCGGCGGGCCGGGCGGCAGGGCTGTCGGCTGGCTGGTGTGCGTTGGGCATGGTCCTCCGGTTGTTCTACCACATTGTGAGCGCGCGACCCACGCCTGCTGGGCCTGCCGCGGAGAGTACCGCCTTCAGGCGACATGCCGCTCTGGACTCACGCCCGTGCCCCGCCTGAAGCCGGTCCGCCATTCGGATCGCCGTTGTCTCAGCCGGCCGGAATCTCCTCGTGCTCGGTACTGATGCACAGATCCCGATCATCGAACACATTGAGGTACCAGCAACTGACACCCTCGGGCAGTGTGGCGCTCAGGCGGGTGCCGTCAAGGGTGGCCGGCACCGTCTGCCAAAGGCGGTCAGGCCAACGCACGCGGTCCTTGGTGAAGCACAGCTCCGCCTTCTTGATCGCCGCGCGGCTCTCCACCGTCGCCGAGACCGCCAGCTTGTCGCGCTTGGCCGCGCTCATCTTGGCCAGCGGCACGCCGCCCTTGAGCACGCTGTCGGCAAAGGCGAAGATCTCTGCCGGCCCCTCGCCCGCGTCGCCATGGCCGTGCGGCATGCGCAGGCGGATGCACAGCGTGCGCGGCCCGGTGGGCAGTCGATAGCTCTTCTGCAGCGCATTGAAGGTGTAGGCAAAATCGTTGGTGCCGGTCACCCAGCACATGGGCATCTTGGCGTTGGCCAGATAGGCCGACGGATCCCACCAGCGCATCCACCGCGCGGCGCGCTCCGGCCCCAGCGCGGCGACGCTACCCGCGAAGCTGTGCTCGTTGGTGAAGCCGCAGCCATACACGGGGATGACGCACTTGAGCCGCGAGTCGACGCCGGCCAGGAGGCTGGCCAGATAGCCGCCCCACGAGATGCCGGTCAGCCCGACGCGGTCAGGATCGACCTCGGGCAGGCTGCGCAGCAGTGAATGAGCGAGCAGCGCGCTCGCGACGGCGTTAAAGGTCCACTGATCCTCACGCGGATCGTCGATCTGGCCGTAGCCGCCCCAGCCGGGAGGGCCGCCTTCGGGGTTGCGGTCCCATTTGCCGTACTCGCCGTGCGGCACGCAGCCGCAGGTGTCCATGGCGATGGCCGCGTAGCCGCGACTGGTCCAGCGCCGCACCCACGCGTCGAATGCCGTGCCACCTCCGCCGTGCACCAGCACCATGGCCGGCACCTTCGTGCCCGGCTCGACCTTGGGCAGGCCGATCCAGGCGAACACCTTGGTCGGCTTGCCCTGGTAGGCTGGTCCCTCGAAGTAGACGGATCGGCAGTCGGGGCTGGTGAAGCCCTCGGCCGGCCACACACGCGGCGCGGCCGCGAAGCGCTGCAAATCCCACATTGGTCCGTCCGGATCACGCGGCACCTCACGCGCCGCGGCTGCCACCTTCAGCGCCTGACCCACCTGCTCGGGGCTCGCCGCGCCTACCTTGACGTCAACCTTGGTCGTGCCATGCGCCGGGATCGATGTCTCCCAGATGGCGTGCTTGTCGTTCCAAGGTCCCCAGATGCGCGTGCCGCCGGCCAGGGTCACATTGGCCTCGCCGCGGAACCACGTCGCCGTGCCCCACGGGCGCTCGATGGGCGGCTTGGCGAACGTGCCCTGCTCGTTGCACACCGCGCCCACCCCGGCGTCCATCACCACCACGAACAGCATCGGCTGGTCCGTCTTGTTGGTCAGGCTCCAGGTCTGCCCCTTGGCGGCGAACTCATACTTGGCTGCACACTTGTCGCCGTCGGCCAGCACCACGCCAGGCTCGGGCTGGTTGACTCGGGCCATGCGCACGATGCCCGTGCCCTGGAAGAAATAGCCACCGCGCGGGAAGCCCGCGGCGCTGACCAGGAACTCCTGCCCGCCGGTCTTCAGGCTGGTCACGCATCCGTCCTCGCCGACCGTCGCGCTGTAGGCATCGCACATCACCACGCGCTCGCCCAACGCCGGCGCAGCCGGCGCGGCCGGCACGGCCGGTGCGGTCGGCGCTGGCGCCTTGCCCGCCATCACCGACAGCTCCGCCTCGGACGCGTTGCCCAGCGTCAACGTGATGGTGCGCGCCTCCTTTGGCGCCAGCGTGCAGTGCCACACCTCCAACGTCTTGGAGTAGGGTCCCCAGATGCGGGTGCCTCCGGTGATGGTCAGCTTGCGCTTGTCGACGAACCACGACGTGGTCGGCCACGGCTGGTTGCCCAGCGCCTTGACCATCTCGCCCTTGTCGTTGGCCACATGTGTCGGCGCCTCGAACAGGCCGACGAACTCCATCGGCTTGTCGGTGGCGTTGGTGACCAACCACGTGCCGCCGGCCTCGCCGAACTCGTAGCGCACGCTGCCAAAGTCGGCGCTAGCCAGCACGGCGGCAGCGCCCTGCTTCTCCACCTTGCTCAGCGTCAGCGGCTTGTCCTGGTAGAAGTAGAAGCCGCGCAGCCCGCCAGCCTTGGGGCCCAGCCACTCGACACCATCGACGGTCAGGCTGGTCAGGCCACCGCTGTCCGCGACGGTCGCGCCCAGCGCGCCGGCCGTCAGCGTGGTGTCGGCCAGCGTCGGCGCCAGGCACAACAACACCGCCAGACTCGCCCCTAGGATCCGCATGGTTGCCTCCCGCATCGGTCGCGGCAGTGTAGCACCGCTGGCCGCGCGCGGGTAGGTGGCGCTCAGCTCCGCGCCGCGGTCCACAGCTGTCTTGGGCCCTCGGCCTTCTTTGCCAGGTCGTGCCCAGGCAACTGACGACCGTGCAGACTCGGCCGCCAAGGGCCGCGTGCCCGCGATGGCGCCGTGCGCCCCAAGCCCCAAGCGAACGGGGCCAAGCAGCGGCGCTGCTCGGCCCTGTTCGCTCTGCATAGGCTATTGGCCAAGCCGTCGTCAGTGGCGCATTCCGCCCATACCACCGCCGCCGCCACCGCCGTGGCCCATGGGGCCATGGCCGTCGCCGACTTGCAGATCGGTGGCCGGCTGCGGCGCCGCTGGTACGTGCACGGTCTGGTCGGCCAGCACCGTCACCTGCTCCTCGTGCATGAGATGTCTGCGTGCCCCGATGCGCACCGCATGGGCGCCCGCTGGCACCCCGGTGATCGTGGCGGTGCCATCGGCACCGGTGTGGAACGGGCGACGGTTGTCGATCTGCACCGCCGCGCCGCCGATGGGCAGGCCACTCACCGAGTCGGTGACCATGGCGTGGATGGTGCCAGTGGCGGAGGCGCTGGCTGGCACGGTGTCCAGTGCCACGACCACGTCAGTCAAGGCGTCGCCGTTCTGGAGCATGACGGGCTGCGCATAGGGCAGGTAACCGCTTGCCGTAACGCGCAGCATGCGCATGCCGGGCCGTACGCCGGCCAGGGCGAAGGTGCCGTCGGCCATCGAGGTGACGGGCGTGCCCGCCATGACCGAGACCTGTGCGCCGGCGACCGCTGCGTGCGTGGCCGCGTTGATGACCTGCCCGGCCAGACTCGCTGAGCCCGGCACGGCCGCGCCCTGGCCGTCCAGCATCATGAAGTGCAGCGGACCAGCGACCTGCTGACCGGTCACGTCGGCGCTCAGCATGACATCGTGGTGTTCGGCGCCGCTGGCGGTCACATCGTAGTGGCCCGGCGGCAGATTCCCGAGCGCGAACAGGCCGTCGGGCCCAGTGGCCGTGAAGTGGCCGTTGCCGGTGGTCAGCGTCACGCCCTCAAACGGCATGTCGTCGTCGTGGGTCACGAGGCCCAGGATGATGCCCATGCCACTACCGGCGCTGGCGCCATCGGGCTGTGGGCCCATGGCGCCGCCGCCCATGCCCGACTGGCCCGTCGGGGCCATGTGCATGGCGCCCATGTCGTGGTTCTGGCCAGCCGATACCACGACATCCTCACTCATGCCGCCATAGGCGTCGTGCGTCGCGTCGACGTGGTATCTGCCTGGTGTCATGTTGCCGATGGCGAAATGGCCGAGCGCGTCCGTAGTCACGGAGAACGAGCCCTGCCCCGCGGCGCGGCCCGTGCCGCCCGTGGTAACCACGACTGCCGCTTGGGCCACCGGCGAGCCGGCGGCATCGGTGACGCTGCCCGCAATGGCACCCGTCGTCGGGCTGGTGCCCTGTCCGACCGTCATCCGCGCGAAGGCCGGATTGGCGGCTTGGCCGCCCGCGGAGCCGCTGCCGCAGCCCACCAGGCCGGCGGCCGCAACGGTCGCCAGCAACGTCAGGCATCGCCTCATATCATGGTCTCCTTGGCACACAGGCCAGCGACCGCTTCGCCCGCGCACAATCGGCGTCGGCGATTGTCTGGCATCAGTCAGTCTGGTGCACCGGCGTCGGTGCGCAGGCGCGCTGGCCCCGCACGGTGAGCAGATGAAGCAAGGGAGACGAGGCGCATGGCGTGGTTCCATCCATCTGCGCCGTTCGGCCGGGGTGGGCGGCGCCGGCATGGACGATCCCAGCGCAGCGCGCGTCGTTGGCGGTGGCGTGCAGGGGCTGTGCGAGTGCATGAACGGCAGGCGAAGCCCGGAGAGCAGCATGACCAGCGCTGCTCAGGGAGCAGCAAGCCAGCGGGGCAATCGAGCCGTTGGTACTCAGGCGCATGGGGCTGGGCCCTGCCGAGGCCGGCGGGCTGGAGCACGTGCTGACTATCCCGCAGACCGCGGACGAGGAACTGGACCGCAGTTGGTGACTGGCTGCCAGTCTGGCGAGTGACGGAGCGCCGGGCGGCCCAGTAAGGCGCTGCACCCCATGAGAGCGACGCACTGTCGCAGCGGCGCGACGCCTACGCGTGGCGGTCCTGAATGTTGGTCTGGGCCACGGCAGGTCGCCTCAGGCGCCCGGGCGGGGCAGGAACATCGGGCAGCCCGCGCAGAGGTCGGGCGAGCGCTGCTCAAATGCGCGGCGCCAACGGTCGGTGGCAGTGCCGAACCACACCTCTTCGAACGACTGCTCCAGCAGGTTGCCGAAGCTGAAGCCGCCGTCGTCGAGGATGCGGCAGCAGGGGGTCAGGCTGCCGTCGACGCGAATGGCCGGCTCGAACAGCGGATGCCGGCAGACCGCCGGAGAAGGATCGGCATTGTGGAACTCGATATGCAGACCGGGGAAGGCGCGCCGCAGGTCAGGCACCACCTGCGCGATGGCGGCCCTGCGCTCGCGGCTGAGGCAGTCGTCGGGCAGGCCCATGTCGTCGAATGGATGGATGTTGACGCGACCTGCGCCGGTCGCCTGCAGGTCGGCCAGGGTCTGGGCCAGCCCATGCAAGTTGGTGCCACCCAGGGTGATCTCCACGATCACCCGGCCGGGGAAGCGCCGCAACAGAATAGCCAGCCGCTCGCGCAGATCGCTTGCGTTGGTGCCGCCCCGCACGGTCTGGGCCAAGTCGGGCTCCAGCGAGTCCACGGATACCAGCAGATGGCTCAGCCCACGGTCGAACAGTTCCTGGTGGTAGTCCGCATCGCGCACCAGCGCGTTGGTGGTGAAGCAGATGCAGCCGAACTTGCCGCTGCCCGCCGCCACGGCGATGATGCCGGGCAGGTCGGGGTGCAGTGTCGGCTCGCCCACGCCCTGGGTGACGATCTCGGCGGTGGGCGGGATGGCCTCCACGATGCGGCGGAACGAGTCGACGCTCATATGGCGGTTGGTCCACTGGCCGCGCGCCGCGTCGATGGTGCGCGCGCAGCCGCGGCACTTCAGGTTGCAGTAGGTGGTGACCTCCACGGTGACCTGCTGCCAGATCGGTGGCTGCAGCGCCATGAGCCGCGCCAGCCCCGGTCCGGCGTCGGCGGCACGCCCAGCATGGGTCAGGGCGTCGACCCACCCGCGCCAAGCGTCGACGCGGTCGGCGGCCACGGCACAGGCCCGCTCGTAGGCGCCGAGGGCCAACTCGGTCTCGCCCAAGTGCTCATTCAGCGCGGCCATGGCCAGCAGCAGGTCTGGTTGGTCGGCATGCTGCCAGAGCGCGGCGGCGGCGACCTCCGCAGCCTCGCGCACCAGGCCCTGGGCCACCAGTCGTTCGATCCGGATCATCGTCTCGGCGGGCGTCATCACGTCTGGCATGGCGGCTCCTAGCCCCTGCTGGCCGACCGCCATGGCCGGCAGGCAGTCGGCCACCGGCGCGCAGCCGGTGTGTACGACATCGTCGTTCATCGCGAAGCTGAACAAGTTGACAAACCGGCGCGCCAGCCGGTCGCGCAACGTGGCCGCGGTCTTCAGACTGATCAGGCTTCCACGGCTGGCCTCACTGGTATGTTGCAGCGCGCAAGGCTTGGGCCTGCCAACGATGAGCACGGCGCCCAGGCAGACCACGCGCAGGCCGATCAGGTGCATTGACCCGCCCATGCGGCTCCGCCATCATGACCGCCGGGTCGCCGCCGCGCATCAGGCAGTGCTCGTGCGAGCGGCGCGCGCTGAGCCCGTGGTCTTGTGGCGCCGGTACCGCGCAGACACCGACGGCGACAGCTTCCGCGACGCGCCGGACGCGCAGCATGGCACGCCGCATCTTTGCCGGATTGGTCATCGACCTACGTCCGCTCAGGCCTGCCCCGCCAGCACGCGGCCGAGTTGCCGCCGGCTTCGGCGCCGCCATTGATCGAGCTCGTCCAGCGTCAAGCCAGACATGCGCGCAATGCGGGCGCGGCGCTCAGGGCTGGCGAAGTTGATGCGATCCCACTCGTAGGCCCGCAGGATCTGCAGGTCCTGCGGGCTGAACTCGTCGGTGGAGATGCGGCCCGTGGTGTACCCCGCCGACGACGCCTCCTCGGCCAGGCAGCCCTCGCGCTGGCAGACGTCCCACAACTCGGTGCGCGGCATGGGTGTAGCGATGTGGAACAGCACCAGGTCGGCCGGCAGTGCTTCAGCAAAGCATACCGTCTCGCGGATCTGCTCCCAGGTCTCGCCGGGGAAGCCCAGGACAAAGTTGACGGCGATCTCGAAGCCCATGGCCTGCGCCCTGGCCAGCAACGGGGCCACGGTCGGCAACTGGATGGGCTTGTGCACGATGTCGCGCAGCACCTGCTGGTTGCCCGACTCAACGGACACGGTGATCTGGTTGCAGCCGCTGGCCAGCATCGCCGCCAGCAGTTCCTCGTCCAGATGCCAAAGCGTCACATTGACGCACTTCCAGGTCATCTGGGGATCGCGCTCGTGGATGCCAGCCATGATGGCCAGAGCACGGTCGCGATTGGCCAGGAAGTGGTCGTCGAGGAAGATGACTTCACGCGTGCCGCGCGCCAGCATCAGGTCGACCTCGGCCAGCACATGGGCTGCGCTTCGCAGGCGTACGCGGGCACCGCTGACGGTGCGGCCGGCGCAGAAGCAGCAGCGATAGGGACAGCCGCGACTGGTGATGGTGGTCTCATAGGGCCACTGGCGCGGCAGCACCGTGTGCGCCTGCACGTGGCGGTACTCCGTGTAGTCCGCGAGGTCCAGCCCGCCGTAGTCGGGTACCGGCAGCGCGTCCAGGTCCTCGACGAAGCCGGCCGACGGCCGCTCGAAGGGCACCGGGTGCGCCGAGGCCAGGCCATCGATGGTGGCCAGCGCCGGAGCATCGCCGCGGTTGAGGGCGTCGAGCAAGGCCGGCAGGCGGTACTCGCCTTCGGCGGTCACGTGGTAGTCGATGTTTGGGTCGTCGATGATCGCCTCAAGCCACACCGTCGGCAGCGCCCCGCCCAGAATGACCAGCGTCTCGGGCAGCTCCTCCTTGACCAGCCGGCTCATGATGCGCGGCTCGTCCAGGTATTCGCTTGAGAAGGTCGTGATGCCCACCACGTCAGGCCGCGTGCGGCGCAGTTCGGCCCGCACCTCCTCCTCGCTCAGGTTGGCGGCGTTGGGGTCAAGCAGCCATGAGTCGTAGCCGCGCTGCTTGAGGCAGGCGTTGAGCAGGCCGAGGCCGTAGGGCAGCAGGTTCCAGGTGCGGCGGCCGCACCAGGCGAAGTTGGGCTGACAGAGCATGACGCTCCGCAGGGGGCGTGGTCTGGTGGTCACGATAGCGCATCCCCAGCCATGGCATGGTGCGGATAGTATGATGCAGCGGGTCAGCCATGGCATCGGGAGCGCGACCGTCGGCGAAGCCCGCCACCCCGTCCCTGACCGCCACGTCGACGGTGCGCTTGGGCACACGGCCCGCGTGTGGTGCGGCTGCGTCCCGATAGGCTGCGATGATTCGCGGGTCGGCGGCCCAGGCCCTGCCAGGCAGGTCGACATCGTCGCCCGCTAGGAGCTCGGCTCGCAGACTCCGGGCGGGAGACCTGGTCACCGGGCGCCATAGGCCGGATCTAGCGCAAGCGCGGCCCGCCGGGCAGAGAGGGCAAGGGCAGCACACCGAGGCCTCGGACAGCGGGCTCCGTTCGCCTGGCGCCGTGTTGGCCTCCTGTCGCGGAAGGGGCGACTTGGCGTAGGCGGAGCCGCTCTGGGAGAGCAGCAATGAGTGCCCGACCTTCATGCGTGTGTCGCTTGATTCCAGCTGCCCTCCAGCCTGGACACCGGCCAGGTGCACAAGCGCTGTTGAAGCATGCATCGTCGAAGCGTGGGCCGAAACGCCCGGGAGCGTCTGTGGGCACTGCTCGTCAAGAGCTTGTGGTGCTAGAGGCTGCGGCGCGACGTGCGCGGCACCCTCACTGCGAGACGGTGGCCTGCCTGCCCCGCGCGCGCTGCTCGGCGCAGTCTGGTAGGCCTGACTCGGCGTGCTGACCAGGGGGCCGCGGTCGCTTCCCGTGTTGCGCAAGGGCGTGCAGACAGGCGTGCTGCGCTGCTGATGGCCAGGATAGCGCTGACCCGGACGGCTTGCCCAGGAGCCGGGCTACGGCGGCGTAGGCTGGGCACCGGTCGATGCGCCCCCATAAGTAGAAGCGCGCGGCCTCACCCGGGTCCACCTGGCCCCTGACTTGGCATTCTGGCTAGGGTCCTCTTCGCGACCGCAATCGGCAACGCGACACGGGCAGCAACCAGGCAAGCGGGCCAATCGCAGCGCCATGCCACTCGCTCTGCGGCCATGGCTCCTGGACGGGCCCCGCCGAGCCGCTGACGACTTGGCTCTGTGACCGCCTGACCACGTGTCCCGCGCCTTGCTCCGCCCATAGGCCTCCGTGGGCCGCGACCGGTCCGCAGGCACCGCACACGCCGTCCGGCCATCCTTTGCGTCCACCACCAGCAATGAGCCGTCACGGCCAGCGGCCACAGCCGACGCTCCGGCCCTCGGCTACCGCTCTGCAGTTGACATGGCTCGGTCCAGCATCGCCGCCGAGCCGGTGCATGCACGAGCCCCAAACAGTGCCGTCTGCGCCGTGGTCACCCAGCGCTCCGTACTCCGCAGCGAACCGGGGAACACGAGGTGATCCTCAAGGCCTGGCCCAGCCAGTCAAGATGGGCGCCTGTCCGCCGCCGAACACGGTGTTGTCGACCACACCACGCACCCGCTCGCCCCGCAAGGGCCCGCCCGAGCCCTCGTATCTCATAGGCAGGTGCTCACTGGTCAGGCCAGCCCGCGGGACACCGCAGAACCGAGGAGGCCTGCTGCGCGTGCGGGCCTCCCTGCAGGCCCGACGCCGCCTAGCGGTGTACCCGTCGACGCGGAGCGGGCCTGCCTGAGGCTCGGCGCGCCGCGGGGCAGCACTCCAACGCCTGAAGCGAACGCCCGAGCAAGCTCTACGCGCAGAAAGGAACCGGGCAGCGACCTACTCTCCCACACAGTCGCCCGTGCAGTACCATCGGCGCAGGAGGGCTTAACGGCTCTGTTCGGAATGGGAAGAGGTGTGACCCCTCCGCTATGGCCACCCGGAAACTTGGCACACACCAGGCTCAGCCTGGCGGTGTTTGGATAGCGCGCGGGTCGGCTCCGCGGAAGCGGAGCCTGACGTCACCGCTTGCGGTGACGCTGCTGTAGGCCTGTGACCCTTGGTTCAGGGGAATTCAAGCTAATGGGAATTAGTACTGGTCAGCTGAGCCCATTACTGAGCTTACACCTCCAGCCTATCACCAGGTAGTCTCCCTGGACCCTATGAATCCTCATCTTGGAGTCGGCTTCCCACTTAGATGCTTTCAGCGGTTATCCGATCCGGACATGGCTACCCGGCGTGTGCCGCTGGCGCGACAACCGGTACACCAGAGGTCCGTCCACCCCGGTCCTCTCGTACTAGGGGCGGCTCTCCTCAAGATTCTACGCTCGCAGCGGATAGGGACCGAACTGTCTCACGACGTTCTGAACCCAGCTCGCGTACCGCTTTAATGGGCGAACAGCCCAACCCTTGGGACCTACTCCAGCCCCAGGATGCGACGAGCCGACATCGAGGTGCCAAACAGCGGCGTAGCTATGGGCGCGTGGCCGCTATAAGCCTGTTATCCCCGGGGTAACTTTTATCCGTTGATCGTCGGCCATTCCACTCTGAGCCGGCGGGTCACTAGAACCTGCTTTCGCATCTGCTCGACTTGTGGGTCTCGCAGTTAAGCTCCCTTCTGCTCTTGCACTCTCTGCGCGATTTCCGACCGCGCTGAGGGAACCTTTGTGCGCCTCCGTTACAATTTAGGAGGCGACCGCCCCAGTCAAACTACCCGCCTGAAACTGTCCCCGGTTGTGATGCAACCGAGTTAGACCCTCAGCGACCGCAAGGGTGGTATTCCACCGTTGGCTCCACAGCCCCTGACGAGACTGCTTCAACGCCTCCCACCTATCCTCTACATGCGGCCCCGAAGACCAATATCAGGGTGTAGTAAAGTTCCACGGGGTCTTTCCGTCCTGCTGCGAGTACTGCGCATCTTCACGCAGACTACAATTTCGCCGTGTCCCTCGCCGAGACAGTGCCCAGATCGTTACGCCATTCGTGCAGGTCGGAACTTACCCGACAAGGAATTTCGCTACCTTAGGACCGTTATAGTTACGGCCGCCATTCACCAGGGCTTCGGTTCGATGCTTGCACATCTCCCCTTAACAGACTGGCATTGGGCAGGCGTCAGCCCCTATACATCACCTTACGGTTTAGCAGGGACCTGTGTTTTTGGTAAACAGTCGCCTGGGCCTTTTCACTGCGACCTCCTTCACCTTTCCGCGCGAGGCGGTCCAATTACCAGAGGCGCTCCTTATCCCGAAGTTACGGAGCTAATTTGCCGAGTTCCTTAGCGAGGGTTATCACGCTGGCCTTAGCATACTCAGCCTTCCCACCTGTGTCGGTTTACGGTACGGTCACTACTCTTCAACGCTTAGCAGCTTTTCCTGTCGGTGCATCCAATCGGTTCGGTTGCCTTGCGGCGCCCTTCCCTCCGGGTCTCGGATCCTTGCCGCGGATTTGCCAACGGCACACCTACGCCCAGAGACGACAATCCAGTAAGTCGACGACTCTCTTCACCGCGTCCCTGCATCGCTCCAAGTAGTGGGGCAGGAATATCAACCTGCTGTCCATCGACTACGCCTCTCGGCCTCGCCTTAGGACCGCCTGAGCTTAAGAGGACGAGCCTTGCTTAAGAAACCTTGGGTTTTCGGCCAGAACGATTCTCACGCTCTTTTTCGCTACTCATACCGGCATTCTCACTCGTGCGTCGTCCAGGCGCCCTCACGGTCACCCTTCTTCCTATCGCACGACGCTCCCCTACCACCAGCATCCAAAGATGTTGATCCACGGCTTCGGTACTCAGCTTGAGCCCCGTTACATTTTCGGCGCAGAAAGACTAGACCAGTGAGCTATTACGCACTCTTTTAAGGGTGGCTGCTTCTAAGCCAACCTCCTGGCTGTCTATGCCTCTCCACATCCTTTCCCACTAAGCTGAGATTTAGGGACCTTAGCCGATGGTCTGGGGTGTTTCCCTCTTGCCCGCGAAGCTTATCCCCCGCGGACTGACTCCTGCGCTTTGCTCGTCGGCATTCGGAGTTTGAGAGGGTTTGGTAACCGGGTAAGGCCCCTAGCCCTTTCAGTGCTCTACCTCCGACGAGGATCACGCAAGGCTATACCTAAATATATTTCGGGGAGAACCAGCTATCTCTGGGTTCGATTGGCGTTTCACCTCTACCCACAGCTCATCCAAGACGTTTTCAACCGTCCCTGGTTCGGGCCTCCACGAGCTGTTACACACGCTTCGCCCTGGCCATGGGTAGCTCACCCAGTTTCGGGTCTATCTCCGGCAACTAATCGCCCTATTCAGACTCGGTTTCCCTACGGCTTCGACGTTCATCGTCTTAACCTGAGCGCTGCCGAAAATAACTCGCCGGTCCATTCTACAAAAGGTACGCCATCACCCGATTAGTCGGGCTTTGACTGATTGTAGGCACACAGTTTCAGATCTATTTCACTCCGGCTCTCCCGGTTCTTTTCACCTTTCCCTCACGGTACTGGTTCACTATCGGTCGCAGATGGTGTTTAGCCTTGGATGGTGGTCCACCCAGATTCACGCGGGATTTCACGTGCCCCGCGTTACTTGGGAACCGTCACACGTCGCTCGCTACGCTTTCACCTACGGGACTATTACCCTCTATGGTTGGTCTTTCCTGAACCATTCGATTAGCGTGCGTTGAACGCGAGGATCTGTGGTCTCCTCCTGACGGCCCCTCAACCCCTACCAGACAACGGCCACAACCTTGGCATCTGGTAAGTTTAGGCTGTTCCCCTTTCGCTCGCCACTACTCAGGGAATCTCTTTTGATTTCTCCTCACAAGGTACTGAGATGTTTCAGTTCCCCTGCTTAGCCCTCCCTTTCGGGATGACACCGCTCTTGGTGCCGGGTTGCCCCATTCGGGAATGACCGGGTCACAGGTTGCTTACACCTCACCGGTCCGTTTCGTGGTTGGCCACGCCCTTCATCGGCCATCTGCGCCTAGGCATCCACCGTGTGCCCTTAAGAGCTTGATTCCCCTGAACCAAAGGTCAGGGGCTGTATAAACTCGGTATCACGGCTACAGCTTGCGCTATCCATATTCAGTTGTCTAGGTACATCGCCCGCCAAGCGGGCTATGGGGCCCTCCGCCCGGCTGTGCCGGACTTCCTGCCTCAATCTGGTTGTTGGCCCCGCCCAGTTGCCTGGACCGGATCATTGGAGATGACCGGGCTCGAACCGGTGACCTGCTGCGTGCAAAGCAGCTGCTCTCCCAGCTGAGCTACATCCCCGACACTCTCATGGGCCAGGGTGGATTCGAACCACCGACCTCCCGGTTATCAGCCGGACGCTCTAACCATCTGAGCTACTAGCCCATCGGGCAAAGCCGCCTGGCTACCGAGGGGTACCCTGAAAACTGAATAGCGTACTTTGTCAACCGCTCGACCTGGGATTGATGCCAGACTCTCATCTGGTACCAGGTGTCCCTAGAAAGGAGGTGATCCAGCCGCACCTTCCGATACGGCTACCTTGTTACGACTTCACCCCAATCGCCAGCCTTGCCTTAGACGGCTGCCTCCCTTACGGGTTGGCTTACCGGCTTCGGGCTCGGTGACTTTCGTGGCGTGACGGGCGGTGTGTACAAGGCCCGGGAACGTATTCACCGCAGTATTGCTGACCTGCGGTTACTAGCGATTCCGCCTTCATGGAGTCGAGTTGCAGACTCCAATCCGAACTGAGGACGGCTTTTTCGGATTCGCTCACTCTCGCGAGTTGGCTCGCCGTTTGTACCGCCCATTGTAGCATGTTTGCAGCCCAGGCTATAAGGGGCATGCGGACTTGACGTCGTCCTCACCTTCCTCCCGATTGCTCGGGCAGTTTCGCCAGAGTTCCCACCATTATGTGCTGGCAACTGGCGATGAGGGTTGCGCTCGTTGCGGGACTTAACCCAACACCTCACGGCACGAGCTGACGACAGCCATGCACCACCTGTCTCTGCGCTCCCGAAGGCACTTCCCTATTTCTAGGAAATTCGCAGGATGTCAAAGCCTGGATAAGGTTCTTCGCGTTGCATCGAATTAAGCAACATGCTCCACCGCTTGTGCGGGCCCCCGTCAATTCCTTTGAGTTTCAACCTTGCGGCCGTAGTCCCCAGGCGGGGTACTTAACGCGTTAGCTGCGGCACCGAGGGGGTCGATACCCCCGACGCCTAGTACCCATCGTTTACAGCCAGGACTACCGGGGTATCTAATCCCGTTCGCTACCCTGGCTTTCGTCCCTCAGCGTCAGATACGGACCAGCGAGCTGCCTTCGCCATTGGTGTTCCGTTGCATATCAATGCATTTCACCGCTACTTGCAACGTTCCGCTCGCCTCTTCCGTCCTCAAGCTTGCCAGTATCCCATGCCGATCCCGGGTTGAGCCCGGGGCTTTGACGTGAGACTTGACATGCCGCCTACGAACCCTTTACGCCCAGTGAATCCGGACAACGCTCGCCCCCTACGTATTACCGCGGCTGCTGGCACGTAGTTAGCCGGGGCTTATTCCGGAGCTCATGTCAAACGCCGGACAATCCGACGCGTTCTTCCCTCCGAAAAGAGCTTTAAGACCCGAAGGCCGTAGCACTCACGCGGTGTCGCTGCATCAGGCTTTCGCCCATTGTGCAAGATCCCCAACTGCTGCCTCCCGTAGGAGTCTGGGCCGTGTCTCAGTCCCAGTGTGGCTGACCACCCTCTCAGGCCAGCTACAGATCGTCGGCTTGGTAGGCCTTTACCCCACCAACTACCTAATCTGCCGCGGGCTCATCCCCTAGCGCCCTTGCGAGCTTTGGCCAGCATCGTTACCGACGACAGCCACATTCGGCATTACCACCCGTTTCCAGGAGCTATTCCGAACTAAGGGGTAGATGACCCACGTGTTACTCACCCGTCCGCCGCTGATGTACCCCGAAGGGCCTCATCGCTCGACTTGCATGTGTTAGGCGCACCGCCAGCGTTCGTCCTGAGCCAGGATCAAACCGACGCTTGGTCGTGGAATGTACGCTATTCAGTTTTCAAGGTACCGCCGCTTCCGGTTCATCGCCCGTATCGCGGACGACCAATTTCTCAGTCTACCTGAGTTGGTCTTCTCTGTCAACCCCTTCTTCAGCTCCGGCCGCTCTCGCCGCCCTTGCGCTGCTCCCAGGATCTCTGGTATCTAGGTGCTGGGCTCGCTCCGCCTCGCGGCTTCGCTTCGCCCCCCGTCTCCGGCCTCACCGGCGACAGGTCCGGAGTATAGGCAGAGCGTCGCTAACTGTCAAGCGACTTTCCCGTAATACTCCCGGAATGTATGCGCTACACCGCTCACAGAGCGGCTTGCCGAGATTTGAGATCCGGAGGCGAGCCTGGTGGCTGACATCCTGCCCATCTACGTTGGCGACGAGTTGGAGTTGCGCAAGGCCCATCCCTGTGGCGCCAACCACTGGCTGGTCATGCGCAGCGGCGCGGACTTCAAGATAGAGTGCGCTGGTTGCGGCCATCAGGTGTGGCTGCCGCGCGCGCAGCTGGAACGGCGGCTCAAGCGGTTCATCGCGCGCGGCCCGCGGGGGGCCAAGGAGGAGGGTGAGTCGTAGTGGGTTGTGGCTCGGACACGTGCGCGACCCGAGCCGGTGGTCCTGGTCAGGCCAGCGAGCCCCAGAAGGCGGTGGTGGCCGGGCCCGTCATCACGATGCGGTTGTCGGCCAGCGGCCAGGCAATGCGCAAATCGCCGCCGTCGAGGTGCACCACAGCCTCGCGATCGGCGCGGTCCGTGAGCACGGCCGCGACCAGCGAGGCACACGCGCCCGTGCCGCAGGCCAGAGTCCGGCCCGCGCCGCGTTCCCACACGCGCATGGTCATCTCCTGGCGGTTGTGCACCTGCACGAACTCGACGTTGGTCTTCTGCGGGAAGCGTGGGTGCCGTTCGATCTGCGGCCCCCAGGATTCCACCGAGACTTGGTCCAGGTCGTCGACGAACAGCACGCAGTGCGGATTGCCCATGGAGACGCAAGTGATCAGAAACGGCTCCTCGTCCACCTGCAGCAGCGCGCCGACCACCTGCTCGGTGCCTGGGTCCGCGGCGAACGGTATCTGATCTGGCGCGAGGCGTGGCTCACCCATGTCGACGGCGACCAGCGCGGTGGCGCCGCCGTCGTAGTCGACGATGGTGGGCGTGATGATGCCAGCCAGGGTTTCCACGGTGAAGGTGTCACGCGTCTCCAGTCCTCGGTCGCGCAGCCACTTGGCGAAGCAGCGGATGCCGTTGCCGCACATCTCGGCTTCGGAGCCGTCACTGTTGATGATGCGCAACCGCCAGTCGCATGTCGTGCTGGGCAGGAGGAGCAGCAAGCCATCACCGCCAACACCGAAGTTCCGGTGGCAAGCCGAGCGCGCCAGGGCCGCCCAGTCGACGCCGGCCTTATCCCTCGCGTCGATCATCAGGAAGTCGTTGCCTAGCCCGTGCAGCTTGACGAAGTCCACGCCTTGCCTCTTTCCACCACCTGGTTGCAGGCACGATTGTAGCGGAGGCTCAGCGCCGTGGCAATCGCGCGCTCGCGGCGCACGCGAGCGCGGTGCACGAGCGCGGTGGTTGAGGGCTAACCGCGTCCGGTCGCACCGCGTGGCGCACGGCGCCGCGCCGCACGGGCCGGGAGAGTGTCGCGTTGCGTCGGCGGTGGTGGTGTGGTAGCATGAACGCGTAGGATGGGGCGCATGGCGGGCAAAAAACGAGTGCTGGCCGTCGATGACGAGAAGCTGATTGTGCTGGCCATCCGGCACAATCTCGAATACGCCGGCTATGAGGTCATCGAGGCGTATGACGGACGCGAAGCCATCGAAGCCATCGAGGCCCACCGGCCCGATCTGGTGGTCCTGGATGTCATGATGCCCGAGCTGAGCGGGTGGGACGTGCTGACCTGCATTCGTGAGGACCCGGAACTCCGCGACACGCCCGTGATCATGCTGACCGCGCTTGGTCAGGACAGCGACGAACGCGAGGGGCTCATCCGCGGCGCGGACATCTACCTTACCAAGCCCTATGAGCCGCAGCACCTGATCGAGCTCGTAGGCCGCCTGCTGTCCGACGAACTGGCCTGACCAGAAGGATTCGGGGCGTCACCGGCCAACCTCCAGGCCAGTGAGGAAGCCCCATGAGTGATTCGCTTACCCTGCGCGGCGCGGGACAGGCGGCCGTGCTGGCCGCCGCCACCGCCGCGGCTCGGGCCCAGGCGGCGCCGCTGGGTGTCGGTCTGGTTGGCCTGGGTCGCCGCGGCCTGCAGCGCCTGGCCCAACTCGCAGCCTGTGCCGATGCCCGACTCGTGGCTGCCTGCGACGTCGACGAGACGACCTGGGCCACGGCACCCGCCGGCATCAAGCCGCAGGCTGACCTGCACCGACTCCTGGCTGATCCGACCGTCAAGGCCGTGATCATTGCCGTCCCCACCCACTGGACCGCGCTGGCCACGCTGATGGCCCTGCGCGCGGGCAAGGACGTGCTGGTCGAGCCGCCGGTGTGTTGGTCCTTCGCCGAGGGCGAACGCCTGCTGGAAGCGGCCAAAGCCTCGGGCCGCATCGTGGCCGTTGGCCACGACAACCGCACCGCGGCGGCCGTGCGCGGCGGCGTGGTGCGCGCCCAGAGCCGTGTGGTCGGCGCCGTGCATACCGCCCGCGCCATCTGCTACCGGCCGTATGTGCCGACGGTGGCGACCCGCGACGCGGCCCCACCCAAGACTTTGCACTGGCCCCAGTGGCAAGGGCCCGTGGGCAAGCTGGCCTTCAACATCGGCCTGCTGAGCGGTGGCTGGACTCATTACGGCGCGCTTGGGCACGGCGAACTGGGCGACGGCGCGCTCGACCCGCTCGACAGCGCCCGTTGGCTGCTCGGCGGCGCCGATCTGCCCATCGCCGTGCACAGCTCGGGCGGCCGCTTCGGCAAGGATGTGCCGGGCGACACGCCCAACGTGCAACACGCGGTCTTCACCCTGGCCGACAAGCGGTCGTTGGCTGTCGAGGTGCGTGGGCTGCCCAGCCCGGACGAGGTCGGCCTGCGCGTGGGCGCGATGGCCTACGGCGCCACCGGCTGGCTGACCGAGGCCGACGGCTTCGAGCCGCACCTGGACTACGATGGCAAAGGCAAGGCGCCCGAAGGCCTGCCCCAGGTCAAGCTGCCCGGCGCGGGCGGCAGCGACGTGGTCGCCAACTTCGCTGCGGCCGTGCGCGCCAACGCGCCGGCCGACGTGAACTGCCCGCTGCTGGCGGGTGTGCGCACCGCGCAGTACATTGCGCTGGCCGGCATCAGCCTGAAACTCGGCCGGGCCTTGCGTTTCGACCCGGCCGCGGGCCGCTTCGTGGACGCGCCGGACGCCGACAAACTGCTGGCCCGACCGTCGTATGCCGCCGGCTACAGCCTGCCTGCCTGAGGGAGCCTGCCATGAGCACTCTGGATCGTCGTGACTTCCTGCGCTCGAGTGGCCTGGCCGCCGCCGGCTTGACCATTCTCAGCGCCGCGCCGTCGTCCACGGCGCAGGCCAACACCGTCCGTGCCGCCGTCATCGGCTTCAATGGCCGTGGCCAGGCGCATATCGACGCCTGCCTGAAGATGAAAGACGTCGTCGTGGTGGCGCTGTGCGATGTCGACAAGCGCGTGCTCGAGCGCGGCGCGGCGGCGCTCGAGAAGAAGACCGGTCGTCGGCCCAAGACCTACCAGGACCTGCGCCGCCTGTTCGAGGATAAAGAGATCGACTGCATCTTCACCGCCACGCCCAACCACTGGCACGCGCTGGCGGGCATTTGGGCCTGCCAGGCGGGCAAGGATGCCTACGTGGAGAAGCCGGCGTGTTGGGGCGTGGCCGAAGGGCAATCGTTTATCGCCGCGGTGCAGAAGTACAAGCGCATCGTGCAGATCGGCCACGACCACACCCGCGCCAACGGTGGCGCGCGCACGGCGGTTGGCCGGGTGTGGGACGGTGACCTGGGTCAGGTCTACCTGAGCCGCGGCCTGTGCTTCAAGCCGCGCAAGTCGCTTGGCATCAAGCCCGACTCGGCCGTGCCCGACTGGCTCGACTGGGACGTCTGGCAGGGGCCAGCCAAGCACCGCGCCTTCTCGGAGCGCTACGTACACTACAACTGGCACTGGTTCTTCGAGTACGGCAACGGCGATATCGGCAACCAGGGCGTCCACCAGATGGACCAGGCCCGCTGGTTCCTCAACCGCGGCGCGCCGACCACCGTGTCCTCGGCTGGCGGGCGGTACGGCTACACCGACGACGGCGAGACGCCCAACACGCAGTTCGCCACGTTCGGCTACCCCGATGGCGTGGAACTGCAGTTCGAGGTGCGCGGCCTGCCAACGCATCAAGAGGCCAAGGTCAGCATCGGCAACCTGGTCTACGGCACGGCCGGCTACATGAGCAGTGGCGACAACTACACACTGCGCACAGAGACCGGGGTGATCGACCGGCCCAAGGACAAGAAGCTGCCCGCGGTGGGCGGCGCCGGCGGCGACAACTTCCAGAACTTCATCGACTGCGTGCGCTCACGCAAGTCCGAGGACCTGAACTGCCCGGTGAGCGAGGGCGTGCTGTCGGCGCAGCTCTGCGCGCTGGCCAACATCGCCTATCGCTGTGGCCGCACGTTGACCTTCGACCCCAAGAAGATGGTCTTCCCCGGCGACGAGCAGGCCAATGCACTGCTGGCTCGGCACGACAGCCCCGCGGCGTTCACCGTGCCCGAGCCCGACAAAGTGTAGGCTGCGGCGCACCAGGGCGCAGTGTGTCTCAGAAGGGCGCGGACGGGTCGGCAGACCGGTTCCGCGCCCTTTGCCTTCAGGCCTGCTCGCGACTGCTCTCAGGACCTCTCGCGGCCAGGGGTGGTGGATCCCCATCGATGGCCGCGCGCACCTTGGCCAGCAACTCGGCCGAGCCGAACGGCTTGGACAGGAACGGCACCGTCGGGTCGAGGACGCCGCTGCGGCCGATGGCATCGTCCGTGTAACCCGACATCAGCAGCACGCGCAAACCGGGCCGGCGCGAGGCCATCTCGCGCAGCAGGGCCATGCCGTTCATGCCGGGCATGACGACGTCGCTCAGCACGAGGTCGGGCACCTGCGGCAAGGCGTCGAACGCCGCCAGCGCCTCGCGGCCGTCGGCCACGGCGGTCACGGCGAATCCCAGACGCTCCAGTTGCCGCTGGGTCAATCGACGCACCGCGTCGTCGTCCTCCACCAGCAGCACATGCTCGCCGCGACCAGCAACCGCCGATCCAGGGCTCGTACGCGGCACGGCCGCAGTCGTTGTTGTGTTGTTGGCCGGCAGGTAGATGACGAAGCGCGTGCCCGCGCCCAGCGCGCTGTGGCAGACGATCTCGCCACCGGATTGCTTGACGATGCCCAGCACGGTGGACAGGCCCAGCCCCGTGCCCTTGGTCTTCTCCTTGGTGGTGAAGAACGGCTCGAAGACGTGTTGGCGCGTGGATTCGTCCATGCCGTGTCCGGTATCGGCCACGATCAGGGTCACGTAGTCGCCCGGCGGCAGCGCGGCCTGGCCGTCCGGCAACGGCTCGTTGGACACCGACAGGGACAGGCGGCCGCCGGCCTCCATGGCGTCCCGGGCGTTGACGGCCAAGTTCATGATCACGCGCTCGAGCTGGCCGCGGTCGGCGGTGACACTGCGTAGCACGGCGCCGATCTCGGTCACCAACTCGATATCCTCGCCGATCAGTCGGCGCAGCATGCGCTCCATATCGAGCACCACCAGCCCCAGGTCGAGCGGTTCTGGCCGCAGCGTCTGGCGCCGGCTGAAGGCCAGGAGCTGGCGCGTGAGATCCGCCGCGCGCAGCGCCGACGTGCGGATCTGGACGATCTCTTCGCAGCGCGTGTCGGCCTGGCCGGAGTCCTCTAGCAGGTCGTCGCAATGGCCGAGGATGACCGTGAGCAGGTTGTTGAAGTCGTGCGCCACGCCGCCGGCCAGGCGCCCGATGGCTTCCATCTTCTGCGACTGGGCCAACTGCGATTCCAGATCGTCGCGCTCCGCTTCGGCGCGTTTGCGCTGCGCAATGTCGCGCACACTGGCCAGGACCAGGGCCTGCCCGCCCAAGGTCACGCCGCGCAGCGACACCTCGACCGGCAGCAGCTGGCCGTCGCGCGGCCGACGGGCCTGCCACTCGAACCAGCTCGACTCGCCCGAGAGCGCTCGCCCCCAGCGTTCACGCAGTTCGAGCAGCGGGCTGTCCTCGGCCGAGAAGTCGCGCACGGTCAGGGCCAGCGCCTCGTCGCGCGACACGCCGAACAGCTCGGTCACGGCTTGGTTCACGTCCAATATCCGGCCCTCCACGTCATGGATGAAGATGGCCTCGTGGACCGTATTGAAGATGGTGGCCAGCCGCTCCTGGCTGTCGGCCAGCGCCTGTTCCTTGGCCGCGCGCTCGACCACCTCGGCCCGCAACTCGCCCGTCCGGTGAGCCACCGTGCGCCGCAGCGACCAGAGCCAGCCCGACAGCAGCACCCAGGCGGCGATCAGCGCCAGCACAGGGTAGCGGTACTGCCGCCACAGCCCGCCGATGGTCACTGGTGAGCCCATCCACCGCTCGTCGATGCCGCGCAACTCGGCCGGTGAGATCCGGTCGAATCCTCCCTGCACCTCGCGCAACAGCGCCACCCGCCCCTTGAGCACCGCGCGGTGGAACTGGCCGGTGTAGAGCGGCGGCGACTCCCGGAACCGGTCGGCGACGCCCATGCGCGTCAGGAAGTAGTGTGCCGGCGGCCCGTCCACCGTGAACACACGCACCTGACCCGCCGCCGCGGCGGCGATCAGCCGCTCATACGAGGGATACGTGACCACGTTGTGCACGCCGCTCCGGGCCAGCGTCTCCAGCACGGCATCGCCCGCCTTGGCCGCCACCACCAGGCCGCCCAGGTCCTGCGCACTGTTGATCCCCGACACGCTCTGGTCGAAGAACAGCGGCACATCGATGCGCGCGTAGGGACGCGTGAAGTCGTAGCGCAACTCACGCTGCGGGGTCCGGAAGACCGTGTCCAGCACGTCGAACTCGCCGGCCTCGAAGCGCCGAATGGCCTCATTCCAGTCCATCCCGGTCAGGTTGGTCGGCCGCCCTGTCCGGGCGGTCCAGAGACGCCAGTGATCAACAAGAATGCCCCTGAGTTCGCCGCTGCCACCGCGGAAGACGTAGGGCGGGTAGTTGTCGTCGGTGACGACGCGCAACGGCGCACTGGGACCGGCGGCCAGCGCCAACCGCGCCGCGCCCGCGACCAGCAGAAGCAACAGCCAGATGGTCCGACTGACCCAGCTTGTGCCCGACACCACACAGCGCATGGGGCTACCCAATCGATCCCCCACCACACCCTCGAGGCTCGTGCTGGTGAGCTGTCGAGGTCCACGTCCTCTGCCCGGCGGCCGACCGTTCACGCGTCCTGGTACTCGAACGCATCCTGCCAGAGCCGCAACTCGCGTACTCGGCCCCGCTCGTCGAGCACCACGGCGGCGACATCGAAACGACAGGGCACCTGCCACATGTTATGCGCCCGACGGTAAGCATCCAACAGCCGGCAGAGCCGCCATTGCTTCTCGCGACCCACTTGCGCCTCGGGCGGCAGGCGGTCTTCACTGAGTCGCGCCTTGACCTCGATGACCACCAGTTGGCCGCGATGGCGGGCCACGAGGTCGATCTCGCCCAACGCGCAGCGCCAGTTGTGGGCCAACAGCCGGTACCCGCGCCAGAACAGCCGCCAGGCCACCGCCCGCTCGGCCCGGCGACCCAGCAGTTGCCCGCGCGATGGGCCTCTCCTACCGCGCATCGTCGTTCTCGAACAGCGACAACTGAGTGGCCGAGGCGCCCCGACTCCGCGCGGGCGGCAGCGGCGGCGGATCGGCCAGCAGCGCGCGCACCGGGCCGAAACTGCGCCGATGGACCGGGCACGGACCCAGCTCGCTCAGCGCGGCAAGGTGCGATGGCGCCGGATAGCCCTTGTGCCCCGCGAATCCATAGCCCGGGTACGATGTGTCGAGTCGGCACATCTCGCGGTCACGCGTGACTTTGGCGACTATGCTCGCCGCGGCGATGGACATGCTGCGCGAGTCGCCCTTGACCAGCGTCACTTGGTGGCAGGCCAGGCCCGGCAGGCGCTGGTTGCCGTCGATCAGCACGGCGTCTACGGCCAGGCCCAGGGAGTCGAGTGCGCGGCGCATCGCGGTCAGCGTGGCGCGCAGGATGTTGAGTTGATCGATTTCGTCAGCCTCGCAGCGACCTACACCCACCGCCTGCGCCGACTCGCCGATGACGTCGAACAGCCGATCCCGCGCTGCGGCGTCGAGCTTCTTGCTGTCGGTCAGGCCGGGTATCACCAGCCCCGGCGGCAGCACCACCGCTGCCGCCACCACCGGCCCGGCCAGCGGCCCGCGGCCGGCTTCGTCGATGCCGGCCACGATGTGCAGCCCGTCGGCGATGAGCGCCGACTCGTGTTCGCAGGTCGGCATGGCTACGTTCGTGGCCATCAGGTGCCCTGCGCAGCGCTAGCCAGCGCCGAGAGCAGCCAATCAGGCCGGTCGCTCATGATCCCGTCGACTCCCGCGGCCAGCGCATGGGCCAGGGCGGCCTCGTCGTTCACGGTACAGGCGCGCACGCGCAGGCCGGCGGCATGCGCCGACTCGACCCACCCAGGGGTGAGCGCGGCCCAATGGATGTCGGCCAGCTCGGCGCCCAGGGCCAGCAGCCGCTCCAATAGCTCGTCATCGGCCCGACCACTGATGCCGCCGACTCGCAACGCGGGCTGCGCGGCTTTGACCGCGGTCACGCGATCGAGGTCGAACGAGGTGAAGACGGTGGTGGCGGACAGACCGGCGGCGTTCACGTGGGCCACGGCCGGCGGGCCGGTGCCCGGGCCCTTAAGTTCGCAGGTCAGGCCGCAGTGGTCCGCCAGCACGCCCAGAACGGATGCGAAGGTGGGCACGCCCAGGGCCAGCAGGTCGGCGGAGTCCATGTCGGCGACGCGGCCGCTACCGGGCATGGTGCGGTCGACGGTGTCGTCATGGATGACCATGAGCCGCCCGTCAGCGCTGAGCTGCACGTCGAGCTCGACAGCGTCGACGCCCAGGCGCACGGCCGCGGCGAAGCTGGGTAGCGTGTTCTCGGTGGCCAGGCTGGGCGCACCGCGGTGACCTAGACGTTCCATGGCGGTTCACTTCGCCCGCGCCGCCGGCATTCCTTGCCCCGCGGCTCGGAGGCAGCCTAGCCGGTGCTGATGATCGTGCGGTCCTTGACGACCTCGTCGAGCTCGATGCATCCGTCGCGGAAATGCACCATGCGCTTGCAGTGCAGGGCGATGTCCGGTTCGTGGGTGACCATGACCACAGTCATCCCGGCATCGTTCAGTTCCTGCATGAGCGCCATGATCTCCACCGACGTGCGCGAGTCGAGGTTGCCCGTGGGTTCGTCGGCCATGAGGATAGCAGGCGCCGTGACCAGGGCCCGCGCGATGGCCACGCGCTGCTGCTGGCCGCCCGACATCTCGTTGGGCTTGTGGTGCAGCCTCTCGCCGAGGCCGACGCGCTCGAGCGCGGCGATGGCGCGTGCGCGCTGCTCGGGGCCGCGCACGCCAGCGTACTTGAGCGGCACGGTCACGTTCTCGATGGCCGTGGTGCGCGGGATCAGGTTGTAGCTCTGGAAGACGAAACCGATCTTGCGGTTGCGCACCTCGGCCAGCTCGTCGTCGCTGAGATCCGAGACGTCCTCGCCGTCCAGGTGGTAGCTGCCGCGCGTGGGACGATCCAGGCAGCCCAGGATGTTCATGGCCGTGGACTTGCCGGAGCCCGACGGACCCATGATGGCCACGAACTCGCCGGCGCGCACGGTCAGGTCGATGCCGGCCAGGGCGTGGATCTGCTCGGCGCCGGTGTCGTAGATCTTGTGCAGATCGCGCACGACAATGGTCTCGCTGCGTTCGGGCGTCTCATTCATAGCGAAGTGCCTGGATCGGGTCGAGGGCCGCCGCGCGGCTGGCCGGGTAGAAGCCGAAGAAGATGCCGATGGCCGCGGCGCAGCCGAACGACAGCACCACCGACTGCATCTTCACATCCACCGTCAGGCCCATCTTGGTCTGCATGAGGTGGGCCGTGCCCAGGCCCATGGCCACACCCAGCAGGCCGCCGAGGATGCTCAGCACGCAGCTCTCGATGAGGAACTGCAACTGGATATCGCGCTTGCGGGCGCCCAGTGCCTTGCGGATGCCGATCTCGCGGGTGCGTTCTGTCACGGTCACCAGCATGATGTTCATGATGCCGATGCCGCCGACCACCAGCGAGATGGCGGCGATGCCGGCCAGGAGCATGGTGAAGATGCGGTTCGTGTCGTTCAGCGTCGAGGCGATATCGGTCTGGCTGGCGATGGAGAAGTCGTCCTTCTGGCTCGGGCGCAGCTTGTGCTCGCGGCGCAGGAACCGCCGAATGCCGGCTTGCACCTCCTCGAAGCTCTTGCCGTCGCGCGCCGACACACCGATGTTCGAGGCGTAGCGCCTGAAGTTGATGCGCTGGACGAAGGTGCGCAGCGGGATGAACACCTGGTCGTCCTGACGGCCAAAGCCGCCGGTCTCGGCCAACGCACCCACCACCTCGAAGGGGATGCCCTTGATCTTGATCCGCTTGCCCACGGCGCGGCCGCTCTTGATCACGTCGCGGGCCACGTTGGAGCCCACCACGCAGACGCGACGCGCGGCCTCCTCGTCCAAGCGCGAGAAGAACCGCCCGTCGGCGATGTCGGGGTTGCGTACGAACGAGTAATCGCTGTACGTGCCCACGATGCGGTAGTTGCTGCTGTAGGTGCCGAACTTGACCTGCTCGCTCGAGCTGACCTCAGCCTCCACGCCGGCGATCAGCTCGGGCATGCTGCGCCGCAGCTTCTCCGCGTTCTCCAGCGACAGGGTGTCGGCGCTGCCGAAGCCCATGAAGATGGGGCCTCGGCCGGCCTGGCCGGGCGCGACGAAGATCAGGTTGCTGCCCAGCTTGTTGAGCCGCGCCTGCACATCCTTGGCCGCGCCCTGGCCCAGCGCGGTCATGGCGATCACCGCCGCCACACCGATGACCACACCCAGCGTGGTCAATGCCGCGCGCATCTTGTTGGCGCTCAGCGCACTGAACGCGATGCGAAGTGCCTCTAGTGGGTTCATCTCACGCCCTACCTCGCGCCCATGCTCTTCATGCCCATCTTGATAGCCTTTTGCATCTGCTCGTTGTTGCTCTGCTTGTCGCCGCCCTTGGCGTTGCCTGCCGCGGCTGGCACCAGCACTTTGTCGCCTTCCTTGAGGCCCTCAACGATCTCGATGCTCTCGGCGGTGGTGATGCCGACCTTGATCGGCACCTTGGTGCCGTCTTCCGCCGGCTTGCCGGCGCCGCCGGTCCCGCCGGCGCCGCTCCTGGACTTGGCGCCGCTGGCCTTGGCCTTGCCGGCGCCGGCCGCGCCCGGCATCATGACATAGAAGCCACCCGGCCCTTCACGCACCGCCTCGGCCGGCAGGACCAACACGTTGGGGCGCTCCTCGGTGAGGATCTCGATGTCGGCGGACATGCCAGGCCGCAGCATGACCTCGGTCTTGGTGACGGCCAACTCCACGGTGAACTGGGTGATGTTGGCCGTGACGGTGCCCTTGGGGTAGACCTTGCGCACCGTGGCCGGGAACTGCCGGTCACCGAACGCCTCCACCTTGAACTGCGCCTTCTGGCCCGCGTAGACCTTGCCGACATCGCTCTCGTCCACTGCCGCGAGGCAGTAGAGCTGGCGCACATCGGCCAGGGTCAGGATCTTGGTGCCCTCGGTCACGCTGCTGCGACCCGAGGAGATGATCGTGCCCTCTTCCACCGAGCGGTCGATGACCACGCCGTCGCGCGGCGCGCGGATGATCGTGTCGCGCAACTGCTTTTCGGCGTTGAACACCTGCGCCTCGTTGCGCACCACGGAGGCTGCCGCTTGGGTCACCGCGCCGCGGTTCTGGGCCAGCTTGAAGCGCTGGGCGTAGACCTGCGTGAGCTGCGCCTCGGCCTGCCTGAGCGCGGCCCGCGCCGCGTCGACATCCGCGCTGCGCATCTCGATCGTGCGCCGGCTCGCCTCGGCCTGCGCCTTGGCGATCTCGCTGCGCTTGGCCGTATAGCCCGCTTCGGTCACGTCGTTGCCCAGTCGCTTGACGTCGAGCATCTGCGACTGCGCCGCCTGCACGCCAGCCTCGGCGCTGGCCAGGGCCGACTTGGCCGACCGCAGCTGCTCGGTGCGCATCTGCACCGTCTTCTGCCCGGCCTCGGCCAACTTCAGCGACTGGTCGGCCGAGTTCAGCGTCGCCTCGGCATCGGCCACATCGTACTTGGTGGTGCCTGACGCGCGCTGCGTCTCCTTGGCCTGGGCCAACGAGGCCTCGGCTTGCGCCACGGCCGCCTCGGCCTCGCTGCGGTCGGCCGACTGCGAATTGCGCAGGTTCTTCCAGGTTTCACTGGCCGCCTGGCTCTTGGCGCGCGCCGCGGCCAACGCCGTCTCGGCGCCTTCGACCGCGGTGTACGGCACGTAGCCCTTGGCGAACAGCTCGCGCTGGCGCTTGAGCTCGGCTTCAGCAGCCGACAGACTGACCTTGGCGGACTCGTAGTCGCCTTCGGCGCTGGCGGAGGCGCTGGGCTGAGTGGCGCTGGTCAGGCGCGTGAGCCGCTGCCTGGCCTGAGCCAACGACGCCTCGGCCTGACGCACACCGGCGTCGGCGCCGGCCGGCGTGGTCGACGCACCCAACCGCGCGCGCTCCAGACGCGCCGCCGCTGAGGCGCGGGTCTGATGGGCGCTCTCCAAGCCGGTCGCGTACTCGTCCTTGGCCAGCGACAGCGTCGCCTCCGCCTGGGCCACGCTGGCCGCCGCCTGCTCGCGCTGCTGCAGCGCCTGGCGTAGTTGCGCATCGGCCGAGCCTTCGCCCATGGTCAGCGACGTGCCGGCGCGGTTGGCCCGCACGTTGGCGATGAGCAGATCCTGGCTGGCGCTGTCGATGTCGGTGGCGGCCGTGCTCTGGGCCAGGCGCAGGTTCTCTTCGGCTGACCGCAGCTTGGCACGCGATGCCTTGATCGCTTCCACCGCATCGGTCACCTTGGCGGGCAGGGTCATGCGGTCGAGCGAGTCGGCCGCTCGGGCCTGCGAGACCTGGGCCTGGGACGAGGTCAGGTCGGCGCGTGAGGTGCGCACCGTGGTCTGGCTGTCGGTGGGATCGATGGTGCAGAGCAGGTCGCCCGCCTTGACCACATCGCCCACGTCCACCAGCAGCGAGGTCACCTCACCACCGGCGTTGGCCTTCACGTCGACCGAGGTCTCCGGCTGAATGGCGCCCGTGGCCACCACGGTGGCCTTGATCGTGCCCCGCGTCACCGATGCGGTGGTCGGCGCGGCGGCTGGCGCCGTCTCGGCGGTCTGGCGCATGCGCAGCACACCGATGCTCAGACCGACCAGCACCACCGTGCCAATCACCCACTTGTATTGCCCTACAAACCGCTTCATCGACCCGTCTCCTTGGCCACGTCACCGGTGGTCGCGGCGAGCGCCGCATCCGTCAACGGCAGCCGGCCCACAGCCACCATCAGGTTCAAAGCCGCCAAATCCCTATCCAACCGCGCGGTGATGCGATTGCTCTCCGCGCGCTGGTACTCCGTGCGGGCATCGCCCACGTCCAGCAGACTCGCCGAGCCGAGCCGGTAGCTCTCCTCGGTCTGCAGCAGACTCTCCGCCGCCAGCCCCGAGGCCCGCTCGGCCGAGGTCAGCCGGTCGGTGGCATCGCGGTTGGACAAGTGCGCCTGCTCGATATCGAGCCGCACCTGCTCGCGCTCCTTGAGCAACTGCTCGCCGGCCCGCAGCCACGACAGCTTGGCCCGCGTCTCGGCCGACTTACCGCTCTGCCCGTCCCACAGGGGCACCGACACCGACGCGCCCAGCACATACTCACTGCTCACGTCGCGGCTGCTCTTCAGGTAGTAGTCGTAGCTGCCGGTCACTTGGAACGAGGCCCAGCGCGCGATGCGCGCACTGTCCAGCGCATGTCGCTGCGCCTTGGTCTGGGCCTCGGCGGCCAACACCGTGGGCCTCTTCTCGCCCAGGCCCAGCGCCTTCACCAACTCCACGTCCACCGTCGGCACGACCGTCGCTTCGTTGACCTCGAGCGGCGTAGCCGGCGCCAGACCGAGGTCGCGCCGCAGCCGGGCCAGTGCCTCGCGCGAGGCGTTGGCGGTGACTTCCAGGTCGACCTTGCTGTTGCTCTCGGCCACCGTGGAGCGGGTCACGTCGAGCCGCGAGCCCTTGCCCGACTCGAACAGCGCCGTGGCCTGCTGCCGCTGGCGCGTGGCCTGGGCCAGCACCTCACGCTGCAGCGTCTCCAGCGCGCCGGTGCGTAGCACATCGTAGAAGTCGCCGTAGATGCGCTGCGCCGCGCTCAACGCGGTGGTGAACTCGTTGAAGCTGGCCACCTTGGCCAGCTCGCGCGAGCGGTAGACGTCGAACAGGCCCTGGCCCAGGTCGAACAGCAACTGCGTCACCGTCAGGCTCACGTCGTAGCTGTTGGTGGCCGCCGCGCCGGCGCCGCTGGTGATGCCCGTGCGCGCCGAGTCGAAGAGGCGCGCCGACGCATCAAAACTCACTTGCGGGTGGTAGACCGACCAGGCCTGGGTGACCGAGGCGCGAGCGCTCGCCGCGTCGTAGGCGCTGGAGCGCACATCACGGTCGTGGGCCAGCCCCAGCTTCAGCGCCTGGGCCAGATTGACACGAACCACGCCATCGCCGGCCACCGGCTTGGCCGCCTCCGCGGTGATCGCGGCCACAGGTGGCGCGACACCCGTCGGCGCCACCCCTTGAGCAGCACGGTCACTCTCCTCGCTCGTTCTCAACGCCCACCACGGCCCGCCGCAGTGAACCCGCCGCGGCCACCAGCCGGGCCGCCTCGTCATCGTCCAGCGCGGACAGGCGCTCGGCCAGCTTCAGCAGCCCGGCACGGCGTCCCTCGCGCATCATCTCGTCGCCAGCCTCGGTCAGGCTCAACGCCACCGACCGCCGATCCGACGTCGACTGCGTCCGCTGCACCCAGCCACGCGCCACCAGGTCATCGACAAGCCTCGAAACAGTGGGCGGCCGCAGCCCCAACCGTTCCGCCAGCTCACCCAACGACACGCCCGGCTGCTTGGCCAGCGTGCGCAGTATGGGGAACTGCGACATCGAAACCTCGCCCTGATGGCGCCGACGCATCTCGGTCCGCATCAAACCCATCGTCGCGAACACCGCATCCATCACCAACTCCGCCTCGCGGTAGCGAGGGGCAACCACCCGGTCTGGATTTGGCTCGGATTGAGACATGTGCATCCCGCAACTATTAGGTTTCCTAAAGGATGCCAGAATCGCGGGTCAGGTGTCAAGCGCTTTTCGCCATCCGAACGGTGTTCGGTCGCCACGCCGATCCGTCTTGAGGCGAGCTATGGACAGAGGGTTACAGGGCCAGGTAATCGGCGATCGCGTGGACGTTGGCCGGGGGTGTCTCGAGCGGCAGCGCGCCGGTGCCGATGACGCACGTCGCGCGACCCGCGCAGACGGCCAGCACGCGCTCGACTTCGGCGGTGAGGCGCGCGTGATCGTCGCTGACCAGCACCGCGGGGTCCAGGTTGACGCGCACTCGCACTTCCGGCCGCCGACTCGCGACACGCGCGACGAAGGCCGCTTGGTCGGTCTCGGCATTGCAGACCAGGTAGTTGGTCCCGGTGGAGAGCAGGTCGTCGACGATGGGCCAGGTGTTGCCGCCCATGATGCAGGGCACGGCATGACCCAAGGCCTGTGCCGCCAGGTGCAGCATGTGGTCCAGCGCCGGCAACTCGACCGCGCGGAACTGTGCGGGCGACATGAGGGGCGGCGCCGCCGCCGACTCGAAGAAGGCGATGTCCAGCCCGGCCGCCGCCACGGCGCGGCAGAGCACGGCCTGATTGTCGGCCAGGTGCATCAGTAACCGCGCCGTGGCCGCCGGTCGCAGCGCGGCGTCGAGGCAGAGCTGGTTGATGCCCAGCAGGTTGAAAGCCACCGAGAACGGCCCAGCCACGGGCACGCGCACATCGGCGCCGGACAGCGCGTCGCGCAGCCGCCGCGCGGTGTCGATGACCAGCGCCAGCCGGCCGTCACGCGCGGGGTCGAACGGGGCCAGTTCCAGGCCGTCCTCCAGGCGCTCCAGCAGCGGCTCATGGATGGCGGGAATGGCGTTGGGCGAGCCGGCCTGGACTCGTGCGCCGTAGGCCTCGGCCTCCAGGTTGTAGATGTCGATGCCCACGCAGACGACCTGCTGGTGGTACTCCTCATAGGCGGCGCGATGGGCCTCGAACAACAGGTCGGCATCGCGCGATACCTCCCACGGCGAGCGCCCCACGAAGCGCGCGGCATGCTCGTAGACGACCGGGGTGAAGGCGGCTTTCATGGCTCGGCCGGCTCCCAGACGAGGTGCGACTCCAGCCGCGCCTCGACCTCGGCCAGCTCCGGCGAGCCGGCCAGGTTGGTCTGCTCAAGCGGATCGGCAGCCAGATCGAACACCTGGCGGTAGTCGCTGCCGCGACCGTGCACGGGGCGATAGCGGATGAGCTTGTGTCGTCGGTCCTTGGCCATCTGCTGGCACTGGGCATAGGAGCAGGTGACCGTGTCATAGCCCGGCGCGCCGGCGAGCAGCGGCAGGAGGCTGCGGAAGCCAGGCGGCTCGGGCGGCTCAATCCCGGCCAGCTCCAGCAGCGTCGGATACAGGTCGTGCTGGTAGCACAGCTCGTCGACACGATGGCCCACCGGAATGCCGGGGCCACGCACCAGCAACGGCACGCGGATGCTGTGCTCATACAGGTTCTGCTTGCCCATCAGTCCGTGCTGCCCGACCGCCAGGCCGTGGTCGGCGGTATGGATGACGACGGTGTCGTCCGCATGGCCCGACTCGGCCAGCGCGGCATGGAGCCGGCCGAGACCGCGGTCGAGATCGGTGATCATGCCGGCGTAGTCGGCCAGGTGCTGCCGCACCTCGCGCGGCGTGCGCGGGTAACCGGCCAGCCGCTCGTCGCGGATGGTCAGCTCCCCGTTGTTGAAGGGGTGCATGGGCAGGTAGTTGGCCGGCAGCGGCACCTGGTCGGCAGCGTAGCGCACATCGGCCGGCGGCGTGCGTGGGTCGTGCGGCGCGGTGTAGGCCACAAACAGGAAGAACGGCCGGTCCTCATCGTAGCCGCGCACGAAATCGACGGCGGCATCGGTGAACAGCTCAGTGGAGAACTTGGCGCCGACCGTGCGCCGCTCGGGCGGGTAGATGCCGTCAGGGTCGAAGGGGTCGATGGGCACCTTGTCGTGGTCGCTCATGCCGCCGAAGAACAGCGCCTCCCCGCTGTCGAAACAGCGCTGGAAGGCGCGGTGGCCGTTGTGCCATTTGCCCACGGCATGGCAGTTGTAGCCGCCGCGCCGCAGCAGTTCGCCCAACAGCGGCGTGGCCTCGGCCAGCGCCGGATCCTCGCCGTGGTCGCGCCAGTATTCGCGCAGCCGCTCGGGCACCTGCGCCAGGCGCCGGCCCGTGAACAGCATGGCCCGGCTGGGCGCGCACACGGCGCCATGCGTGGAGCCGTTGTGGTGGGCACACGTCAGGGCCGTGCCGGCCTCGGCCATGGCGTCCTGATAGGGCGTGCGGATCCAGCCATTGCCCAGCGCGCCGATGGTATCGAAGCGCTGGTCATCGGCGATGGTGACGACGATGTTGGGTGTCCGCGCCATGCTAGCCCTTGATCACCTGCGAGGCGCCGGCGCGCAGGACGACGGTCTTGGTGGTCGTACCCCAGCGCAGCGTGGCCGGCCGGCCCAGCAGCGAGGTGATCCGCGCCTCGGTCAGCCGGCCGTCGCGCCAGGTCAGGTCGACCTGGAACCCACCGCGCGCGCGCAGCCCGCGCACACTGCCGTTGGCCCAGGCCCGCGGCAGCGCCGGCAGCAGGTCGAGCGCGGGCTGGCCGTCGACCGTCTCGTGCGACTGCAGCAGCATCTCGCACATGCCCGAGACGCCACCGAAGTTGCCGTCAATCTGGAACGGCGGGTGCGCGTCGAACAAGTTCGGGTAGGTGCGGTCGGGGCTGAGCAGCATCAGCACCATGTGATGGGCGTGCTCGGCGTCGAGCAGCCGGGCCCACAGGTTGATCTTCCAGCCCAGGCTCCAGCCGGTGGCCTGGTCGCCGCGAATCTCGAGCGACTTGCGCACGGCCGCCGCCAGTTCCGGCGTGGTCTTGGGGCTGATCTGTCCACTGGGATACAAGCCGTACAGGTGCGACACATGCCGATGGTGCAGGTCCGCGCCGGGCTCGGTGTCCCAGTCCTCCAGCCACTCCTGCAACTGCCCGGCCTTACCGATGTGCTCGGGGGGCAGCTTGGCGCGCGTGGCCTGCCACTGCGTGCGCAACTCGCTGTCCAGGCCGAGCACCTCCGCGGCACGGGCGGCCTGGTCGAACACATCGCGCAGGATCTGGTTGTCCATGGTCGGCCCGGCGCACACATGGCCGCCCTTGACATGGGCGTTCTCGGGCGAGGCCGAGGGGCAGGTGACCAGCCAGCCGTGCGTCGGCTCGGGCACCAGCGTGTCCTGGAAGAACAGCGCCGAGCCCCGGAGGATCGGGTAGACCCGGGCCAGGAAGGCGCGGTCGCCGGTGAACAGCCAGCGCTCCCACAGGGCCGTGGCCAGCCAGGCGCCGCAGGTCGGCGTGTAGGCCCACGGCCCGTCGATGGGTGCCGTGGCGCGCCAGCCATCGGTGTTGTGGAAGCAGACCCAGCCGCGCGCGCCGAACATGGACTTGGCGGTCACCGCGCCGGACTCGGCCATCTCGGCCAGCATCTGCGCCAGCGGCTCAACGCACTCGCTCAGGTTGGCGGTCTCGGCCGGCCAGTAGTTCATCTCGGTGTTGATGTTGATGGTGTACTTGCTGTCCCACGGCGGGCTGGTGCTCTCATTCCACAAGCCCTGCAGCGTGGCCGCCTGGCCGCCGGGCCGCGAGCAACTGGCCAGCAGGTAGCGCCCGAACTGGAAGTACAGCGCCGCCAGCGCCGGGTCGTCGACGCCCTTGGCGATGGCGCGGATGCGCTCGTCGGTGGGTCGGAGCGCCTCCTGCCAGCCTCCCAGGTCGAGATCGACACGGCGGAACAGCCGCTGATGCTCGGCCACGTGGCGGCTCCGCAACTCAGCCCAGGTGCGGCCCGCCGCGGCCTGCAACGGCTTGAGCGCGCGCTGGTGCGGATCGCCGCTGAGATCCTTGTAGCTCACGTAGTTGGTGGCGATGCTGACGAGCACCACACAACGGTCGGCGCCGCTCAGCTTGAGCTGGCTGCCCTCGGTCGTCAGCCGGCCTCCGGTGGGCAGCACCTTGGCGCGGCACTCGAAGGTCGCCGCGCCCTTGATGCCGCGGTAGTCGGGCCCGGTGCCGGTGAGCACCACCGTGTCGCCGTCGATGGCCACGGCGCTCTTCTGCGGCGACTTCAGCGCGGCCGACAGGCTCAGCGCGCCAGGCTTGTCGGCGCTGAGATGCATAACGATGACCTGATCGATGGGGCTGGCCAGCACCTCGCGCGTGTAGGTCACACCGTCACGCACGAACCGCGTGCGCGTGGTGCCGGTGTCCAGATCCAGTTCGCGGCGGTAGTCGGCCGCGGTCTCGCCACCCGGGAAGGTCAGCAGCAGGTCGCCGATTGGCTGGTACGACATCTGCCCCTTGGGCCGGCCGAACAGCTTGTCGTCGACCACCTTCTGGGCCTCGCGGTACTTGCCGGCGAAGATGAGCGCGCGCGCCTCGGCCAGCGGCTCCTTGACGTCGGAATTGCCGGGTTCGTACGGCCCGCCGGCCCAGAACGTGCCCTCGTTGAGCTGCAGGCGCTCACGCGCCACGCCACCGTGGACCATCGCGCCCAGCCGACCGTTGCCGATGGGCAGCGCCTCCACCCACTGCGCCGCGGGCTGCCGGTACCAGGTCACCCAGCGCCCGTCCGGCGGCGTGGCCTGACCGGTCAGATCCACATCGACCACACCCGATGCGAGCCTCAGTGCGCCGGCGGCGGGCTGGATGGTCCGGCCGGGTCGGTCAGGCAGCTTCCAGTCGCCCAGCGCGCCGTCTAGCGGCGCCGCTGCCTCGGGCCCGGCGGCCGCGCGCGCGGCGATCTCCTCGGCCGTCAGCGCCCGGCCATAGACCGCGGCCCGCGCCATCGCGCCACGCAGCCGGTCGCCACCCGCCTGGTTGGCGCCCAGACGCAACGGCAGTTCGCGCATGGTCATCGGCGGAAAGTCGCCCGTGGTCTTGGCGGCCACTTCCTTGCCGTCCAAGTACAGCTTCTGCACCTTCCGCGCGGCATCGTACACGCCCACCACATGCCACCAGCGGTCGACCGTGAGCCGGGCGCCGTAGCTCACCGCGCCATTGGCGGTGATCATGCGCAGCGAGTTGCCGGGGAAGGTGTCCAGCAGGTAGCCGTTGTCGGTGCCCGATTCGTGGCGGTCGATGAGGCGCGCGCCGGTACCTTCCAGGCGGTCGGCCTTGACCCAGGCTTCCAGCGTCACCGCGTCACGCAGGTCCAGCGCGGCGCAAGACTCGACTTCGTAGATCGGCGACTTGTCACTCATGGGCATTCCTCGGCCGACCGACGCGGCGACGACAACGACAGCAGCAAGGCAGAGGGTCGATGCGCGCATGGGCGGGCTCCCGTGGGGGTGGGGTTCGACGCGGACCGCGTCGATCCTCTGGCGCCTCGCGGCGCTTGCCGATGTCACCGTATGTGGTTACAATGCAGTACTGGGAGATCGGCACCATGGCAGTCCAGGCCGAGGCAACAGACAACTACCTGCTGAGGGCACAACGGTATGCGGTAGCTGTGGCGGCTGAAGAGGACGAGCCGTTCGTGGCGCGCGCCATAGACTTCGGCGGCGTGGTCGGCGTCGGTGGCAGCCCCGAGGAGGCAGAGGCCGACCTGCGGGCCGCTCTGGCCGACATGATCGAACATATGGAAGACCTTGGGCAGCCCGTACCCGAGCCGCTGAGCAGCTACTCCGGCACGTTCAGCGTGCGCGTGCCGCGGTCGTTGCACGTCGCGCTGGTGCAGCGAGCCAAGGCCGAGGGTATCAGCATCAACGCAGAGGTGACATACCTGCTGACGCAAGCCTTGCGAGACTACTCCTCGGGCGTCTCGGCCTCGCCGCCCCTATCGGAGCGCGCCGCATCCAACGCCGCCAGTGCGTTGCGCACGTAGACCGGCTTGACGAACGAGTCCGCGCCCCCGTGCGGTTCGGCGAACGTACATCGCGCCTGCGACTCGATGTGAACACAGGTCCAGTGGCCGCGGCGGCCGCGCCGGCATGAGAAACCAGCGCGCTCGAGAACCCCCAGCAGGTCCGCCTGCCGCACCGCCTTGGTGTTCTGCCTTACCGTTGCCTCGCGCTTCTCCCACTGTGCCATGGGCGCACCGCCTCCACCTCTGCTATGGCCCGTGGGGCCTCGATCCACAAGCCATCCCGCAGCCACGGCCGGCGAGCGACGGAGTGCCGGCTTGTCGCGCCGCCCCTCACCCACCCGCCCACTGCAACGCCACCACCCCCGCCACGGCCAGACACCCGCCCAGCACCGTCCGCCGCGACAGCCGCAGCCCGTCGAACCGCCACAGCAGCAGCATCGTGCCCAACGGCGCCGTGGCCACCACTCCCAGCACCACGCCAGCCTCGACGTGGGTCAGCGCCGCCTGCATGGCCGCCATGCCCAGCACCGAGCCGCACAGCGCGTTGGCCACCGTGGCCCGGTAGCGCCGCCGCACGGCGCGGAACGTACCACGCTCGCGCGGCAGCGCACACCAGCGGACCAGCACGGGCCGGTAGACGGCGATGGTGACCAAGGCGCCGCCCACCATGCGGTACCACGCGGTCGTACCACCATCGAACGGCGCGCCGGCCGGCAAGCAGGCCAGTGCCCGGCGCGTCAGCACCGCGCCCAACGCCGTGCCCAGCGCATCGATCACGCCGTAGGTCACGCCCAGCCAGAACCGTCGCCGCGTCGGCGTCGGCCGGTCGGCTGAGGCGGGCTCCGCGGTCAGTGACAGCGCCACGCCCACCAGGATCAGCGCCACGCAGGCCGCGCGCGACGGGTCGGGCCAGACGCCCAGCCAAACCAGCTCCACACCCAGCGCGATGGGTGCAGTCAGGCATTGGCCGAGCAAGGTCATCAGCCGGCCACCCACCAGCGGAATGCCGGCGAAGAAGGCGATGTCACCCAACCCCATGCCCACCAGGCCACTGAGCAGCAACCAGCCGATGGCCGCGGAAGGAAGGTGACAGCCGGCAGCCAAGGTCCAGCCACCCAGCACGAAGGTGGCAATCAGGATGCGCGCCAGTGTTGCGCGGCTCGGCCCCACCGACGCCGTGGCCCGCGCGGCGAAGAACGCCGAGCAGGCAAACAGCCCCGTACACAACAGCGCGTAGACCACCTGAAGCACCACCTCCCGCTGGCCGCGAAGCATAGCACGGCGCACTTTCGACTCGGCCCTTGACAACTCGCCGGGACGCCCTTACAGTAAACACCTGTAAGTCGAGCGTTTATGTAGGCATTGAGAACAAGGCCGAGCTCGGACGCGGAAGGAGAAGCAACATGAGGCGTATCTGGTGGCGGAGCGTGACGGCGGCGGTGGCGACAGCGGCCATGGCTTGCTGCGCGGGCTGCCGCGGCGGGTCGCCCGAGGCCTCCGCGCTCGCGGCACCCAAGGCCAGCGCGGCCGCCGCGCCGAAGCCGGCGGAGGGGCCGGTCAAGCTGCTCAACGTGTCTTACGACCCGACGCGCGAGCTGTACAAGGATGTCAACGCGGCCTTTGCCGCCGACTGGAAGGCCAAGACCGGGCAGGACGTGACCATCGAGCAGTCGCACGGCGGCTCGGGCAAGCAAGCCCGCGCGGTCATCGACGGGCTGGAAGCCGACGTGGTGACGCTGGCGCTGGCCTACGACATCGACTCGATTGTGGAGAAGGGCCAGTTGCTCGACGCCAAATGGCAGAGCCGGCTGCCCAACAACAGCTCGCCGTACACGTCGACCATCGTCTTCCTGGTGCGCAAGGGCAACCCCAAGGGCATCAAGGACTGGCCGGATCTGCTCAAGGACGGCGTCCAGGTCATCACGCCGAACCCGAAGACCTCGGGCGGCGCGCGCTGGAACTACCTGGCGGCCTGGGGCTATGTGCTCCAGAAGGAGCTGGGCGATCTTAAGAAGCTCAACGATCCCTCCGCCAAGGCTGATGTCGACAAGGCACAGGCCAAGGCCAAGGAGTTCGTGACCAAGCTCTTCGGCAATGTGCCGGTGCTCGACTCCGGCGCCCGCGGCTCCACTACGACCTTCGTCGAGCGCGGCATTGGCGACGTGCTGCTGTCCTGGGAGAACGAGGCCTACCTGGCAATCAACGAACTGGGCAAGGGTCAGTACGAGATCGTCACGCCGAGCCTCAGCATCCTGGCGGAGCCGCCGGTGTCGGTGGTGGACAAGGTGGTCGACAAGCGCGGCACCCGCGAGGTGGCCGAGGCTTACCTCAAGTTCCTCTACTCGCCCACGGGCCAGAAGCTGATCGCGCGGCACTACTACCGGCCCACGACGCCCGAGCAGGCCGACCCGGCCGATGTGGCGCGGCTGGGCAAGGTGGCGCTGTTCACCATCGCCGACGCGTTCGGCACGTGGAAGGACGCGCAGAAGACCCACTTCGCCGACGGCGGCGTGTTCGACGCCATCTACAAGCCCAAGGCCAAGTGACCCCCGACCAACGGGAGGCGCCATGGCGTCTCCCGTTGGTCCGCTAGGATTGTCATGTCACGCAGACTGGTCCAGCGCAGCGTTCTACCAGGCTTTGGCCTGACTCTGGGCTACACGCTGCTCTATCTGGGTCTGGTCGTCCTGCTGCCGCTCACGGCGCTGGTCTGGCGCACGACCAGCCTGGGACTGGCCGGCTTCTGGGCCGTGGTCACCGACGAGCGCGTGCTGGCCTCGTACCGTGTGACCTTTGGCACATCGCTGGTCGGCGCTTCCATCAACGCGGTATTCGGTTCGATCGTGGCCTGGACGCTGGTGCGCTACCGCTTCCCCGGCCGCGACCTGCTCGACGCGCTGGTCGACCTGCCCTTTGCGCTGCCGACGGCGGTTTCGGGCATCGCGCTGGCCGCGCTCTACTCACCCAAGGGTTGGATCGGCGCGCTGCTGGCACCCTATGGCATCAAGATCGCCTACACGCCCTGGGGCATCGCCGTGGCCCTGACCTTCATCGGTCTGCCGTTCGTCGTGCGCAGCCTGCAGCCAGCTCTGGAGGAGCTCGAGGCCGAGGTGGAGGAGGCCGCCGCCAGCCTCGGCGCCAGCCGCTGGCAGACCTTCCGCCGGGTCATCTGGCCCGCGGTCTCGCCGGCCTTGGCCTCCGGCTTCGCCCTGGCCGTCGCGCGGGCGCTGGGCGAGTACGGCTCGGTGGTCTTCATCAGCGGCAACATGCCCATGCGCACCGA
>JACRKZ010000092.1 GCA_016235455.1 Armatimonadota bacterium | reverse complement strand
GCGCCCCGTGTTCACCGCCGCGGGCGTCATGTTCCCCGCAGAAGACCCCTTCATCTGGTTCGGCCCCGACCGCTACTGGGCGGTGGTGAAGGACAACGAAGGCCACTTCACCCACGCGGGCAAGTCGCTGGCGCTGTTCGAATCGCGCGACGGCATCGACTGGAAGCTGGCCGAGCACCCGCTGGTCAGCACAATCGGGGTCAAGCGGCCCGACGGAAGCGTGCAGCCGCTCCATTCGCTGGAGCGGCCGCAGTTGCTGTTTGAAGGCGGTGTGCCGACGACGCTGTACTGCGCGGTGGACGAGAGCAGCCGCCGCGAGCATTCGTACAACGTGCAGGTGCCGTTGGGGCCGTAGGGGGCGTCAGGGCTTGCGGCCGCCTGCCGGAGGTGCCGGCGCGGCACCAGCGGCGGGCGAGCCGGCCGCTTGGTTCCGTTGCTTACCCAGCAAGGCGTCCACTTGGTCCAGGCCGGCCTTGAAGTCGTTGGCCCACTCCTGGGTCTCTTCGCTGATGGCCGTCTGCATCGCTTTGCGGAAGTCGCAGGCCAGCTTCAGCAGCGCCTGGACTTGCTCAAGGGTTGGTTGCCCGCCGCTGTCAGGCGCGGCGACGGCCGCCAAAATCGACAGCTCCCAGTCGCCCTGGAAGGCGGCCAACAGCCCTTGGATCCTCTCCCGCGTCTTTGTTGAGCGCAGGTAGCCTTGCGTCCAACCAGCGACGCTGTCGGTGAGGATGAAGGCGGTCGCCAGGAACAGGAAGAGCGCGGTCCACCCAGGCTGTTTGAACCCGAATTGCGCTGCGACCGCGAGCCCAGCGGTGATCAGCGCCGTGGCCAGCGCGAGCCCGCGTGCGCCAGCAGCCCTCGGCTTCTTCTTGGCCTTGGCCCGGCTGTACCACGCCACGGTCTCGTTAGCGTTGGCGCACACCTCGTCGTGCACAGCGCGCAGCATCTCCAGCCAACGATCGGGGTCGCTCCAGTCCAGTTCGCCGAACTCCAACGATGAAAGGTCGGCGTCGGCGGTCCGGTGCGTGCGCAGGCCGTCAGGTTGCGCGTTGGCATCCTGATTGGTGTCTGTGTCCAGTGCGTTCATTGCCATCTTCCCCTCGCTTCTCCTATGGCCGCACGGCGGCCGATTGGCGCACCGGCTACTCGGCCAATCCGCCGCGGAATGCCATGAAGGCTGGGTCACTGCGGATGACGTCGAAGTCGTGGTCGCCGTCGACGTCAGCCTTGGTGAGCGGCACGACCTCATGCGACCGAGCCAGGTGCTCGACGCAACCAGCCACATCACCGGCAAGGGCGGACACGCAGGCGAGGTTGAACAGCGCCTTGCCCTTCTGCTTGGCCGGCGCGTCGGCCATCTGCGCCACGGCCGTGCAGTCGGCCACCTCGCGCGCCGAGTCGCCCGGCTGGCCGCGCTGGCCATAGCGGAATCCGCGATTGAACAGCGCCTTGGCCTTCTGCTCGACCGGCGCGTCAGCCATCTCCGCCACCGCAGTGTAGTCTGCCACCGACCGCTGCCAGTCGCCCGACTCGCCGCGCTGGCCGTAGCGGAAGCCGCGATTGACCAGCGCCTTCGCCTTCTGCTCGACCGGCGCGTCGGCCATCTCGATCACCGTCGTGTAGTCCGCCACAGCAAGCGCCCAGTCGCCCTGCTGGCCGTGGCGGAACCCGCGGTTGACCAGCGACTTGGCCCTCAGCTCAACCGGCGCGTCCGTCATCTCGGCCACGGCCGTGTAGTCCGCCGCCGCGAGCGCCCAGTCGCCGCTCTGGCCGTAGCTGAGCCCACGGTTGAACAGCGCCTTGGCGCGCTGCTCTGCAGGCGCGTCGGCCATGGCCACGACTGCGGAGTAGTCGGCCACCGCCAGCGCCGAGTCGCCGACTCGCTTGCGCTCACCGTAGCTGACTGCCCGACCAAGCCGGGCGCGCGCCGCCAGCTCAGGCGACAACTCGTGCTGGTCGACCAGCGTCGTCAGCGCGTGGATCGCGGCGTCCCAGTCATTTGAGTCGAACAGCACGTAGCTCTTGCTCAAGAGCGCGTTCTCGGGTGATTTGAGCGCCCGATCGATGTGCGCCTGCGCCTCCACCAACTCGGGCACCAACCGCTCCAACCAGGCTTGCAGACCACCGAAGGGCTGGGTCGACTCCGCGCACGCCGCGTACCGGCCGCCCAGGCCCTTCAGGGGCTGCCGGATGAACTCGGGCACGCTACCCCGCGACTTGCCGGCCGCCGCCTCATACACACGGCGCATCAGGGCATCAGCACCCTGGCACTTCACGTAGTGCGCATCAGCGTGCCGGGCCAGCAGTGCTCGCGCCCGCTCGCCCAGGTCGCCCGGCTCCACGATGTCACACCAGTACAGCCCATGCCGGAACTGCGGCACGCTCTCCAGCGCCGCCATGATCGCGTCGTTCCAACCGCTGTAGCCGATGACCACGACCATGTGCTCCTGCAGGTACGGCACCATCCCGGCCGCCGCGGCTTTGGCGCGCTCGATCTCGTTGTCGTTGTTGCACAGGCGGTAGTGGTGCGCCGAGCCATGCGCCTGCACCAGATGGATGGCCGAGCCGAGGCCGGCCGTGAGCGGGTCGATGGCGCCAGGTTGGTCGGACATGAAGTAGAGCGTCTGCGTGAGTTGCAGCGCGTACTGGAGGAACCAGTCGAAGTTGGTGGTCAGGATGGTGCGGCAGAACGGCAGCCGCTCGCCCGGCCAGGCCGCCTGTTCGGCCAGCAGGCCGGCGAGGAACATGTGGGCGTCGTTGAGCCGGTTGCCCGCCTTGGCGATGACCGCGTGCAGGTAGCGCGCGCGCAGGTCGGCGCTGAACAGCACCTGCCCAGCCGGGTCCATCAGCGTCAGGTAGACCAGCGTCGGGTCGAACTGGCCGCTGCCGGGGTCGAACTTCGCCGCCTCGTGCTCGCCGCGCACTTCGGCCAGCCGCTCGCGGTACCAGTTGGCTGGCCCGGCGGGTTCGCGCTCGTAGTTCAACGACGGATCGTCCTGGCAGCGCTCCCACCAGACGATGTCGCGCACCATGGCCCGCACCGTGGGCACCAAGCCATAGGAGAAGCCGGCGCCCAGGATCAGCACGCAGGCGGCGTCGCGCGTGGGCACCCGCTTCACCTCCCGGCGCAGCCGGCCCGCGAACTGCTCATCCGTCAGTCGGTTGATCCCCTGCTCTGGCACCACGTCCCCCCGCTGTGCGCGGGACTCTACTGAGACGCAGAGGCATTGTCAAGCAGATTTGCTCAGCGTGTGGTCACCGGCGATCGCGAGCCGCGCCTATGGCCCCTGGAGCGTGAGCGCCCCTAACATCCGCTCATCCTCCGGCCGCCATTCCCCCAACGGCGTCGCCGTCCGGTAGCAGCGCTGACGCCAGCGCGGCTGGATCTGGCCGTGGGGCACCGAGACCATCCAGCCGCGGACGATGGCGTCCAACGTCACTAGCAGGTCGCCCGTGTGCGGGTCGGTACCCAGCTCCAACGGAGCCTGGCTGAGCCTGGCGCGCAACTTCGGCGGCTGGTTGGGTTGGCGGGCGGACCAGAGTCCCTGGTAGTCGGACCAGACCAGCTCATTGTGGCGCCAGTCGTAGAGCCAACTCCGCGCGCCGACCACGCGATACACTGGCCGGCGCGCGGTCGGCGCATCGAGCGGGCCAGAGCAGACCTCGATGGTTTCGTTGGGTCGCTCGGCGGCCCAGCGTTGGCCGCCCGGCTCGGGCTGCACGCAACGTACATCCGCGATGCGGCGGGCGGCGCCGTCGCGCGCGAAGTAGGTCTGGTCATCGTTGCTGTTGACGATGGCGCCATCCGCGAAGGGGTAAGCGCTGTCGACGCTGCGGAGATCGCCCGTGCGCACCGTGCGCCGCCTGCCGTCGGCACTGACGATGACCGCTTGGCGCTCGCCCCAGTCATAGCCGACCAGCGCGACGCCGAACCGCCGCCAGCGATGTGGTTCGCGGGGGCCTACGCGGAAGCGCTGAATGTCGTCCTGGGCGGGCCGCGTCACGCACACCGCGCCGTTCTCGCCCCACATCACGGGCACGCGCGGCGTCGGCGGCGTGACCCACCACACATGAGCCAGGCACGCCAGCGGGAACAGCAGCCCCGCGACGCAGCCCACGCGGTCCAGACGGGGTCGCTGGCGCACGTGGAGGTCACGCACCTGCCGGTAGTCCATGGCTGTCCCCTGCCCCAGAGTCTACCCGTCGCGCGCTGACGCCAATCACTCCTCGAACCGCGCCAGCCGCACCACGCGCAACACATGGCTGACGCCCGTGCCCGGCAGCGGCCGGCCGTCGCGCCACTCCGCGGCGTAGACGGCTTTGATCAGCCGCGGCAGCAGCACGGTGTCGACATGGTCGCCCAGCTCGGCCAGCACATAGCGCCGGCCCAGCCCGTCGGCGCGGTTGAGCGCGAGCACCGCCGCGCCGGTGGTGCCCGAGCCGGCGAAAAAGTCGAGCACGATGTCGCCCGCGCCAGTGTTCATACGCACCAGCGCGGCCACCAGCGACACCGGCTTGGGGTACGAGAAGCCGCTCAAGCCCATGGCGCGCAGCTCGGCCGAGGCTGATTCGTTGGTGCCCACGTCGCTGGGCAGGTCGGCGTCGAGCTGGTTGCCGGGCGGCTTGCAGCGGCCGCGGTCGGGCCGTTGGAAACGCATCGAGAAGGCCGCCGTGCGCACCAGCAGCGTCGTGCCGCCGGCCAGCTCGGCATCGAGGAACGACTGCTGCCACTTGAACGGGCCGCGCACCGTGATGGCATTGACGATCCGGCCGTCGGCCACTGTCGCGGCGGTCAGCAGTTCCACCTTGCCCCGCGGGCCGGGCGCATACTCGCCGTCGGGCAGCGACGTGAGGATGCTGCCGGCGGGGAAGGTCAGCTCGCGCTCGCGGTTGCCTGTGTTGAGCAGCGGCGCGTCGCCGTTGTCCAGCGGTCGGCCGCGGTACGGCGTCGACGACAGGCGCCGCTCGTAGCAGTGCACGAACTCGACGGTCTTGCGCGACTTGGCGGCCAGCGCGGGCGGCGTCTTGGTGCGGGTCCAGAGGAACGTCTCGACGAAGTTGCGCTCGCCAAACACCTCGTCCATGAGCAGCCGCAGCCGGGCCTGCTCGTTGTTGTCGATGCTCACGAACACCGCGCCGTCCGTGGCCAGCATCTCGCGCGCGGCGGTCAGGCGCTCGGTCATCATCGTCCGCCAGACCGTGCGCTGGTAGCTGTCGCGGTAGGTGAAGGCCTCGTTGCCCGTGTTGTAGGGCGGGTCGAGGTAGATGCAGCGCACGCGCCCGGCCAGCTCACCGGCCAGGTGCGCCAGCGCGTCGTGGTTGTCGCCGTGATAGACGGTACCGTCGGGCGGCGCATCACCGAGCGTGGTCAGCAGCCGCTGCGTGAACTCAGCGCCGAACAGTCGCGTATCGACCATGGCGTGCAGGTTGAGCCGATCGTCGCCATACAGCGCGGCCCAGGCCTGGCGCTGCGCGGCGTTGCCGGCGATCTCGGCGTGCAACGACTCGGGCACGCGGTCGAGCGTGACACACCAGAACTCCTCGACGGCCGCGCGCGGCGCCTGCCAGCGGGCGATGCGGGCCTCCTCCGCCTCGGCCAGCGGCTCGACCGCGGCGCGTGCGGCCTCGCGCACGGCACGCGCCAGATCCAGCGCGTCGGCGGTGTCCAGGTCGAGCAGTCGGCGCGCCAGCCAGGTGTCCAGTTCGGCGCGCAGGATGCCGCGCAGGTCGGCGGTGAGCAGCAGGTCGCGGTCGGGCAGGCGGATGTAGTGGTGACGTGGCAGGTCGAGCGCCGCGATATGCGCCAGGAACTCCGCCACCCACTGGTCTCGCTCCGCCATGCAGGCCACCCGTCGCAGCAGATCATGTTCTTTGTGCCGGCTTTGGCCGAATGGCGCTTCCATTGTCCGGTCAGTGCCGCCCGTGCCGGTACGCCAATCTCCAGATTGGCATCGGCCGGAGGCGTAGCCGCAGATCGACATCGCGGCGGACCGGTGGCCAACGATGGTCCTGCGGACCACTGCCAATCTGGAGATGCAGCCAGCTCTGCTGGCTCAGCGTACCGGCGTCAGCGTTGCCGGTCATCGGCGCGGGAGACTGCCACCGCCGAGTGGAAGCGCCCTTCGGCCCAAGCCGGTACAACCAGCATCTTGCGCTCTGGCGCTCAGTGTACTGCGCCGCGCCCCCGCTGGACACCGTCGCGCGCATCGGCCATCCTAGTGAGCCGGGAGCCGTCGATGATCCCCCTGCTGCTGACCGCATTGCTCGCGACCGACGCGCCGCCGCGCTGGAACCTGGCCCTGGCCGAGGTCTGGCGGGTGCAGGTCGCGGTGTCGCCGGACACGCCGCCCCAACCGGACGCCTGGGGCACCATGCCCGCGCGCGACTGGCGCGGCACCGCACCCACGGCGCCCGGCCAGGCCTGGGCCAAGACGCCGCGCGGCCAGGTGCACTCGCTGTGGTACGAGCAGGTCTTCACCACGCTCGCCGACCCGCAGGGCCGGCACGTCGTGGCCGACTTCCGCCGCATCGAGGGCGATGCCGTCGTCTTCCTCAACGGCCAGCGACTCGGCGAGTTGCTGCGGCCCGGCGGCGAGGTGGCTCTCGATACCGCGGTCAAGGCTGGTGAGAACCGGTTGACGGTGTTCCTGACACGCGACTACACGGGCATCTCGCGCGACTTCGCGCACGACCCGCTGCGCTACCTGACACGGCATGACAAGCTCACGCCCGACCAGTGGCCGTTGGGCATCACCGCGCCGGTGACGATCCGCGCGCGGCCCAAGGCGGCGGCGATCACAGACGTCTTCGTCATCCCCTCACAGCGGAAGCACGAGCTGACCGTGCAGGTGGAGGTCGAGGCGACCGCGGCCACGCAGGCGGCGCTCCATGCCGACATCACGCAGACCGCCGGCCAGCCGGCGCTGGCGCTCGACCTGCCGGCTGTCGCCCTGCCCGCGGGCCGTTCGACCCATCGGCTGACCAAAGCCTGGCCCGACGTCCGGCTGTGGGAGCTGGAGGCGCCGTACCTGTATAGCTGCACGGCATCGCTGCGTGGCCAGGTGGCCGACCAGGCCGAGCCGGTGAGGTTCGGCTTCCGCGAGGTGTGGACCGAGGGCCGTCGTCTGCTGCTCAACGGCCACGACATGCGCTGGCGGCTGACCTGGGCCAACTCGGGGCTGACGCCGACCTCGCTGTCGTTCTTCCGGCTGCTTGGCTTCAACGTCTTCCAGTGGCAGCCCAACCCCAGCGCCTGGTGGGGCAACTGGTCGGAGACGCCGATCTTCGACGAGGCCACGCTGGCGGCGCTCGACGAGAACGGCTGCGGCGCCACGCTGCCCGTGCCCGGCATGAGCAATCTCAAGCCCAGCCTGCTGACCGACAAGCAGCTCCAGGCCGACTACGACCGCGAGATGGCCTACCATCTGCGTTTCGTGCGCAACCATCCGAGCGTCTTCGCCTATGCCGTGGGCATGAACACCTATTGCCCGCGGACCAACATCCACGCCGACGGCATGGGTCATCGGCCGGCGGAAGACAAGAACGGGAACGCGCGCGCCATCGAGTACGCCTGTCGGGTGACGCGGCAGCACGACCCGACGCGGCTGGCCTTCTCCCATGCCGACGGCAGCACGGGCGATCTGTCCACGGCCAACTCGTACCTCAATTTCGTGCCGCTGCAAGAGCGCGAGGACTGGCCGTCGCGGTGGGCCGCGTCGGGCAACATGCCCTACTCCGCGGTTGAGTTTGGCGAGCCGTATACGGCCAACTTCTGGAAGGGCAAGCAGTTCCTGCTGACCGAGTATCTGGCCATGTACTTCGGCCCGCAGGCCTATGCCTGGGAGAGCGAGGCAGGCCAGAAGAAGATCATCGAGCTTAGCCTGGCCAACGTAAGTGGCCACGGCGCGTTCGACAAGGTGGATCTCAAGCAGTGGCCCGGCTACTGGGAGTTCCAGCGGCTGTTCGTGCGCAACACCACGCGCGCCTGGCGCACCTGGGGCGTCAATGGCGGCTGGCAGTGGTGGAACTTCGGCCTCGGCTACGGCGACCCGCCGGGCTACGCGGGCAATGTGTTCAACCGCTACGCCGCACTCCGTGAGCCCGTGACCAGGCGGCCCGACTGGGCCAACGCCAACTTCGATATCTATGCGCCCGACAACCAGCCGCTGCTGGCCTACCTGGCCGGCGCGCCCAAGTTCACCGACAAGTCGCACGCCTACTGGTCAGGCGAGCGCATCGACAAGCAGGTGGCGGTGGTCTGGGACGGGCCCGGCCGGCGCCGCCTGACGGCGCGCTGGTCGCTGGTCGCGGGCGACAAGACCCTCGGGAACGGTCAACTGGCCATCGATGTCTCCGCCGGCGACATCAAGCTCCTGCCCTTCGCGGTCACCGCGCCAGCCGCGGCGCAGCGTCTGGCCGCGCGGCTGGAGTTGAGGGTCGAAGACGGCGGCAAGGTCGTCGCGACGGACACGCTGCCCGTCCAGATCCATCCGCGCCTGCTGCCCCAGCCGGCGGGCAAGGTCGCGCTGTGGGACCCCCGCGGCCGCTCACGCGCCTGGATCGAGGCGCTGGGCATCCGGCCGACGCTGTGGCAGCCGGGCCAGCCCAGGCCGGCCGACAGCCTGCTGGTCATCGGCCGCGAGGCGCTCGAGCCGGGCATGGCGCTGCCGTATACCAGCGCGGACATCCAGGCCGGCCACCGTGTGCTGATCCTGGAGCAGAAGCCCGAGATCTGGGAAGGGCTGGGCTTCCGCAACGTCGAGACGATGACGCGCTATGTCTTTGCGCGCGATGCCCAGAGCCCGATCCTGGCCGGCATCGCGCCCGAGGACCTGATCAACTGGCGCGGCTCGCCCGACCTGCTGCCCGAAGGGAAGATGGCCCGCGACTACGACGGGCCGCGCGCGCCGCGCTGGACCAACACCGGCGCGGTGGCCTCGACGGTGTTCGAGATCCCGCAGGTGGTGGGCTTCACGCCGGTGTTGTCCTGCGAGTTCGACCTGGCCTACACGCCGCTGCTGCATCTGCGGCATGGCAAGGGGCGTATCACCTGCTGCTCGCTGGACCTGACCGACCGCGTGGGCGTCGACCCTGGCGCCACGCGACTGGCGGCCAACCTGCTGGCGGAGTGCCAGCGCGCCCTGGCGCCGACGCCGGCCTACACGGTGCATCCGGCCGCGGCCGCGGGCGGCCTCAAGCTGTCCGAGCGCGAGCTATGGCGCGTGCCGCTCGACGGCCATCCCTTGCTGCGCGGGGTTGACACCAGCCTGCTGCGCTGGCGTGATGGGCTCCGCACACCGGCCTACGACCCGACCGGGCAGCCGGCGGGCAGCACGGTTCTGCTGGGCGGGCTGGCGCTGGTGCGCGGGAATGACGTGTGGCTGGCCGCCGATCCGGCGCTGCTCGCCCCCCGCTACGTGGACGACGCCGCGCGCCGAGATGCAATTCGGCTGAGCCGCGCGCGGCTCGCGACGCTGGCCGCACAGATCGGCACCAACGCCGGCGCGCGACTCGCGCCCGAGGTCGCGCAGCGCCTGTGCACCCTCCAAGCCGGCGCCGGCTACGACGAGCTGACCCGCTGGCAGGTGCTCGGCCCGTTCGCTCAGGCCAAGGACGACGGACCCAGCCTGATCGGCGCTGTGATTCCCGAACAGGCCGACGCCGTCGCCGGTCGCAACGGCCCGACCTGGCACGTGGCCCAGGCCGACGAGCATGGCTTCGTCGACCTCGGTGGCAAGCTGTCGTCGACCAGCTTCGCGGTCTGCCACGTGAAGGCCGACCAGGCGCGAAAGGCGCGACTGCGGCTGGGCGTGGACTACTGGCTGGCAGCCTGGGTCAATGGCCAGCCGGTCTACGAAGTGACCACCGGCCACGGCTCGCCGCGGGCCAACCGGCATCAGGTGGACGTCGACCTGCGCGCCGGCGATAACATCATCACGCTCAAGGTCGGCTCGGGCGGCAAGGGCTTTGGCTTCTGGGCCAACCTGTCGCGCGCCGGCTGGGACCCGACGCGGCTGGCCTCGCAAGAGGCACGTGGGCCCTCCTTCTACGACACGACCCTGAATCTGGCGGATCCCTATGAATTCACGTACTGGTAGGCCGATGGCAAGCGGCGATCCCTTTGGTTGTGCCGGCTCTGGCCGAATGGCGCTTCCCCACCCTTGGTCGGCGCCGCCAGCGCTAGACACGGTGCCTGGTGGCGCGGAAGGGCGCGTTGTGATGGAGTCGCGGACAGCCCCCACCCCGGCCCTCACCGCGAGCGGGGAGGGTGTCAGTGCACCGTCCCCCCGCTCGCGGGGGGACTACAGGGGGGGCTGCCGGTGTCGTGGAAGCGCCATTCGGCCAAAACCGGTGCAACGAGCAGCCATCGTGCTACTGATGCTGGCCTCGGCCGCCTCGGCGCAACTGCCTTGGACCCAGGGCTTCGAGGATCGTCTGCCCGGCCAGACCGCGCAGGGCTGGTCGGTGGGCTGGGGCGATCCTGGCGACGACCTGCTGCTGACCAGCAACCTGCGCGCGCACAGCGGTCAGCGCAGCCTGTTGCTCGACCGTCAGACCGGTGAGCAGTCGCCCATGGCCGGCTACAACACGCGTCTGCCCAACGTCGCCGAGCGCTGGCTGGCCTTCTCGGTGGCCTTCCTCATTCAGGGCAAGGCCGACAGCGTGCGCTTCGGGTTCGAGCTGCGCGGCGCCAACCCCGGCGACCGCTCGGCGGCGGTCGCTTTCGACGGCCGGCGCGTCAGCCTGATCAGCGGCGACTTCGCCCACACCGTGCCGCTGGGCGAGTATGCCGAGGACGCCTGGTCTGTGCTTTGGCTCTGGCTGCCCACGTCCGGCGGCGCCCAGACCGAGGTGCTGGCGCGGCTCGGTAGCGGCCCCTTGGTCCGCGTGCCCGGCAAGGCACCGGCCTCGGGCCACGGCATCTTCATGCCGGTCACCTACCCCGGCAAGCGCGGCTACCTGCTGTTCCTCGACGACCTGCGCGTGGAAGCCGCAGACGCGCCTGACAAGTGATCAACCACAAGAGGACACAGAGAACACAAAGAGAGCCAGTTCAGAACCATCTCTGTGCCCTCTGTGTCCTCTCGTGGTTAGCTGATCACCACGTCACGACGTACCGACCGGCCCCTACCTTGCCCGCGTCGAACGTCAGCCAGCCGCCGTCAGTCTTGGCCGGTACCGCGCCGAGCTCCGCGCCAGTCAGCGCGGCCAGGGCCGCCACCTTGGCCGTCGGCGCCACCTTCAGGCCGATCTGGAAAGCCCGGTCCCGCGGGTACGGATAGACCACCCAGCGCCGCGCCGACTCCTTGACCAGCTTGACCGAGCCGTTGGTGCGCACGTCGCCGCAGGTGACCGTGGTCGCCGCGGGATAGACGCGCTCGTCCCAGTCCGGCGTCTTGCCGATCGCGTCGTCCGCCGCGGTGACGGGCAGGCTGGTCACGGCGACCACCTTGCCGCCCTCCTGCTTCACGCCGAGCCGGCCGATGAGGATGCGCTCGCGCGTGGCGCGAATGCCCTTGAGGTTCAGGCGACCGGTCTTCCACAGGCCGATGGTCACGTCGTAGCTGTTGTACTTGCCGGCCGGCACGGTGAGGATATGCGGCCCGTCGACGATGGTCTCGCCGGGCTGCCAGGCGCTGGTCGGCCGGGGCAGCGCATGGTCGTGCTGGAAGACGATGTCGTCACCGCCCCACTGGTCGGCCGCGACGTTGTTGAAGTGCACGAAGCAGTTGTAGTCCTCGCTCAGCTTCTCGCCGACCTTCCACTCATAGGTGATCTCCACGCGGCCGTCGCCCAGATCCTTGAGCGACCGCAGCTTCGGCTCGATGTCGCGCGGCCGGTTGACATACGGCGCGGGGAACCAGGTGCGCGCGTCGACATAGGTGTATTCGGGCGTCAGCGCGGTGTCGGCCACCTTGCCGTCGCGCAGTTCGGTGGCCACCTCGGTGCCGGGCCCGGCCGCGCGCCAGCCCCATTGCGGCAGCGTGTGGCCGTCCACGGTCCAGGGCTGCTCGGCCCAGTTGACCCACACCGTCAGGCCGCTGTGATAGCGGATGCGCTGGCGCCGCGTGTCGGTCACCGCCAAGGCGATGGACGCGTCGACGAAGCGGTCGCCGACGCCGTATTCGATGGCCGTGACCTTGGCCGTGCCGGACAGCGCCTGCACGGCGTGCATCAGGTGGTGCTCCTTGACCACGTGGTTGACGTTGCCGGTCAGGGCGTTGCCGATGAAGCCGGCGTGGCCGTAGGCCACTTCCTGCGCGCGGTAGCGGTCCATATCGACCGGCGTACCGACGTTCTGGCCGAAGTTCGCGTCGTAGCCCTGGCGGAACCAGCGCTCGTAGTAGCCCATGCCGTGGTTGACCATTTGCGGGTGCAGCCGCAGCAGGTCGAAGTCGAGGAACGGCCGATGGTCCTCGCCGCCTTCCACCTGCGCCTCCACGCCGTCGCAGCGGCCGGCCCAGTAGAACTGGTTGTTGCCCTCGCCGAACATGGGACCCTCGTGGGAGTCACGCATGAACTGGAACAGCGCCGTGTCGTTCTTGACCTTGGCCAGCGCCATGCCGGCCAGTGGCTGACCCGCCTCATGGTCGAGCTGATGCCAGGGCGGCACGCAGGTGTGCACGTCGAGGTAGGCGGCGTTGGTGCCGTAGCGCCGATGCGCCTCGGGCGCGACGGCCTTGGCATAGCCCAGCGCGCGGTTGCTCTTGAGCCCGTAGCTCTGCACCTTCGTGCCAGAGTTGTACCAGGCCGGCGACGGCTTGCCATCTGACTGGAGCACGCGCGCGGCCGGATCGTACGACGGTGCGTCGGGGTAGAGGTCGATGTAGTTTTCGTGCAGCGACCACACATAGCCGCAGTCACGCGCCGCCCGGCCGAACTCGATCATGGCCGGGTCGCCACCGTAGGCCGGGTTGGCCGGCAGGTGGTCGGGCAGCTTGGCGTCGTAGCCCCAGCGCTGCCAGTCGTGCTGGATGATAGCCACGTGGTCGACGCCGTTGTCCTTGAGCTCGCGCAGCAGCCGGGCATCGCCGGCGTAGGTGTTGTCGCGGTGGCCCCAGATGTCGAGCATGACCTTCGGGCCGAGCAACGCCACATAGGGCGAGACGGGATGCGGCAGGTTGGGCAACGCCTCGGCCACGTGCGGCGTGAGCGTTACGTAACCCGACTCCAGCAGCGTGTTGCGCGTGCCGTCGGTCAGGGCGTGGTAGCTGGCTTCGCCTTGCGGGCAAGTGGACGCATGGCTCACGGTCCAGTCCAGGTACCGACCCGAGTAGAGCGCGTCGGCCGGCAGATAGTCCAGGTTGCCCAGCAGGTACGGCACAGCCAGCCGCCGGCGTAGCGCCGCGCCGGTCACCTGGCCCAGCGACAGACCGGCGACCTTGGGCTGGGCGCATTCGGCCCGGACGGTCAGTGCGCGGCCGACGATACCCAACGTCCAGACCACGGTGGCGCCGCCCTGCTCGGCGGGATACTGCCACTCGATGCGCACGGTCCGGCCGTTCGCGTCCACGCTCGAGGCCGTGCACCGACCGCCGCGGCCAGAGACGAGCTTGTCGCCGACGGCAAAGGTCACGCCACCACCGGCGCAGGGATGCAACTCGGTGCCATCGTCCACCTTGGCCGTGATGTCGTCAAGCGTGCCGGTCGCCGGCTGCCAGATGTAGGCCACACTCGCGTCCGCGGCCTTGCTCCTGAGCCAGAACGTGCCGCCTTGGGCGCTGACGCTGGTCTCGGCGGGCAGGAACGTGGACGGAGCGATGCCTTGTGCCTCGCCCGGCCGGTTGGCCAACGTCACCAGGCTCCGGCCAGCCACCGCGCGATAGGCAGGCTTGGCCAGCAGCCTGGCCACACGGTCCTCGCCTGGGCCGGTGGTCGTGCCGCACTGGATGACCGGCCGGCTCCAGTAGGAGAAGTCGAAGCTGGGGCTGTTGGCCGGGCCGGGCTCGACCTGCAGACGCAGCGTCACGTCGCGGCCCGCGGAGGCCGACAGGTCGAAGGTCAGGTCCTTCCACTCAGCCTTGGCGTAGTGCTCCCGGAACAACTGCTTCTCGGCGCCATCGACCAGGTAGGCGCTGAACGTCACGCCATCGCTGTGCTCGGGCTCCATGCTGTAGGGGTTCATGGTGATGCCCGTAGTGAAGGTGATGGGCGTTGCCCGCGGCAGCCGCAGCCGGAACTCGACGCAGGTGCGGCCCGGCGGCACACGCCAGGGCGAATGCATCAGCACGGCTTCGCGCCCGAGCACCGAGTCGCCCAGGTTGTACGAGACGCCGGTGCGCTCCTCGAAGTGGCCCACCCAGCCGTCGGGCATGTATTCGGCCGGCTGGCCATAGGACTGCCAGCCCACGCGGAAGCGGCCGATCTCGCCGAGGCTGGTCAGCCCAGGCGGCAGCGTGACCACGTTGGGGTCGGCGGGCGGCTGGCCGGCACAGGCGCTCACGAGCAACGGCAAGAGGATCCATCCACAGCGCATCTTGGACTCCACGCGGCCGTGTTCGCGGGGTGCGCTCAGAGTCCTTGTCCGGTTGGTGTACACTGCCGGACAGGCACGCCTCCCTCGTAGGGGCGACCCGCCGTGGTCGCCCAGCCACGCGCGGTCAGCTCGCATCAGCGTACGGCGCCGGGCATGGGGCGACCACGGAGGGTCGCCCCTACGAGGGGGCCCTTGTCCCGTCGAGGTAACCATGGCCAGCGATCGTATCGACCTCTCTCACCTCCGCGTCTTCCCGCTCGCCGAGCGCCGCCATCTGTCGCGGCTGGAGGATGTGCTCATCGACCCGGCCTCGGCGCCCGGCCCGATAAACGAGGCCGGCGCGGCGCAGGTCGCCTCGTGCGTCGAGGCCATCCGTGCCGCGCGCGCGCGCGGCGCGGGCGTCATGCTCCTCTACGGCGCGCATCTGCTGCGCAATGGCGCGGGCCAGTTGCTGGGCGAGCTGATGCGCGGCGGCTGGCTGACCCACCTGGCCACCAACGGCGCCGGCTCCATCCACGACTGGGAGTTCTCGTGGCAGGCCAAGACCTCGGAGAGCGTGCGCGAGAACGTGGCCACGGGCACCTTTGGCACCTGGCGCGAGACCGGCGATGCGCTCAACCTGGCCCTGCTCGTGGCCGGCACGCGCGGCGAAGGCTATGGCCAGGCCATCGGGCGGTTCATCGCCGAGGATGGCATCGATGTGCCCACCACCGAGGAGCTGCGCGAGCAAATATCGCTGATGGGCGACGACGACCCCCGGCTGCCGGGCGTGGCCGAGTTGCTGGCCGCCAGGCACCGGCTGCCCAGCCTGCCCGACGGCCGGGTCAACGTGGCACACCGCTACCGGCACGCCTCCGTCGCCGCGCAGGCCTATGCGGCCGGCGTGCCGTGGACCGTGCACCCGGGCATCGGTTACGACATCATCGCCTGCCACCCTTGGTACAGCGGCGCGGCGGTCGGACGCGCGGCGAACATCGACTTCGCGCGGTTCGGCGCCGCGGTGGACAGCCTGGACGGAGGCGTGGTGCTGTCGGTGGGCACAGCCATCATGGGACCGCAAGTCTTCGAGAAGAGCCTGAGCTGCGTGAACAACCTGCGCCTGCAAGCCGGGCGGCCCATCGTCAGCGGGCACAGCCTCTATGTGGTCGACCTGCAGGACGGCGGCGGCTGGGACTGGACCCAGGGCGAACCGCCCAAGACCAGTGCGGCCTACTACCTGCGCTTCTGCAAGAGCTACGCGCGCATGGGCGGCGACCTGCACTACGTCCAGGCGGACAACGCGACCTTCGTGCACCATCTGCACCACGCGCTGGCTTAGCGCCGGGTTGGGCTGAAGCCGGTTGGTGCCGTGGGCGTTGGAGGATGCGGCGCCTGTAACCAAGGCCAGGGCGCTCGACCCCAGACGGTGAGGAGTTGTGCAATGGACTCGGTGACGACCGGCAGCCGGTTCGGACGATATGTCAAGCGGGTGGCGATGTTGCTGGCGCTGGCGGCGGTGCCGCTGGTGGGCGCCTGCGGCGGCGGATCCTCTGGCACCAACAACAACGGCGGTGGCGGCGGAGGCACGCGCGCGGCGTGGACCATCATGCTGTACATCGACGCCGACAACAACCTGTGGCAGGACGCGCTGCTCAACCTCGACCAGCTCGAACAGCTGCCCGACAACGCGGAAGTCAACCTGGTCTGCCTGATGAAGTGCCTGCGCGGCTTCCCCAGCGCGAGCAGCACGGCGCCGCGCGCGCGCCGCTTCGTCGTTCACCACTCGTCGTCGCGCAATGCCTACGTGTCGTCGCTGCTGGCCAGCGAGAGCAGCGGTGGCCAGGCCACGGACCTGGGCAACCTGGACATGGGTCAGGTCTCGACGGTGCAGAGCTTCGTGGCCTGGTGCCAGGCGAACTACCCCGCTGACCACTACGCGCTCGACCTGTGGGACCATGGCTCGGGCTGGCGGCCCATCGGCCGCACCGCCGGCGCCAATGTGTCGCGCGGCATCCTCTACTCGGACACTTACTCGGCCTATCTGCACAATGAGCAGATGGCCGCGGCGCTGACCGCGTCGACCAAGATCGACCTGTTGATGATGGACGCCTGCAACATGCAGATGGCCGAAGTGGCCTATGCCGTGCGCAACGTCTGCGACTACGTCGTCGCCGGCGAGGACGCGACGCCGGACGAAGGCTACCCATACCAGACCATCCTGGCGCCGCTGATGGCCGATGCGAGCCGCACGCCGGCGCAGGTCGCCGGCGACATCGTGCGGTTGTACGCGACCCAGGCCTATGCCGACCACACCCAGAGCAGCCTGACCCAGTCGGCCATCCGCACCAGTGCGTTGGGCGCGGTGGCCACGGCCGCCAACACCTATGCCGACCTGCTGGTGGCCAAGGACGGCGCGTACCACAACGCCATCGCCACGGCGCGCGCCAACACGCAGGACTACGCTGGCGGCGACCCAGCCGACTACGAAGGCATGAGGGACCTGGTCGACTTCACCGAGCGCGTGGCGGCGGGCACGGGCGACGCCCAGCTCACCACCGCCGGCAACGCGGTGGCCGCGGCGGTCAGCGCGGCGCTGGTGGCCGAGGCGCATGTCGACACCAACGTGAACGGCGCCGCCTCGGACGCCGGCTCGCACGGCCTGGCCGTGTTCCTGCCCAACAACACGCCCGCCACCACGAGCGACGCCTGGTCGTTGCTGCGCGCCGCGTACCGTGTGCAGGACTGGGCCGCGCCGTCCGGCTGGGCCGACTGGCTCGACGCCTTCTACGGCATCTGACAGGCAACCATGCAGCGGCATGGAGATGGAGGGCCGGGCCGTGAGTGACACCGGCGAGCAGCCCAATCTGCGCGAAGCCGTGCCGTTCCTCGGCGTGACCGATATGCAGGCCTCGGCGCGGTTCTACACCGAGGGCCTCGGCTTTGCCATGCCCCTGCACTGGTCGCCGGGCGGCGAGTTGCGCTGGTGTCGGGTGGAGCGCGACGGCGTGGGCCTCATGCTCCAGCAGTTCCACCAGCGGCCCGCGGGCCGGCTGGGCGAGGGCGTGACGGTGTGCCTCATGTGCGCCGACGCGCTGGCGTTGTACCACGAGTTCACCGCCCGTGGCGTCGTTTGCGCCGAGCCGTTCGTGGGCAACGGCCTGTGGGTGGTCGACCTGGTCGACCCCGACGGGTACCGGCTGGAGTTCGAGAGCCCCACCGACGTGCCGGAGGAGACGCGGTACACGGACTGGGCCAACACGTCGTAGGAGCGACCAGCCCTGGTCGCCCCTACGATGTGCGGCTCACCCCCGCAGGAAGTCGGCCAGCACCGTCGGCGTGGCGGTGTCGAAGCCGACCATGTCCATCTGGCCCGCATCGTCCGGGTCGGCGATGCTGTAGCCCGTGGACGTCAGCGCCATCACCGCCAGCTTGGCGGGCAGGCCCGTCTTCTGGCGGTACTCGGCCAACGCCTGAGTCGGGTGAATGCTGCCCGCCCAGGTCTCGTTGTCCGTGATGACGACGAACGCATCGACCGCCAGCCGCTGCTCGGTTGCCCAGAGCATCGGCAGCGCGCAGTCGGTGCCGCCGAACGGCACGCCACGCATGACGCGCAGCACGTCGTCGAGCCGCCGCCGGGCCGAGATGTCCAGCGCGGTCAGGCCGCTGCCGAACCCGTACCGGTCACGGTGCGGCCCCGCGGTGAAGCCGACCACCTGGCACGACGGCTCCACAGCCGCCGTGACCATGGCCAGCGCGCCGGCCGCCTCACGCGCCGACAGCGACGTGCCCGCGATGTAGGTGCCGTCCATCGAGCCCGAGCAGTCGACCGCCAGCAGCAGTCGCCGTCCGGTCGGCTCAACCACGGCGAAGGCGTCGTGGAAAGCCTGCCCGAGCACGTCCACCACCTGCGGCGCCACCGGCCAGGTCAGGCGGCCCTTGTCGCCCCGGCCCTGGGCGAACTGTCGCAGACCCAGCAGGATGGCCAGCGGATGCAGCCGCGCGCGGAGCAGCGACTCGCGCGCGAACCGCTTCGCCACCCATTCGCAGGCCTCGGACCGGCCAGCCAGCAGGCCCAGCCCGGCCAGCTTGGCCAAGTTGCGCAGCAGCGCCATGGGCGGCATCTGCGGCAGCAGGGCGAGCCACACCGCCGGCTCGGTCAGCCACTGCGTCGGCACGCACTCGCGCGGCAGGTGCGCGGTCTCGATGAGCCGCACCACGTCGTCCACGCGCTCGGCATGCCGCACCGCCTCGACGGCGGCCAGCAGCGGCAGACCGTCCAGGTCGGCCTCATGGCCCACGGCCCAGGCCAGCGCGGCGTTGCGCGGTCCGGCCTCGACCTTCGGCCGGGCCTTACGCAGCACGTCGCGGTGTGTCCAGCGCTCACCGGCCTGCGAGCGGCCCTGGTACTTGGCCAGTTGCAGCTCCAGGTCGTGCAGGTCGCGCTCGACATACCACCGGGCCAGGCCACGGTGCGCCAGCTTGCCCCAGCCACGCAGGTCCTTCATGTAGGTCACGAAGGTGAACAGGTGCGTGCCGGTACGCGCCACCCGCGGCAGGACGGCGAACGCCTCGCGCCGCGTGGCCTCGTCGCCGGTGGTGCAGAGCGCCAGCACGAACAGCGCCGGATCGTTGCGCGGCGCGCATCCGCCCTCGCTGACCGCGAGCACCTCGCGGACCACACGCGGGCCGTCGGCGGCCAGGCACCGTTCGACCGCCTTGGCGTTGTCGATGGTGACGACGCGCTCGCCGGCGTAGTAGGTGCCGCCCTCGCTGCCGAGGATCAGGAAGCGCCGCAGGCGCGTCCAGTCGCTGACGGCGAAGACATAACCGCCGGCGTCGTTGGCCACCATGGCCCGGCCGGCGAGCGGCTTGGCCTGGGACGTCTTCAGCTTGCTGTAGTGCTGTGTGTAGCGCATCTTGGCCCCTCCTTTCGTGGGGCATGTCCATTGGCGTGAAGGTGAGGGCAAGTGCGCGGGCCTGGGGGTTCATCGGTTCATGCGATAACCCAAGCCCTTCAGCCCTCACCAGGGCGACCAGTGGGATTCGAACCCACGACCCCGTCGTTGTAATCGAGAACAGTCTGCAATCAGCCCTCGCGGGCAAGTTGGAGCGGACCGCTGTTGCGTGCTCTACCCACTGAGCTATGGTCGCCATGCTCTGCTCGGCAGCCGCGATCGGCGGCCGAGGTCACCCTTGTAGCCCGATGGCGCGCGGCCGCTAAAGGCGCGCCGCAAGCGAGCGCTCGAGGCAGCGTTTTGAGGTGCGATCTACGGTCTTCCACGGGGCCGAATGGCGACTTGCCATGGCGCCGGGCCCTGGGTCGGCACGGCACCATGGGGGTGTGCAGCCATGGCCTGCTCGACGCCGTCGAGCAGCGCCGCTGCCTCAGGAAGTGATCGCGCCACCATGTTACGCACAGCCAACACACTCAAGGGATACACCTTGGCCAGCCTGGACGGCCATATGGGCACCGTGGCCGAGTTCTTCTTCGATGATCGGCACTGGACGGTGCGCTACCTGGTGGCCGATACCGGCACCTGGCTCACCGACCGGCAGGTGCTCATCTCGCCTTATGCGCTGGTGGAGGTGCAGGAGGCCGAGCAACGGATCGTCGTCGCGCTGACCAGCAAGCAGATTGAGGACAGCCCGGCGCTGGCCACCGACAAGCCTGTGTCGCGCCAGTTCGAAGAGACCTACCACGGCTACTACGGCTGGCCGGTCTACTGGTCGGGCTCATCGATGTGGGGACCGTTCAACTATATTCCGCGTGAGCCCTACCCGACCGAGCCGCCGGCCGAGCCGGCGGACGCCTGGGACCCCTATCTGCGCAGCACCAACGACGTCCATGGTCACCATATCCAGGCCCAGGACGGTCAGATCGGCCATGTGGTCGACTTCGTCATCGATGACCAGACCTGGGCCATCCGCTACCTGATCGTCGACACCTTCAACTGGTGGCCCGGCAAGCGAGTGCTCATCGCGCCGCGCTGGATCGAGCAGGTCAGTTGGACCGAACGCAAAGTCTTCGTCCACCTGCCTCGCGCCGCCATCAAGGACGCGCCCGAGTACCGCGACGGCGACGCGATCACAACGGAGTACGAGCAACTGCTCCATCGGCACTACGGCCTGCCCGGCTACTGGGTGGCCGAAAGCGCTGCGGCGATGCTGCGGCGCTGAGCCGTTCGCCACGCCACGTTCCTGCGCCAAAGGGAGGAAGTTATGTCTGTCTGGAACCGAGTCCGTCTGATGTCCGCCGTTCTGCCGCTCGCGGCACTGGTCGGCGTGGCGCCGGCCGTCCGCGCCGAAGAAGACTTCGCGGCGCTGGTCAAGCGCCTCCAAGGCGAGAAGGCGAGCTTCGCCGCGCGTCAGCAGGCCATGCTCACGGCCCGCTACGACCTGGGCAACCAGGCGGCGGGCGACATCCGCATGTCGCGCGGCAAGCGGGTGCAGGGCGGCGTGCGGACCAAGCTCGCCGCGGGCACCACCTGGGCCAGGCTGGCCGCGCTGCCGCCCGAGCAGGTCAAGGCTCAGCAGTTGTGGCCGGCGGGCTTCCTGCCGCTGCCCCATCCGCACCACGAGGCCGGCGGCATGATCTTCCCAACCTCGACCATCGAAGAGGTCCGCCGGCAGACCGATCGCGATCTGACCCGCTTCGACCTGGACTTCGATCTGCCCGACCACTTCCTGCCCGAGTTCCCTGCCGCCATCTACCTGACCACGCGGCCCGACCTGGGCGACGTGTCGCAGGGCAAGCTGATCACGCTGGCCAACTACGACAGCGTGTTCCGCGACATCCTCAATCCCAAGCAGCTCGAGGGCCTGCGGCTGCTGGTCACACCGTTCCCGCAGCAGCAGTTCAACGGCACCGAGGACCGCCGCAGCCTCAAGGCTCATCCCGGCGTGGCCTGCTTCAACTGCCACGCCAACGGCCACACCAACTCAGCCACACACACGGTCGGCGACATTCGGCCCAACGAGCATCGGCATCGTATCGACACGCCCACCTTGCGCGGCCTCAACGTGCAGCGCCTGTTCGGCTCGCAGCGGGCCATCAAGAGTGTCGAAGACTTCACCGAGTTCGAGCAGCGCGCCGCCTACTTCGACGGCATCCCGGCCGACGCGGCGCGCAAGGGCATCAATGTGCTCGAACGCGGCAGCCAGGTGCACTTCATGGCTGAGTTCGAGTCGCTCCTCGACTTCCCGCCGGCGCCCAAGCTCAACCTGTTCGGCCGGCTCACGCCCGCGCTGGCCACGGCCAGCGAACTGCGCGGTCAGGACGTCTTCTTTGGCCGGGGTCAATGCGCGCCGTGCCACATCCCGCCGTACTACACCGACAACCTCATGCACACCCGCCGGGTTGAGCGGTTCTTCAACGAGATCACCGTGAACGGGCGCACCGCCTCGGCCGACGGCCCGATCAAGACCTT
>JACRKZ010000091.1 GCA_016235455.1 Armatimonadota bacterium | reverse complement strand
TGGTAGACCGCGGTGTTGGCCTGCGCGCCGGCGTGCGGCTGAGCATTGACATGCTCACAGCCGAACAGCGCCTTGGCGCGGTCGATGGTCAACTGCTCCACCGCGTCCATGAAGCCGCAGCCGTTGTAGTAGCGCTTGGTGGGATAGCCCTCGGCGTACTTGTTGGCGAACGGCGTGCCCGAAGCGGCCAGCACCGCCGGCGAGGCATAGTTCTCGCTGGCGATGAGCACCAGCGTATTGCGCTGGCGGTCCACTTCGTTGCGCAGGATCTGGCCGACGGTCGGGTCGGTGGCAAACAGGTCGGACAGCATGTCCATGGTTCTCAGTCTCCGAGCGGTGCGTCGGCCCAGGCGATCGGCCCGCTTTCTGTCAGCCCAGCGACGCTCCCCCGTGGTGCAGCCCACGCCTTCCTCGCCAGTCGCGTTCGCCGGACATACAAGCCTGTCGCGCCAGCGCGACAGGTGGGCAGTATAGCATGGATAGCGACGACTCCCGCGTCAACGCGGCGCTCGGGTGACGGGTAAGGGGCTTCGATGGCCGCCGATGGGCATCACTGCGAGAGGAACCATGAAACGCTGCTCCCTGTTGTGCGCTGGTCTCCTGTGGGCCGCCTCGCTGGCCTCGGCTCAGCCGGCCAAGCCGGCCACGGCGGCTCAGCCCGCCGCCGCCGCCGGCCCCAAGATTGAGGTCTGCTTCGTGCTCGACAGCACAGGCTCCATGGGCGGGCTGATCGACGGCGCCAAGCGCAAGGTCTGGTCGATTGCCAACCAACTGCTCAGCGGCAAGCCCACGCCGCAACTGCGCATCGGGCTGGTCAGCTATCGCGACCGCGGCGACGCGTATGTCACCAAGCGGTTTGACCTCAGCGACGACCTCGACGCCGTGTACGCCAACCTGACCACCTTCACCGCCGGCGGTGGCGGGGACACGCCGGAGTCGGTCAACCAGGCCCTGGCCGAAGCCGTGAAGGACATCACTTGGAGCACTGGCTCCGACACCTACCGCGTCATCTTCCTGGTCGGCGACTGCCCGCCGCACATGGACTACAAGGACGATGTCAAGTGGCCGGACACGGTCAAGGACGCGCTGGGCCGCGACATCATCGTCAACACCGTGCAGTGCGGCAACTATGGTGAGACCGGCCCGATCTGGCGCGACATTGCGCTCAAGGGCGAGGGCAAGTACGTCCAGATCGACCAAAGCGGCGGCATGACCGCCATCGCCACACCGTATGACCTCGAGATCGCGCGGCTCAACACCGAAATGACCAAGACGGTCGTGGCCTACGGCAGCGTGCGCCAGCAGGCGGAGATCGCCAGCAAGGCCGGCGTGGCCGCGGCAGCGCCGGCGTCGGTGGCGGCGGACCGTGTCGCCACGCTCGGCGGCCGGTTCGACGGCGCCGTGGTGAGCGGCGCGGGCGACCTGGTGCAGGACATGGCGCTGGGCCGCGCCAAGCTCGGCGAGCTGAAGACCGAGGAACTGCCCGAGAACATGCGCAAGATGAGCCCGGCCGAGCGCGAGGCCTATCTCAAGGACCAGGGCGCCAAGCGCAAGGTCCTCCAGACCCAGTTCGACGAGCTCAACCGCAAGCGCCAGACCTTCGTCGACGCCGAGACCAAGCGCCTGGCCGCGGCCGGTGGCGGCGACCCGTTCGACCAGAAGGTGCTGGAGATGATCGCCGTGCAGGCATCGCGCAAGGGCATCAGCTATCCGCAGCCCGTGCAGGCGCCGAACCCGCCGGCGGCTCCGGCGGCTGGGAAGTAGGTTGGCGGTTGTGTCGGTGGTGTGGACGGAGCCCGGGCTAGGGTGGCCGTTGAGGCGTCCGCAAGTCCGAACGGCGGACCGCGCCCCTGCAATCGCTGGGCCCGCACTGTCGCTGACTGTGTCCTTGGCGATGGCGAGCAAGTCGAACGCGCACGGGCGGGCTATTCCGGTCGGTCTCCGTTCGAGAGTTGGCAAGTTAGTTCGGTCTGGTGACGCACACTGTTGCTTTGGCCATCGCTTGGCGCACGTGGCGTGGTTGTCCAGAAAGCCCATTGACATGACCTTGGCCGGATGGCATCCTCTGCAATCAGGTGTGAGCAGCTCCAAATGCCTCGGTCGCCGTCTGCGCCTGCTCCGCCAGAGGACACCATGGCCGAAACCGAAGCGATCGCCAGAATGGCGGACAAGCTTGCGACCGATGTGTTTGGCGTCTTCGGCTGGGAGCGCGTGCCTCCTGTGAACCAGAACTGGCCGTGCGAGGATCCCGCGCATCACAAACAGACCCACCCAACCGACGTGGTGTTCCGGTACGCCCACCCCTACCGTGCCGTAGAGGTGTACCTGAACGTCGACCTCAAGAGTTACGCCAGGGGCACCATCTCAAAGGATCGGATTGCGGATGCCATTCAATCGCTCTCGAAGGCGACGCACTGTGCCAACATAAGCTCACCTTGGCAGGAGCGGTACGTGAAGCCAGGGGAAGCGACAGAGATACACGGCCTTCTATTCGTCTACAACCACGACGGAGCATATGACGCCGACTTCGAGCAGCTCTTGGGTCGGATCCGGCCGGCCGACCTTGCCGTGCCGCGGCGGCAGCGCCTCTACGTGATGGGGCCAGACAGGATCGCGTACTTGGCCACGGTGGCCAACGACATCGCTCGGATGCAGCACAGCCTGCGGATAGACACAAGCAGGTTCGGGTATCTGTACCCGGACCTGGTCACTGTGCGGGCGCGGCACGACCACGTCAAGTCGGCCACGGTTGAGGCCCTGACCGGTCCGCTGATCGCCGCCAAGTACGAGCGTACCGATAGCGATGGGCCGAAGGTCCTCCATGGCTTGCTTGTCTACTACTCTCGGACCGGTAGATCGGCTGATGAGTTCAAGTACCTGATCGACTACCTATTCCGGTACCAGTTGCTGCACTATGATGAGGTGCGGCTGCGCCTGCCCAGAGGCGCGAGCGACGCTGTGACACAGTTCCGCCAGGCGGTCGATGACCATGTGGCGGCTCTGCACAACCTGGACGAGATCCGCGAGCGCCTGGGTCGTGTACGCGTGGAGACAGTCACCACGGTTGTACCCACATTCAGCGAGATCGAGATCGGGATGGACGACCGATGAGGGCACGCGCGCAGTCGGTGTTGTACTACGCTGACGACAAGGACATCCTGGACCTGCTGGAATCCTCGAAGCAGAAGTTGACAACGACCGTGCTTCGCGAGTTCCTGCTTGGGCGCGGCATACTAGTGTCGGACCAGGAGCCGAGGGAGGAGATCGTCCGCTACCTTGCGACCGTGTTCCTTGACTGGCCCGACTTGCGGCTACTTCTCGATCACACCGATACAAACCCTCGCGCCGAGAGGGTTACCTTCGCGAAGATGGACACGAGCGCTGGGCCATCGGATGTAGTGGCAGCGCTGGAGGTGGTGAAGGCCAGTCGAGCGGCGATGGGGGGCGAGGTGCTCACCATCACCCGGCCGACCGACGGTGTGTTCGAACTGACAGTCTCGTACTCGGAGTTGGATGCCTCGAAGACGCGATTGGCGCAGCGACGCCTCAAAGAGGGGACGCTTGTCGTCAGCCGGTGCGATGGGGGTTACAGCCTGCGCCATGAAGCCAACCCCCAGCTTCAGGCGCTGGCTGATGAGTTCCTCGCGCAGTTGCCCCCCAGTGAGGAGGAGGCGCTACCGCCGGCGGTGCGCCCTATTAGCCTACTCAACGTAGTGGCTGCCGAAGCCAGGACCGCCTTCTTCACGGGGATGATGCGTAGCTTGGATAGGATGGTCTTGGTCGACGTCACGCAGGTCTCCCTCCACCGTGCTCATGCGATGGCTAGTTCGGCCGAGGCCGAACCACGCCCTGAGGCCGACATGCCCTATGGTGACGCTGCGGGTGACGACGCCGTGCTCGAAGAGGCCCTTGGGCCCGACGTCGATGTGATTGGTCTGGTCAAGAACATGGTGCTTCGCGGCCAAACGGTGCTCGCCAGCCGCGAGTACACAGCACTGACGAGCAAGTTCTACGTCTGTGGGGCTACGTGGGAGTCTGAGGAACAGACGGCAAACGGCGTGCGAGTCGCTTTCGAGGCCCGCTTCGGCAATGAGGCCGACTGCACCGAGTTCTGCTACCAGGTTCGTGGCATCTACCCGAGGAGCCAACGCAACGACGGTCAGTTGTTGAAGACTCACCGCGCCTGCGACTCGGACGAGCAACGACGTTACCAAGTGCTCCTGGAACGAGCGGCCGAGGAGTCCATCGATGCTATCCTCGCTGGGTCAGAGGGAGCGATGGCCAGAGAGGCAGGATGACGGTGGTCTACCGGATGCGGGTCCTCAATTGGTCGGCAGACACAACGCTCTTTCGGCATCTCACGGACCAGATGCTGCAAGATGCGTACGACGAGGCCCGAGGCATCGGCTTCCAGATCGACCATCGTTCCGATGCCTTGGTTTTGGGTCGCTTCATCATGCGCCGCCAGTTTACCGATGTGGTCGTCACCCCTACAGGCACCGAAGTGCCATATGAGCGCGTCGAGTATGAGACGACGGGCTTCCTTGCCGCACCAGGCCCGCTTGGCCTCTGCCTCACCAACCCGCCGCGTTCGACAAGCATCTTCACAATGCGCTTGGCCGGGTTCGCATCGGATCGGCTAGGTGTCGAGCAGGCGGATGTCCGACTTGGTGAGCTGAAGGAGCGGCTGGAGTCGACGCTAGGGCCTGCCGCGGTGCGCAGTGTTCGGCTATCGGGCGTGGCCCTTGACGACCAGGTGACCGCGACCGTGGTCGCTTGCGGGCAGCGTAACGTCGTCGACAACGCGATCCGGTGGGTTGGCGATAGGGCGTACTGCCTGGACCGAATCAACTTGGCCTTCGATTGCCGCGGGGAGCCGCTGCGGATCCATGCCGCGTCATCCGGCGCCGTTGGCTTCAGCCGCTGGCCCTCAAGCGAGACCCAGACTGCGGTCTGGACGGCCATCCGCGACAGTTCGCATTCTTGATGCGTTGCCGCTGCAGGCATGGGGGAGGCAGACGCGACGCTACGCGTTCAAGCCGATGCCGCACCTGTGGGCCGTACGCACCCGCCTTCTGGGCGGCCCGCGCCATCGTCTCGGGCCGGCCACACGACGTCGCCTACCACCGTAACCGTCGCGACGATGTGTTCCGGGCGCCTAAGGATCGCGAGCGCAGTCTAGCGGCGGTCCGTGGCGGCCGCGCGCACCGCGCTTAGGCGGGCTGCCGACGTCACGGCCGCCACCCGAACTGCATCGCCACGCACCCGGCCGATCACGCCGCAGTGGCGCCTGGCAGCGACTGGCGGGCGCCAGGCCTCAGAGTAAACGACGCGCCGCACCCCAACCCAGCAGGACACCCACCACCCACCACGAACCAACCCACGCCGCGAGCCCCACACCGGCGCCCGCGGAGGGGAACACCCATGTTCAAGCTGCTTCCGGTCCTGACGGCGGCGCTGCTGCTGGCGCCCGCGCAAGCCACCGTCTACCACGTCGCCCAGGCCCAGCCCGGCGCGGCCGACACCAACCCCGGCAGCGCCGAGCAGCCGTGGAAGACGCTCGCCCACGCCGCCGCCGCGCCGTTGGTGGCCGGCGATACGGTGCTGGTCCACGATGGCGTCTATCGCGAAGAGGTCATCCTCACGCGCTCCGGCGAGCCGGGCCAGCCGATCACCTTCGCCGCCGCGCCCGGCGAGCGGGTCGTGATCAAGGGCTCCGATGTCGTCAAAGGCCCGTGGCAGCGCCTCACCGGCGATCCGAACGTCAAGGAGCCGTATCCCAACGCCTATGCCAACGTGTGGAAGGTGCACCTCGGCGACGAGTTCTTCGTCGGGCCCGAGTATGTCGACAAGGCCCGGCGCTATGTCTCCTCGGTCTTCCAGGACGGCGCGGCCTTGCAGCAGATCGGGCCGGACCTGATCTATCGCAATGACGAGTACACCAAGATCACCGTCGTGGGCCGCGACCTGCGCGATATCCACCTGAACTCGTTCTTCTACGACAACGCCGACCAGACCCTCTACGTCTGTGTCGCCGGCGAGCCGGGCTGGTACCTGACCGAGGTCGGCACGCGCCAGTGGCTGCTCACGGCCAACCGGCTGCACGATGTGGTCATCCGCGGGCTGACCATGGCCCAGAACCGCCAGCCCGGCGGGCAATGGCCGGCGGTGAGTATCGGCGAGAGCGAGCGGGTGACGTTGGAACGCTGCACCATCGCGCAGGCCGACTTCTGCGGGCTGGGCCTGGGCCGTTCGCGCCTGTGCGTGGTGCGCGACTGCGACCTGATCCAGAACTGCAACACTGGCCTGGGCATGGGCGAGTGCACCGACTGCCTGATCACCGACTGCCGGCTGAGCTACAACAACACGCGGCGCTTCCACGACGGCTGGCACTGCGGCGGCGCGAAATGCATCCCCAGCAACCGCCGCTGCACCATCCAGCGCTGCGAGGCGGCGTTCAACGTCCAGGCGCCGGGCATCTGGTTCGACTACGACAACGCCGAGTGCCGCATCCTGGACAACGTCGTGCACGACAACGGCGGCGCGGGCATCTTCTACGAGATCAACAAGGGCGGCGGCATCATCGCGGGCAATCTGGTCTATGCCAACCACAGCCGCGGCATCTACCTGTCCGGCTCGCAGAACGTGTGGGTGGTGGCCAACACCGTGGCCGGCAACAACTGCGGCATCGTGGCCATGCCGCGAGAGGGTGACTGGACGCTGGAGAACAACCGCATCCTGAACAACCTGCTGCTGAACAACACGCTGGCCGGGCCGGCCGGTCCTCGGGGCTGCGAGATCACGGTCTACATGGGTTCCGACGATGCCGGCCCGCGCACGGTGACCTCGAACCACTCGGACTACAACCTGTTCGCGTCCGCGGTCGGTGTGCCGACGCTACGCCAGTCGTGGAACCCCGACAACCCGCTGGACACCTGGCAAAAGCGCTACGGCGAGGACCTGCACTCGCGCGCATTGCCATTGACCTTTGGCACGGTCGGTGGGCGGTTCAGACTGGAGCCGTCGGCGGAGTTGGTCAAGCTGGCCGCGGCGATGCCGGCGCCGCAGGGCGTGCCGGGTTGGACCGCACGGGCTGCCGTGACGGTTGGGGCTGGGGTCGTGGCCTGGCCGGGTCCCTAGTTCCGGCGGCGCGGCTATGCTGGGAGTCTCGGCGCGCCGCTGTAGCCGAATCCACTGACGTTCAACAGATGGCGCAGATGACGCAGATAGCCCGACCGGTCATCTGTGTCATCTGTTGATGTTGGCAGGTCAGCAGCACTGGGTGCCGAGCGAGTCGGCCGCGCTCTACCGCGCCGGCTGCTCAAATCGCGCCACGCGCACATGGCAGTCCTGCCGCCCCGGATGCAGCGCCAGGTAGTTCTGGTGGTACAGCTCGGCGGTGTAGAACGGGCCGGCTGGGGCGAGTTCGGTCACCACGGCGTAGCCCAGCCCCTTGAGCTGGCCGACCAGCTTGTCGACCGCCTGCTTCTGGGCCGCGTCGCGATAGAAGACCGCGGAGCGGTACTGCGTGCCGGCGTCGGGTCCCTGGCGGTTGAGCGTCGTCGGGTCGTGGATCTCGAAGAACAGCTTCGCCAACTGCTCATACGTCGTCTTGCCGGGGTCGAAGCCGATGCGCACGGCTTCGGCGTGGCCCGTGGTGCCGGTGCAGACCTGCTGGTAGGTGGGGCTGGCCACGGTGCCGCCGGTGTAGCCCGACTCCACGGTCAGCACGCCGGGCGCGCTCTTGAAGTAGTGCTCGACACCCCAGAAGCAGCCGCCCGCGAAGACCGCCCATTGCACCGGCTGCGTGCTCGGGCGCAGCACGATGGATAGCGAGTTGACGCAGTGCCGCACGTTCTTGTCGGTCAGGCGCTCACCCTCGAAGACATGGCCCAGATGGCCGTCGCAGGTGGCGCAGAGGATCTCGGTGCGTCGGCCGTCGGCATCGCGCTGGCGCTTGACGGCCAAGGGGATCTCATCGTCGAAGCTGGGCCAGCCACACTCGGAGCGGAACTTGGCGGTGGACTCATAGAGCGCCGCGCCGCACTGCCGGCAGACGTAGATGCCGGGCGTGACGGTGTCGGTGTACTTGCCCACGAACGGTCGTTCGGTACCTTTGTCGCGGATGACATAGGACTCCTCGGCGTTGAGGGGTGGCATCGGGCCGTTCTGGCCAGCTTGCGGGTCCGCCATGGACTGCTCCTTGTTGGTCTTGCTGTTCGTGTCGCCGGCGCGACCAGCCGCGAGCCACAGCACGCAGCCGATGATCAGCGCCGCAATGAGTTGCCGTCGGTGCATCCCATGCTCCGTGGTCACGCGACCTGACTCCATTGTATCGCCGCGGCGTTGGTCGGCAGGGGCGGTCGCGCGGATCAATCGTTTCGCGACTCGGCGAACCGCGGCCGCTGTGGTAGCGTCTGTGGTGTGTCGGCGTCGAGGAAGGCGCCGACACACCAGAGGATGTGAGCCCAATGAAGAAGCTGTTCTGCCTGATGGTCGCGGGCCTGATGTCGGCCGCGCTGGCCGCCGAAGCACCCAAGTTTGACCACCCTGATTCGAGCAAGTGGGCCGACGTGTTCAAGCCCGACCTGTCGGATGCCACCTGCAACAAGGAGGTCTGGAAAGTCGAGGATGGCGTGCTGTCCGCGAACAAGGACGAGGCCATCTGGACCAAGGCCGAGTGGGAGAACTACACGCTCGACCTGGAGTTCCGCAACGACAAGGCCACCAACAGCGGTGTCGTGGTCTACTGCACCAACATCAACAACTGGATCCCCAACTCGATCGAGTTGCAGATCCTCGACGACTACGCCGACAAGTGGAAGAACGTTGCGCCGAACTGGAAGTGCGCCTCGGCTTTCGGCCATCAGCCGCCCGTCGAGCAGACGGTCAAGCCGGCCGGTGAGTGGAACCGCATGACCATCACCTGCCGCGGCAAGGGAATCACCATCGCCCTCAACGGCAAGCTGGTGAACACGATCGACATGGACAAGTTCACCGACGCCAAGAAGAACCCCGACGGCAGCGACGTGCCGCCGTGGCTCAGCAACCCCATGGCCAAGATGGCCACCAAGGGCTTCGTTGGCTTCCAGGGCAAGCACGGCGACGCGCTGATCTACTTCCGCAACCTGAAGATCAAGTCGCTCGACTGATCGTCGGCACTTCTTAAAATTCCCTGAGGATCCACAGATTACGCAGATTGCACAGATTGGCGAGAAACCCATCTGTGTAATCTGCAGAATCTGTGGATCCTCAGGGGATAGTGCTATCTGCCCGTGACCGCGCTGTACATGGCCAGCACGTTCTCCAACGGCACATCGGCCCCGATGGTGTGCGCCGCGGACAGGATGTAGCCGCCGTCGGCGCCCAGCACCTTGGCCACCCTCTGGGTTTCGGCCCGCACCTGCTCCGGCGTGCCGTTCGGCAGCAGGTCCTGCGTGTCGATGCCGCCATAGAAGGTCAACCGGTCGCCGAAGGCCTGCTTGAGCCGCTCAGGTTCCATACCGGTGGCGCGGGGCTGGATGGGGTTGAGGATGCGCACGCCGGCCGCCAGCAGGTCGGGGATCAGTTCGCTCACCGCGCCACATGTGTGGTGAAAGAAGACGGCGTCGGTGTAGGTGGCAATATGGGGGATGCGCTCGGCCAGGTAGGGCGCTATCTGCTCGGCGAACATACGTGGTGAAACCAGTGGTCCGGTCTGCGTGCCGAAGTCGTCGCCGCTGGTGGTCAGATGCAGGTAGGGGCCAAGGGCACCGTAGTAGATGGCGTCGACCTTCTTCTGATACGTCAGCACGATCTCAAAGAAGCGCTGCGTGAACTCGGGCTCGCCGGCCAGCCGGTAGAGGAACTCGTCGTAGCCGCACATCCAGCAGCCCAGCTCCAGCACGCCGAAGTAGGGGTGTCGTCCGCACACCACGTACGGCGTCTCCTCGTACAGGTAGCGCGCGCGCTCGCGGAGCCGGTCGATAGCGGCGCGATCGATGCGCTCGGGATCGGGCCAGGGGAAGCGGTCCAGATCCGCGACCGCAGCGTCGGCCAGTGGGCGGCCGACCATCTCATAGTGGTGGCCCTGCCACTGATGCCGGATGCCCCAAGCGTCGACCACCTCGGTGGCGGACAGCCGGCACGCGCCGGTGCCTTCGGGCGTGAGGATGCCGCCGACACCGCGCATGTCCACCCCGAGCCGACGCAGGACCGCCTCGTCGTCCTCGGGCAGGCCCAGCAGCGACGCCAGGCGACGGGGTCCGCCCTCGATCTCGGTCATGTCCGTGGCGCCCAGGTCGAGCGGCGGTCGATCGACGGGCTGATGGGCGAGGGACAGCGCGAAGCGTTCCCGGTGGGTCAAGGCGCTCTGAGCCATCGGTGTCGCAGCCTCCGCTGAGCAGCGAACTACGCCCGGGCGCTGCGCTCTCCTTCCGGCGCGCGGCGATCTGTCGCGTTGGCCGCGCCGGCTTCACAATACCCCTGAGGACCGCCATGCCGCCCATCGACACACCGCAGCGCCTGCTGCGCGCCGCCATCAAAGCCGCCCAAGCCGGCGACACCGCCGCCTTTGCCGCCGCCTTGGGCGCCAATCACGCCGTCGCGACGCACCCCGACCCGCTGATGAAGGCCTGTTCGTTCGGCCATGTCGAGATTGTGCGCCTGCTGCTGGACGCCGGAGCCGACCCGAACCTGGACACCGGCGGCATGGGTCGGCCCTTGGATCGCACCTGCTGCATCTGCTCCCAGACCACCTGGTCGCCCGGCCACGAGGCCACCGTGCGGCTCCTGCTCGAGCGTGGCGCCGACCTGCGTGGTCGTGGTCGCCAAGGCCTGACCGCGCTGGGCCTGGCTGCCTGGCACGACGATTGGCCGGCCGTGGCGCTGCTGCGATCCGCCATCGCCGATCTGGCGCGCGCCGAAGCGGTCCTGGCCGGCGCCCCCGCGGCCGCGCTGCGCCCCAACGCGCGGGGCAACCCGCCGTTGGCCATCGTCGCGGGCACGCGCTGGTGGCGACGCGGGGCCGAGACCGAGCAACGGTTGGCCACCATCGCCGAGCGGTTGCTGGACCATGGTGCCGAGCCCGACGCGCCCATCCACGAGGAGCACGACACGCCGCTGAGCTGGGCCTGCGGCGCCGGCCCGCCGGCCGTGGCGCGAGTCTTCGTGCTGGCCGGCGCCGACAGCAGATCCGCGTTCCCGCGGCTGGTCATGCGCAACCGGGTCGAACTGCTGGATCTGATCGACCCGGCCCACTGGGCGGTGGACGGTCTGGGCGATGAGAAGCTCGGCAACACGCTGCTGGGCGAGACCTGCCGCTTCGGCCAACTCCGGTCGCTGGCCTGGCTGCTGGCCCACGGCGCCGACCCGCGTCGCGCCGACAACAGAGGCTGGACGCCGCTGCACTATGCCGCACACCGCGGGCTGAGCGACGCCGTGCTGAGCGATCTGGTCGCGGCGGGCGCCGACGTTTCCGCCCGCGACGCCGAAGGCCGGACGCCGCTGGCCCTGGCGCGCGAGGCGCGGAAGACCAAGGTGGTGGCCTGGCTGACGGCGCTCGGCTGACCTGAGCGCCTACTTGGCCGCCGGACCCAGGCCACGCGCGCGCAGCAACTCCTGCTCGCCGGGCTCCAGCCGGCCGCCGGCGAAGGCTGCCGCCAGCAGCAGCGTGATCTTGGGCTGAGCACAGGCCGTGTCGTAGAACAGGCCGAACCGGTTCTCGGGCGGCGCCTTGCGCGGCTCGTCGAAGGCCTCATAGAACAGGATCGAATCCAGGTTGACGGCGGTCTGCTTGACCAGCGCCTGAAGATGCTTGTGGACACCCTTGTAGCCGAGTTCGGTCTGCGGGTCGTCGAGCTTGTTCTCATAGTTGGGGCCGGGATGGCCGGGGCTACCGGCGTAGATCTCACCAGCGTTGAACTCGTTGAGGGTGACCGGCTTGCCGAATCTGGCCAGTTGCCCCAGCGGCCCGCCCGGCCCGAACCAGGGGTCGACGTCGAGCGTGGCGTGCTTCTCCCAGGGGTAGATGTGGTAGCCGACGACATCGAACTCGACGCGCTGCTGCCGCATGAACGCCAGGAAGCCCCAATAGCGGTTGACCGTGCCGAGGATGACGCGTAGCGGCTGGCCGGACGTGCGTCGCACCTCGGCCACGGCGCGCGACATGCCGCGCAGCACCGCGGCCTGCAACCGGCAGGCCGGCGTGTCCCAGTCGGCGATCTCCTGGCCGTAGACCTTCTCGCCTTTGACCAGCATGTCGGGGTAGAGCGGGATCTCGTTCTGCAGTTCGTAGTCGCGGATCAGGTCGCGGGTGGCTTCGACCTGGCCGAGCGTCTGCGTATACGCCGTCTGCTCCACCTCCGCCAGGTCGGCGGTGTAGTCACGGCTGCGCGGCTGGCCGCCGGAGAAGCTGGTGAACAGCACGGCCTGGGCGGCGATGCCTTGCTCCTTGAACACCGTCACCGCACGGCGGAAGCGAGCCAAGTAGGCCTGGTCGTTGCCCCAGAGGTCGGTGCGAACGACGGTCAGGTGGCGGTCGGCCAGCGCCTTGGCCAGAACCGCTGGCTCGGGTCCGCCATCGTGGACATTGACGCCCCAGGTGAGCGCGTTGGCCGTGGAGGTCACGAGCAGAGCCAACAAAACGGACGGAAAGGTACGGCACGCGATCATCGGGGCGGTCCTCTTTCGGTGTGCGTTCAACGGCAGCGCGGTCCTCACCACGGCGGGAGCGTCAACTCCAGGCGCTGCGTATCGCGCAGCACGGTGACCTTCACGGGGTCACCCGGGCCGTAGGTGGTGCGCAGATGCACCAGGAACTGCGACTCGGTCAGCGCGCGCGCCTTGTCGCCGACACTGACGATGACGTCACGCGTCTTGAGCCCGGCCTTCGGCAGGACTTGTGCCGCGTTGCCATACATCTGCTTGACCGCCAGCGCCAGGCTGCCATCGGCCACGCCAAGCGCCTGCCTCTCCTCGGCCGTCAGTGGCACCGTCAGCAGGCCATGGCGCAGGCCCGCCCAGGTGGAGGACCGCCAGCCCAGATCGGACTCGCGCCAGGGGCCGCTCAGCGCCAGCTTGAAGTCGAGCGTCGCGGCGCCGCGCCTGGCCTGAGCCGTCAGCGTCGACTCCTCGGGCAGCGCGTTGAGCACCCACTGCATATCGGCCACCGAGGTGAGCGGCTGGCCGTTGAGCGTCAGCAGTTCGTCACCAGCCGCCAGCCCGGCCTTGGCGGCCGGCGAACCTGCCGCCACCTGCTCGACTCGCCGGCCGTCGTCGACCGCGATCTTCAGGCCGATGTTGTCAGGCAGGGGATAGACGAACAGGTCGCTCGCCTTGAGCGTGCCGGCGTTGTACTTGTTGGTGATCTGCCGCTCGCGGATCATGTGGCAGTGGATGCAGGCCTTGCGGGTCACGGGCTCCACGGCGCGGTCGGTCAAGCCGGGGATCTGCTCGGGCAGCGCATACTCGGGCGCCGGCCCGCGCTTGCCGGCCAACTGGGCCTTGTTGCCCGGATAGGCCCGGTGCAGCACCAGGGCGCGCTCCATGGCCCTGCGGGCGGCCGCCTCCGACAGCAGATTGTCGGAGTTGCCGGCGTTGCCGTTCCGCGACCCATAGCGGCCGTAGATCGTGCCGTCCGCATTGAGGAAGAACAGCACCAGCGAGTTGTCCCCATCGAACTGGAAGATGCGCTGGTCGAGCCCCTGGTTCTTGACCACGCGAACGCAGACAAACTGCTTCTCGACCGCCTCCAGCTCAGGCGATGGGTGGGTCAGGGCGGCATCGAGCTTGATGGCCGCGGGGCAGGGCACGCAGCGCAGCGCGACCAGCAGCGGTTGGCCGCTCGCTTTGGCCTGTGCGGTGGCTGCCGGCAGGTCGTCGTAGATCCAGTGCGCCGCCAGATCGGGATCTTTCATCTCGGCCTTGAGCGCGTCGCTGGCGCCCAGCAGCGCGGTGGCGGTCAGTACCAGGCCATAGCACAGGCAACGGACGGCGGTTCGTGTCATGTGGGTGCTCCGAGGGTTCATTCGGCGGGCAGTATCTTGGCGAGATCGGCCATGACTCGGCCGATGGCCGCGTCGTCGAGGCCACCAGCGCGCAGCGCGTGGTTGGCGCGGACGATGTGCTGCTCGTACAGCACCACGGTCACGTCGGCCTCCTTGGCCAGATCGTAACCGTCGGGCCCTTCGGGTGCGTCGATGGCCAGCACCACCTGCGCCAAGCCGTGCTTCTCCGCGGCGTCGCGCAGTTGCTGGTCAAGCCCTTCGGCCTCGCTCAGGAAGACGCAGAAGCTGCCCAGGCCCTGCTTGCTGTGCTTCGCGATGGCGGTCTCGAGGCGTTTGAGCAGCTTCAGCAGCGGTTCGCTCAGAGTCCGGGCGAAGATCATCACCTCCGGCTGCAGGCCCGCCGCGCAGGTCAGGCAGTAGCGCTCGCCGGCGTGCTCGCCGGTGATGTTCAACGGTTCGAAAGCGCCGGGCACGGGCTGGCCTGGCTGAGGGCCCGACTTGACCGGCTCTTCCGCCGCCGCCGGCCAACCGATGGCCATCGCCACTGCCATCCACGCGGCCATTGCGAGCGCAGTCGTGCGCATGGTGGTCACCGCGGGCGCGCCCCAAGGCGCCCCAATGCCTTGTTGGCCACCGCGCCGGCCACTCCTTCCCGGTCATCGTCTGCGACGGGCCTGCTGCACGCCCCCAAAGCAGCGGATGGACGCAGCGGGTCGGGTGACCCGTCATCTGCGCCCATCCATGCTCTCAGCAGATGCGCTTGCGCTGTCAGCCGATGATAGCGGCCATGTCCTTCTCGACCGTGCCCGTGGGCAGCAGGCCGAACTGGTTCACCAGCACATCGAGGATGGCCGGCGTCGCGAAGGCGGGCAGGCTCGGTCCGATGCGGATGTTCTTGATGCCCAGGTAGAGCAGGCTCAGCAGGATGCAGCAGGCCTTCTGCTCATACCAGCTCAGCACCAGCGACAGCGGCAGGTCGTTGACGCCGCAGCCGAACGCCTCGGCCAGGGCCACGGCCACCTTGATGGCCGAGTAGGCGTCGTTGCACTGGCCCATGTCCAGCAGCCGCGGCAGGCCGCCCAGCGTGCCGAACTCCTGTTTGTTGAAGCGGAACTTGCCGCAGCCCAGGGTCAGCACAACCGTGTCCTGGGGCAGGCCGGTGGCCAGCTCGGTGAAGTAGTTGCGGCCCGGCTTGGCACCATCGCAGCCGCCGATGAGCACGAAGCGCTTGAGCACGCCGGCCTTGACCGCGTCGATCACGGCCGGGGCCACGCCCAGCACCGTGTTGTGGCCGAAGCCAACCATGACGGCCTTCTCGTCGGGGTCGGTGGCGCCGAACCCGGCCGCCGCCTGCGCCGCCGCGATGGCCGGCGCGAAGTCGCGCCCGGCAATATGGCCGATGCCCGGCCAGGCCACCAGCCCGCAGGTGAAGATGCGGTCGGCATAGGAGTCCATGGGCTCCTGAATGCAGTTGGTGGTCATCACAATCGAGCCGGGGAACTGGCCGAACTCGCCCCACTGCAGCTGCCAGGCGCCACCATAGTGGCCCACGAGGTGCGGGTACTTGTTGAGCTCGGGATAGCCGTGCGCCGGCAGCATCTCACCGTGCGTGTAGATGTTGATGCCCGTGCCCTCGGTCTGCTGCAGCAGCACTTCGAGGTCCTTCAGGTCGTGGCCCGAGACCAGGATGCACTTGCCCGCCACCGGCGTGGTGCGAACGCTGGTCGGCACCGGATGGCCATAGGCGCCCGTGTTGGCCGAGTCGAGCAGTTCCAGCACGCGCAGGTTGATCTCGCCACAGCGCATGTTCTGCGCCAGCAGCGCCTCGACCGTCGGGCTCGGGTCGCACAGGAAGTCCAGCGCCTCGTGCAGGTAGGCGTAGACCACATCGTCTTCCTGCCCCAGTACCATGGCGTGGTCGGCATAGGCCGCCATGCCCTTGAGGCCGTAGGTCAGCATCTCCTGCAGACCGACGATGTCCTCGCCCAGGTGGTCCATGCGGTCCTCGATGGAGGCCACGGCCGCCTGCGCCGACAGCGCCTGCTGCTCGCGCTCGACCACCAGGTCGGCTGGGCCGCCGGGCGCGTCGGGCGTCTTGCCCTGGGCCGCGCACGCAGCCAGGTAGGCGGCCTTGGCCGCGTCGCGCAGGTCCACCACATTCCAGATGCGCTGGGCCACACTGGCCGGGTCGAAGTTCACGTTGGTCACCGTGGTGAACAGCGCTTCCATCACCGCCACGTCCCACGCATGGTCGGTCACGCCCAGCGAGCGCGCCCGCACCGCCCACTGACTCAGACCCTTGGCGCTGTAGACCAGCAGGTCCTGCAACGCAGCCGTCTCCGGCGTTTTGCCACACACACCGACAATCGTGCAGCCCGTGCCCTTGGCTGCCTGCTCACACTGGAAACAGAACATCCTCGCGTCCTCCGTCAGGTCCGCCGGGCCGCCATCCGGCCGCGACAAGGCTATTATGGACAATTGGACCCAATTAGTCAAGAACTTGCGGCGAGGAATCTCGGGCGCCCCAGAAAACGGTGTCAGGACCCGTTTCGCGAGAGAAACGGGTCCTGACACCGTTTTCTGGGGGAGGCGCCTGGGCGCTGAGGGTTGACGCCGGCCCGGGTGTGAGCTAGACTTCCATTGCAACTAACTTGCCAGGAGTGCTGCATGAACCGGCCGGAGGTCAGGGTTCGGGTCCAGGTGAAGGCGCAGTTGGCGGTCAGGCGACCGCCGCGGCAGCTGATCGATCTGTTGGACCGGCCGGAGGATGAGTTCCGCGACTATGTGCGGACCGTCGAGGATTCGCCGGCCTTCCAGCGACTGGTGGAGGCGGGGGCCATCCGCCGGGTCAAGACACGGGGTCGCGTGCCGCGGGAGAAGTATGAGGAGTACATGGATGTGCAACTCATGCAGTTCCTCAAGCAGTACAAGGTCACGCAGCACGACCAGTGGGAACGCGACTTCCTGGACCGCGAGGCGCTGACCCGCCTGCCCGAGCTGGCCGAGCGCTATGCCGCGCCGGCGCCCAAGCTCAAGAAGATCATCGAGTACTACCAGCGGGTCACCTCGGACCACTACGGCATGGACGGTGGCGTCGGCGGCGGCACGGGCGCCGAGTTCGACGAGAACGAGCCGGACTACGTCGAGCTGATCCCCTCGCGCGCCGATGTCGACATGACCGACAGCATCGTGCTCATGCGCGAGTTTGTGGACGGTTACGGCCTGGAGCAAGGCGACTTCCTGCGCGATTTCATGCAGGGCAGCGAGCCGGCGGCGGTGTTGGCCGAGCGCTACAAGGCGCCGCTCAACGAGGTCGAGGAGATCCTCGAGGCCTTGGGTCGGCTGCACATCGTGGAGACCTTCGTCTCCGGCGGCGGCACCACCGAGAGCTCGACCCGCGCCTCGGCCGGCAACTCGCCGGCGACTGAGCTGCGCCCGGTGGCCAAGGTGCTGCTCACCGACCACGAGCGCTGTGTGGCCATCAGCTTCACCGATGATGGCGTCTACAGCCAGCGCTACCGCACCAGCCCCGACGCGCTGAGCCGGGCGGCCGACCTGAGCGATGTCGAGGATGCGGAGAACCTGCTGCTGGAACTCCAGTGGATCAACCAGCGCAAGACGCTCCTTTGTCGGCTGGTCATGGCGGTCTGCCAGTTCCAGTACCGCTTCTTCCTCACGCGCGATGTCTATGCGCTCAAGCCGCTCTCCCAGGCCGATATTGCGCGCGAGCTGGGCGAGGACGAGGCCACCGTCTGCCGGCTGCTGCGCGACAAGATCATCGACACGCCCGACGGGCTGATGGAGCTGAAGTTCCTCTTCCAGAAGAAGACCGATGTGGTCCGCCGCATCGTCGAGCGCAACCCGCACCTGACCGACAACGAGATCCGCGCCGTGCTGGAGAACGACTACGGCACGACGATCTCGCGGCGCACCGTGGCCTATCACCGGCTCAAGTTCCAGCGCGATGGCCATGAGGGCGTGGTGGTGGACGACGAGTCAGTCGACATGCAGCAGTGACGCAGTCGGCAGGGAAAACGGGGACTGGGTCGATTACGGACCGGCGGCGGCCGCGCCGACGGTCGTAGATCGAGCCTGTCCCCGTTTTCCCGTCGCCCACGCAGGCCGGCGGACAGCCCTCAGAACGCCGCGAACCCGTCGCGCTCAACGTCTCGCAGCAGCCGCGCAGCCCGCGCCCACGTCCGCGGATAGCGGACGCCGCTAACCTGCTCCAGATCGGCCGGGTCCGTTCCGGCGCACCAAGCCAGCACCTGCCTCAGCGGCTCTTCCAGCCGCGCGCGCGAGCCGTGGAACTTGGGCAGCACCTTCATCAGCACGGCTTCATCGAACGCCGCGCGCAGATCGCCGCCCCACATGCCGTTGCGCGCCGCGCGCCACACGAAACAGGCGATCTCGTCGAACACGCGGTAGGCGAACTGCAGGCCGTCGTCACCCAGCCGGGCGTTGAGATCCGTCAGATCGGCACGCAGCCAGGGCTCCTGCTCGACGATCTCGCGCACCATGGCCTTGTCGATCACCGGCCAGCGTCCATCATCACTGAACTGCTTCAGAAGCTGGTTCCGCACCTCATCCGACAGATCGTCGGCATCGCCGACCGCGGGTGGGTAGTCAGCGAAGTCGGCCTGCGAGAGCTCGATGGTGAAGGCTCTGTCGAGCACCTTGGGGCTGAAGGCGTGGGTGGTCTCGTCGACGTTGACCGTGCCGACAAAGTACAGGTTCGGCGGTAGGTGCAGCGCACGCGGTGGCAGCCAGCCATCAGCGTCGTCTGGCACCGCGAAGGTCAGCGCCTCGCGGGTCCGGCCGTCGGCGTCGCGGCCTGACTCCAGCACGCTGAGCAGGTCGGCGAGGTAGTACTCGACCCGTGCCAGGTTCATCTCGTCGAGGATGACGAACCAGGCGATGGGCTCACCCGAGCGCCAGTTGGCGTCGGCGCGCAACAGGAAGTCGAGGAACTCGGTGCGGACGTAGCTCTCGGTGAGCGGGTTGTAGTAGCCGAGCAGCGGCTTGGAGTCGCGCCAGTCGGGCCGGACGGGCAGGAAGAGGTGGTTGGGCGTCGTGACCTTCGGCGCCGAGGGGTCGGCGAAGTCCTCGGGGGTACCGAGGTCGAAGGCGATGACCTGGCCGTCATCGTCGAGGGTCGGATTCAGGATGATGATGTCGCCGCTTCTGAAATTGCGTTTGAACCACTGGCTCGCCTCGCCGCGAAGGCTTAGGTCTGGGCCAGCGTCTTTGTTGTAGTGCGTGACAGTGCCGTCGCCAAGTCGGCCGTCCCCGAAGCGAACCTGGACGCGCCACGTCTCGCCCAGCAGTGGCATGGGCAAGTCCACTCGGACTGGCTTGCGGAGATAGATCTTCCCGCCCTCAATATCCGTCCGCGTCAGCCGCACCGCGCGGCCTGCGCCAGGCACAGTGTCTGAGCGCGCCGTCGCGTTAGGCATTGTTGTCGCTAGGTACTGCGCGATCTTTGTCTTGCCCGTGCCGCTGATACCGCTGAGAATGACGACTCCCTTGGTCTGAAGCGATGTTAGGAAGGTTGCGAGCTGGTGCTCCGTGTAGTGGAGGCCGGCGGCAGCAAGGCCAAGCTGGAACTGAGCGAGCAGCAAGCCAGCGCGCCGCATGGTGGCGACTGCTGGGGGATCGAGCGGCAGCGTTGGGTCGGTGGCCTTAGGCAGCGCGGCAGTAGCCCATTCCGGCCACTCTTCATCGGACAAGTTGCGCAGGACCCGCAAGCCTTCGGGCGTCAGCTCGTAAATGAAGCCGATCTTCCCGTCCGTGTTGGAACGCAGCGGACCGTCGTCCAAGCCGAGGCTGAGCAAGGCTGCGGCAAATGTGCCGTTGGGCAGTGGGCGCGCGAAGGCATGGTGCTTGACCGGCACTCGCATGCCGGGCGTATCCGCCGGCTTGTCTGTCAGATAACCCGGCGGCACGGTGCTCTGCTGCGGATCGCCGGTCACTCGGTATAGACCGGTAACCTGGCCGTCGCCGTAGGTCACCACGACATCGTCGGTCCGCAACTCGGAGATGCGGTTCCAGTCGCGCTTCCCGGTGCCCGTCATGGCCCACAGGCAGTCGCCATACTGCTTCTTCGAAGCTTGTCGACCGACCATTGCCCACCACACCCTTGGGCTCCTGGTCGGCGATGTGACCTCCTCAGCGGGCTCATCGCTCTGGCTGATTGATCTCATCCACTGCGCCAAGGACGTCTGCCCGATTGACGCAAGAAGGACCCGCAGCCCTTCGTCGCTGAACCGGTAGAAGCTGCCGACCCGCACCTGCTGGTCGGCGCCTATGGGCCAGTCGTCAGTCGCATCGGCCGCCAGCGGCGCCAAGCGACCGGCGAGCGGGCGTATCTGGATACGAGGGCGACAGCGACGGCTGGTCACGCCGACCACAACCGAGGAGGCGCCTGCCGTGCCGACTTCTTTCGCCGGCTCTGTTGCCTCACACACGCCGTAGACCTCTGCCGTGTTGGGGTCAAAGCGCAGGATCAGGTCGCCTGCCGCGACCTCGATAAGGCGAAGGGCGTGCGGCCCCGTGCCGGCGCCTCCACCGGTCCACGGCAACTCAATCTGGTAGTACCCCGCGGTCCGTTGGTCGCGGTACCACCAGATGCGGCGCTCCCGCGGTGCCAGCGCTTGGTCGGCGTCCTCTCGACGCTGCGGCTGCGGAACCGCCGTCTTTGAATGGCCGTCGTCAATCCGGTCTGCCATAGCTCACCCCTTCCCCGGCCGTCGCGCCAACGCCCCGACGCCTGCCAGTCCCTCAACCACCTCGCGCACGCCGACGCCGTCGACGCTGGTCCCGTCTGTACACCGAAACACCGACACATCGCCCGGATACACACAGACCGCCGCATCCAGCGCAAGAGCGTCGCGGTAGGTGTGCATCTTGTCCAGGTCTGCTCGTTTGGCCACGTTCTCCCCGGCCATCTCGTCGGGCGTCATGCGGAACTTGGCATCGAAAGCCACGCGATCCCGGCCGGACACGCGCCACAGGTAATCGGGCTTGAGCAGGCCCGAGTAGCCTCGGCGGCCGCGGTTGTACCACAGCGTGCCGGCCGGGCCAAACGTCGCCCTGGCGGTCTGGTGCTGCAGGTGCAACTCCGGCTCGACGCTCACCACCGGCTCCACACCCGTCACCTCCGCCAGCTCATCGACCAGCGCGAAGAACACCCACATCTCATACAGCGTCGCCACATCCCGCAGCTCAAGCGCTTCAGATAGCGCGCCGAACAGCGGCCGGCGGGCCAACTGGAAGCGCTGCCACAGGTCTCGCAGTTCGCGGTACCCGTCGCGCCGCAGCAGCACTTGTGAAGCGAACGGCAGCCGACGCATCGGGCCGGCGTCCACCAGCGGCTCCGCGCGCAGTGCCCCGGCCAGCGCCGCCTTGGCGTCGGTCAGCAAGCGCAGCTTGCTATCCGGCACGTTGGGCCACCAGGGCTGGCGTGGCAGGGCGGCGATGGCGCTGCCCAAGGCCTCGCAGAAGCCGCGCACGAAGCGGTTCTCGGGCGTGTCGAAGGTCTCCTCGGGCAGGCGCTGCCAGACCCGCGTCGGCGCCTTGCCGCGCAG
>JACRKZ010000090.1 GCA_016235455.1 Armatimonadota bacterium | reverse complement strand
TGACGCGCCGTGTAGCCGATGTCGACATGGCTGTGGGGCAGCAGATAGATGGTCAGGTGGCGCACCGGCCGCAGTTCGACGCTCTGCTCGTTCGGCTCGGTGCCCGCCACGGTCAGGCGTAGCGTGACCGGCGTGGGCTGGTTCACCTCGGGCAGGGCCAGGTCGATATCCTGCGTGCCGGGCTTGAGGGCCACCGTGGCCAGCGGCTTGCCGCCGACGCTGAACGTGCCCTCGGTGGCTTTGCCGAGCAGCCGCACCTGGGCGTTGACCACTTGCCGTAGCTCGCCGTCGCGCCGGCTGAGGACATTGTCCGCGCGCGCGGAGAACACGGCGGCCGTCGGCACCGGCTGGCGGGTCCAGCCGGCGGCCTCGAGCCTGAGCGCGTCGTAGAGCACCCAGCAGCCGGACAGCGTGGTGATCTCGACCTGGTTGGTGCCCGCGCGCAGCCAGCCGGCGGGCAGATCGAGGGCAAGCTGGGTAGGCCGCACCGCGCTCAGGTCGCCCGAGAGCACCTGGTCGCCACCACCCGCGGGGATGTCGCGCTCGGTCGCGTGGCCGTTCACGGCGATGCGCAGGCGGCTGCCGTACGGCTTCTGGGCGTCGAGCAGGTCGATGGTCAGGCGGCCGCCGACGTCGGCGCCGGCTGACTTGAGCCCAAAGACCAACGCGTAGGTATGCGGCCGGCTGCCAGCCCAGGCATCGCCGGGTCCTGGCTGCAAGCATGGCCAGTCGCGCGCGGGATCACCCGCGCCGGGCTCCATCAGCGCGTCCCCCCGCCAGTCGGCGTAGCGGCCAGGCGTCAGGGCGAACTCAGCGGTGGACCGGTCGGGCCGGCCGACGGTCCACAGGGGTTCGGCGCTCAGCGAGCCAAACATGGCGATCACCAGGAACAACCAACGCGAGGTCATGATGGGGACTCCTACTCGACGTGTCCGTTCACCAGCAGATTGCGGATGTGCAGGGCGGTGCCCGTGCCCTTGGGATGATGCCGGTCGGTCAGCCGCAGTTCCAGCGTGTGCGGCCCGTCCGTCAGTTCGGTGGCCAGCGGCAGCGCCCAGGGCAGGTGCAGCCCGTCGCTCCACGGCGTGAAGGTGTCGCGCTCGGTCCAGGCACCGCCGTCCAGGCGGAACTCGACGATGCCGGTATCGTGCCCCGCGGCGATGAACAGGCCCACGCCGCGACCGACGAAGCGCAGTCGGAAGCCATCGCCGCTTTTGTCGCCCACGAGCATGGGCACGCCGACGAACCCGCCGCGCGTGCCGCCGCGCTCGGGCTTCCAGGCCGGGTCGATGACCATGCCCTGTCGTTCAGCGCGCTCAATCGGCACGAAGCAGCCCTGGTCATAGCTGAACGGGTCGAGCCGCGCGGGCAGCAGCGCCAGCGCGGGCGGCTCGACGGCCGCGCCTGTCCACACGCGGTCGAACAGCCGCGCAATGGTGGCGGCATACAGCGCATGGCCGAAGGGCGACGGGTGCAGATCGCGGAAGTCGGCAGCCCAGGTGAACTGCCCCGCGGCCATGCGGCGCTGCACCTCGTGGGCCAGATTGAGGCTGGTCACCCGGTAGTGCGCGGCGACCTGCTCGTGGTCGACGATGATCTCGGGCGCGCGGCCGGCGGCGTAGTCGGCTGTGTGGCGCGGCTCGGCGAAATGCATCAGCACGATGTCCATGCGCGGGTTGGCCGCCAGCGCCTGGCGCACGATGCCTTCCATGCCGCGGATGCGTTCGGTGTGGCTGCGCATGTTGTGCAGGTCATTCACCGCCGCCTCGACGAACAGCAGGTCGGGCACGCCCCGGGCCAGCACATCGGTCCCGAAGCGGAAGGCATGGCCCGTGGAGTCGATCGAGCCGATGCCGGCGTGGTTGAACGAGAACCTGGTGTCGGGGAAGCGTCGGGTCAGGTCAGCGTCGACCAGCTCTTTCCAGCCGCCCATCTCGGTGATGGAGCCGCCCAGATAGGCCACCCGGCCGACCTTGGTCCGCTCAAAGACGCGTCTGCAGTTGGTCAGCCCGGAGCGCACGACCGAGTCCTGCTCGAGGCCGGGCAGGTCGGGTAGGGGCACGGGCGGCGCAGCCGGGGCGGCGGCGGCGCAGAGGGTGAGTAGGGCGGCGCACAGCGGCATGGTGGTGTTCATGCGGCTGCCTCGGCGCGGCCGAGGAGGTCGAGCACCTGCCGCAGTCGCTGGCTCAGCGCGCCGTCAGCGGCGAACACCGCAGTCAGCGCGGCCTCCAACTGCTCCTGATCGGTGTACGGGCCTTGCAGGTCGTCGGTTGCGTCCAGGTAGGCGCCATCCAGGCCCAGGTACGCCACGAACAGCGTGTCGGCGTAGTTGTTGAGCGTCGGCGCCTCCAGGCGCACGCGGTACTGCAGGCCGTAGGCCGTCATCACACCGGGGACGAGGACCACTCTGGTCCCGTGGCCGAGTGTCGCCTCGACGGCTCGCGCGGCATCGCCCAGCACTTTGCTGGCCCAGGCCGTACTGGACTCCTGCGCCAGGCTCTCGCCTATCGTCCTCGCCAGATCGTGTGGCATGGCATGCTCCCTCACTCAGGCCCCCAGCCGGAACCACGCCACAACCGGCAAGTGGTCGGACTCGGGCAAGGCAGTCAGGTGGCCCGACTGGGCATACTGGTCAGTATAGTATCTCAGCCGGCTCTCCAGCAGGCTGGCCACCGGCGGGTGCATGGCGCCTTTCGACACCACCACATGGTCCAGCAGCCGAGGAGGCGACGACCCGAACCAACTGCCACGCGGCCGGCTGGCCCGGTAGTCGCGCCCGCTGGCCACATCCCACGGGTCGGGCTCGGCCATGAAGCGCCAGGCCGTGTTGTAGAGGGTGCCGACATGCGCCGAGCCACCTGCTCTGGCCTCGCGCGCCTGTGAGTGGAAGCGCCTGGCTCCGAGCGGCGACAGCTCGGGCTGGTCGGGCTCGGCGTTGAAGTCGCCCACCAGGATCACCGGGGTGTCCGGCGCGGTGGCGTCCAGCTTGGCACGCACTGCCTGTGCCGTGGCCAGCCGTCGTCGCATGGCCGAGTCGCCCTCGTTGCGGTAGTCGCTCTTCCAGTGGTTGCACACCAGGCTGAAGGCGCCACCCAGGATCAGCTCGCAGGGCGCCCATGCCGCGAATGGCCGCGTCACACCGTCCAAGACCTCGATGCCCATCGTGTCTACGGTGACCCGCAGTGGATCCCAGACCAGCGTCAGCCCGCTGTGCCCGGCGTCGACGGACGGCACATGGTGCTGTTGCAGGCTGCCGTTACCTGTCTCGCTGCGCAGCGCCCTGAGCAGGTCGTCCGCCGCGCGCGGCGACCCGACTTCGGCCAGGGCGGCGACATGCGGCCCGCCTTGAGCCAGGCCAGCGATCACCCTGGCCGTGGCGGCGAGCTTGGCCTGGTAGGCTTCGTCATCCACCGGCCCACGCCCGACCGCGCCCGGCACAAACAGGTTGTACACATTCCAGAAGGCGACACACAGATCGGCCATCGGCCCGTCCCCAGCGGGTTGCCTTCGGCGCCCATCGGCTCGCACCTTCCGGAAGGACAGGCGCCGTGCCTGTCGAACCACGCCGCACCGAGAGACCGAACATGCCGATCACCGTCCACATCGTCTTCAACGCTCACCTCGACCCGATCTGGCTGTGGCCGTGGACCGCCGGCATGGACGCCGCCGTGGCCACCTGCCGCAGCGCCTGCGATCGCCTCGACGCGCATCCCGACGTGCGTTTCAGCCGCGGCGAGGCCTGGGTCTACCAGCTCATCGAGCGCATCGATCCCGCGCTGTTCGAGCGCATCAAGGCCCATATCGCCGCCGGACGGTGGGAGATCGTCGGCGGCTGGTGGGTGCAGCCCGACTGCAACCTGCCCACCGGCGAAGGCTTTCGCCAGCAGATCCGCCGCGGCCAGGACTACTTCCGCCGCGCCTTCGGCAGCGCGCCCACCATCGGCTACAACGTCGACTCGTTTGGCCACGCCGCCACGCTGCCGCGGCTGATGACCGAAGCCGGGCAGGATGGCTACGTCATGATGCGGCCCGGCGCCCACGAGAAGGAGCTGCCCGCTCGCCTGTTCCGATGGCAGGGCGAGCCCGGTGGGCCGGAGCTGCTGACCTACCGCTTGGCCGGCTACGCCAGCGGGCGGCAGGTCTCTGCCGACTACGTGCGCGCCTCGCTGACGGACCTGCCGCCGGGCATCGAGCACACCATGCTGTTCTGCGGCCTGGGCGACCATGGCGGCGGCCCGACCGAGACCCAGATCGCTTGGCTGCGCGAGCATGAGCACGCCTTCGACGGCGCGCGGCTGGTCTTCTCCACGGTGCAGGCCTTCTTCGATGCCGTGCGGCCGCAAGCGGCGTCGTGCCCGCTGGTCGAGGGCGACCTGCAGCACCACGCCATCGGCTGCTACACCGTGCATCGCGGCGTCAAAACGGCCGTGACTCGCGCCGACCATCGCCTGCGCCAGCTGGCCCTCGTGCGGCCCAACGAGCCGGGGCTGGAGGAGGCCTGGCGCACGGTCTGCCTGCACCAGTTCCACGACACGCTCGGCGGTACCTGCCTGCCCTCGGCCTATGGGGTCGTGCTCGACCAGCTTGGTGGCGTGGCGGCGTGGGCCGACACCGAACTCAACCTGGCGGCACGTCAGCACTGTGCCGACGCGCCGCCCTGCCCGCGGCAGCGGCTGATCGTCTGGAACCCCGGCGAGGCCACGTTCGACGGGTTCCTGCGCCACGAAGTGTGGACCGAGGGCGGCTGGAAGCGCGAATGGCGCTTCGCCGACGAGGCCGGCGCCGTGGTGCCGCACCAGCTCGTGGACTCCGAGGCCGTGGTCTGGGCCTCCGGGATGCAGGCCGTGCTGGCGCCGGTCAAGCTGGCCAGCGGCGCCTGGCAGACGCTGGAGCTGCACACCGACGCCGCCGAGAGCACGACGACGCCGGCGGCCGGTGTCTGGGCCAGCGAGAGCGCCGTCGCCGCCCAGGACGGGCCGGTGGTCAGTTACCGCACCGCGCCGGGCCTGGGCTGGCCGGGCGGCGTGAAGCTGCCCGCGCCGCAGTTGGCGCTGCTCAACGACCCCACCGACACCTGGTCGCACGGCATCGACCGCTACGCCTCGGTGCCGCTGGAAACCGCGCAATGGGGCGCGCCCCGCCTGCTCGAGGACGGCCCCCTGCGCGCGACGGTGCAGATCCCCGGCCACATCGGCCAGAGCCCGCTGGTCGCCGAGTGGCGGGTCTACGCCGGCCAGCCCTATGCCGAGCTGGAGCTGATCGTCGACTGGCGCGAGCAGCATCGCCTGCTCAAGCTGATGCTCACGCCGCCCGAGCCGTTCGCCACGCGCTGCGACGGCATTCCCGGCGGCCATCTGGCCCGCGAACTCGACGGCGCCGAACGGCCCATCCAAGACTTCGCGCAACTGACCACGACCGGCGGCCTGACCTACGGCGTGGTCTGCCCGAACGTCTACGCGCTCAGCGCCACGCCCAGCGCGGCGAGCTTCACGCTGCTGCGCAGCCCGGTGCTGGCCCACCACGAGCCGCACCCCGGCCAAAGCGCCCGCGGCCAGCACAGCGATCAGGGCCGCAACGTCTTCCTGCTGCGCTTCCTGGGCGGCCGGTCGGGCTCGGTCGACCTGCTGGCCGGTCTGGCCCAGCAGATGCAGCAGCCGCTGGTGGTGGTCAGCGTGACCAACGGCATGCCGTCTTGGCCGGAGGCGGCGAAGTTCTGAGGGCCGCGGCTCCTGCTCGTTGTATCGGCTTCAGCCGGCGCCCCATCACTGCTCTGGCGTGATGGCGGGATCGGCCCGGCTGAAGCCGTCGCAACGAATGAGGGTTGCCGCGCTGCCCGTGTCTGCTAACCTGCCCACTCGGAGACAACGCGTGGCGCGTATCCTCATCTCGGCGGGCGACCCATCGGGCGACCATCAGGCCGCTCGGCTGGTCACGGCGTTGCGCGCGGCGCGGCCGGATCTCACGTTTTATGGCCCCGGCGGGCCGGAGATGGCCGAGGCGGGGGTCGAGGTCACCGACGACCTGGTCAGCCTCAGTGCCATCGGGCTGTGGGATGTGCTGCCCAGCGTGCCCAGGGCGCTGGTCATGCGCGCGCGGCTCAGGGCGCGGGCGCGGCGGGATCGGCCCGACCTGGCCATTCTGGTCGACTGCGGGGCCTTCAACCTGAAGCTTGGGCGGCGGCTCAAGGCGCAGGGCGTGCCCGTGCTGGGCTACTTCCCGCCCGGTTCGTGGAGCCGTTCGCTCAAGCGCGCGCGGGGCGTGGCCGAGGCCTATTCGGCCGTGGCCACGGTCTTCCCCCATGCGCTGCCGGCGTTCGCCGAGCTGGGCTTCCCCGCGACGCTGGTCGGGCATCCGCTGGTCGACGAGCTGGCGCCGCTGGTCGAGGCGCGGCAGGGCATGAGCCTCGATCCGCCGGTGCTGGCACTGCTGCCGGGTAGTCGGCGGCAGGAGATACGGCACATTCTGGCGCCGATGCTGGAGGCGGCGGCCGTGCTGCGGCGCCGGTGGCCCGACCTGCGCGTGGTGGTCAGCCTGGCGCCGAGCGCGCCGCGGCGGCTGTTCGACGAACTGGTGGCACGCGCCGGTGTGCCGGTGGAGGTTGTGTCAGGCAGTCGTGACGCCATGGCCATGGCCACCGCCGGCATCGTCAAGTCCGGCACCGTGGCGCTCGAAGCCACGCTGCTGGGTCTGCCGTTCGTGTGTGCCTACCGCGTGGGCCTGCTGTCGTACTGCGTGGCGTGGTGCTACTACTGGCCCCGACCCGAGTTCTGGGCCATGCCCAACGTGCTGCTGAGCCGCATGGTCGTGCCGCAGTGCGCTCAGCTCAAGGTCAATGGCCCGACGCTGGCCGAGACCGTGACGCCGTTGCTGAACGACACGCCCGAGCGCGCGGCGATGCTCGAAGGCCTGGCCGAGGCCAGCGCCAGCCTCGGTGGCGGCGGCGCCACCGAACGCACAACGCGCTTGGTGCTGGACATGCTGGGCGAGGCTGCCGCGCCTCTTTGAACCGCTGATGATCCACAGATGACGCAGATTGCACATATGGCCGATCTGTCCATCTGCGTCATCTGTGGATCGTTCTGTCACGGCCCATACCGCGGATCGGGCAGCACCGTGCTCGACGGCGGATCCTGGTAGAGCAGGTGCGCGTCGCGCTGGGGCGACAGATGCCGCGTCGGATAGGACCGCCACCGTCCCTCCTCCACGCCCGGCGTGCCCGCGAAGTGGGCCAGCGTCGCCGCGCGTTCCTGGGCCAGTAGCGCGCCAAAGCGCGGGTTGCCCGCGCGATTGCTCGTCTCGTCGGGATCATGGGCCGAGTCGAGCAGGTATTCGCGCTGGTCGGGCGCCGACCAGATGTACTTGGAATCCCTGGTGGCGCGCAGATAGAGCGCCTGGTCGGCCGACTGGATCTGGCTGTAGACGGCATCGCGCTCGACCTTGCCGGCGGCGAGGCGTCGGAGATCTACGCCGGCGTGCTCGGCACTCGGCTCCAGCCCGGCGGCGCTCAGGCAGGTGGGCAGGATGTCGATCAGGCTGGCCGGCTCGGCGCACCGCTGGCCGGCGCCAAAGCGGTCGGGCCAGACCGCCAGCAGCGGGATGCGCGCCGCGGAATCCAACATGCAGCGCTTGCCGACGCTGCCGTAGTCGCCCAGCAACTCGCCGTGGTCGGAGGTGAACAGAATCAGCGTGTTCTCCAGTTGCCGCGTGCTGTCCAGCTCTTCCAGCAGCCGGCCCAGGTTGTAGTCGATGAACGAGACACACGCGTAGTAGGCGGCCTTCATCGTGCGCAGCAGGTTCTCGTCACAGCCCTGGTCGCGCCACTTGTAGCGGTTCTGGTAGTGATTCCAGTAGGTCAGCAGTTCCTCGGGATGCGCCGGCACCTTGGGCAGCGGCATCTCCGAGGCGCGGTACAGCTTGTTCCACGGGGTGGGCGCCTCGAACGGCGGATGCGGCTTGATGATGCTGGTGAACAGGAAGAACGGCCGGCGCCGTTGGCGCTGGCGCAGCCACTCGATGGACCTGTCCACGCAGAAGCTGGTGCCATGGTGCCGCGCGGGCAGTTGCGAGGGCTGGGGCAGGTAGTAGTACTCGCTGCGCACGCCGTGCGGGTCGCGCACATGGTCATAGCCATGCGCGTCGAGGTAGGCGCGGAAGTCGTCGTCGGCGTTGCATTCCTCGGAGTAGACGCGGCTGCCAAAGCCCCACAGCCCGCGCGAATCGGGCTCGAAGTGCATCTTGCCCACGCCGTGGCAGTCGTAGCCGGCTGCGGTGAGCAACTGCATAAGGCTGGTGCGGCTCATGTCCATGGGCATGTTGTCGGTGCAGCCGTTGACGTGCGGCTCGGTGCCCGTGACCAGCGCGCAGCGCGCCGAGACGCACACCGGCGACGGCGTGTAAGCCCGCGTGAAGGCCGTGCCGCGCGAGGTCAGGTCATCGAGCACCGGCGTGCGGATGACCGGGTTGCCCAGCGCGCGGATGGTGTCGTAGCGCTGCTGGTCGGTGAAGAAGAGCAGGATGTTGGGGGCTGGCATCGGTGGCTCCGGGCGAGTCCTTCGGCGGCGGCTGGCCCGGTCCTGCCGTCTGGCGCCTGGTGTCCGATGCGTCGGACGAGTCCGACACGCCAGTCGGTGTGCCAGCAGCGCCGTGCGACCCGCCACCGCGGCGGATCATCCATTGACACATCAACGTAGATTGATATGCTAAACCGTATGGAAGCACTGGCACGACGAGCCGAACAGCTTAGGGCCTTGGCCGACCCGCTGCGACTGCGCATCGTCGGTCTGCTGGCGGCACATGGCGAGACGTGTGTGTGCGAGATCCTGGCTGAGACCGGCACCACCCAGGGCAACATCTCGACGCACCTGCGCGTGCTGCGATCCGCGGGGCTCATTCGCAGCCAGAAGATCGGCAAGTGGGTGTTCTATGCGCTCGAGCGGCAGGCGCTCGACGAACTGACGGGCTGGCTCGGCGGTCATCTGGCGGGGTGCGCCGAGGGCTGCGCGTCGTCGCTGTACGCGTGTTGTGCCAAGGGCGAGGTGCCACTCAGTTGGGATGCGGCGCACGCTCGCGAGGAGGTGGCGTAATGGCGGAGTGTCCGCATCGGCTGGGGTTCCTCGATCGCTTTCTGACGGTTTGGATCTTTGCGGCGATGGTCGTGGGCGTCGCGCTGGGCTGGTTGGCTCCGGGGCTGGTGCATGGGCTCAACGCGGCGACGTCGGTGGGGACGACCAGCGTGCCCATCGCCATCGGCCTGATCCTGATGATGTACCCGCCCTTGGCTAAGGTGAAGTACGAGGAGCTGGGCGAGGTCTTCAGGGACAAGAAGATCCTGGCCCTCTCGCTCATCCAGAACTGGGTCATCGGCCCGGTGCTGATGTTCGCGTTGGCGGTGCTGTTGCTGCCCGACAAGCAGCCGTATGCCGTCGGCCTGATCATGATCGGCCTGGCGCGGTGCATCGCCATGGTCATCGTCTGGAACGACCTGGCCAAGGGCGATACCGAGTACGCGGCGGGCCTGGTGGCGTTCAACTCCGTGTTCCAGGTGCTGTTCTACTCGGTCTACGCGTGGTTCTTCGTCAAGGTGCTGCCGCCGCTGCTAGGCATCGACTTCGGTAGTGTCGATCTGTCGCGCATCACCATGGCCGAGATCGCCAAGAGCGTGTTCATCTACCTGGGCATCCCGTTCCTGGCGGGCATGGCCACGCGGCGGGTGCTGCTGGCCAAGCGCGGCCGTGACTGGTATGAGGGTCGGTTCATCCCCGCCATCAGCCCGATCACGCTTGTGGCGCTGTTGTTCACCATCGTGGTCATGTTCTCGCTCAAGGGCGAGGTCATCGTG
>JACRKZ010000055.1 GCA_016235455.1 Armatimonadota bacterium | reverse complement strand
CACATTCGTCGTCAACCTCGACGCCAAACCGCGCACGGTCGACGGCGTCAACCTCGCATCCTATGGCTTCACGGCGGCCAGCCCGACCATGCGTGCCGCGCTGCGGCAGGGCGAGCCCGGCTTCGTCAGCAGCGGCACGGCACGCAACGCCGAGGCCTGGGTCCTGGCGCATGGCGGCGAGACGGCGCGGATCGACCTGCCCGCCGCGCCGGCCGGTGCGGTGGCCGTGCGGGTCGACGGCACGCCCGTCGCCGCGCAGCGTGATGGCGCGCGGCTGACCCTCAAGCTGCCCGACCTCACCGCCGTGGCGACCAAGCCGGCGGTCTGGCCGGGCAAGGCGGTGGCGGTCATCGATCTAGGCGCCGGCGTGGGCCTGTCCTGGTCGACGGTACAGCCCGCGCAGTATGTGGCGGCCCTGACCGCCTCCAAGCTCGGCGCGCCCCGCGTGCTGCGCTCCGCGACCGAGGTGGCGCGCGTGTTGGAGCAAGGGCCGGCCGACGTCTGGGCCATCATCAACCCCTACGGCGAGCAACTGCCCGCCGAGCCCGGCGCGGCGCGTGCGCAGATCGACCGTGTCAAGGCGTTCGTCGGCCGCGGCGGCGTGTGGTGGGAGACCGGCGGCTACTCGTTCCACAACGGCGGCGGCCAGGTGGTCGGGCCGGACGGCCTGGGCGGGCTGGGCATCCCCGTGGGTGGCGGTGAGGTGGACGCCCCAGCCGAGCCGCTGAACGTGACCAGCACGGGCCGCGCCTGGCTGGGCGACGCACTGGCTGGCCGGGTGCAGGCACTGGTGAGCCCGGTCAACCGCGGCCTGCCGCGCAGCAGCGCCGATCCGGGCCATGTGGCCCTGGTCAGCGCGGCCCGCGACGGCGGCGACGACTTCATCGGTGGCTACCGACTGGGCGGCTACGGCTGGCTGTGGCGCATCGGCGGGTTCAACCCCAACCCCGCCGTGGTCACACCCGTTGTAGTGGCCACGCTCGAGTATCTGGCGGCCCATCCGCCACTGGACCGCGCGGCGGCTCGCTAGGAGTGAGTTCTTGAAGATCGGATCCTATCAGACCAAGCGGCTCGACCTCTTGCTGGTGCTCTTCCCGCTGGCGGTGGCCGGCAAGTTCCTGCATTGGCCGGCGGCCGTGGTGTTCTCGCTGTCGGCGCTGGGCGTGGTGCCGCTGGCCGGCATCATGGGCGTGGCCACGGAGGAGTTGGCGCTCTATGTGGGTCCGCGCGCGGGTGGCCTGCTCAACGCCACGCTGGGCAACGCGGCCGAGTTGATCATCACGCTGTTCGCGCTGCGGGCCGGCCTGACCGAGCTGGTGCTGGCCTCCATCACCGGCTCGATTCTGGGCAATCTGCTGCTGGTGCTGGGCATGTCGCTGCTGGCCGGTGGCCTGCGCTGGCGCACGCAGACCTTCGATCGCGCGGTGGCCGGCACCAACTCGGTGATGTGCCTGCTGGCCATCGCCGGGCTGGCCGTGCCGTCGCTGTTCATCGCCGAGGTGGCCAAGCAGCATGGCGGCGGACAGGCGGCGTCGGCGCTGTCGGTCGGCGCGGCGCTGTTGCTGCTGCTCATCTATGTGCTCAATCTGGTCTACGACTTCACGCGCGAGACTGGTACCGACCCGTCCGAGATGGCTGGCCACGGCGATCCCACCATGAGCCGGTCCTTCTCCGTGACGCTCCTGCTGCTGGCCACGCTGGGCATCGCCTGGTTGTCGGAGATCCTGGTCGGCAGCGTCGAGGCGACCACCGCGTCGCTGGGCTGGAGCGAGTACTTCATCGGCATCATCATCATCCCGCTGGTGGGCAATGTGGCCGAGCATGCGGTGGCGGTGCAGATGGCGCTGAAGAACAAGATGGAGTTGAGCATGGCCATCAGCCTGGGCAGCAGCTTGCAGGTGGCGCTGTTCGTGGCGCCGGTGCTGGTGCTGGTCAGCGTGTTCCTGGGCCATCCGCTGCACCTGACCTTCGACAACTACGAGGTGGAGGCGCTGCTGGCGGCCGGCATCATCGCCGCGTTCATCGCCCAGGATGGCGAGTCCAACTGGCTGGAAGGCTCGATCCTGCTCGTGCTCTATGCGCTGATCGCCGTGGCGTTCTTCTTCGTGCGGTGACGTGGTTGGCGCCGCTATTCACGTCGATGGTCATGTGCGATAATAACATCGGCGCTTATTCACGTCAGCGTGAATGGGAGAGGGCGGTATGGAGCGGGGCGCAAGCGGACGGCGCGTGGTCGTGAGCACGGTGGGCGAGGAGGTCGGGGCGTTCGTGCCGGCGGTCCTGCCGCCGGTGCCGCCGGTCGACCTGTCAGGCCCCAGGCTGCGTCTGCTGGAGCAGGCCCAACTGGCGTGTGGACGGCTCGACGGACTGGCGCGGCTGTTGCCGGATCCCAGCCTGTTTCTGTACGCCTACGTGCGACGGGAGGCGGTTCTTTCGTCGCAGATCGAGGGCACGCAGTCGTCTCTCTCCGACTTGCTGCTGTTCGAACTCGACGAGGCGCCCGGCGTGCCGCTGGACGACGTGGTTGAGGTGTCCAACTACGTCGACGCCTTGTCCCATGGCCTGACGCGCATGGGCGAGGGCTTCCCCCTGTCGAGACGGCTGCTGTGCGAGGTCCATGCCAGACTGCTGGCGCGTGGCCGCGGCGCAGACAAGCAGCCGGGCGAGTTCAGGCGCTCCCAGAACTGGATTGGTGGCACGCGGCCCGGCAATGCGGCGTTCGTGCCGCCTCCACCTGGCGAGATCGCCAGGTGCATGGCCGACCTGGAGCGGTTCATCCATGACGAGACGAAGGCGCTGCCAGTCCTGGTGAAAGCGGCTCTGGCCCACGTGCAGTTCGAGACCATCCATCCCTTCCTCGACGGCAATGGCCGTGTGGGCCGGCTGCTCATCTCGCTCATGTTGGCCAACGAGGGATTGTTGGCACAGCCACTGCTCTACCTGAGCCTCTACTTCAAGCAGCACCGGCCGCGGTACTACGAGCTTCTGGACAGCGTGAGGCGGGCCGGCGACTGGGAAGCGTGGCTGGACTTCTTCTTGGATGGCGTCACGGAGACAGCCGGCAGCGCGGTGGACACCGCACACAGCCTGTTGGCGGTGTTCCGCCGTGACGAGGACGTGGTCAACGCCGCGAGCCGGGCGCTGCCCAGCCTGCCGAGCGTCTACGCGGCGTTGAGAGCGAGACCGGTGGCGAACGTGGCCGATCTCGCGAACCGCGCCCAGGTGTCATTCCCGGCCGCGGGCCGTGCGGTTGAACGTCTGGTGGAGGCGGGCATTGCCCGTGAGCTCACCGGCGGCCGCCGCAACCGCGTCTTTGCCTACACCGCCTACGTCGCCATTCTCAGCGCCGGCACCGAACCGCTATGAGCCGTCGCGCCGCGAATCTGCTACCCTAGGCCCGCCAGGAGTACCACCCATGCCCACGCTCGAACCGCTGGCCCTCGGTGTGATGACCGGTGTCGGTGCTGAACCGCTGCACGAGTTCGCCAAGATCGCCGAACTCGGCTTCCCCAGCGCGCAACTCGGCTGCCCGCCGGACAACTACCTGAGCGGGCCCGAGGCGCCCGCCATGCGCGACAAGCTGCGCGCGGCGATGGACGAGACCGGTGTCCAGGTGACGGCGGTGTTCATCATGTTCCACGGACACATCTGGGACCTGTTTGGCGGACCGCGCACCATCGGCCTGGTGCCTACGCGCACCCGCGGCGAGCGCACGGTGCGCGCCGTGCGCGTCAGCAACTGGGCGCGCGAGGTGGGCATCAACGCGGTCACCAGCCATGTCGGCTTCATCCCCGAAGACCCCAACGACGAGACCTACGAGCCGTTCATCGACACCATGCGGGCGCTGGTGGACTACTTTGTGGAGAACGGACAGACCTTCGCCTTCGAGACCGGCCAGGAGACCGCCGCCACACTGGTGCGCGCCATCAACGACATCGACCGGCATCCGCATGTGGGCATCAATCTCGATCCGGCCAACCTGCTGTTGTACGGCAAGGACCGGCCGATGAACGTGGTCGACCAGATCGCCCCGTTCGTCTTCAACACGCACTGCAAGGATGGGTTCCCGCCCGAGCCGGGCCAGGGCCTGGGCCACGAAGTGGCGCTGGGTGAGGGCGACGTGCGCATCCGCGAGCTGATTCCCGCGCTCTATGAGCGTGGCTACCGTGGTCCGTTGACCATCGAGCGCGAGATCAGCGGACCCAAGCAGACCGCCGACATCCTCGCGGCCAAGGCGCTGCTGGAGGAGATCCGCGCGGGTCTGACGGGCTAGACTCCTCCCTGCAGGCAGAGGCAACAGGCAGGAAAGCAGGCGCTGGCGACTAGCGCTGCGCTGCGGCGGCGTGGCATACTGGTCCGGGGCATCATGCCCAACGGAGGAGCAGTATGCGCACGCGTAGGCTTCGTCGTACCCCTGGATTCACCCTCATCGAACTGTTGGTCGTCATTGCGATCATCGCCATTCTGGCGGCCATCTTGTTCCCCGTCTTTGCCAAGGCGCGCGAGAAGGCGCGCATGTCCAGTTGTTCGAGCAACCTCAAGCAGATCGGCCTGGGACTGCTTCAGTACGCCCAGGACTATGACGAGAAGATGGTGCTCATCTGGGTCGGCAGCCCTGGCGGATCGAGCATGGCCGTCGGCAGCTACAAGTGGATGGACGAGATCCAACCGTATGTGAAGAGCGCCCAGGTCTTCCATTGTCCCGACGACAGCGGGGTCAACGGCTGCAGCGGCCTGTATGTCCCGGCCAGCCAGTTGGCCGCGGCCGATGATCGGTACTGGGGCAGCTACGGCATCAACAACGCCTACTGGGCGGACGGCAACTCGTCCAACAAAGGACCGGCCATCGCCGTCAACGACGGTGGCCCGATGGCCATGTCGGCGTTGACGGCTCCGGCACAGACCATCTGGGTGATAGACACCAATTGCAGCTTCCAGGCGGCTTGGCCCAACCAGGCCACCGACACGCTGGATATGGTCGCCGTGCCGCCCACCATCGGCAACTACGGTGGCTGGGGCCCGCGCGTGGAGGGCAAGGTGTTCGGCCGGCACGGGTCGAACGACACGGCCATCGCTGTCTACTGCGACGGCCACGCCAAGGTGACGCGGCTGCAGGATCTGGCCAAGCGCAACTCCGCGGGCTACATGTGGCAGTTCACCGTCGGCGCCAACCCGAACTGAGCCGGCTGGCGGGTCCGGCTATTCCGCCGCCAAGGCCTCGGCCACCTTGGTCAGCAGCGTCTTGGCGGCGAACGGCTTCTGGATGAAGTGCACGCCTTCCTCCAGCACGCCGTGGTGAGCGATGGTGTCGGCGGTATAGCCCGACATGAACACGCGCCGTACGCCGGGATGGAGCAGCTGCACCTGGCGTGCGAGTTCGCGGCCGTTCATCTCGGGCATGACCACGTCGGTGAGCAGCAGGTGCAGCCGGCCTGGGTGCGAACGCGCCAGCGCCATGGCCTCGCCCGGGGTGGCCGCGGGCAGCACGGTATAGCCCTTGCCGCGCAGGATGCGCGCGGTCATGCGCAGGATGGCCGGCTCGTCCTCGACCAGCAGGATGGTCTCCTGGCCGCTGGGCGTCGGCTCAGCGTCGGGATCGGCCTCGACCAGCTCGGCCGGCCCCCGGTGGCGCGGCAGGTAGATGGCGAAGATGGTGCCACGGCCGGGCTGGCTGGTCACGGTGATGTGGCCGCCATTCTGCCGCACCGCGCCGTAGACGGTTGCCAGACCCAGGCCGCTGCCCACGCCCACCGCCTTGGTGGTGAAGAACGGCTCGAAGATGTGGCTCAGCGTCTCGGCGTCCATGCCGCAGCCGTCATCGCGCACGGTCAGCTTGACCCACTCGCCCGGGGGCACGGGCCCGTCGGCCTCGCCGACCACCTCATTGGCCGTCTCGATGGTGATCTCACCCACATCGTTCACGGCGTCGCGGGCGTTGACGCACAGATTGGTGAGCATCTGGTTGAGCTGCGAGGCATCCATCTTCACCGGCCACAAGGCCGCCGCTGGCTGCCAGGTGAGGCACAGGTTCTCGCCCACCATGCGCTGCAGCATGTTGTGCAGGCCACCCACGGTCTCGTTGAGGTCGAGCACTGTGGGCGCAATGGTCTGCTTGCGCGCGAAGGCCAGAAGCTGCCGGGCCAGATCGGCCGAGCGTTGCGCCGCTTTCTGGACCTCCTCCAGGTCCTCGTGCAGCAATTCGCCCTCGGGCACCTGGTCCAGCGCCATCTCGGTGTGGCCAAGGATCACGCCGAGCATGTTGTTGAAGTCGTGGGCGACGCCGCCGGCCAGCCGGCCCACCGACTCCATCTTCTGCGCCTGCCCGAGCTGGGCCTCGAGCGTGGCGCGCGCCTCCTCGGCGCGGTTGCGTTCGGTCAGGTCGACATCGATACAGAACAGCTCCTGCTCGCGGCCCGGCACGCGCACGATGACATGGCTCGAGTAGACCGCCACCCGTGATCCATCACGGCGCATCAGCGTCAGCTCGGCCGAGGGGATGGCCTCGCCTGTCTCGGCCATGTAATCGATGGCGCCGCGCACATCGTCGCGCATCTCGGGTGGGATGATCAGGTCGAGCAGGTTGGCGCCAATGGCCTCCTCGGCGGTGTAGCCATACAGCGCCTCGGAGGCCTTGTTCCAGTACTGCGTGGTGCCGTCCGGCGCATAGCCCTGGACGGCCACCGAAGGCACGTGCTGCAGCAGGTCGCGGAAGCGGGCCTCGCTGACACGCAGCGCGGCATCGGCCTGCTTCTGCGCGGTGATGTCCATCATGATCAGCAGCGCCGCGATGGGCTCGCCGTTGGCGTCGAGAATCGGCGTCGCACTGACCAGCTCGTGGGCGATGCTGCCGTCCTTGCGGATGATGTACCGCTCCTCGCCAGTGGTCGTCTCGCCACGCAGACTCCGCGCCAGCGGTAGTTGGTCCAAGCGCTGCTCATGGCCGTCGGCGGTGAAGTCGCGCCAGGAGGGCTGTATGTCCAGGAGGCGGGTCCCGACTGCGGAGGGCTCGTCTTCGACGCCCAGGAGGCGGAGGCAAGCCGGGTTGATGATACGCAGCACGGCGTCGGGCAGGCTGACCAGCACCATCGCCACGGGCGACTGCTCGAAGGTCCGTTCGAGGACGATGGTGCTCCGACGCACTGCCTCCTCGGCCTGCCTGCGCTCGGTGATGTCCTGATAGACTCCCAGCACCGCGAACGGAACGCCCTGATCATCGAGCAGTGGCACCTTGGAAGTGTCAATCCAGAGCCGGGCGCCGTCAGCCTGTTGCAGCGGCTCGACGATGTGCATCTTGGCGCGGCCGGTGCGCAGCACCTCCAGGTCGTCGGCTCGGTAGGCCTCGGCCTCGTGCGGCGGCCAGGGCATGTCGTCGTCTGTCCGGCCGACCACCTCGGCCGGCGAGGCGAATCCGGCGGCCCGGGCGAAGACCTGGTTGCAGCCCAGATAGCGTCCGACGGGGTCCTTCCAGAAGACCGACTGCGGCACGGTGTCGAGCACCAGGTTGAGCATGGCCTGGCTCTCGCGCAGGGCATCCTCGGCACGGCGGCGCTCGGTGACATCGACGAAGATGCAGGCGAACTGGCCCGGCGCGGGCCGGTAGGCCGTCACTTCGAAGTGCTTGGCGAGCTCGGCCGAGTAGTTCTCGAAGAACGCCGGCTCACCGGTCAGTGCCACGCGGCCGTAGGTGTCGATCCAGTGCTGCTCGGTGCCCGGCATCACCTCCAGCACAGTACGGCCGACCAACTGCTCGGCGTGCAGGCCGGTGAGCCGCTCGAAGGCCGGGTTGACGGTGATGAAGCGGTAGTCACAGGGCCGCCCCTGCTCGTCACAGACGATCTCATGGAGCGCGAACCCGTCGAGCATCTCGCGGAACAGTGTGCGGTAGTTCTCCTCGATACGGCGATGCTCGGTGATGTCGCGACAGATGGCCAGCACCGACTCCACCTCGCCGTCGGCATCGCGTTCGGGAACGAGCCGCAGATTGTGGACGGCCGGACCATGCGGCGTGGCCATGCTCAGTTCAGCTTCGCTGGGTTGCCCGGTGGCCACGACCTCGGCCAGCGACCGGGCCCAGAAATCGCTGAGTGCCGGGTCCATCCGCAGGTCGCTGTGCGTGTGGCCCAGGAACCACTCGGCGGGCTGCCCGAACACCTCGGCGATGTTGGGCGAGGCGAACAGGTGGCGGCCGTCGCGATCGAAGCGGATCACAAGGTCGGGCAAACCGGCCAGCAGGTCTCGGTGCAGTGCCTCGCTATGGGCCAGTGCCTGGCCTGCCAGGCGCTGTTGCGTGATGTTCTCGTGGGCCACCACCACACCCGCGCGAGCGCCGCTCAGCGGCCAGATGTGCATGCAGAACCAGCGCTGCTCCTGAGGCGAATGGCACGAGTACTCGACTGACGCCGAAGGCGCCTGCCCGGACAACACCGCCTGCAGCGCGTCGAGCGCCTCCTGCGCCCGGTCCGAATGGGCGTCGGCCGCGCGCCGGCAGACGGCCAGGTAGTTGGCGCCGATCGCCACGTTCTTGGCGCGGCAGCCGTTCGCTTCGGCGAACCGGCGCCAGGCGTCGTTCACCGCCACCACGGTGCCATCGCCATCGAGCACCGCGATGTGCGCTGTCAGCGAGTCGAGCACGTCGCGGCCGAAAGCCTCGCTGGCGCGCAAGGCGTCCTCGATGCGCTTGCGCTCGGTGATGTCGGTGCCGACACCGCTCAAAGCCACGACCTCGCCGTCGGAATCCCGAACAACCTGGGTGCGGCAGTAGACAATGTGCTCGGCGCCGTCGGCGGCACGGTTCACCACCTCGCCCCGCCAGGCGCCGTGGGCCAGTGTCTCGGCAATGATGTGATCCTGCGTTGCGCCCTGCTCCGGATCTTCGCCGAGCACATGCACGGGGTGACCGATGAGCTGGGAGCGATCCCTGCCGAGGGACTGGCACTGAGTGTCGTTGGCGTAGGTGATGCGGCCGGTCAGGTCGGTCACCAGCACATGGTCCTGGATCTGGTCCAGCACGTTGGACTTGAGCTGCAGCTCGGCTTCTGCCGCCTTCTGCGCGGTGATGTCGACCAGATTGCCGACCAGCTTGACGACCCGCCCGTCAGCCCACACTGGCTGGCCAGTGGTGCGCACCCACATGGCGCGCCCGGTGGTGTTGACGAACGGTAGCTCGAGGTCGTAGGGTTCGCCGTGCTCGGCGCAACGCTGGAATGCCTGCAGCACGGCTTCGCGCGCCGCGCCGGGGTAGCAGGCGGCGCTCACCTCAACGTGCTCGGTCGAGCCGACCGCCGGCCAACCCGGTGTCAGGCCGTGCAGGCGGTAGGTCTCATCTGTCCAGAGCATGCGCTGCGCAGCGATGTCCCATTCCCAGCCGCCCACCAGGCTGATGCTCTGCGTGGCGTCCAGGAGTGCCGCGCTGGCCGCCAACGCCTCCTCGGCGCGCTTGTGCTCGGCGATGGTCCAGGCCAGATCGGCCAGTGCGCTCACGGCCAGCACGTCGGTCTGCGTGTAGTCGGTCGGCTTGTTGCCGACGCCCAGAATGGCCGCGACGCGCTCGCCGCGTAGCACCGGTACGACCAACTCGCGCACCACGGCCGCGTGACCGTCGGGCAGGCCGCGTCGGTGCTCCAGCGCGGCATAGTCGTTGTGGATGACCGGTTGCCGCTCCCGCAGGCAGTCGGCCCACACGCCGGCCTCGCTGACGGGATAGTGGCTGCCGGCGCCCTCCGCCGTGCACATGTGCGCCACCGTGTTGGTCGACCACTGCTGCAGGCTGAGTTGGAGCTGGTCGTCGTCGACGAAGTGATAGAAGCCGATCTGGCTGCCCGTCAGGGCCTCGGCCTCGTCCAGCGTGGCGCGCAACAGATCGGCCAGGCAGTGCGTCTCGGCCAAGGCCAGCAGGCGCAGGCGCGCGGCCATCACGGCTTCGTTGCGCCGGCGCTCGCCGATCTCCACCGAGAAGCCGAGGGCGTACTCCTCGCCCTCGAAGGCCAGGTAGCTGAGCGTGGCCTCCAGCGGCACCGGCGTGCCATCGCGGCGCACCAGGTCCACGTCGTAAGTCAGCGCGCGCTCGGCCCGGAGCCGCTCCCACAGGGCGGCGAATCGCTCCGGCGTCATGATCGGGTTGACGTCGTACACCCGCAGGCTCAGCAACTCCTCGCGCGTGTAGTCCAGCAGACTTGCCGCGGCCTCGTTGACGTAGGCGTAGCTGCCATCGGGCCGCATCCACACCACCGAATGCGCGGCGTGGTCGAGCGAATGCTGCAGCAAGCGGCGCTGGGTCTCGGCCTTCTGGCGTTCGGTGATGTCGGTGACCATGGCCAGCGCGCCGGCGAAGCTGCCGTCGGCGGCGCTGATGGGCGAGGTGCAGACCAGCGTCCAGAGCGGCCGCCCGTCGCGGCGGCGGAAGCGGAACTCGTGGGTCTCGGTGACGCCTTGCTCGCGGCGCGCGGCCAGCGCGCGCAACTCGTCGCGCACATCGTCGTCGACGTAGTCCGTGGGCAGGTGCCCGATCATCTCCGCTGGCTCGTAGCCAAGCATGGCCGCCATGGCCGCGTTGACAAAGCTCGTGCGCCACGCGCCGTCCACCAGCCAGATGCCTTCGTGCGTCGTCTCGACGATGACGCGATAGCGATCTTCGCCTACGGGCAGTTCGGCACCAGAGACGATGGGGCTGGCCATCGAGCACTCCTCGAAGCGGTGGTCACCGCGAGCGGTGGGGCGCAGACGCCGGCCCCTACCATTGCGGATGTAAGGCAGTGTGACCGCCCCGACTGACCCCTGTCAAGCGTCTGCCTGACAACTGCGTAACGCACTCTCGGGCGCTCCGGCCCTTGCCAGCCGGCGGCTCGGCCGGCTATCCTGCGGGCCGGAGCCGCCCGCCATGCACACCGTTCTGTACCTGGCTTGCGCCGCCGGCCTCGCCGCCGGCGAGCCGCTGGTCATCGACATCGACCGCGCTCGCACCGTGGTGCCGTCGATGCTGGGCTACGGCGTGCAGTGGGATCCCTACGAGTACCCGCCCAGCGACGACGCCTGGGCGTTGACGCTACGGCGCATGGAGTTCATGCGGCCGGCCATCGTGCGGGTCATGTTTGGCGCGCGGTCCTACTGTCTGGGCGTTGGCGCCGATGGCCAGCCAGACTACATCTGGACCCGCGACGAGACCGCCATCCGCGCCCGCCTCAAGTGGTTGCTGGCCATTCTCGACTACGCTCAGGCCAAGGGCATCAGAGTCATGCTGGGTGAATGGGCGCCGCCGGGCCGGGTGGGCGAGCAGACCATCGGCACACCCGACCATCCGCTGTGGGCCCGGCTCGCCGCCGATTGCTGCCGCTGGCTGCGGGAGGTGCGCGGCTACTCGGTGGTGCGCTACTACAACCTGATGAACGAGCCCAACGGCGACTGGATGTGGCCTGGCGGCAAGGTCAATCGACCGGCCTGGGAGACAGGCATCCGGCAGTTGCGGCGTGAACTCGACGCCCGTGGACTGCGCGATCTGGCTATCGTCGGTCCGGACAACGCCTGGGGCTGGGACTGGATTGACCGCGCCTCGGCCACCATGGCCGAGCAGTTCGGCGGCTGGGAGATGCACTGGTACGCGGGCGACCGGGAAGTGCTTGACGGCCGCATCGAGGCGTTGCTGGCCGACCAGCACCGGGTCGTGCTGGCCAATGACCCGGCCGCCGCGAGCAAGCCGTTCTTCATGGGCGAGGTGGGCTTGGTGGAGGGCAAGACCAACGGCGACCAGCAGCCGCGCGTGAAGACCTTCCCCTACGGCGTGTTCATGGCCGACATCGCCGCGCAGATCGGGCGCGCCGGCTGGCACGGCGGCATCGCCTGGGACCTGGACGATGCGCTGCACTCGGCCAACGGCCATGCCGTGCCGCCCACCGACACCACGCTCAAAGTGTGGGGTTTCTGGAACACCCAAGGCAGCGCCATGGGCCACCCCGAGGATGAGGCCATCCGCCCGTGGTTCACGCCGTGGTCGCTGCTGTGCCGGCTCTTCCCAGGCGGCAGCGCCATCGTGGCCGCCGCGCAGCCCGACCTGCCCGGTCTGCGCACCTTGGCGGGCGTCCACGGCGACATGACCGCGATCATGGTCGTCAACAACAGCGACGAGGTGCGCCGCGTCACCGTCCGCGTGCCCGGCGTGGGCCCGTCCGCCGTAACGCAATGGCGCTACTTCGAGGGTGACCGGCCGGTCGACGCCGACGGCTTCCCCCTGCCCACCGGGCCGGCGACGCAGGTCGATCTGCAGGTCGGGCTGCCGCTGTCTATGCCCGGTCGGGGCGTGGTGTTCATCCAGGCCCAACAGCGCTGAGGAGTGATTGACATGATCCGTCAGGTCCTTGCTTTGCTGGTCGCGCTGAACGCCACCTGGGCCGGCGCCGCCGAGCCCGTGCGCGCCACGCTGCGCGCCGACTTGTCCGCCAGCCACGACTTCGCCGCGCCGCTGCCGGCTGATGCCGCGGAGGCGCTGCCTGGCCTGTGCAGCGCGGCGCAGTTCCGCGAGTTGGCCAGCGCCAACCGCTTCGTCTTCGACTTCGAGGCCTGGCCGGCGGCACCCGACAAGCTGGGCTTGTCCAATGTCGACTTCCGCTTCCACCTGGCCGAGGCCGGGCTGACCGACCAGACCGTATCCCTGGCCGCCAACGGCCCATGGCCCGAGAACCACGTCTTGACGCGCTCGCCGGACGCCGCCGGCGCGGGCCATGTGCTGGCCGGGCTGGGCAACATCGGCTGGGGCTCGATGCAGACGCACAGCTTCCGCTTCGAGCGGCCGGTGGCGGCCTTCGGCCTCGTCTACCGCTCGCCCGAGGCCTTCGTGTTGCGGCGCTTCTACTGGGCCGGCGCGGCCGAGAACGGCTACGCCGTCTCCTACACGCTGACCGACGGCACCATCGTCAACCTCGGTCAGCGCGGCGCCGCCTCGGGCCAACTGGCGGCCAACACGCCGACCTTCGTGGGCATCGTCGACCGGTCCGGGCGCGGCATCACGGATATCCGCATCTCCGCCAAGGGCACGAGCAAGGGCGACCAGTACCTGACGCTCGACGACCTGGCCTTCGTCACCATGCCTCGGCCGGCGGTGGCGCCGGTGGCCAACCTGCGCGGCAGCCACGACTTCGCGCGCTCCGAGGGCATCACCAAGGCGCCGGCGCAGGCCCTGCCCGGCATCACGACGCTCGATGACTTCCGCGCCGTCGCCGGCACGCACCGCTTCGTCTACGACTTCGGCACCTGGCCCCGGGCCGCGGCCGACCTGGGCGGCGCCAGCTTCCAGTTCGCCTTCGACACCCGCGGCCAGGGCGCCGTGGGCCAGAAGATCACCGTCAGCGCGGCCGCCGCCCGGCAGAAGCCGCGGCTGGCCAGGCTCCTGCTGCCCAATGAGGACGGTGCCCCGACCGCGGTGCTCAGTGGCCTGGGCGACATCGGCCAGGCGGCCGGCGGCTCGGCTGAGCAGACCTTCACGTTCGAGCGGCCGGTGGCCTCGTTCGGCGTCGTCTATCGTTCGCCGGCCGAGTTCACACTGGCCCGGGGCCGCGAGGTGCCCGTGACCTATACGCTGGCCGACGGCACGATGCGGCGCGTGGACGCGCGGACCACGCTGAGCACCGACCGCGCCATGCCGGCCGGCGTGGTCGCGGGCGGCTCGCGGACCTTCGTCGGCGTGGCCGATCCCAGCGGACGAGGCATCAAGTCGGCCACCTTCCGGGTGCAAGGCACGGCCGCCGGAGCGCAGCCGATCTACATCGAGGGCCTGGCCTTTGCGCTGGACGGGCTGCCGCCGGGCGACTGGAAGCTGGTCTGGTCGGACGAGTTCGACGGCACCCGGCTGGACGGCACCAAGTGGGGTACCGGCTACCGGTTCGTCGACGTGATCAACAACGAGCTCCAGGGCTATGTGCCGGAGAACGTGGTCGTGCGCGACGGGCTCTGCACCATCCGGGTGGAAAAGCGCGAGTGCCTGAACACCGACCAGTATGGCCACACGCGGCAGAAGCAGGCCTTCGCCTCGGGTGCCATCACCACGTATGAGAAGTTCGCGCAGAAGTACGGCTACTTCGAGGCGCGGGTCAAGATGAGCAGCGGCGCGGGCACCTGGCCGGCCTTCTGGCTGCTGCCCGATCGCGGCGCTGCGGTCACCAAGCTGGATGACCGCGTGGGCACCGGCGAGCGCGCCGGCGGGTTCGGCTCGGAGATCGATATCTTCGAGTTCCAGCCCTGGTGGAAGACGGCCGACGGCCTGTTCCTGTCACACTCGGGCTGCATCTGGAGCTACGGCCCGGTGACCGACAAGGACCCGGCCCCCCACAGCCACGGCGGCTATGCGCTGGACAACAACGGCTACGGCCCGGGGCTGCTGCGCTACCCCATGGCCACGTCGCAGTTCCACACCTACGGCCTGTACTGGGGGCCGGGCCGGCTGGTCTTCTACATCGACAGCAAACCGGTGTACTACGTCGACGACGACCAGCACGTGCCCAACGTGCCTGAGTACATCCTGCTCAACTGCGCTCTGACCGGCAACGGCTGGGGCATGGGCCCGGACAAGAAGGACCCGACCATGCGGCAGATCGAAGCCGGCCTGCCATGCGCTATGGTCATCGACTATGTACGCGTCTACTCGGGCGCGCCGGAGCTATAGCGCACGCTACGCACATGCTCGCCCAACCGGATGCCCAGCGCCTCCAGGCTGCCCAACGGCTGCCCGTTGAGCCGCCAGCCCGAGCAGGTCACGTCGTCCACGCCGTGCTCGGCATCGGCCCCACGGAACGATGAGGCCGGCAGGCGCGGCACCCAGATGTCGATGTCGCGGAACACGACGCCCCGCACGGTGCCGCGCTGTTTGTCCTGCGAGTAGCTGGTGCCGTTGATGACGATGACGGCCAGCGTCGGCAGATAGCCGTCGGCCGGCTGGTAGCGCTCGTCCTTGGCCTGCTGCATGGCCGGCCGCGGGCTGTCGCCGTCCATCTCCACGCGGATGCGCTCGAAACGGACGTCACGGATGGCGGCGCGGTCGCCATGCTGAATGTCCATGGCGATGTGCGTGGTGAAGATGATGTCGCTGTCCTCGAAGCGCACGTTGGTCATCTCCGGCGCGCAGGTCTCGGCACCGATCTCCATGGCGCGGCCCCAGTCGCACCACAGCGTGTTGCGGCGGAAGGTCACGTCGCGCACCGGCCGGTCATCGAAGGAGTTGCCGCCCCATTTCAGCCCCTTGACCACCAGCGCATCGTCGTACGCGCGCACGAAGCAGTCCTCGACGGTCACGTTCTGGCTGTTGCAGACGTCGATGCCGTCGGCGTTGTAGCGCCATAGCCCGACCAGCTTCAGCCCGCGCAGCGTGATGTCACGGCAGCCGAACAGGCTCAGGCACCAGACGTCGGGATCGCGCAGGACCAGGCCCTCGATCCGCACGTTGGCGCAGTCGGACAGGCGGATCGAGCCGCCGCCCTTGCCCCGCTCGAACGGGCTCTGGTCGAGGATGCCGCGGCCGGTGATGCGCACGTTGCTCACGCCGCTGCCGTGCAGGCTGCCGTAGACCACCGCGCCGGGCGCCAGGTAGACGGTCTCGTTGCTCTTCAGTTCGATGACGCCCGGATGGTGCACACCGGGGCCGAAGTAGCGGACGCCCTCGGGCTGGGGCACGTCGCTCTCGGGCGGGCTCGGCAGGAGGTGCAGGGCATGGTGCATGCCGTTCACCTCGACCACCACCGGCTCGGGCCTGGCCAGCGTGAAGGTGATGGTCTGGCCCTGGACCTGCGGCACGATGCCCAGCCGGCGCGGTCGCGCGACGACTTTGGTGATCGGCCGGCGCGACTCAATGGTGATAGTCACCGGGCCGCCCTGGTCCCACAGCGCGAAGCCGGCCAGCTCGGTCTGGTCGAGCGGGCGTTGGTAGCCGGGCCACACCTGGTTGAAGGGCTGGGCCGAGACGCGGCACGCATAGACCGGCACAGCCTGGCCGTCGACGCGCAGGGCATAGAACTCGGACAGGGCTTCCTCGGCTGGCGCCGGGGCGATGACAGGTGCGGACATGGCGTGCTCCTGGGTCAGCAGGGCGAGGGTCAGCAGGGCGATAGGAACGCGCATGGTAGCCTCACTCGGGCCGCACGACCCGCAGGTCGAACAGGCCGCCGGCGGTGTTGCCGGGCTTGGCGCGGAAGGTCACGGTGATGCTGGTCCGGCCCGCGGCCAGCGCGGCCGGCAGCGGGTAGGTTACGTCGTAGAAAGCGGCGGGTCGGCTGCTGTCGAGCGTGGTGGTCGCCACCACCTGGCCCTCGACCAGCACGTCGAACGTGCGCGCGCCGAGCTCGCGGCCCCAGTAGCTGGCCAGCAGCGCCAAGGGCTGGCCGGGGGTGACCTTCAGCCGATAGGCGAACCAGCCCTGCGCGTCGCGCCAGCGCGCCTCGGGGTGCTCGCCATAGGCGCCGCGGCCGGTGTTGGTGCGCTCGCCAGTCAGGCCGTGGGCGGCCTCGGAGGCGGCATCGCCGATCAACACGCGGTCTACCGTGCGCGACTCCAGCGCCTTGAGGCGCGCGGCCTCGGCGGCGGCCAGGCGTCGGCGTTCGGCCTCCTGCTCGGCGCTCAGCCGTTCCCAGTAGACCACATAGCGCCGGTCATGCACCCGGTACAGCGGCACCAGCGGCACACCCGCCAGGAGCGGCCCGTCCTGGACCAGGGCCGCGGCCGGCCGACCGTCGTCCGGCAGCGTGGGCACGGCGCTGGACTGGCCTAGATCGCCGGCCAGCAGCAGCGGGCCGCGGAAGAAGGCCACCAGCCGCGGGTCGTCGGGCATGGGCTCGGCGCGCAGTGTGCGCGGCAGCACCAGGTCGATCCGGTCGCCGCTGCGCCAGGTGCGCTCCAGCACCACGTAGCTGCCCGGCTGGGCGCTCAGTTCCAGCGCGCGGCCGTTGAGGCTGACGCTGAAGCCCGGCCCGACCCAGGTCGGGCAACGCAGCGCCACACAGGCCGCCACGGGCGCGGCACACGTGAAGGTCAGCCGCACGTCGTCGTCGTCGGGGAAGGCGGTGGCCTGCGCCACGCTCAGGCGCTTGGCCCGCCACTGCACCGTGGACGCGGCGTAGAGGTTGCAGTACAGCGTGTCGTCGTCGTGGGCATAGAGCCATTCGGCGTGCCGCGCATAGCTGTCGAACCCGCTGCAGGTGCAGCAGGCGAAGCGGCCAGTAAGCGGCTCGTAGGTCTTGGCTGTACCTGACTTGAGCGAGAGGAAGTAGCAGACCCGGCCATCGCCGGGGTGCTGGGCGGCCAGGATGTGGTTGTAGAGCACGCGCTCGACATAGTCCATGATCGACGCGCGCGGCTCGATCTGGTAGAGCAGGCCGCTGAGCCGCAGCATGTTCCAGGCGTTGCAGCTCTCGCCGGTGTTGGTGTCCAGCCGCTTGGCCAGTTGGTCCGGCGGCCCGAAATGCTCGGCCAGGCTGTTGGAGCCCGAGGCGTAGCTGTGGTGATGGGCCACGCGATCCCAGAAGAACTCGGCGGTGCGCCGGTCCACCGGGTCGCCCGCGGCCAGGTAGCGTGCCGCGAGGCCGCTGAACTTGGGGAACTGCGTGTTGGCATGGATCCCCGGCAGGTTGTCGATGCCGCGCGACAGCGGCTCGAGCACGGCGCGATGCTGCCAGCGCCGCGACAGCGCCAGGTAGCGGGGCTCCCGCGTGTCGGCGTAGAGGTCGGCCAGGACCCAGTTGAGCCCGCCGAACTCGCAGGCCATCAGCCGTTGGAGCTGCTCGTCACTCAGGCCCGCCACGTTGCGCTCGAGCCAGTCGGCGGCGGCGCGCTCCATGACCAGCGCCTTGTCCTGCCCGGCCACGCGCCAGGCATCGCGCAGCCCCGAGAGCAGCTTCTCCAGCGCGTAGTAGGGCTCGGGTTGCCCGTTGAGCATCCAGCCGCCGGTGTGGCGGATATCGCCGCGGGCGATCTCGGCGAACAACTGCCTGCCGCCGCGCGTGGCCGACAGGAACCCGTCGCCATTGGCCTGCTGGCAGGCTGCGAGCTGGTCGAGCAGATTGGTCACGCGGTCGAGAAAGCGCTGGTCGCCCGTCACCGCCCAGAGCCGCGAGCAGCCCGACAGGTAGAAGCCCGCTGCCACGCCCGGCAACTCGACCGACTCCCAGCCGGGATAGGCCTCGGCCTTGGTTGGCAGCCCCGCCTCGGCGCGGAAGCGGCTGACCAGGCGGTCGACATCGAGGCTCAGCAGGTACCGCGCATGGACCTCCTGTGAGCGCCGCAACGGCCCGTCGAACAGGCGCACATCGCGCAGGTCGAACGGCTGGGTCGCGGCCAGCAACGGGGTGGTGAGCAGCAGGAGGAACAGCCTGGTCCAGCGCATGGTGGCTCTCGGATGAGCAGTGGTTCGGCCGGGCCGCGGCCATCCCTCCCGGCCGGGACGATGTGTCCGCGCAACGGTGCGGCAACCTACACGAGGGTTCTGGCGAGGCACACTAGGTGCCTAAGGAGCACCACCATGCGTGTACGTCGGTCGGTTGCGGTCGTCATGGTGCTCGCCATCTGCTTCGCGGCCGTACGTACGCAGGCAGTGGTGGGCCTTGTCCTCACTGAGCAGGGCGCCCAGTTGCTATCCGCCAAGATCACCGAGTGGCGCAACGAGCTGACCTCCGAGGCAGCCAGTGACGCCAACCGCGCCAAGCTGTTTGAGCGGCTGCGGCAGGCGCGCGAGTCGCTGGTGCCCATCAAGGAGAGCACCGTCCAAGGCGTGGCCGACCTGGATAAGCGCATCGAGCATCTGCGCGCCACGCACGAGGGCGATCCGTCGGGCTGGGCCGCGGCCGACCGCGCCGAGCTGCAGCGCACCCAGGCGGCGCGCGACAAACTCAACGGTGTGGCCGAGACGCTGACCGGCGCCTGGGACAACCTCAAGTGGCTCCAGGGCCGGCAGAACGTCGAGGGCTTCAACCCGTTCAAGAACGAGACCTTCCGGGACCGCTTCGGCCAGCTCGGCGACCAGGTGGGCAAGGCGGTCGACGCCTTTGGCCAGTTCAACGACACCTACCGCGTCGAGACCGCCGACCGCGGCAACCCCAACAGCCCGGTGGTGGTGGTCGGCGCGTCGTTCGCCACCGTGCAGGTCGTCCAACCGGGCGTCATCTGGGAGGTCAACGGCACCACCATCGGTCCCGAGAAGGGCGAGTCGGTGTCCATCCGCATGGGCGACCATCGTAGCCTGACCATTCGTGCCATGGCCGTCGACGACATGCGCCGGCAGATCAAGAACGTGCGAGAGCAGGTGGAGGCCGGCAAAGGCCAGGCGGTGATCGACTCCAAAGACGCCGAAGCCAACCTGCTGAGCCACATCAAGTACCACGTGGGCGATCTGTCCACCGAGCAGACCTGCCAGACGGAGAGCTACGAGTGGCAGTACGGCCGCAACGTCGACTCGGCCGTGGGCAAGCCCAGCCCCTGGGCGGCCAGCAAGGTGGTCATCGCCGCGCCGGTGACCTCAAGCAGCACCGAGAAGCGCCGGAACGACACGGTCACCTGGTGGTTGCCCGACGTGGAGCAGCAGGCCGTGGTGTTCAGCTTCACGGCCACGGGCAAGCTGACCTGGCAGCGCCGACGCGTCATGGCCGGCGGTCGCGTGGTCGAGGCCGAGGTGACCGGGACGCAGGCGGGTGAGGTGGCCGTGACGGTGACCGGCCGATAGCGGTCACGGCTTGGCCGTGGCCTCGCGCCACCAGCGCTGCGCCAGCTCAAGCGCCAGCGGCTCGACCAGCGGGTCGGCACGCGGCGTGAGGCGGCGCAGGCCGGTGCCATCGCGGCCCACCAGGTAGAGGCAGTGGTAGTCGCTGGTCAGCTCGTCGCCGCGCGTCTTGGCGCAGAACGCGATGAGCTGGCCGTTGGGGCTGACGACGGCCTCCAGGGCCAGGAGCCGTTCGCCCGTGTCGGGGTCGTCAAATGGCTGGCCGGGCAGCGCCGCGCGCCGGCCGTCGGCCAGGTCGACCAGCCACAGTCCGTCGCCCGCGCTGACCAGGATCCGGGGCTCGTCGCCCACGCGGCTGAGCCGCGTGACATCGGTCCAGCCCTTCGCATCGAGCATGGCCACCTGGCGACCCTGGCCGACGAGCAGGGGCAGGCGCGCGTTGTCTGGCAGGCCGGTCAGGCGCCCGTTGGCCACAACGGTGGCGCTCGCGGGATCCAGACGCCAGCGGCTCAGCCAGCTCCCCGGGTCCGACACACCACCCATCGCCACCACCTGGTCACCCAGGCCGTCCAGGTCGGTGCCGTAGCCGCTGTCGCCGAGGCGGGTCTGTTGGCCCGACTGGTAATCGCGCACCGACGCCAGGCCGTCCAGCAGGTAACGCCCATTGCCCAGTACCGCCAGGCTCGCCCGGCCTAAGGGCGCAGCCATCTGTTGCTCACTCCAGCCTGGCTCCCACCAGCCGCGCAAGCCCTGCTCGACCGTGCCCTCGACCACGGCATTGCACCGTCGAGCCGGGCTGCCGCCCAGATGGCGTCGGTTGGAGCGCCACCACAGCCGCTGGCTATCGCTCGACCAGACCGGCCAGCGGTCGCGCGGCCCATCGCTGTAGCGCTGTACCAGCGCCACGTACTGCTCGGGCGTGTGGGTCAGCAGCAGCATGAACCAGCGCGGCGCGTCGGCCACGCCGGTGTGGGCCAGCCGTTCGCCGGTGGCCGAGTCGAGGCTGACCACGGCCATGCGCACCGTCTTGGTGTCGACGCTGACTTCCGTGTCGACACCGAAATGGAAACAGGCACGCGCCGACCGGACCTTGGCGCCGTTCCGCGGGAAGGCGTCGTAGTAGCTGTCTGCCAACAGCGTTCGCAGGCTGCGCGGCTCGGCCTTCAGTAGCGCTGCCGCCTCAGCCCGCGCGCGCGCCGTCAGCTCAGCCATGGGCTGGGACGGCACCGTGGCCGGCACGCGTTCGGTGTCGTCCATCCAGAATGTCAGCCGCCCGCCGGCGCGGGGGAAGGCCACGCGCGCCAGGCCGCAGTTGAGCCGTGAGACCGGCCGCTCCAGTTGATAGACCAGCCCCAGCGTCGCGTCGTTGGGCTCCAGTTCCGCACTGGAGAGGGTCAACTCAGCCTCGGCGTCGGGCCGTAGCCAGCGCTGCGCGAACGCCGTGCCCCGCGCGACCAGCTCACTGGTGGGCAGGCATTCGGCGGGCTCCTCCCACGGCGGCCAGCCGCCAAACGACGCTTCGGTGACCCGGCCCTGCTCGCGGTCGATGGTCAGCTCGGCCGTGAGCGGTGAGTCGGCCGCCGAGCCGCGCAGCTTGGCCTTGCCGGGCTCAAAGCTGTCCTCGGCCTTCAGGCGCCACGCCACACCGCGCGGACAGAGCGGATCGGCCAGAAAGGCGCGCGAGACAACCAACGGATCCGGCCCGGCCGCCGCGGCGAGCCGAGCGACCAGACCGAGCAGCAGAACACGGCGCATGGAGCCTCCCCTCGGGCCGATACCCAACGTTAAGCGTGCCCAGGCTGCGGCCGCGAGTCAAGCCCAGAGGCGTGGCAGGACTCGCCAGGGCATCGTCCAAGCGCACTGTTGTCGGAGGATCCCCATGATCGAAGTCGTCGGCCACCGCGGCGCCAAGGGCCTGGTGCCCGAGAACACACTGCCCAGCTTCGAGAAGGCCATCGCGCTTGGCTGCGATGCCACCGAATGCGATGTGCACCTCAGCGCCGACGGCCATCTGGTGGTCTGTCACGACCACACGGTGGACCGCACCACCAACGGCACCGGCCGCATCGCCGAGCTGACGCTGGCCGAGCTGCGCGCGCTGGACGCGGGTGACGGCGCGCTCATTCCGCTGTTTGGCGAGGTGCTCGACCTCGTCCGCGACCGCATCCTGCTGCTGTGCGAGCTCAAGGGCGACGGCACCGCCGACGCGGCCGTGGCGGCCGTGCGAAAGGCGGGCATGGTCGAGCAGGTGGTGTTCAGTTGCTTCGATCTCGACCGCATCGCCCGCGTGCGGGAGCTGGGTGACGAGCTACGCATCACCGGCATCCACTCGGCCTTCGACGCCGACGCCCTGGCGCGGCTGGTGGACCTGCGGGCAGAGCACATGGACATCTGTTGGCAGGCCTTGACCGTCGACCAGGTGGCCACCATCCATGCCGCCGGCCTGCGCTGCCGCGGCTGGAATCCCGACACCGAGGCAGACATCCGTACCACGCTGGAGCTGGGTGTGGACAGCGTGTCGAGCAACTACCCCGATCTGGCCGTGCGGGTGGTGCGGGGGTGAGATGAAGCGGTGTCAGGCAATGAACGGTGTCAGGGACCGTTTTCGCGCGCGAAAACGGTCCCTGACACCGTTCATTGCCTGACACCGCCTATCGCTACAGCGTGCCCTTGGTCGACGGTACGCCCTGCACACGCGGATCGAGCCGCGTGGCCGCGTCCAGCGCGCGCGCCACGGCTTTGAAGCCGGCCTCGGCGATGTGGTGGCGGTTGCCGCCGGCCAGCTGCCGCAGGTGCAGGTTGCACTTGGCGTTGTGGGCGAAGGCGGTGAAGAACTCGCGCACCAGTTCGGCGTCGAACGTGCCGATCTTGCCGTCCAGGTCCAGCTCATAGACCAGGTACGGCCGGCCCGACAGGTCGACGTGCGCGGCCACCAGCGTCTCGTCCATGGGCACGGTGAAGGCGCCGTAGCGCACAATGCCGATCTTCGCGCCCAGCGCGCGGTCGAACGCCTCGCCCAGGGCGATGCCGATGTCCTCGACGGTGTGATGGTCGTCGATGTGCGTGTCGCCGTCGCAGCGCACCTGCAGATCGAACAGGCCATGCCGCGCGAACAGCGTCAGCATGTGGTCGAGGAATCCGACGCCCGTGGCGATCTGGCTGACGCCCTGACCGTCAATGGCGAGCGACAGGGCGATGTTGGTCTCGGCGGTCTTGCGCTCAATCACTGCTTGCCGCGGCATGGGCTGCACCTCGGGTGTCGATCAGTCCAGGCGGGCCTCAACGCTCCGCGCGTGGGCTTCCAGACCCTCGGCTCGCGCCAGGGTCGTGATGGCCGCCGCTTCCGCGCGCAGAGTCTCGGCGCCGTAGGCTATCAGACTGCTGCGCTTGACGAACGTTTCGACGCCGATGGGCGAGGCGAACCGCGCCGTGCCGCCCGTGGGCAGCACGTGACTGGGCCCGGCCACATAGTCGCCCAGCGGCTCCGGGCTGTGGGCGCCCAGGAAGATCGCGCCGGCGTGGCGGATCAGCGGCAGCAGGCCCATGGGGTCGGCCACCAGCAGCTCCAGGTGCTCGGGCGCGCAGACGTTGACCAGCTCGCAGGCCGCGGCCAAGTCGTTGACCAGCACGATGCCGCCCACCGCCTCCAGCGCGCCACGGGCCACCTCGCCGCGCGGCAGCACGGCCAGCTGGCGCTCGAGCTCGGCGACCACCTCGTCGGCCAGGGCACCACTCGGCGTCAGCACGATGCTGCGCGCGTCGGCGCTGTGCTCGGCCTGGCTGAGCATGTCGGCGGCGATCTGCCGGGCACTGGCGGCCGCGTCGGCGACGATCAGGATCTCGCTGGGCCCGGCCAGGCTGTCGATGCCGACCAGGCCGAACACCAGGCGCTTGGCGTGGTTGACATAGGCGTTGCCCGGCCCGGCGACGACGTCGACGCGCGGCACGGTGGCCGTGCCGTAGGCCAGCGCACCAATGGCCTGCGCGCCGCCGACCAGGTAGACCTCGTCGATGCCGATCAGGCTGGCCGCGGCCAGCAGGTGCACCTCGCCCGAGCCATCGCGCCGAGGCGGGCAGCACACGGCCAGGCGCCGCACGCCAGCCACCTGCGCGGGCACGCAGACGTGCAGCAGCGTGCTGGGCAGCACGGCCTGGCCGCCGGGCACGTAGACACCGGCGCTGTCGACGGGCGTGACGCGCTGGCCGACCCAGCCGCCGCCGGGCCGCGTGGCGAACCAATCCTGGCGCAGTTGCCGCTCGTGGAAGTCTTCCAGGTTGTCCGCGGCGACCATCACGGCCTCGCGGAACTCGGGCGAGACCGCCGCGCGCGCCGCGGCGAGCTGCTCGGGAGTGACGACCATCTGCTCGAGGGTCATGTCCGGCGCGTCGAAACGGCGGGTGTAGTCGAGCAGTGCCTCGTCACCGCGCTGCTGCACGGCCGCGAGGATCTCGGCCGCCGCCTGGGCGTGCTGGTGCGTGCCACTGAACACGTCGCGCCGCAAGATGGCGTCGACGGCAGCGGGCTGCTCCACGGCCGAGAGAATACGCATCGTTCTGCTCCTTGGCTTGCTAGGGTACACCATGCTTGGCCAGTTCGCACGCTGCCTCGCCCGACCACCGAATCATTGCGCCTCTGTGTCCGATCGTCGGCCGATACGCGGTCTGAATGTGTCGTGTACATGACACGAAGAGAGAAGGACTTGATTACACCGACCGGCAATCGGCCCCACGGGCGGATTGGCGGCGACCCGCCGAATCGCCGGTCTGGGTATCAAGTAGCACAACTATTCTGCCGATAATCAGCCCAGGCGAACCAGAAACAGGGCGATAAGCCACCATCAGAATGTGTCTATAAGATTGCCGTTGGCCACGCCATATGGCGGTCAGGCATTTCTGTAGGGGATGGGCCGTAAAGGGAGGAATCGATGGCCGCGAGAACCGTGCAGTCCAGGCTTGGGCGTCTGGTCGCCCTGATTGTACTGAGCATGGCCGCCACGAGCTGGTTGGCGCACGATACGCTCAGGGTGGTGCGGGTCAATGGTCCGTATTACACGCGGATCATCCAGAGCAAGGACCTGATCGCCGACATCCTGCCGCCGCCGGCCTACATCATCGAGTCGTATCTGGTGGCGCTGGAGCTGACCCAGAGCAAGCCCGAGGAGCAGGCTGCCCTCATCGACCGGCTGCACTTCCTGCGCAGCGGCGCCGACCAGTACGACGCTCGGCATCGCCTGTGGGAGGAGCAACTGCCGCGCATGGACCACCCCGACCCGCGGTTCGGCGCCACGGCGCAAGACGACGAGCTGTACACCACCTTCATCACCGCCGCTGACGACGCGGCTCGGCGGTTCTACGACGTGGCCGACAAGGAGCTCATCCCTCGCGTCCAGGCCGGCGATTACGGGGCGGCTCGCGCCGTGGCCACGGGCTCGTTGCGAGCGGCCTATGCCGACCACCGCGCGGCCATCGACCGCGTCGTTGCGCTGGCCACCGAGCGCTACAAGCGCGACGAGTCCGCGGCGGCAAAGGTGGTCGCCAGGCGCACCCGCTGGCAGGGCGCGATCATGGTCCTGGCGGTGTTGGCGGCGGTGGTCTTCGGGCACCGCAGCACCCGCGCGGTGAGCGGCCAACTGGCCGCCGTGAGCCAGCGTCTTGGAGCCGGTAGTGCGCGGGTGACCGCCACCAGCGAGCAGTTGGCCACCGCCGCCGCCGGGTTGGCCACCGCCGCGGCCGACCAGGCCACCGAACTGGTCAGCACCAGCGAGAGCCTGGCGCAACTGACCGGGATGACCGAACGCAACGCCGTCGATGCTGCGCAGGCGCACGGCCTGGCCAGCGACTCCCGCGGCCTGGCCGCCGAGGGTGGCGCGGCCATGGCGCGGCTGACCGCAGCTATCGGGCGCATCAAAGCCAGCAGCCAGGAGACCGCGCAGATCGTCAAGACGATCGACGAAATCGCCTTCCAGACCAACCTCCTGGCGCTCAACGCGGCCGTGGAGGCTGCCCGTGCCGGCGACGCGGGCCAGGGCTTCGCGATCGTGGCGGCCGAAGTGCGCAATCTGGCCAGGCGTAGCGCCGATGCCGCGCGTATGACGGGTTCGCTGATCGAGGCCGGCTGCAGCGAGGCTGATCAAGGGGTCGGCGCCGCCGACGAGGTCGGGCAGGCGCTGGACAAGGTAACCAGCACCGCGGATGCCCTGCTTGAGCTGGTCAGCAAGGTGCGGGAGGCGAGCCATACTCAGGCGCAAGACGCCACGCGCATCGGCGCGGCAGTCAGCCGCATGGACGGCGCCGTGCGCCGAGCCGCCGCCGGTGCACGTGAAGCCGCGGACTCCAGCGCGGCCCTGCGCGGCCAGGCCCATGCGCTCAACAGCGTGGTCGCCGCGGTGGGCGAGTTGGTGGGCCATCGCGCCGTCACCGGCGGGGCGCTGGCGACGGAGTCGGGTGAGGAGGCGCCGGCTCTGGCCGTGGTTTGCCAGGCACGAAGCGAGGCGATCGACTAGCCGGCTCACGCTTGCTACGGCCGACGCCAGATCGGGGCCAGGCCGACTAGCCCCAGCCCGTGGCGACCAGCACCGCGGGTTACCAGGAGGTGCCACGGCCGGGGAGTGGCGTCACGCTAGCTCGCTAGGATGACCACGATGACCATCCCTGAGCAGCACCGGCATCTGGCCGCCGCGACCTTCAACGAGACTTGGGATCTGCTGGACAAGACCGACCGCACGCCGGCCGAAGACGAGCGCATGGTCCACGCCGCGCACGCCTCTCGCTACCACTGGGAGCAGGTCGGCGATGAGAGCAATCTGGCGGTTGGCGAGTGGCAGTTGGCGCGGGTCTATGCGACGCTGGGCCGCTTTGAGCCCGGCTGGCATCATGCGCAGCGGGGCCTGGCGCTGTGCGTCGACCGTGGGCTCAGCCCATTCCTCACGGGCGAGGCGCATGAGGCCGCGGCGCGCCTGGCCGCCTTGCAGGGCGACAGGCCGCGGGCCGAGCAGCATCTGGCCAGTGCCCGCGAACTGCTGGTACTGGTCGCCGACGATGAGGAGCGCGCGGTGCTGGCCGGCGACCTTGAAGCCGTGGCGGGATTGTTGTAGGGAGGACCACCGGCTGTCACGGTGAATCCCACGTCATGCGCTTCCTACCGCGGGCCGTCTTGGCCCTACTGCTCGGCTCCGTTGTGCTGCTTTCAGGCTGCGCCAGGCCCGGCGCGGCATCGCGCGACGGCCGGGTCCACATCAGCTACTGGGAGAAGTGGACCGGCTTCGAAGGCGACGCCATGCGCGCGGTGGTGGACGCCTACAACGCCAGTCAGGATCGCATCTTCGTCGACCTGTTGACCGTCAGCCAGGTCGACCAGAAGCTGCTCCTGGCCACCGCCGGCGGCAATCCACCCGATGTGGCCGGTCTGTGGTCCAACAACACGCATGTCTACGCGGACATGAACGCCATCCGCACGCTGGACGACCTGTGCGAGCAGGCGGGCATCGGCCCGCGGGACTTCATCCCCTCGTTCTGGGACCTGTGCACCTATCGCGGGCATGTCTTCGCTCTGCCCACCACGCCGGCCACCGTGGCGCTGCACTACAACAAGAAGCTCATGCGCGCCGCGGGGCTGGACCCCGACCGGCCGCCGCGGACCATTGAGGAACTCGATGCGGCCGCCGCCAGGCTGACCACGCGCGACGCTGACGGCAAGATCGACATTGCCGGCTTCCTGCCCAGTGAGCCGGGCTGGTGGAACTGGGCTTGGGGCTACTGGTTCGGCGGCGAGCTGTATGACGGCAAGTCGAAGCTGACCGTGACCAGCCCCGAGAACCTGCGCGCTTTCACCTGGGTGCAGCAGTACGCCAAGACGTATGGCACGCAGGCCATCCAGGTCTTCCAGAGCGGCTTCGGCAACTTCTCCTCGCCCCAGAACCCGTTCGTCTCGGGCAAGGTGGCCATGGAGCTGCAGGGCGTCTGGATGTACAACTTCATCGACAAGTTCAACAAGAACCTCGAGTGGGGCGTGGCGCCGTTCCCCTATCCGGCGGACCGGCCTGACCTCGCCGGCCAGTCGCTGGTGGACATGGACACGCTGGTCATCCCCTCGGGCTCGCGGCACCCCCGCGAAGCCTTCGAGTTCATGCGCTACGTGGCCTCGCCGGCCGGCGCCGAGTTGCTCAATCTGGGCCAGCGCAAGTTCAGCCCGCTCACGGCGCTGACGCCCGACTTCTACCAGCGCCATCCGCACCCGTACCTGCGGGATTTCGTCAAGCTCGCCTACGCTCAGCGCGTCTTCTCGCCGCCCAAGCTGGCCATCTGGAAAGAGTTCGGCGACGAGATGAGCAACGCGTTCTCCAAGATCTGGCTGGTGGAAGAGACGCCCGAGCAGGCGTTGGGCCGGGTGCAGGACCGCATGCAGCGCAAGCTCGACCGTGAGATCCGCCAGAAGCGGCGGAAGGGACTGGTTCAATGACCGACCGCGAGAAGCGCAACCTGCGCCTGGGTCTGGCCTTCTGCTCGCCGTGGCTCATCGGGCTGGTGGTCTTCCAGCTCTATCCCATCGTCGCCTCGATGTACTTCAGCCTGTGCGACTACTCGGTGCTCGAGAAGGCCAGCTTCATCGGCCTGTCCAACTACCGCGACCTGATGGCCGACGAGGTGTTCTGGCAGGCGCTGCGCAACACGCTGTACTACGCCGCCATGGCCCTGCCGCTGGGGCTCATCGTCTCCTTCGCCACGGCGGTGCTGCTCAACACCGGCGTGAAGGGCATGACCGTCTACCGCACCATCTTCTTCCTGCCCTCGCTGGTGCCCGCGGTGGCCAGCGCCATCCTCTGGCTGTGGCTGCTCAACGGCAAGTTCGGCGTGGTCAACTACGCGCTCGACGCGGTCGGCATCAAAGGCCCCGGCTGGCTGTCCGACCCGCTGTGGACCAAGCCCTCGCTGGTGCTCATGAGCCTGTGGGGCGTCGGCCATGCCGTGGTCATCTACCTGGCCGGCCTGCAGGATGTGCCGCAACAGCTCTATGAAGCAGCGGAACTCGACGGCGCGGGCTGGTGGGGCAAGCTGCGGCATGTCACCGTGCCCATGATGTCGCCGGTCATCCTGTTCAACCTGATCATGGGCATCATCGGCTCGCTGCAGATGTTCGCGCTGCCGTTCATCATGCTGCCCGGCGGGCAGCCGGCGCGCTCGGCCTACTTCTTCGCCGTCTACCTCTACGACAACGCGCTGCCGTACCTGCAGATGGGCTATGCCTCGGCCATGGCCTGGATCCTGTTCATCCTGACGCTGCTGCTGACCTGGATCGCGCTGCGCCTCTCGGGCAAGCACGTGCACTACGAGGGAGCCTGATCATGAAGCTCAAGCACCCGCTGCCCAAGTTGGCCTGCCACCTCGTGCTGCTCGTCGGCTCGCTGGTCTGCATGTTCCCGCTGCTCTGGATGGTGCTGACCTCGCTCAAGCCCATCGAAGAGACGATGACCATGCCGCCCAAGTGGATCCCCTCGGTGTTCGAGTGGGGCAACTACGTCAAGGCGGTGCTCTATCAGCGCGAGAAGCTGGGCTACATCCCCTTCCTGCGCTACACGCTCAACACGCTCTATCTGGTGCTGATGACCGTGCCCGGCTGCCTGTTGTCCAATGCGCTGGTGGCCTATGGCTTCGCGCGCATCAAGTGGCGCGGCCGCGAGACCCTCTTCGCGCTGACCCTGGCCACCATGATGATCCCCTTCCCGGTGACCATGGTGCCCATGTATGTGCTGTTCAGGCACCTGCACTGGATCGGCACCTTCCGCCCGCTGTGGGTGGGCGCGTGGTTCGGCGGGGCGTTCAACATCTTCCTGCTGCGCCAGTTCTTCCGCTCCATCCCCGAGGAACTGTCCGACGCCGCGCGGGTCGACGGCGCGTCGGAGTTCCGCATCTTCTGGCAGATCATCCTGCCGCTGGCCAAGCCGGCGCTGGCGGTGGTGGCGCTGTTCCACTTCATGTACATCTGGAACGACTTCATGGGTCCGCTGATCTACCTCCAGGACCAGAGCCAGTTTACCCTGGCGCTCGGCCTGCAGGCCTATCAGAGCCAGCACGGCGGCACCGAATGGAACATGCTCATGGCCGCCGCGACGATCATGGTCACGCCGGTCATTGTGCTGTTCTTCTTCACCCAGAAGACGTTCATTCAGGGGATTACGGTGACGGGGTTGAAGGGGTAGAGGGGGGCCGGTGCATGTGCGTCAGGCCCGGCCCGTCGGCGCTCTCGAACCCAAGGCGTTCGTAGAAGCCACCCACTGGCAGGCGTCCTGCATTGGCGATGAAGACGTCGACCCGCGATGCCGAGGCCGCCATCAGTGCACGAACCAGCTTCCGCCCGGTGCCTTGTCCGCGCCACGCTGGGTCGACGTAGAGCCGACGCACTCGTCCCACTACGCCGAGCACCGGGTCGCGATGGACATTGAGGCCGACGCAGGCCACCACGGCACCGTCGTGACGGCTGGCCAGCAGTATCTCGCCCGGCCGATCGAAGCGGTTGGCGGCCGACGCGAAATCCGCCAGGAGCCGGCTCACGATACGCAGTCCCTCCGCCTCGCAGCAGGCCGCCAGATGCGCCCACTCCGCGGGCGCGAGGTCGGTGATGCGTCGCGGCTCGTCCATGACGCCATGCTACCACCAACCTGGCGCCCGATGTCAAATCGGACTGGCGCATCCAAATCTCCCAGGGTATACTACCCAAGGCCAAGGTTGCCGCAGGGGCAACTCCACGTGGCAGAGGAGAGGCAGATGGGCAGAGCGAGGCTAGGGAAGTGGTGGCTGCCGGCGCTGTTGGCGGTTCTGGCAGCGGTGGCAGTCGCGCCGCGGGCGTCAGCGCAGGACAAGCCGGAGAACTGTGTCACCTGCCACGAGAAGCTGAATCCCGGCGAAGTGGCGCAGTGGCGCGCTTCGGAGCACTTCAAGCAGGGCGTCACCTGCTCCACGTGTCACGGTCGCGAGAAGGCCGATGTGGATGCTTTTGCGCACAACGGCGCGTACATCGCCACCATCGTCACGCCCAAGAACTGCGGCCAGTGCCATCAGAAGGAGTTCGATGAGCAGAAGGGCTCGCACCACGCCAAGGCGGGGCAGATCCTCGGCTCGCTGGACAACTACCTGGGCGACGTGATTGGCGGGCCGCCGGCGTCGGACATCGGCTGTCGGCAGTGCCATGGCTCGGTGGTCAAGCTCGATGCCAACAAGCATCCGACCAAGGACACCTGGCCGAACACGGGTATGGGCCGCATCAACCCCGACGGCTCCGCGGGTTCCTGCTCGGCCTGCCATGGGCGCCATGAGTTCAGCGTGCGCCAGGCCCGTCAGCCGGAGTCGTGCGGCAAATGCCATCTCGGTCCCGACCACCCGCAGACCGAGGTCTGGCAGGAGTCCAAGCACGGCATGATGTACCGCGCCAACCGCGAGTTGATGAAGCTCGACTCCAAGCAGTGGCGCGCGGGCAAGGAGTACTTCTCGGGCCCGACCTGCGCCTCGTGCCACATGAGCGCCGCCGGCAACCAGCCCGTCACCCACGATGTCGGCGACCGCTTGTCGTGGACGCTGCGGCCGGTGATCTCGTCCAAGCTCAACCTGGTGGCGTTCGACGACAACAGCAAGGACGACGTGATCGGCGATGCGCCGGTGCTGCCCAAGGTCGGCGACATGTTCAAGTTCGGCGCCTCGCCCGAGCGCAAGGTGGCCGATGTGGTGACCTGGCAGCAGCGCCGCGGCAAGATGGAGAACGTCTGCGTGCAGTGCCACCAGACCAGCTTCATCTCGGGCGCCTATGCCCAGTTCGACTCCACCGTAGGGCTGTACAACGACAAGTTCGCCAAGCCGGCCAAGGCCATCATGGACGACCTCAAGGCCCAGGGCAAGTTGAGCAAGGCTGACTTCGACGAGAAGCTCGAGTGGACCTACTACGAGCTGTGGCACCACCAGGGCCGGCGGGCTCGCCATGGCGCGGCCATGCAAGGCCCCGACTACGCCTGGTGGCACGGCATCTACGATGTCGCCAAGACCTTCTACACCGAGTTCCTGCCCGAGGTGAAGGAGGTGGCCGGCGACGAACTGAGCAAGTCGCTGCTCGACAAGTATGTCTACACCAATCCCGGCCACATCTGGCTGCGGGACGGCATGAGCAAGGAAGCGCTGCAGAAAATCCAAGAGTTCTACAACCAGCGCTACGGCGAGGGCGGCAAGTAGGCGCCAGACAGTCGTGATCGCCGCCGGGGCTGAGTCGAGCGACTCAGCCCCGGCGTGGTTTGGGCCGGTTGGTCACGGCAATACAGCCTTCCCAGCGGGCGGTCGATGGTTCCACGGATGGCCTCCGGCTAAGGGCAAGGCCACCATGAGGCCGGAGGCCAGAGCATGCCAACAGAAACGATGCAGGCCGCGGCGGCACCGCTGAGCCACAAGGCCAGGAACCTGAGCCTGATGGTCGGCGTACTGGTCGTAGTCCTCATCGGCGCGACCATCCGCATCTATGCCCGGCCCGACGCGCCACAGACCAAGACCCTTGTCCCGTTGGCCATGCCGGCTACCTTGCCGCCGCCGTCGCCACCTACGCCCCACAAGGATCCGGCCCTCGGCCCAGTCGCCGAGCCCGAGCGCCCTGGTCCCGATGGCCCGCCGGCCGACCTGGACCTACCGACCACGGCGCCCACCCGCGCGAGCCGGTGATCCATTCCCGCCGCACCTACAGCCTTCCGCGCCGACGAGTGGTGGGTATCCGCAATGGCCGACACCGTCAGGCCGAGCCACGATGAACAAGGAGGGCACCACAATGCCGACCTACCTACCGCGCGACGTGAATGTAATCAGAGACCGATCCGGCGACAACATCAACATGGCGCTCCTCGTGGGGCTGGCGTTGCTCGTCTTCGTCGGCGGCGGCATCGGGATCGTGTACTGGCTTGGCAGCACGCCAGCCACCACCACCATCGTCACGACCCCGGCCCCGGTTGCCCCGACCCCCGTCGGCCCGACCACCTACGTGCCCGTGCCCGTTCCAGGCCCGGCGGGTCCCGCGGGATCTCCGGGGCGCACCGGTGACACCGGCATGAGCGGCGCGGCCACGCAGTACGGCCGGACCGGTCCCACTGGCGAGGCCGGCGCGCCGGGTCCGCAGGGCGCGCCCGGCAAGCCTGGGCCTGAAGGCCCAACCGGGGATCCGGGCAAGCCGGGCCTCACCGGCACCACGGGCAAGGACGCCACGAACGTGCCCACGAGCGGCTCATCCGACTCGCCCAAGTGAGTGCGACATCGATCTAGCAGGAGCCCGCCGACAGCCCTCTGGCAGTACCCGGTCATGGCGCGGTAGGGTGCACACGGTCCAGCACATGGCCCTGTCCATGTGCTGGACTCGCCGGGCGTCGGGCGGGTCGCGCCGATCGCCAGCGGGGCCCTGGCCGGCTGGACACGCCTCTGCCGACGATGGCACAATGGCCAGCGTTGGAGGGGCCCCTCATGTCCGTTGAAGTCCTGCCCATTCGCCAGCGTATGGCCTGGCTCAGAGACTCGATTACCGAACGGCTTGATAGCCTGCTGCCGCACGCCATGCAGGCTGCCGACCTCGATTGCTGGCTGGTGCTCTGTCAGGAGGACAACGAGGACCCAGTCTTCCGCACGCTGATGCCGCCGGACGCCTGGTGCCCAATCCTGCAGATCCTCGCCTTCTTCAACCACGGCGGCCGGGTGGAACGCGTCAGCTTCGGCATGACCAACACCGGCGGCGTGTATGACCAGCCCTGGCAAGGCCGCGACAGCGCCGAGCAATGGATGCTGCTGGCCCAATGGCTGGACGAACGTCAGCCGCGGCGCATCGGCCTGAACATCGGCGCCGTGCAGTGGGCGGCCGGCGGGCTCACGTACAACCTCCATGAGCAGTTGCGTGCCGCCGTCGGCGCGGAGTTGGCCGGCCGCTTGGTGTCGGCCGAGCCGCTGGTGACCCACTGGCTGGCCACGCTGACCGGCACGCAGATCGCCGCCTTTGAGACCGTCGGCGCGCTGGCCCACGGCATCTTGGCACACTGTTTGAGCGCCGAGGTCATCAAGCCCGGCGTCACCTCCACCGAGGATCTGGAGTGGCACTACTGGCAGACCGCGGTCGACCTCGGTCTCGACCTGTCATTCCGGCCGTTCTTCCGCACCATCAGCAGGTGGCCTATGTGCGGCGCCCGGGCGAGAGCGACGCGCCCGTCGGCTGGCGCCGACTACTCGATGAGGCGCACCGCCTGCAGGACATCTACCGCGCCGAGTTCACCGCCGGGCTAAGTGGCGACGAGCTGCTGGCGCGCATTCTGGCGCGCGCCGCGGCCGAAGGCGTGCCGGGGCCGAAGGTCTACTCCCACTCGCTGGGCCATTGCCTGCACGAGCCCGGTCCGCTGATCGGCCTGCCGTGGCAGCAGCATGGCGTGCCCGGTCGGGGCGACGTACGGCTCGGCGAGGGTATGGCCTTCACCATGGAGCTATGTGTGTCGGACCCGCTCGACGAGTGGGACGGCCAGGTGGCCACGCTGCCGCTGGAGGAGGACGTCGTCTTCACTGGTGGCGTCTGCCGCCTGGTCGACGGGCGGCAGGAGGCTTTCCACCTCGTCTAGGGTCGGGAGTTGCGCATGAGCTGGCCGCAGGTGACGAACGTGTAGCCTTGGGCGCGCAGGTAGCGGATCAGGCGCGGCAAGATGGCCATGGTCGTCTCCGGTCCGTCGTGCAACAGGATGATGCCGCCCGGCGAGGCATCGCGGATCAGCCGCTGCAGGATGAGGTCGGCGCCGATCTTGGGGTCGTAGTCGCCGGGGTCATCGGTCCACAACACCGTCGTGTAGCCCACGGATCGGGCCATATCGATGGTCCGCGAGTCGTACTGCCCGCCCGGCGGCCGCAGCAGTTCGCCGCCGTGGCCCAGGATGTGACGCAGCACGAGGTCGGTCTGAGTGAGCTCCTGCCGCAGCACTGACGGCGTGACCTTGGTCATGTTGACGTGGTGGAAGGTGTGGCTGCCGATCTCGTGACCGTCGAGCGACTCGGCACGTACGAGATGCGGGTACTTCTCCGCCATCTCGCCCACCACGAAGAACGTGGCCTTCACGCTCTCGTCGCGCAGCACCTGCAGCAGCCGCTCGGTCTTGCCGGGGTGCGGGCCGTCGTCGAAGGTCAGACAGATCTCGCGCTTGCGCCGGTCGCCCCGCATGAACTTGGATTGGTCCACGCCGCGGGCCATCTCCAGCTTGGTCTCGGCGCGGATCTTGGCCACCGGTTGGGCGACCTGTTGCCACAGCCCCACCGGGCGTTGTGCACTGGCCATCGGCTCGGGCGTGGGCTCGACGGCGTGTTGCGCCGACTGCCGGCAGCCCCCGAGACCCAGGCAAAGCCCGAGCGCGAGCCCTGCGACCGCCCACCGGGCGGTTCTGATGGTTGCCGTGCTGCCTTGGTTCACACAGATTCCTTGAGCGAGTGCCGGTCACCCACCTTAGCTCATTTTCGGCCCCGCGGCGCGCTTGTCAACCCAGCCGCGTGAAGGCGATGAAGTCCGTACTCGGCGGCGGCTGGTCCGCTGCCCGCAAGAGAGCGGCGATCTGCCCGCGGTGATAGGCGCCATGGAGCGCCACATGCAGCAGGATATCGCCCAGCGCGGTGCTCATCGGGTCGCCTCGCGTGGTCTGATAGTCCACCACCGTGGCCAGTTGTGCTTCGTCGAGTCGGGCGACGAGTTCACGGTAGCCGACGACCGTGGCCGCGGAGAGTCGGCGACACTCGGCGACGTCGAGTTGCGGCCAGACCGCCATGTCGGCCGGCCGGCCCGACAGTCGAGCCAGCCAGATGTGCTCGGCGGCCACCAGGTGGGCCAGCATCCGGCGAGCCTCGGCCGGCTGCTCGTGGCTGTCGTCCAGTGCGCCGAGCACCTGCTCGTCGGCCCAGGCCAGATGGTCGTAGAGTCGGGCCAGCACAGCGGTCATGTGATGCTCCAGGGGGGCTGTAAGGCCAGAATGCGGGCATGCACCGGGCACGCCTCGCTGTGGGCGCCGGGCAGCCAGCCCAGGCTCATGAGGAACTCGTTGACCACTTCCGGCCCGCAGAACCGGAAGGTGCGGCGGAACAGCTTGACCCATTCGGGCAACGACAGCGGATGGTGGGCGGCCAGCCAGCCGTGGAACGACCCGAACTCCTCGCGCAACGCGAGGATGCGACGCGCGTTCTCGATCAGTGCGTCGACTTTGAGGCGGTTGCGGATGATGCGCGCATCGGCCAGCAGGCGCGCGCGGTCCGCCTCGCCGTAGGCGGCCACGGTCTCGGTGTGGAAACCCTCGAAGGCCAGCCGCAGGCCCTCGCGCCGTTTGAGGATCAGCTCCCAGGTCAGCCCCGCCTGCATGATCTCCAGCGCCAGTCGCTCAAAGAGCACGTCGTCCTCGGTCCGCGGGAAGCCGTACTCGAACTCGTGATAGGGTCCGTGCCACGGATGGCCGGGAGCCACATCGCAGTACCACACAGCGGACTCCAGTCTAGCGGCGCAGGCCGACATTGATGACGATGCCGACCAGGACCAACGACGTCAGCAGGTTGCTGCCGCCGTAGCTGACGAACGGCAGCGGCAGGCCGGTAATGGGAACCAGCCCGACCACCATGCCGACATTGAGCAGCACGTGGAAGAGCAGGACGGCGCCGCAGCCGGTCACCAGCAGCCGCCCGAACTCGCTGTCGGCGCTGCACAGCGTGCCCCAGATGCGCCAGAACAGGCCCAGGTAGCAGCCCAGCAGCGCCGCCGCGCCGAGCAGGCCCCACTCCTCACAGAAGACGGCGAAGATGAAGTCGGTCTGGCCCTCAGGCAGGAAGCGCAGATGAGTCTGCGTGCCCTGCAGCCAGCCCTGGCCGGTCAGCCCGCCCGAGCCCACGGCGATGAGCGACTGGGTCATGTTGTAGCCCACGCCGCGCGGGTCGACGCCGGGGTTGAACAGCACGGTGATGCGGTTCTTCTGGTAGTCGGCCAGCACACCGAAGTGCCACATGAGCGCGAACAACAGCAATCCGGCCAGCACGATGGCGGCCAGATGGCGTGCGCGGGCGCCGGCCCAGGCCAGCATGGCCAGCCACATGGCGATGAAGGTGAGCGAAGTGCCCAGGTCGGGCTGGAGCATGATCAGGCAGATCGGCAGCGCCAGGATGCCGCCGCTGTGCAGAATGTCGGCGCCCGACAGCGGGCCCTGCCCGCGGCCGCCGAGGAAGTCGGCCAGCGTCAGCAGCGTGGCGATCTTGGCCAGTTCCGACGGCTGCAGGGCCACGGGACCGAAGCGGAACCAGGCCTTGGCGCCGTTGATCTCGGTGCCGAAGATGAGCACGGCCACCAACAGCAGCAGAGCCGCGCCGAGCAGCCAGCGCGCCAGATGCGCGTAGTGATGGTAGTCGAGGCTGTTGACCAGCGCCAGCGCGCCAAGCCCGACCAGCAGCCACAGGGCCTGGCGCTTGACCAGCGCCCAGGCAGCGGCGGTGTTGTCTCCGACCAGCCCCGCGCTGTACACCGTGGGCAGCGCCATGGCCACCAACAGCAGCACGCAGATAAGCAGCAGCCAGTCGACGCGGCGCCAATCAAAGATGACCAGGGAACGAGCCACGACCGCCTTCTAGTTGATGGTGACCAGCAGGTCGACCGTCTGCACGGCGCCCTTGTCGTCGCGCGTGACCTTGTCGACGCGCAGATTGGCGCGGTAGGCGCCGCGGCGCGTGGCCATGGCGATCACCTTGCCCGGGCGCAGGTCGCTGTCATCCACGGGCAGCGGTGCGAAGCGGTCGACGGTGAGCAGATCGTAGTTCCGCACGAAGCCGCCCAGGTAGAAATGGCGCACTGGCGTGCCCGTGCCCGTGCTCGGCGGCGACATGAACGCCGCGGCGAAGTTGAGCCATCCGCCAGCACAAGGGCCGGAGGCCAGCCGTGTCTCGTATGTCGCGGCCGTATTGAGGCTCACCGACAGGGTATGCTGCGCCGCCATGCCCGGCGCCACGTCCGCCGGCTGCTCGCCGCCTTCGGTCGTCGGCGCGGCGGGCGTCTGGGGCTTGGCGGCGGCGGCCGGCCTGGTGGGCGTTGGGGGCTTGGTTGCCGGCTTCGCGACAGCCACCGGCTTGACCGCCGGCTGCGGCGCCGGCGCGGCGACCGGCGATGACTTGGGCGCGGCGGCCGGTTTGGCCGGCGCTGGCTCGGCCTTGGCCGCCGGCTCGGCCTTGGCCTGGTCGACCCGCTGGCCGGGCATGCCCGTGCCGCCCGTGGGGTCGCCGGCCGGCGCGGGCGGCGCGCCGCTGGTGCTGGCCAGGACATAGAAGCCCAAGGCGACCGCCACGCCGGTGGTGGAGACGAGCGCCGGCCGGAGCCCGGCACCGACCAGGCGGCCGGCGATGATCGGCCCGACAATGGGCAGGAGGAAGGCCATCGCGGTGGGGATGAGGCGCGCCACGCCGCCCAGGTCGTCACGGTCACGCAGGCTGCGCATGACGACGAAAGCGCTGATGGCCTGACCGGCCAGCACCAGCAGCACCGCATACAAGACTGAGCCGCCCATGCTTACGCACTTTCCCGGCCGGCAACGTCCGCGCGGGCTCGCTGGGCTGACCGCCTCAGGGCGGCTGCCTCAGCGACGCGCGGCCATCGCATCGATGAACCGGCCGAACAGGTAGTTGGCATCGTGCGGGCCGGGGCTCGCCTCGGGATGGTACTGGACACTGAACACCGGCAGGCGCTCGTGGCGCATGCCTTCGACGGTACCGTCGTTGAGGTTCAGGTGGGTGATGACCATGCCGGACCCCGCCAGCGAGTCGGGATCCACCGCGAACCCGTGGTTCTGCGAGGTGATCTCGACCTTGCCGGTCTCGTTGTCCATCACCGGCTGGTTTCCTCCGCGATGCCCAAACTTGAGCTTGAAGGTGCGTCCGCCGGCGGCGAAGGTCAGCATCTGGTGGCCGAGGCAGATGCCGAACAACGGCAGCTCGGCGGCCATCAGCCCGCGCACGGTTTCATGAATGTAGGTCAGCGGCTCGGGGTCGCCGGGACCATTGCTCAGGTACACGCCGTCGGGCCGCAGGGCGAGGATCTGCTCGGCGCTGGTGCTTGCCGGCACGACCGTCACGCGGCAGTCGCGCGCCGCCAGCTCGCGCAGGCTGTTGAACTTCAGGCCGCAATCGAGACAGACCACATGATAGCGGGCCTGGCCCTCGGCCGGCACGCCCTCGAACAGCGAGAGCTGACCATCGTCGCCGACCGGCGCCTGCGGGCGATGGTCGTCGCCGGTCCAGGCGTAAGGCTGCTCGGTGGTCACGTGGCGGACCATGTCGACGCCGACGTAGGCCGGTGCGGCATGGAGCTTGGCCAGCAGGCTGTCGGCATCGTCGTCCTCACTGGAAAGGATGCCCATCATGGCGCCGTCGACGCGCAGGCGTCGCGTCAACTCACGGGTGTCGATGCCCTGGATGGCCACGACGCCGGCCTCAACCAGGTAGTCGGGCAGGCTCATCTCGGCGCGGTGGTTGCTGTGCAGCGGAGCCACTTCCTTGACGATGAAGCCGCCCACGCGCGGCCGGAGGCTCTCGCGATCGGGAGTGTTGACCCCGTAGTTGCCGATCATCGGGTAGGTCATGGTGACCATCTGCCCGTGATAGGAGGGATCGGTGATGATCTCCTGATAGCCCGTCATCGAGGTGTTGAAGCAGACCTCGGCGACCCGCTCGCCTCGTGCCCCAAAGCTATGGCCCCGGAACACCGTGCCATCTTCCAGCACCAGAACCGCGTTGCTACTCATGTTGTTGTTGGCCATCCACTGGCATTCTAAGGGCGAGGGCCGGTCTGGTCAACTTAGCAGCGCGCGTGGCGTGGGGCGGAGCCCGATGTGGCGGCCCTGGCGTGGGGCGATCGCTCCACGCCAGAGCCGCGATCGCTGCTGCGGCCGCGGCCCTGCGCCGGCCCGCTCAGAGACCTGACATGCACCCCGCGCGGTCAGAGGCGCGGTTGCCCTGGATCGGCGATAGCATGAAAGCCATCGTAGCTGGCGTCGTGCCGACGGTGGCCCGCTGACGACGCCTGGTCGCTGCGCCTCGCCCTACACCGGCAGTCGCCAGCCCCAGGGATCGTCGGCGCGGCCGTGCGCCAGCTCCGACAGCAGTCGGCGCAGCCGGTCGGCCACGGGCGTCTCGGCCGGCAGCGTGAGCCGCTGTTGACCGATGAGCAGCGAGCCGATCTGCGTCAAGCCCGCGCCCGTCGAGCAGGCGAAGGCCTCGGTCAGGCCCTTCCAGCTCATCGCCGCGGTGACCTCTTCCAGCGCCACTGGCCGCTCCTCGCAGCCGATGCCGTGCTCTCTGGCGATGGTCAGGATGCTGTCGCGCGTGACGCCGGCCAGGATGGTGTCGCCGGTCTGCGGTGTGACCAGGGTGTTGTCGATGACGAAGGCCACGTTCATCGAGCCGAGTTCCTCGATCCACCGGCGGCGGCCGGCGTCGAGCCAGAGCACCTGGTCGCAGCCGGCCTCGCGCGCGGCCTGCAGCGCGCGCATGGCGGCGCCGTAGTTGCCGGGCGTCTTGGCCGAGCCCAGCCCGCCAGGCGAGGAGCGCACAAACTCGGTGGTGACCAGCACATCCAGATGGTGCTTGGACGAGTCGGCCAGCGGCGTGGAATGGACGGCCAGCAGCAACAGCAAGTACTCGCGCGATGGGCGCGCGCCGAGCACGCAGTCGGTGGCGATGATCAGCGGCCGCAGGTAGATGGCCGAGTCCGGGCCGGGCCGCAGATGGGCCTGCTCATGGTCACAGAACTCGCGCCACCACTCGACCATGGTCGCCGGGTCGACCGGCGGGATGGCCATGCGCTCACAACTCGCGGCGAGGCGCCTGGCATACTCGAGCGGCCGGAACAGCGCCAGCCCGCCGCCGGGCTGACGATAGGCCTTGAGCCCTTCGAACGCTGCCTGGCCATAGTGCAGGCCCACCGTCGCGGGATCGAGCTGCAAGGGCCGGCGCGAGCCGATGCTCTTGCCGTACCAGCCCGCGCCCGGCGCGTAGCGCGCGGTCAGCATGGAGGGGGTAAACGCCGATCCGAGCGGCGCATAGATATCCTGTACGAGTATGGGTGTTTGGTCCGCCATGAGCCCTGCCGCTGCGCCTCATCGAGCCGTACGCATCACTTGCATGACGCAGCCGATTGCTGAGTATAGGCCAACCCGCGTGAGACGCCAACGGCTGCCCTCGTCGCGGGCGTCGGATGGCTCCGCCCGACGCCCGCCGCTAGCTCCTCAGTGCGGGCCGTCGCGGGGCGGGCCGCCAGGCGGTGCGCCGGGCGGTGGCGGGCCGGGCGGACGCCAGTCGCGGGGGCCGCCACCGGGGCCATGGCGATGGTCGCCGGGTCCGCCCATCATGCCCACTTTGCGCATGCGGGCCAGCATCTGGTCGAAGGTGGCCTGTTGGGCGGGGGTCAGGACGGCCTTCACCTCGTCGGCCATGGATCGATAGTTCTCGGCCATCAGTTTGCGCACGGCGGCGAAGTCGTTGCGGTGCTTCTCCAGGATGGCGTCGACTTGCACGCGCTGGGCAGCGCTCAGATTGAGCTGGCGGGTCATGGCCGCGGCGGCCACCTGCCCTGGATTGTCCGCCATGCGCTTCATGCGCCGGCCCAGCGAGTGGGCCAGCAGCCCGGCGCCGGTGACCATGCCGCTGCCAAACAGCAGCAGTCCGACCAGCACCAGCAGCAGTGCGCGTCGCCGGACAGCGCGGGCGGCGGGCGTCGGGCCCAGGTCGCCGGTTTCGTCCGCCACAACGGGCGTGGCTTCCACAGTGTCCTCGCCGCGAGGCGTGGGTTCGTCGCTCATGATCAGCTCACCACCGTGCTCAGCAACCAGCCGCCGAGCGGGTCGGCCGCCAGCGACCAGGCCTGCCAGCCAATCCAGCCGCAGGTGCAGGCCACGAGGCCCAGGGCACCGGTCAGGCCGAAGGCCCAACGCGGCAACAACGGTTCGCGGAGGCAGCGCACCATGACCCGCTGCCGCACGCGCGCCACCACATCGGGCAGTGGCGGATTCTCGCGGCAGGCCAGCTCGGCCAGGCGGTCGAAGACCTCCAACCTGTCTCCGGAGGTACTCATGATTCAGCCTCCATCAGCTTCTTGAGGCGGGCGCGCGCGCGGTGGGCCTGAACCTTGACCAGGCTCTGGCTCCAGCCCGTGGCTTCGCCTATCTCCGCCACGCTCAATCCTTCGAGGTGCAACAGCGTCAGCACCAACCGGTCGCGGTCGCTCAGCCGGGCCAGCAGGCGGTGCACCAGCTCGCCCGCCTCGCGCGCCGCGTCGTCGGCCGCGTGCCGCTCGCGGTCGACCAGGGCGGCGCCCTGGTCGACCAGTTCGTCCACGGTCTCGGCGAACTCGAGGCGGGCGGCGTCCTTGCCACGACGACGCCAGTAGGCATAGCCCACGCGCACCGCGATGCGCCGCAACCAGCGTTCGAAGCTGCCCGTGCCGCGCCAGGTGCGTAGCGCTGTCCAGGCCGTGACGAAGACCTCCTGGGTCAGTTCGTCCTGGTCGGCGGCGTTGCGGGCGAACCGCCACATCAGCCGGCCAATCGCTGCCTGGTGCCGGCGCACGAGTCGCTCGAACGAGTCGGGGTCGCCACCCAGCGACATGCGCACGTCGCGGGCGTCGAGGTCGGGGGGCTCCAGCATCGAAACGCTGGAACCCACCGACTGCCAGGCCACTTCGGTCGAACTCACCGCGGCCAACCTCTCTACTTCGCCTTGTCGCGCTTGGGCTGGCCCACCTTGGGCTGGCCCACAGCCTTGTCGATCTTGCCGCGCGTGTCGGCGCGGAGCGTCTTGAGTCGGTCGATCTGCTCGGGAGTCAGGAGCGGCTTGATCTCGGCCAGGACCTTGGCCTTGACCAGCGCCGCGTCGCCCAGCGCCTGGCCCAGTTGCGTCGCGGCGGAGCGCACCGCTTCCTGATCCAGTGGCTCAGCCAGCGTCAGGTCATCCAGCCGGCGCGTGGCGTCTCGCACCTTGCCCAGCGCGCCGACGATCTCCTCGCGGTGGGTGGCGACTTTGGTCTTGATCTCAGCCTTCTGGGCGTCCGTCAGCTCCAGCTTGGCCGCGGCTCGGCCCAGCATCTGGCCCAGCGGGCCGAACTCGCCGCCCTTGTCGGCCGCCTTGGCCACGCGGTCACCGGCTCGCTCCGCCTTGTCGCCCGCGGCTCTCGCGCCACCGACGACCAGCGCCAGGACCAGCACACCGCCTACGACCATCCACGCTTTGCGCGTCATCGCTTCTCTCCTCGTATCGCTCACCGGCCGCGGACCTGCCGTGGCCGTGTCTTGACCTGGAGGAGTCAGGCATTGCTCGGCGGGTTACACCCTGCGGTATCGTCCGTATAGCCGAGGCGCTGCTCGATGCGCCGTTTGAGCCGGGCGATCTCGTCCATGACGCGGCGTCCGACCAGCTCGATCTCGTCCTTGCTGACCTTGGGTGAGCGCAGGGCATCGCCGAAGACGAGTGGCGGGCCAGCCTCGATGCCGATGGGCAGGCGGGTGTAGCCGCCCTGGCGCGGCAGCACGCTGTGGGTGCCGGCCATGCCGATGGGGATGATGGGCACGCCCGACCACAGCGCGATGGCGATGGCGCCGGGCTGCGCCGGTCCGATGACGCCGTCGGGGCTGCGGGTGCCTTCGGGGAACAGGCCGAAGAGTCGGCCTCGCTTGAGGTGCCGGGCCGCGGCCCGGAACATGGCCATGTCGGCGGTGCCGCGCTTGACCGGGATGCAGTTGAGGCGCGGGAAGAGGTAGCCGTTCCACACCTCGAACAGCTCCTCCTTGGCGGCGAACAGAATGGGCCGCATGGTGAGCTGGATGATCAGCAGCGGGTCGAGGAAGCTCTCGTGGTTGCCCATGAGCACCGCCGGGCCCGAGCGTGGGATGTACTCACGGCCATGCACCTGCATCTGGTGCAGCCCGCCAAAGAGCAGGTTGCACCCGGCCTGGGTGAAGCGCAGCACGCCGAAGCAGGTCGGCGGCCGGGGCGTGCGCTTCTTGGCGGGTCGTGGTTCGTCAGCCAAGGCTGCCTCCCTGGCGCTCGCGGGCCAGCGCCACGATGCGCTCGGTCACCTGGTCGATGGTCAGCGGGTCGGTGTCGATGTGGACCGCGTCGTCCGCCGGCCGCAGCGGGGCCAGCTCGCGCGAGCTGTCGCGCTCATCGCGCTCACGGACATTGTGCTCGATCTCGGCCAGCGTGGCGCTGCCGGGCGCCAGCTGGTCGAACCGGCGCTGGGCCCGCACACCGGGGCTGGCGGTGAGGAAGACTTTGACCTGCGCCTCGGGCAGCACCACGGTCTGGATGTCGCGGCCCTCCATGACCACCGGCCCGGCCTGCGCGAAGCCACGCTGCTGGTCGAGCAGGGCCGCCCGCACCGGCGGGATGGCGCTGACCGGCGAGCAGAGCGTGTCCACGTCGCGCTCGCGGATGCGCGCGGTGACGTCGACATCGTCCAGCCAGACCGGCTGCCGGCCGTCGACCAGCGCGCCGAAGCGGATGCGCGCGCCGCGGGCCAGCTCGCCAATGGCCTCCGCCTGCTCCAGCGACAGGCCGGCCTCGATGGCGGCCAGGGCCACGCAGCGGTAGAGTGCGCCGGTATCGACGAAGGTGTAGCCCAGCGTCTCGGCGACGCGTTTGGCCACGGTGCTCTTGCCCGTGCCGGCGGGGCCATCGATGGCGATCTGCTGATACGGTGTGCTCACAGTGGGCGGCTCCAGACGGTCAGGCCAGGCCCGGTAGCGTCAGCGCGGCGAACCGGTGCCAGAAGGAGGGGAAGGTTTTGCGCACGCACTCGGGATTGCGGATCTGAATGCCGGGCGTCTTGAGCCCGATCAGCGCGAAGCTCATGGCCATGCGATGGTCGTCGTAGGTTTCCACCGAGCCGCCCGTGGGCTGGCCCGGCTCGATGCGCCAGCCGTCTGGCCGCTCCTCGACCCGCACGCCCAGGCGCGCCAGTTCGGTGGCCACGGCGGCCACGCGGTCGCACTCCTGGCGGCGCGCGTGCTCAATGCCACGGATCTCGGTGGGCGTCGAGGCGAACGGCGCGATGGCCGCCAGGGTCAGCGCGGTATCGCTGACCGCGTTCATGTCCACGCTCACGCCGCGCAACTGGGCCGGCCCCTGGACGGTCAGGCCGTCGGGCGAGTCGGTCACGGTGCAGCCCATCTGGCCCAGCACGTCGGCGAAGGCCACATCGCCTTGCCGCGAGTTGCGGTGCAGCCCCCGCACCGTGATGCACCCGCCGGTCACCGCGGCTGCGCCCAGGAAGTAGCTGGCGCCCGAGGCGTCGGGCTCGATGTGGTAGTCGGTCGCCTGGTAAGCCTGGCCCGGGGCGACGATGAAGCGGCCGTAAGACTCATTGACCATGGTCACGCCGAAGGCGGCCATGACGTCGGCGGTCATGTCCAGATAGGGCTTGCTGACCAGGTCGCCCTCAACCCGCAGATCGAGCCCGAGCGCCATGCACGGGGCCACCTGGCAGAGCGCGGTGAAGTACTGGCTGGACAGCGAGCCATCCATGCTCAGCGTGCCGCCGTGCAGGCCGCCGGCCTGCAGCGTGACCGGCGGGCAGTCGTTGCCGAACTGGCTGGTCACCTCGGCGCCGAGCTGCCGCAGCGCGGCCAGCAGCGGGCCTTGCGGCCGCTCGCGCATGCGGGCATTGCCGTCAATCACATAGCGTCCATGGCCCAGCGCGCAGAGCGCCAACAGGAACCGCACCGCCGTGCCGGCGTTGCCGCAGAACAGCGTGGCGGCGTCGCTCGGCACCACGCCGCCGCAGCCCTCGACGGTCATGGTCTGCCCGCGCGGGTCGGCCTCGACGCGGATGCCCAGCTCGTTGAGCGCCGCGGACATGTGGTCGGTATCGTCGGAGAACAGCGCGCCATGCAGTGTCGACCGGCCGTGGGCCAGGGCGGCCACGGCCAGCGCGCGGTTGGTGTAGCTCTTGGAGCCCGGCAGATGGACGGTGGCCACCGGCGGGGTCTGGGCTGGGTGGATCTGGATCATCGCGCACCTCGGCCGGGATGGTCGGCCTTGCAGACCTGCGCGGCGGCCAGCAGCGCTTCGAGCGCCGGGCCGTCGCCCGCGGCCAGCAGATCGGTCAACTGACTGACGGTCTTCTGGTAATCCGACAGCGCGGCCACGACGGCGTCGCGGTTGGACAGCAGGATCTCGCGCCACAACGACGGCGTGCTGGCGGCCACGCGGGTCAGGCTCTCCCAGGAACCCGCGGCCAGCTCGAACACCGGCTCGCCCGCCGCGCGGCGCTGCTCGGTGAGCAACACCAGCGAGTAGGCCAGCACATGCGGCAAGTGTGACACGGTGGCCACCGCCGAGTCATGCTCGGCCGGAGTCAGCGTCAGCACGCGTGAGCCGATGGCCTCGGCCAGCGCCACCATGCGCGCCAGCGCGGCGGGGTCGGTGTGCGCGGTGGGCGTGAAGGCATAGGCGCGGTCGACGAACAGGTCGGCATCGGCCGCCTCCACACCGGTGCTGGCCTTGCCGGTCATCGGATGCCCGCCGACGAACCGCGCCAAGCCCAGATCCAGTGAGTCGGCGGCGGCCACGATCAGCCCCTTGGAGCTGGCCGCATCGGTGACCAGGCAGCCGGGCCGCAGATGCGGCAGCAGCGCGTGCAGCGTGGGTAGCACCGCATCCACCGGCGTGGCCAGATAGACGAGATCCGCGCCTTCGACGCAGGCTTGCGGCGAGTCGGCGCTGTGCGTGGCCGCGCCCAGCGCCACCGCCGACTCGCGCGTGGCCGGCGTGCGCGAGTAGGCGACCACCTCGCCGGCCAGCCCGCGCGCGCGCAGAGCCAGGCCGAACGAGCCGCCGATCAGCCCGACGCCCAGGATGGCGACACGCTCAAACACGATCGCGGCCTCACTTCTGGTCAGACACACCGTCGAGCCGACCCGCCGCGGCCGTCCTGCCCACCGGTCCGGCGGCAGGGCGGCCACGGTGGGTCACCCCGGTGGGAATCAGTCGTTCAGCGCCTCGGCGAAGGCTTCCAGGAAGCGCTCGCACTGCTCAGGCGTGCCGATGGTCACACGGATGTGGCCGGGCAGGCCCAGCGGCGTGCAGTTGCGCACGATGACGCCGCGGCGCATGAGGCCCATGTAGACCGTCTGCTCACGCTCGGCGCCGACTTCCATCAGCGTGAAGTTGGCCTGTGACGGGATGGCCCGCACACCCAACGCGGCGCAGCCCTCGGCGTAGCGCTGGCGGCCGGCGGCGTTGGCCGCGACGGTGTTGGCCACATGGTCGCGGTCGTCGAGCGCCGCCAGCGCGGCCACTTGGGCCAGGCTGTTGACGTTGAACGGCTCGCGCACCTGTTCCAGCCAGCGCGTCAGCTCGGGCCGGGCCAGGGCGTAGCCCACGCGCAGCGCCGCGAGGGCGTGGATCTTGGAGAACGTGCGCAGGATCATCACATTGGGGCGCGCCAGCGCCATGGCCTGCGAGCGGCCGGCGTCGGCGTGGTCGACGAACTCGTAGTAGGCTTCGTCGAGCACCACCAGCGTGTGCTCGGGCACGTTGTCCAGCAGCCACTCGATGGCGCTATCGCCGACGTACGTGCCGGCGGGATTGTGCGGATTGGCCAGGAAGATGGCTTTGGTGCGCGGCCCGCAGGCGGCGGCCATGGCCTCGACGTCGTGCGTGTAGTCCTTCAGCGGCACCTTGACCGCGCGGGCACCGTTGATGACCGCTTGCGGCGCGTAGCGCGCGAAGGTCGGGTCGCCGATGACCAGCTCGTCGTCGCGGTCCAGCACGGCATAGCCGACCAACTGCAGGATCTCGTCCGAGCCGTTGCCCATGGACAGGTGGTCGATGCTCACCCCGTGGCGCTCGGCCAGCTTGGCGCGCAGGTCCATGCTGCCCGCGTCGGGATAGTAGTTGATGTCGGGCACCGCCGCGCGCACCGCCTCGACGACGGCCGGCGCCGGCCCGAACGGGTTCTCGTTGCTGGCCAGCTTGATTACGTCGGTCAGGCCCAGCTCGCGCTGCACCTCATGGATTGGCTTGCCCGGCGAGTACGGGGTCAACGCGTGCACCTGCGGCTTGACGCAAGACGCAATGCCGTTCCGGGAGTCGCTGCCAATCACCATGATTCTCCTTCGCAATTTGGCTCGGGGAGCCATTGTAGCACCGGTCGAGTCGGATCGGATGCTACAATGGCGGCTGGAGCTGCTGGACGAATGCGCAGACGAGCCTTCACGCTGACCGAGTTGCTGATCGTCATCGCCATCACCGCCATCCTGGCGGGGATGCTGTTGCCGGTCTTCGCGCGAGCCCGCGAAAAGGGCCGCCAGGCGACCTGTGCCTCCAATCTCCGGCAGATCGGCCATGCCATCGCGCAGTACAGCAGCGACTACGACGACCGCCTGCCCAACACCGGTGAACCGTACCTGTGGATGGGCCGCCGCTTCCGCTGGCCGCTGGCACCTTACCTGGCCTGGCGCGGCGCCGCCGGGTCCACTTGGGACCGCGCCGGCAGCGCGCCGAGCGTGCTGGCCTGCCCGTCCGACACCGTCGCCCCGGCGCTGTGGGACGGCACGTCCTATGGCTACGCCGCTTGCAGCTACTACAGCCCCGGCCAGCTGGCTGGCATGAGCCTGGTGGACTTCTACGCGGGCAACCCGCCCACGCCCACCAGTCAGAGCCTGAGCAGTGTGGCTCAGCCCGCGCGCAAAGTGCTCTGCGCCGACTGGATCGATGCGCACGAAACCTGCACGGTGGGCTGGTGGAGCTTCCGCGGCCGGCGCAACTACCTGTTCTTCGACGGCCACGTCAAGCTGCTGGCCGCTGCGCAGTTGCGGATCGGCTCGCTCGGCTACCCCGACCCCAATACCACCGTGGGCGGGCTCGGCGGCGTCGACTACTGAGACCGGCCCGGCCGACTCGCCACACCTCGCCGAGCGTGTTCGCGATCACGGCGACGGCCTCGGACTCGTCCCCCCCGGGGGCGCGCCGCGCCACTTCGCGTCCGACGATTGTCAAAGCCTCGGCGGGCCAGGCGGCGCCTGGCCAGGGCGGCGCCGTGAGTCACGGTTTGTTCACACGTGAATCCCGCGTTCGGAACCACCTTGGGATCAGCAGTCGCCTGTACCGCGTCGACTGTAGTCAATTGTGGCTCAGTTGCCGCCGCTGATGTGGTATAGAAGTCCGTCAGTACCACACGGTTTGGCCGGCGCATGTGCCGGCGGGTGCTCGATGCACCCCAAGGAGCGAGTGACGATGCACAGTCTAGGACAGCGTCGGAGGGGCAACTCGATGGTCGAGATGGCCATCGCATTGCCGCTCTTCATGTTGTTCCTCTGGGGCATCTTCACCTTTGGCATGATCTACAGCCATCAGTTGGCCATCAACACGGCGGCTCGCGAGGGCGCGCGGCATGCTGTGGTCGGCCACACCGATGACGAGGTCACGGCGCTGGTGCGGCGCATGACGCCGCAGCTCAGCCACGATGCCAGCCGCTTCCAGCTGATCATCGATCGCAACACGGAGCGCACCGCGGTCAACATCACCTACACCGAGAAGGTGGTCGGGGTGCCGCCGCTGACGACGCTGTTCAACAACAAGCAGTTGCGGGCGCGGTCCGAGCATCGCTACGAATCGGTCTGGATGCCACGCTGATCGGCCGTGGGGGCCCTGCTTCGGGCAGGCAGTTGGGAAAGACGATGAGAAGTACCCTGAGGCGACGACGCGAGTCCGGCCAGACCATCATCCTGTTGGCCCTGCTCATGGGCATCCTGATGGTCATTGCCGCGCTGGTCCTGGATATCGGCACCATGTCGCAGGCGCGCGCCGAAGAGCAGTACGTTTGCGACTCCGGCGCCCTGGCCGGCATTGCCGAGGTGACCTACACCGGCAGCGCGACTCAAGGCATCGTCAAGGCCACGGACATCGTGCGCCAGTGCGGGTACGTGCAAGGCCAGAACGGCGTCACGCGCATCCTGCTGGAACCGTACAACGCCATCACCAACGCCTACTCCGAAACCACGTCGGACCGCTTCCGCTGTACCATCTGGCGGTCCCTGCCGCAGTATTTCGCGTCGGTCATCGGCATCACGCGGACTTCGGTGCAGACCACCGCCACGGCGGCGGTCATCGGCACCGTGCCGGTCGACGTGAGCTTCGGCGCCACGGTGGGCTTCCCCACCGCGGTCAACCTGGCCCAGTTCGGGCCGGACGCGCCGTACAACTTCGGTGACTGCTACTCGACGCGGCGCTTGCCCAGCGGTCAGCCCAACCCGCGCTACAACCCGCAGGGGTACGAGTATGACGTGGTCATCCCGCCAGACTACGTGGCGGCCACGGGCTCCAACCGCGTGCGCATCGAGATCTTCGATGCCAACACGTGGAACATCGGCGGCGCGGTCGACCCGTCGGCCATGCGCGACACCAACGGCGACCCGACCGAGCCCGAGGTGGGCGCCATCGACGAAATCCGCTCGCCCGCCGGCGAGAACCTGAACGGCTACACCTTCAGCCAGACCTCCACCGAGACCGAGTGGAAGGTGGTCGATGCACTGGGCCGCACGGTGGCCACCGCGCAGTACGGCCCGACGGGCAACACGCCCTACTGGACTCATCGTCAGCGGCCGGGCACCGACGCGATCAATACGCTTGGCGCCGGCGACACAGCGCAGCGCGCGGTCGACCTGAAGTGGATCACGCCGCAGGGCTTCTGCTTCGACGCGACCAGCTGGACGCCGCCGTACAAGATCTTCTGCCGCAGCGTCTCGGGTGCCAGTGAGAACGGCTACAGCATGCGCATCAGTTCGGATCGGGCCACGGGCGTGGCCTTCAATCCGGCCGTGCATGCGGTGACGCCGGGTGGCGCGTTCGCCATCTACGGCTCGGGCCGCGTGCCTATCAACTTCAACACCGACACGGTCACCGGCATTCCCATCGGCGACGTGCCGTCGTCGGCCACCAAGGTGACCGTCACCAACTTCGACACGGACGTCGGCGCGCAGTCGGTTATCTTCAACCTGACCAGCTTCGACGCCACCCAAGGGCGCACCTACCCGGTGCTGTTCCCGGCGCCGGGCAGCGCCAGCGGCTCGAACGTGGTCACCGACACCGCGGGCAACAAGTACTACAAGACCGTGCCTGGCAACCTGTCCGGCAACGGCCAGTTCGCCACCAGCGAGATCGATGTGCCGCAGACCGTGAAGGTGCCGGCGGTGGATGCCAACGGCAACCTGCTGCTCAACGGCAGTGGACGGATAACCATCACCAACACGCGGGCCTACGAGGGCGGCGACCTGGGCATCAGCTACACCGCCGGTGTCAGCGATACCAGTGTCTGGGACGTCAACTTCTCCAGCCTGCAGATCCCGCCGGAGTTGCGCATCGTACTGATCCGCTAGAGGACTCGACCGAGAGTCCCGCCTGCTGGGCCGCCATAGCGGCCCAGCAGATTTCTGCTTGCCAAGCGCATGTGCGCTAAATGTGACCCTAAAGAAAACCCGTGGCCGGTCGATTAGATGGGTTTTGGCTACTCGTATTCTCTCCGTTCTGCCGATCTTGATCCATAGAGGCGCTACCGACGTCGGCGCACGCCGTACCTGTGCATCGTCGCACTGGCCGACGTCCATGGTGAGGCGCCCGGACAATGTCGGCGAGCCCATCTGGGGCTGCGGAGGAATACCATGTGCGGCGCAATCAGCAGACGACGAGAGTCGGGTCAGACCATGATCCTCCTGGCACTGACGGCTGGTATCGTGATGGTCTGTGCGGCCATCGTGATCGATCTGGGTACGATGTCCTTGGTGCGCGCCGAGGAGCAGAACGCGTGCGACTCCGGCGCGCTGGCCGGCATCACCGAAGCGGTCTACTCCGGCAGTGCCGCCCAGGGCATGGCCAAGGCCCGAGCGGTGCTGGCCGACATGGGTTATGTCGTGGGCCGGCGTGGCGTCACCAGCATCGATCTGACCCCTTACAACTCAGTCACAGGGGCCTTCTCCGAGACCGACTGCGACCGCTTCACCTGCACCATGCAGCGCTCACTGCCGCAGTTCTTCGTCGGCGCCCTGGGCATCACCAGCACGTGGGTGCGCCTGGCCGCGACAGCCGCACGTTTCGGCGCGGTGCCGGCGGACATCTCGCTGGGCAACACCGCGATCGCGCCCCGCTACGGGTTCCCCATCGACGCCTGGCTGAACGTCTATGGGCCGGAAGCGCACTACATCTTCGGCGACTGCTATTCGACCCGGGAGGACCAGAACCAACTGCCCAACCCGCTCTACGACCCGCGTGGCTATCCGTTTGAGATGGTCGTGCCCAGTGACTACGCGTCGATCTCCGGCTCGAACCGGGTGCGAGTGGAGATCTTCGACGCCGACTGCTGGAATCGGAGCGGGGCCAATCCCTTCCCGCTGTCCGACACGGACGGTGACGGCAGCGAGCCCGAGACCGGCAACGTGGACACGCTGAAGTCGAATCTGGACACACAGACCGAATGGCGGATCGTCGATGCCGCGGGTACGGTGGTGGCCAGCGCGGTGTACGGGCCCAGCTCCTGCTCGCCCTTCTGGTTCCAGCGCCAGCTGCCGGGCACCGATGCCATCAACACCATCGGCTCCCTGCCGGGCGGACAGTCGGCAATTGACCTCAAGTGGATCACCCCGCAGGGCTTCTGCTTCGACCCAACGCCGTACCAGGCCCCAATCCGGGTCTACGTGCGCTCGCTCTCGGGCGACAGCGCCAACGGCTACACCATGCGCATCGGCGCGGATCGCGCCAGCGGCCAGGTGTTCAGTCCGGTGCGCGACACGGTCAGCCCCACCAGCGCGCTGGGCATGTTCGCCAACGGGCGCCTGTGCATGGGCTTCAACGCCCCGCGTTCGGAGACGGCCATCCCCATTGGTGACATCTCGCCGGCGACCACCAAGCTCACCATCACCAACTTCGACGCGGATGTCGGCGTGCAGAACTGTGAGGCGAGCATGACCAGCTTCGACTCCACCCAGGGCCGACGCTACCCGGTGCTGTTCCCGGCGCCCAACGCCGGACGCCACGACGACTTCGTGGTCACCGACCAGGCGGGCAACCAGTACTACACCAAAATCCCGGTCAATCTCTCGGGCAACACCTCGTTTGCCACCACGGTGTTAACGGTGCCCCAACCGGTGAAGGTCCCGAGTGTCGACGCCGACGGCAACTTGCTTCTCGACCGCAACGGACGTATCATTATCAATGACACCAGGGCGTACCAGGGCGGCGAACTGGCCATCGACTACTACTTGGCCAACAAGACGGATGTCAGCACCTGGACCGTCAACAGCAATGACACCGCCAGTGAGAATCTGAGCATCGTGCTGATCCGCTAGGGATTGGGGCTGGAGGTATCACAATGATCCGGCATCGGAGACGGCAGAGCGGCCAGGGCCTGATCGAGACGACCTTCGTGGCGCTGTTCATGTCCATCCTCATGTTGGGCATCCTGGGCTTCGGCCGCGTGCTCTCCGCCAGCATCCGCCTTGAGGCGGCCGCGCGCGAAGGCGCCCGACAGGCCGGCTGGGGCGCGAGCAACGCCATTGTGCAGTCCAAAGCGCTGCAGACATTGTCGCAGACGGGCAACGCCGCGAACATTCCGGGCAGCTACTGGATGAAGATCACGCCGGTCACCGAGTCGGCCCGGGTGTTCAACTCGACGGTCAAGGTGGAGATGTGGTGGAACTACCCGGTACCGGTACCGCTCTTTAACTTGTTCGTTCGCCAGCGCCTGCTCTACGCGAACAACACCCAGGTGGTCACCGTGAATCCCGTGCGCCAGTAGCCTGGCGGGACTGTCTAGAGGGGCAATGGATCGTCTGCGCGAGTGGGGCCGCAATCCGTTTGTCGCCGCCGTGGCGATCGGGCTGTTTTTGATCGGCCTGATGACGATGGTCAGCGCGACGAGCAGCCGCCGCATTGCCGCCATCCATCCCGCGGGCACCCTGGAGCCGACCTCGGAGGGCTACCAGGGCCTGGTGGGTGCGACCATCGCGCCCGCCAACACGCAGTTCGTGGCGGTGGTCAACGTGTCGCTGATGGCCGGCGACCGCATCGAGCCCGAGATGGTCGAGCGGCGGGCCAGCACACAGATTGTCAGCCAGTTCCCCATGCTGCGTTCCGAGCGCGCGCGCAAAGACCCCCAGGCGCCACCGCTCGAGGGTTACTACGAGAAGGTCGACGAACCGGTGGGCAAGTTCGCGCTGCTCGACCTGGCGGCTGGCATGCCGCTGGGCCCACAGACCGTGGCGGCCGAGAGCCCGCTGGCCGACCCGCTCGACCGGCAGCGACCCGATCGGTTCACTGTGCCCATGCCTGCCGGGGCCACGCTCTTTCCTCTGCTGCGACCTGGCGACCGGGTGGATGTGTTCCTGGTGGTGCCCGGCGCGCTGTCGCGCCGCACGCTGCACAACGTGCGCGTGGTGGCCGTGAACAACTACCTGTCACCCGAGTCGGGCCTGCTGGACAGGGGCGCGGAGAAAGAGGCCTTCGGCTCGCGGCAGGAAGCGGCCATGCGCAAGCGCCAGAAGATTCTGGCCGAGCAGGCGCGCCTCAACCAGCAGGGCAAGGCGGCGCCCGCCGAGGGCCAGCCGCCGGCCAAACCCGCCGAAGCCAAGGCCGAGCCGACCAAGGCCGATGCCGCGCCACAGGACGCCACCAAGCCCGGCGAGGCGCCGAAGGCCGGCGAAGGGTCCAAGGCGGGCGAGGCGCCCCCCACCGAGCCCGACGAGGCCACCAAGGGCCCGGACGGCAAGCCCAAGGACGCCGCGTCCAAGCCCGGCGCCCTGCAGAACCTCGACGCCAAGGGCGGCAACGTGACCAAGGCGGGCAAACCCTTCGACGGACGCGCCGTCACCTTGCAGGTCAGCCCCGCCGAGGCGCTGCTGCTGAGCACCGCCATGTGCACACCCCGGGTCGACATCGAGTTCTCGCTGCGGCCGCGTCCGCACTGAGCGTGCCCGGCCAGGCCGCACCGAGTCGTACCCCTGTCCCCAGTGTGAACTAAAGCCGCTAGGGAGTCGGCGTGGCCGGCCGGCGGGCGATGCGCGCGGCGAAATGCTAAAACCCCTGGTCCAGTGGCCGATGTATGCATAGGTACACCGTGGGCGGACCACCGCCCCAAGGAGGACACTATGTACGCTCCGGCACTAGAGACCTATCGACGCCAGCGTGTCGAGACGGCCTCGCCGATGCAGCTCGTGCGTATGCTGTACGACACGATGCTGGACTGCGTGCGCGATGCCAAGTATGGCCTGGAGACCCAGGACCACCAGATGGCACACAACAACCTGCTCCATGCCCAGCGGGTGGTGGAGGAGTTGGATCGCGCGGTCGATGTTGAGAAGGGCGGCGAGATCGGCCACAATCTCAAGCGTCTGTACGACTTCCTGTCGCAGCGCCTGACGTACGTCAATATCACCAAGTCCATCCCTGCGCTGGAGGAGACCGAGGCGGTGATGAGCGAGATGTACGACATGTGGTCGGTGGTGCCTGGCTGGGAGCTCTAGAGGCCGCCGGCGATGGACCTCAGAAGCGAGGAGTCGCAATGCGGCGTGAGACGGTCCTGGTCGTGGATGACGACGCCGGGACCCGCAGCCAGTGCCTGGCCATCCTGGAGGCCGCCCGACTGACCGCGGTTGCGGTGTCGGACGGCCCCCAGGCCCTGGCCGCGCTCAGTGGCGATCCGCGCCTGCGCGATCGCGGGGCGCTGGCCATTCTGGACTACGTGCTGCCCGGCGCGACCGGCGGCGACCATGGCCTGCAGGTCTTTGGCCGCCTGAAGCAGGCCAGGCCCGACCTGGCCGGAATCCTGTTGACCGGCCATACGTCGCTCAACGTGGCCGTTGAGGCGCTCAACCTGGGCTTCTCCAACGTGCTGGCCAAGCCCGTCGACCCGGTGTTACTCACCGAGGCGGTGGTGGCGGCCCTGCATGAGCGGCAGACCCGCGTGCAGAACGCGCGGCTGCGGGCCCTCACCCGGCTCTATGACGCGCTCGGCGAGTTGGCCGGACTGCACGACCGCACCGAGCTCTACCAGTGCATCGTGCGCCTGGCCGTCGAGGAAACCAGCGCCGACACCGCCAGCCTGATGCTGCTCGACGAGCACCGGCAGGAACTGCACGTGGCCGCGGCGGTCGGGCTTGAGGATGGCGTCTGGCGGTCGGCTAGCCGGCGGGTCGGCGAGCCCATCAGCGGCTGGGTGTTGCACAGCGGCGTGGCGCTCGAACTGACCCCGGCCCGGCCGGTACCCAGTGCTGTGCGGTCAGCCTTGCATCGGCCCGAAGTCACCGCCGCGCTGTGTTTGCCGTTGGCCTTTGCCGAGCGGCCGGTGGGCGTGCTCAACATCAGTCGCCTGCACTCAGACCGGTCGTTCCGGCCGGGCGACATCGAGGTGGCGTCGGTGCTCGCCAGTGATGCCGCGCTGACCATTCAGCGTCTGGCTTTGCTCTCCGACCGGGCGCGCAGCGAGCGCATCGCCACGGTCGGGCGCCTGGCCAGCACCATCATCCACGACCTGCGTGGGCCGGTGACCATCATCCGCGGCGCGAACGAGCTGCTCCAGGACGAGTGTCCAGAGCAGGCGGCGCCGCTGGGCCGCATCGAGCAGCACGTGGCTGACCTGGATCGCATGTGCGAGCAACTGCTCAGCTTCGCGCGCGATGCGTCGAACGTCGTCTACGAGCGCTTTGCGCTGGCCGACCTGTTGAGCGAGGTGGCCCGCGCGGGACGCGACCTGGGCCATGCTGCCGGGGTCGGCTTCCACTGCACGCTGGAGTCCGACGGCCTGGTCGACGCGGCGCGCGGCGAGATCACGCGGGCCTTGACCGGCCTGCTCGAGAGTGCCGTGGCCGCGGCGCCGAGCGGCGCGGCACTGAACCTGGTTGGCCGGCTGACC
>JACRKZ010000054.1 GCA_016235455.1 Armatimonadota bacterium | reverse complement strand
GCGATGTCGCCCTGGTCGGCTGCTCCGCGGGCGGCGGAGAGGTGGCGCGCTACATCGGTCGCCACGGCACGCGGCGCGTGGCCAAGGCTGCCCTGATCTCCGCGGTGCCACCGCTGATGGTCAAGACCGCCGACAACCCCGACGGTCAGCCCATGGCCGTTTTCGACAAGCTGCGCCTCGGCGCTCTGGCCGACAGGGCGCAGCTCTACCGCGACATCGCCAGCGGCCCCTTCTTCGGCGCCAATCGGCCTGGGGCCACGGTCTCGCAAGGCGTCATCGATTCGTTCTGGCTGCAAGGCATGCGCTCCGGGCACAAGGGCACCTACGACTGTATCCGGGCGTTCTCCGAGACCGACTTCACCGCGGATCTGGCCGCCTTCGACGTGCCGACGCTGGTCGTGCATGGCGACGACGACCAGATCGTGCCCATCGGCGCCGCGGGTCTGCGCACGGCCAGGCTGGTGCCAGGCGCGACGCTGAAGGTCTATCAAGGCGCGCCGCATGGCCTGTTCGCCACGCATCAGGAGCAGCTCAACGCCGACCTGCTGGCCTTCCTGCGGCACTGAACCAGCCGTCCCATCGCCCCCAAAAACCAGACCGGCCGGCCTCGGGAGTCGTGAGGCCGGCCGACCAGTCTTCCGCGTTGGCTACGGAAAGGCATCCACGCACCGAACATCGGGCGCCCCGACGGTCCAAAACCACGGAAGGCGCACATCGCTGGGCGGTTGCCACCCTCCGATATGCGCCTTCGACTTGCAGACCCGTACGTTCTGCCCGGCAAGGCTGTGCCGACGCCTGGTGCGCCGCACGTGCTCGGTAGTTTGTCGAGCGCCTACGTCACGCTCACTGGTAGTATCGGCCGGCCGGCGCACGAGTGTAGGGCCGACCTGCGGCGGACATGTTACATACCGCAGCCAGGCCGGCTCCTGCCCCTCCGCAGCCGCGACAGGACTCCTGCCCGTCACGCCGAACCACTCCGACGAAGGAGTTCCCATGGCCTGGGTCATCGCCCTGTCGTTCGTTGTCTGCGCCTGGCTGATGTACCACAAGGTACTCTCGGCCCTGCTGGCGCTGCCGCTCATGGCGCTGGTCATCGCGCTGGCCGCGCAGCACGGCGAGCCGCTGGCGGCGCTGAGCCTGGTGTTTGGCAAGGGCACCACGCGGCTGGCCGGGGCCATGTCCAACGCCGTGTTCGGCGCGGTGCTGGCGCAGGTGGTGGCGGTCAGCGGCGTGGCGGAGGCCATTGTGCGGCGCGCCGCCGAGCTGGCCGGCGACCGGCCGGTGTCGGTGTCGCTGGTCATGATCATCGCCACGGCATGCAGCTCTCGCTGGCCTGCACCGTGCCGCTGGCGCTGGCCACGCTGGCTTATGTCCTGCGCGAGAGCCGCCGCGCGCGCGCCGCCTTCGCCCAAGTGCCGCCCACGGGCGCGGTGCCGGCTGTCGGCCCGGCCGCGCTGCTCACGCCGCTGCTGCCCATCGGGCTGGTGCTCGGCGCCAAGTTCGCCGGGGTCGAGTTGGAGATCAACGCCGCGCTCGCGCTGGCCATCCTGTACGGCGTGGTGGCCACCCGACCGCGCGACATCGCCCAGTCGCTCAGCGCTGCCATCGTCGAAGGGATCCGCGCGGTGGCGCCGGTGCTGTGGCTGATGATGGGCATTGGCATGGTGGTCACCGTGCTCATGGCCGACAACGTCACCGGCGCCGTCGGGCCGCTGCTGGCGCGCGCCGTGCCGCACGGCGCCGTGAGCTACGTGCTGGTCTTCGGACTGCTCAGCCCGCTGGCGCTGTATCGCGGGCCGCTCAATCTGTATGGCATGGGCGCCGGGCTGGGCGCCATGCTCAAAGCGGCGCTGGGCGGGCCGCTGGTCGGCGGCGCGCTGATGGGCTCGGGCCTGGTGCAGGGCGTCTGCGACCCGACCAACACCCACAACACCTGGGCCGCCGGCTTCGCCGGCTGCGACGTCAACGATGTGCTGCGCTCGACGCTGCCCTATGCCTGGGCGGCCAATGTCGTGGCGCTGGTTTGGATCCAGGTGGCGCATGGCTGACCCCGCGATTCGCATCGGCATCGACGTCGGGGGCACGTTCACCGACGCCGTCGCCATCGACGCCGGCACGCACGCGCTGCTCGGCAGCGTCAAGGTGCCCACCACCCACGCCGCGCTCACCGGCGTGGCCGAAGGCATCGTCCAGGCCCTGGGGCGCCTGATGGCCGACCTGGCGCTGGCGCCGGACGCCGTGCGGTTCATCGCCCACGGCACCACCCAGGCCACCAACGCGCTGCTGGAAGGCGATGTGGCCGCGGTCGGCGTCGTCGCGGTCGGCGACGGGCTGGAGGGTCGGCGCGCCCGTGGCGAGACGGCGGTGCCGCCCATCGAGCTGGCGCCCGGCAAGCTGCTGACGCCGTTGCACACTTTCGTGGCGCCCGACCAGGTCGCCGACGGCGTGGCCCAGATGGTCGCCGCGGGCGCGGCGGTCATCGTCGCCGCGGCTGCCTTCTCGGTCGACGACCCCAGCGCCGAGCTGGCCATCGCCCAGGCCGCCGCGGCCGCCGGGCTGCCGGCGGTGTGCACGCACGAGATGACCCAGCTCCTCGGCCTGCGGAAGCGCACGCGTACCGCGGTGGTCAACGCCTCCATCCTGCCGCGCATGGTGGAAGCAGCGACCCGCACGGAAGACAGCGTGCGGGCCGCGGGCATCGCCGCACCGCTGATGGTCATGCGCTGCGACGGCGGCGTGATGAGCGTCGATCAGGTGCGGCGGCGGCCGGTGCTGACGCTGCTCTCTGGTCCGGCAGCGGGTGTGGCCGGCGCGCTCATGGCTGAGCGCCTGAGCGATGGCCTGTTCCTCGAGGTCGGCGGCACCAGCACCGACCTCAGCGCGGTCAAGGGCGGCCGCGTGCGCACCGGCGATGCCATCGTGGGCGGACATCCCCTGGCCGTGCCGGCGCTCGATGTGCGCACGGTCGGCGTGGCAGGCGGCTCCATGGTGCGCGTCGCCGGCGGCCGGCTGGTCGACGTCGGCCCACGCAGCGCCCACATCGCCGGGCTCGACTATGCCGCTTACGCCGACCCCGCCATGCTCGCCGGTTGCACGCTGGAGACCATGGCCCCGCGCGCGGGCGATCCGGCCGACTACGTGCTCGTCCGCTGCGCCAACGGCATGGGCCTGGCCCTGACCACCACCTGCGCGGCCAATGCGCTGGGCAGCCTGCCGCGCGAGAGTTTCGCCTGGGCGGCGCCAACCGCTGCGCGCTTGGCGTTGGCGCCGTTGGCGGCGGCGCTGGGCGGCGAGGTGGACGGCATCGCCAGACAGATCCTGGCCGCCGCCGCAGCCAAGGTGCAGCCGGTGGCCGAGGCGCTGATCGGCGCGGCGGGCCTGGCCCGGCGCGACGTGACACTGGTGGCCGGCGGCGGTGGTGGCGCGGTGATCGTCGCCGCCGTGGCCGAGGCGATGGGCCTGCCCTGGCATCTGGCGGCGCATCACGAGGTCATCTCGCCCATCGGCGTCGCCCTGGCGCTGGTGCGGGAGTCTGTCGAACGCACCATCGTGCCGCCGGTCAGTGAGGCCGCACTGCTGGACCTGCGCGCCGCCGCGCGCGATGCGGCCATCGCCAGCGGCGCCGCGGCGGAGACGGTCGAGGTGGAGGTCGAGGTGGACGCGGCGCGCAACATCGCACGCGCCGTGGCCTCGGGCGCCACCGAGTTGCGCACCGGCGGCACGCGCGCTGCCTTGAGCGACGCCGACCTGGCCGCGGCTGCGGCGGGCGCCCTGCACCTGGCCAGCGTACGCCTGGCCGCGCGCTGCGGGCGGCTCAGCGTGTATGAGGGTGAGGAGGAGGTCAAGGCGCTGCTGGGCCTGCTCCGGCGCCGCCGCACGCGTGGCGGCGTGCTCGATGCCGACGGCGTCGTGCGCTTGCGATTCGAGCAGGCTGAGGTTCACGCGGGCACCGCGGGCACGGCGCTGGCGTTGCTGGACGCCCTGCTCCCGCGGCTGACCACGTACGACGCCGGCGGCGCCATGCCGCCCGCGGCGCACCTGCTGTGCGGCGACCGGCTGGTGGACCTATCGGGCCTGGGCACGGCTGAGCAGATGCTGGCCCTGGCCCGCGCCGAACTGGCGCAATCGCCGGCCGACGCGCCGGCGGCGGTGGTGGCATGGGCCCGGCGCTGACACTCGACGAGGCCACCGCCTGGCTGGCCGAGCAGCCGGTCACCCGGCGCTGGTCCGAGCCGCGCCGCCGCGCCGCCGCGCAGGCCGCCATCGCCGCCGGTCAGGCGGCGGCGAGTCGTCTGGCCGAGCTGGCGGAGCCGCGGGTCGAGCGCGATGCCCGCGCCAACGTCTTCGCCGGCGTGACCAAGTATGCCGAGTGGGACGCGTGCCGCGGCGTGATCGTGCTGTACGACGCCGGCGTGGCGGCGTTGGCGGCGGAATGGGCGCTGGCGCCCGCCGAAGTCGAGGCGCGGCTCATCGCGCATGAGCGGTACCACGCGCTGGCGGCAGGGCATGGCACGCGCGCCGAAGAGGAGTTGGCGGCGCGGGTGTGTGCGGGTTCGTTGTTGCGCCTTTAGGCGGCTGCAGCGCGAGTTGCGACCCGGAGCCGCCTAGAGGCGCATGGCGCTTCCACTACATCGGCAGCCCCCCTGTAGTCCCCCCGCGAGCGGGGGGACGGTGCACTGACTCCCTCCCCGCTCGCGGGGAGGGCCGGGGTGGGGGCTGCCCGCGACTCCATCACAACGCGCCCTTCCGCGCCACCAGGCGCCGTGTATGGCGCTGGCGGCGCCGACCATGGGTAGGGAATCGACATTCGCCCAAAGGCGGAACAGCAAGCGCTGAGATCGTCTACCTACCAGCCATTCATCTTGGCCCGCACCGCCTTGATCGGCGCCAGCGCGGCCTCGTCCGACGCCAGATACCATAGACCGCAGAGCGCGCCGTCGAGCTTCAGCGTGGCCTGGCTCTCGAACGGCGTGGTGGTATCGCGCCAGAAGTCGTAGGCCAGCTTCGCTGCGAGCGGTCGGGTGGTGACCGTGCGCGATACGCCCGGCGCCTCGTAAGGCATGGCGGCGATGCCCGGCTCGTAGCGCCAGTCGAACTTGCCCATGGCCGGCGCGTCCCAGGCGGCGATGACCCGCAGGCCGTTGCCACCCCATTGCTGCACCAGCGTGTCGAAGTCGGCGCGCACCTCGGGGGTGATCTGGGCTTCACGTGCGATGGCCGTCATGAGCAGCGCGTCGAGCCGTTGGGTCTCGTCGCTGTCGCCCGGCGTGTAGGCCAGATAGTAGAGTGTGCCCCCGCCGCGTCGCACGCGATAGACCAGCGGGCCACGGTCGGTCATGACCACCGGCTCGCCCTGGCTGGCGCGGCACAGCGGCGCGGTCAGTTCCAGGCTGCGGCCCCGGAGGCCCCAGGCCTCGGGCGCCTCGGTGATGGTCACGCGGCCCTTCTCACCGGCGGTGATGCGGCCCAGCCCGAAGCCGGCGGCGGTGGTCTGGTTGCCCAGCTCGCTGCTGGCGGTGAGGCCCCAGAAGCCGGTCGTGTCGCGCGTAGGCACAAAGCTGTGCGTGACGAAGACGCGGCCGGGCCCGCCGCCCAGCCAGTCCATCCAACGCTCCACGTCGCCCGAGCGCAGCGCCCACGGGTTGTAGACGACCATCCGCTTGAGATCCAACGAGAGCCCAACGTCCGACTGCTCGCGCCAGTCGAACAGCAGGTGCGCGCGCGACAGACCCACGCCCAGGCTGTGCGGCTGGTTGAGCGTGAAGTACGGGCTGCCGCAGGCCCGCGCCGGCGGCCGTTCGCCGATGCAGACGATCTCCGCCTCACCCCGCCTGGCCCGGTCGGCCCGCGCCTGGCGGAAAGCCATCGCCTTGCCCACGCCCTCGCGGTAGCGGTTGAAGTGGTAGGCGTTGCTCTCGGGCTTGTCGAGCACCGATTGAGGATGCTCGTCGAGGAAGTCGTTGTCGAAGTCGTCGAGCCGGCCCGAGGCGGTGATGGCATAGACGCCGGTGTAGGCCACGCGCCAGTCGAGATAGGGCGACGAGTGCCCGCCGGCGCCGGTCTCGTGGATGATCGACAGCCGTGTGCCGGCCGCGTCAGCCGTCTCGCGCAGGCCCGGCAAGCTGGCGTAGGTGGCCTCGGCGGCCCAGCCGATGGGGCCGAACCACTCGGGGAACAGGTTGCCCACGCCCTGGCTGCGCAGCATGAACTGGTAGTCGCTCGAGCCGCCGGTGTCTTCGGGGTTGGGGATGATCCACAGCGGCTGACCGCCCTGATCGCGGTAGTAGCGACCCACGCGGTCGGGCAGCTTGAGCCACTCGAAGCTGCGCAGGAGCATGAACAGCACCTGCCTGCTACGCTGCCACTGCGCGGGGTCGGCGGGCCGTGGCGGGGTCCAGTCCTCCCAGCGAGCCAGCCCAAACTGCGCCGGCGATGGGTCGAAGCCCAGGTAGTGGCGGAAGTAGCCGGCGAAGCTCAACCGCGGCTTGGGCGCCCGAAAGCTGTTGGGCCAGCGCAGCATCAGCCCTTCGTCGCGGTCCAGCAGGTCCGCGCGGAAGGCGTCGACGTTGGCCTGGCTGTAGCCCCACGGCCCGTCCTGCCAGGGGAAGGTGTAGTCGACCACCATCCAGGTGGTCATACCGGCCTTCAACAAGGCGTCGACGCGCTGCTTCTGCGCCTCGAACACCGCCGGATGGCCCATGGCGTACATGTGCTGCCAGTCCCAGTTGGTCAGCGAGCCGGGCAGCGCGTTGAGGCTGCGGCCGGCCAGGTTTTCGTCCCAGGCGCCGCGCCGCGTGAAGTAGCGGCGGTAGGCGCCGCCCATGCTGGCGTAGTAGAGGGTCGATACGCCCGCGGCGCGCAGCTCGCGCGAGGCGGCCACCATGGTCGGCCCATAGCCCGACATCGGCACGCCCACCTGACCCAGGCGCTGGTGCAGGCCGAGCGCCGAGTCGCGCATGGTCTTGTCGCCAATGCGCGCGCCATCGTGCGGGAAGTAGACCGTGCCCACGGGCGGCGGACCCTTGGGCAGCGGCTCATGCCAGGCCGGGTCGGCCACCAGGCCGTCGTCGCTGAGATCGACCAGCGGCAGCACCCGGCCGCCGGGCCCCTTGAGGCACAGGTTGTCCAGGTAGAAGATGCCCGTGCCGTTGTTGGGCTCCAGCGCCAGGCCGTGGATGGCGTTCCAGTCCTCGGCGTTGGCACTCAGCTTCCACAGCGACATGGATTCGCGTCTGGTCTCCACATGGCGCCAGGCTCCGTCGGCCAGTTCGGCCAGCGGCTTGTCCCAGGCCACCCAGCGGTTGTCGTCCGGTTCATAGAGGAACAGCTTGAGGTTGGCCGTGCCGCCGGGCTCGGCGCGCACATCGAAGGCCAACGTGTCGTAGTCGGCCAGGCGCGCGCCGCGCGGCAGGCCCATACGGATGCTCCACCAGCCTGGGTCGGTGCCATGCTTGGACCAGTCGAAACCCAGGCTGAAGCCCAAGGTGTTGCCCGGCGCGCGCTGCTCGGTGGAGGTGTCGATGACGCCCGTGGACCCGAACCCGCCGACACCGCTGAGCGCCAGCAGTTCGTCGGGCGACCAGCGGCGCGCCGGCTGAGCACTGGCCGCGCTGACCGCGCAGAGAAGAAGAACGACACCAATGCGCCCCATGAGCAGCTCCCGTGCCCGCTAGTGTTCGCGCCGCCTGCGGACAGTCCTCTTGGCGGCCGGTGGCTGTTGCATGGCGGACACATTAGGCGGATGCAGCCGGCCGTGATTCGTTGCAAGATAGGGGGAGACCGTGCGCGGTCTCGGGGTGCGGAGACAACTGGCTCATGCTCATCAGTTCAGCGGGTACCGTCGCCGACGGCCAACGCGCGTTCATGAACGCCCTCGGCGTCGTGACGGCCGTGGTAGACCCTGACGGCGTGGTCACCGACCTGAGCGATGCGGGCCTCCGCCTGACCGGCTGGTCCATGACCGACGACACACGTCACCTGTTGTGGGACGGCATCGCCGACGAGGCCGAGGCCGACGCCTTGCGCCGCACGCTGGCCAACGCGCTGGCCGGACGCTCGACCGACCAGTCGGGCTGCATCTGGCGCGGCGCCGACGGGCTCGACACGGCGCTGGTCTGGTCTGTCAACGCCGTGCCGGACACGCGGTTCGCGCTGGCCGTGGCCATTTCGGCGCCTGGCCTCGCCGCGCGCCTGGCCGAGGACCGTGTGTTGCGCGAGCGCTCCGACCGGCTCGATGTGGCGCTGAGCGCGGTCCAGGCCGGCTGGTTTGACTGGGACATGGTCGCCGACGAGCACTACTGGGCACCCGAGCTCTATGAGCTGTTCGGCCTGGAGCCCAGCCCGACGCCGCCGTCGACCGACGCCTGGCGGAGCCTGGTGCACCCGGACGACTTCGAACCCACCATGGCTGAGGTCGGCCGGGCCATCGCCGAGCGGCGCATCTTCCGCAGCGAGTACCGCATCATCCGGCCCGACGGCGAGGTGCGCTGGATCAGCGCCGCCGGCCACGGGGTCTTCAACGGCGAGGGCCAGCCGGTCCGCGCCTCGGGCATCGCCTTCGATATCACCGAACGCCGACGTGCCGAGCAGGAAATTGAGCGCGGACGCCTGTTCACCGACGCCGTCCTCGACAGCGTGCCCGGTATGCTCTATCTGTACGATTCGCAAGGCCGGCTGGTGCGCTGGAACCGCCAGCACGAGACCATGACCGGCTACAGCGCGGACGAACTGGCCGGTCGGGGTCTGCTGGACTGGTACCGCGACAGCCAGGACGACATTGACCGCATCACGGCTGGCGTGCAACGCTGCCTGGAGACCGGCTATGGCGAGGCCGAGGGCAACTTGCAGACCAAGGACGGCGGCACCACGCTCTGCCATTTCACCGCTGTTCGCGTCGAGATTGACGGTGAGACCTACTTCGCGGGCATCGGCATCGACATCAGCGAGCAGCGCCGCAATGAGCAGGCCCTGGCCCGCGAGCGCGTGTTCACCAATGCCGTGCTCGACAGCGTGCCGGGCATGCTCTACCTGTACAGCCGCGACGGCCGCCTGGTGCGCTGGAACAAGCAGCATGAGACGCTCACTGGCTACAGCGCCGATGAGTTGCCGTACATGTCGCTGCTCGATTGGTACAAGGACAACCCACACGACATGGAGTTGGTCCGAAACGCCGCGCTACGCTGCTTCGAGGAGGGCTACGCCGAGGCCGAAGGGCACCTGCAAGCCAAGGACGGCAGCGTCGCGCTGTACCACCTCACGGCGGTCCGCGTCGAGATCGACGGGCAGGACTACATCGCCGGCATCGGCATCGATATCAGCGAACGGCGCCGCGCCGAGCAGGCCTTGCGCGAGAACGAGGCACGCCAGCGCGCGATGATCGCCAGCATCTCCGATGTCATCGCCATCATCGACGCCGACGGCATCAATCGCTTCAAGAGCCCCAACATCGAGCGCTGGTTCGGCTGGAAGCCTGAAGAGGTGGTTGGCCAGAGCACCTGGCTCCTGGTCCATCCCGACGACCTGACCGAGGCCCAGGCGGTGATGGCCAGCGTCGTCGCCGACCCCGGCATCACGCGCTATGGCGAATGCCGCTATCGCTGTCGGGACGGCAGCTACAAGTGGATCGGCTACACGGCCGCCAACCTGCTCGATGACCCCGACGTCCGCGGCGTGCTGCTCAACTACCACGACATCACCGAGCACCGCCGCATGGAAGATGAGCTGGCCGCGGAGAAGGAGCGCCTGGCCGTCACGCTGCACAGCATCGGCGACGGCGTCATTGCCACCGACACCGCCTGCCGCGTGGTGCTGATGAATAAGGTGGCCGAGCAGCTCACTGGCTGGCGCACCGCCCAAGCCGCAGGTCGACCGCTGCCCGACGTGCTGCACCTGATCCACGCTGATACGCGTGAGCCACTGCCCGACCCCGCCGCGCACGTCCTCGCCACGGGTGGCGCCGTGGGGCTGGCCAGCCGCACCATGCTGCGGGCACGCGGCGGCGAAGAGTACCTCATCGCCGACAGCGGCGCGCCCATCCGCGACCGCGACAGCCGCATCGTCGGCGCCGTGCTGGTCTTCCGCGACGTGACCGACGAGGAGCGACGCGACGCGGCCATGCGCCGCAACCAGAAGCTGGAGTCACTGTCCATCCTGGCCGGCGGCGTGGCCCATGACTTTAACAACCTGCTTACCGGCATTCTGGGCAATGTGTCGCTGGCCAGCCTGGAGGCGGGCGACAACGACTCGCTGGCCTACTCCCTGGCCGAGGCCGAAGAGGCCGCGGTGCGCGCCAAGGGGCTGACCCAGCAACTGCTCACCTTCGCCAGCGGCGGCGCGCCAGTGCGCCGGCTGGTCCACATCGAGGAGGTGGTCCGCTCGACCACGGTGTTCTGCTGCCGGGGCACCGCCGTCGACTGCCGCTTCGCGTTCGCCGATGACCTGTGGCTGGCCGAGATCGACGAGAACCAGATCGCCCAGGTGGTGCAGAATCTGGTCATCAACGCCACGCAAGCCATGACGGGCGGCGGGTTGCTCACCGTCGGCGCGAGCAACGAGCGCCTGGCGCCCAACAACGCCTTCTCGCTCCGGCCCGGCCCCTATCTGCGGCTGTTCGTGGCCGACCAGGGCTGCGGCATGCCGGCCGACGTGACCGAGCACGCTTTCGACCCGTACTTCACCACCAAGGCCCAGGGCAGCGGCCTGGGCCTGGCCGTCTGCCACTCGGTGGTCAGTCGCCACGCCGGCCATATCGCGCTGCGGTCGACGCCCGGTGAAGGCACCACCTTCGAGGTCTACCTGCCGGCGACTCCCGAGGCCAGCGCCGCCCGGGCGGTGGCGCCCGTCGACGCCGCCCGCGGCACGGGCCGCGTGCTGCTGCTCGACGACGAATCATCCATCCGGTCACTCGCCCAGCGCAGCCTGGAGCACCTGGGCTACCAGGCCACCGCCGTGGCCGATGGGGTTGAGGCCGTAACCGCTTACGCCGCCGCTCTGGAAGAAGGCCGCGGCTACGACGTGGTGATCATGGACCTGACCATCCCGGGCGGCATGGGTGGCCGCGAGGCCCTGGCCCGGCTCCGTGAGATAGACCCCGGCGTGCGCGCCATCGTCTCGTCGGGCTACGCCACCGACCCGATCATGGCCAACTACACCGAGCACGGCTTCCGCGCGGTGCTCACCAAGCCCTATCGCCTCAACGACATGGCCCTGGCCCTGGCCGAGGTGCTGGGCGACGACTAGCTAGGTCGGCCGCCAGCACAAGACCAGCGGATGGTCGCTCAGGGTCAGCTCCACCCGCTCTGCGTCCACCAGCTCCCGCACCGGCTCCGTGCCCACGGTCGGGTCATACACACGTAGCGCCGTCGCGCGCCGGCCCAACTCGAGCGTCACGACATCCTCGTCGCCACCAAAGCGCTCGCCCCACACCACCAGACACACCGTGCCGTCGCCCTTCTGCAGCAGCAGGTCGTGCACGGTCTCGGGCGGGTCGAGCAGCCGGCAATCCACCGAATCCGGCCAGGCGTGCGGGTCCGGGTCGGCCAGCACGGTGGTCAGGTTGTGCAGGTAATGTGCCGCGAGCCTCGGCGTGTAGTCGGGCGCGTAGAAGCCAAAGGTCTGGTTGCCTTCCTCGTCGCTGCGGTCGCGCAGCAGGTAGACCGAGGTGTGCTGCCAGCCACGGGCGAATTGCGCCAGATACAGGCTCAGGTACAGCAGGCCCTGCACGCGCTCGGTGAACGGCCCGTCGATCAGCACGCCGGTCTCGGTGGTCACGCGCGGCAGCGTCGCCAGCTCCTCCTCGCCGTAGCCGGGGAACCCGGCGCGCCAGGTGCGGCCGTAGTTGCCATAGAGCCCATCGACCCGGCAGGCGGGTCCGGGGTCGGACGCGATCCAGGCCTGGTTGTCATACAGCCCCGGATGCTCAGGGTGGCTCAGGTAGTTGTGGCAGTTGGCAAAGTCGGCATAGCGCGTGCCGTCGGGCATGGCACAGCCGGCGCCGGGCGGGATGGTCAGGTACTGCAGCCCGACGTTGTCGGTCTCGGCGCCGCCTTCCGACAGGCTCCACACGGGGTAGTCGCGCAGCAGCGGGTCGGCCTTGACGCGCGCATACAGATCCCGCTGCAACCGTGCCACCGGCAGCCACGACGCCTCGCGCCCGCCAGACTCGCCCTGGTAGGTGACGCCCCAGTTGTTCGGCTCGTTGTTGCCCTCAAAGGCCAGCAACGCGCCCGCGGCAGCCAGCTCCCGCCCACCGCGCAGCAGCCGGTCAAGGTCGTTGCCGCCACTGGCCGGTCCATAGGCGAAGCGCACGCCGGTCTGGCGCGCCAGTTCGAGCAGGTCGGCCACGGGCACATCGCTCTCATAGCTCTGCCGCACCCAGCGCAGGCCCAGGTAGCGCAGGCAGTCGATGGTGTGCGCGAGGTCCTCGTGACGGCGGGAGACGGCGGTGCAGACGCCGAGGCTGGCGAGGAAGGTGGCGGCGGGTTGGGGATGGGGCATGGGTGGGCGGCTCCAGGTTGGGCGGCGCGAATCATACCATTCGCATAGGACAGCAGACGGGCTGTCGTGCGATCTTCCGGACGCTGGGCCTGATCCCGCCGGCACCGCCCGCCGCCCTACGGCAGCGGCCGCACCTCCAACGCATCCACCCACAGCGTCCCGCGCCTGGTCGCGGTGATGCGCCAGCAGGTGCGCTGCGTGTCGCGGGGCACCTCGAAGTCCAGCGTCTCCTGGTGCCAGTCGCGGTTGGCGGTGATGTCCTTCCAGGGCGACTTGTCGTAGCCGTACAAGCCGAAGTTGGCCCCGCCGTCGTCGCGGTCGGCCTTGACCCAGAAGCTGAGCCGGTAGCGGCCCTCCTTGAGCTCCATGGGGAAGGCGTCGATGCCGGGGCAGACGTTGT
>JACRKZ010000077.1 GCA_016235455.1 Armatimonadota bacterium | reverse complement strand
GGTCGAGCGCAGCTTCGCCTGGCTGGCCCGCTTCCGGCGCCTGGCGCGTGACTACGAACGGCTGGCCTCCACGTTGGCCGGGCTCCACTTCGTGGCCTTCAGCCTGTTGATGCTGTCACGGGCCGCGCCCGTGCTGGCTGCGATGGCAAGTGCATGACAGGCTCTAGCGGCCGCGCTCAGCCGCCGCACTCGACGCGCAGGTCGATGCGCTGCGGGTTGACGCCCCAGCCGTCGACGGTCACGCTCAGCGTGCCGCTCGCCTTGACGCGACGACGTGCCTCGACCGTGATAGTCACCGCCCGCGTCTCACCGGGCCGTAGGGCGAAGCCGTTGGTACTGAGGGTGGCGGCCAGCTCGGCGGGCAGGCCGTTCAACTCCAACCGGACCAGCGGCATCAGGGCCGGCCCCTCGTTCCTGATACGCAGTTCGCGGGTCGCGCTGCTGCCCGCTTCGACGCTCAGGTTGCCGCCGCCGCCGTTGACCGACACGTTGGCCCGCGCCACGGACGGCAGGCTGCCCAGCGGCCTCACGATGGCGGTATCCAGCAGCGCGCGCGCCTGGCTGTGCGGCAGCTTGGCCGCGTAAGCCAGCAGGCCCGTGACGAACCGCGGCCAGCCCGGCCACGCCTCCAGCCGGCGACGGTACGGCTCGGAGGCCAGCAGCATCAGCACACGACCGCCGCCGTACTGCCCTTCGACCAGCAGCGGCCGCCCTGAACCGAAGCCCAGGAGTGTGTCGGCGCGGGAGTCCACTTCGTACCAGCCAGGCGGCTGACCTTCCGGCAGCTCGCCGAGACCCAGCAGAGCAGGATGATCGGGCAGGAGCGCTTCGGGCCGTGAGACACCGGCCACACGCTGGTCGCTGCTGTAGCTGCGCCTGGCCGGCAGGGCCTTGTCCAGCTCACTGCCGTAAGGCAATGACGGGTAGCCGTCGAAGACCACACCGGCGCCGGCCTGCACCGCGCGCTCCATCTCCGCGCCCTGGTCGGCCAGCGATCCGCCGGCCCACCACACTTTGGCCGCGCGCGCGTCAGACACCAAACCGGGCACGGGCGGCAGTTCGGTGCCGACGGTCGCTACGGCCAGCCTGGCGATGGCGGGGTCGGCGCGCAGCGTGAGCGGTGCGACATCGGCCGGGGCATCGCCGCCGAGCACTTCGGTCACCAGGAGGTAGGCTCCCGACGGCGTGCCCGACGCGGGCTGCCAGACAAGGCGCGCCGCGTCCAGTTCGGCGGCGGCGTAGCTGCACTCGGCCCACACCTTGCCGTCGAGGCCCTGGAGCCGGCAACGCACCGTGGCCTCGGCGGGCACAGCCTCGTCCGCATGCAGCCGAGTGCTGAGCGTCTCGCCAATGGACAGCGCCTCGGCCGATGGCTCAGACCATGCCGCGCGGGCCCGTAGCCGCGTGCGCAGCAGGTCGAGCGCGGCCCTGGGCGCGCCCTGGAAGTCGATCAGCGCACCGCCCACCCGCGGCCAGCTCTCGTTGAGCGTGTCCACGCTGAGCATGCCGCGGGTCCAGCCGGTCAGTTGGCGCCGCGCCGATTCCGCCTGCCACCAGCCTAGTCGCTGCGCCAGATCCCCGATGTCATCGGCCGGGCCGAGCCGCGTCAACGCCGCGCGTACATCATCGTCCGAGCCGCCGCGGCGCCGCCAGGCATCGCTCAGCGGCCATAGCTCGACGGCTGCCGGGTCGGCCAGCGCCGAGCCCAATGCCGAGCCGTCGGCGGGCGGCGCCGTGGCCAAAGCCACCTGGCAGACATGGGCCGTAAGCCCGCGCCGGGCCACGCCGAGCGTCGACCAGTTCCAGGCCGCGAGGCCACTCGCCGACCGGGTCGGCGCGACCACCAGACCGTCGGGATCGAGGTCCTCCAGTCGCCGGCCGGCCGCCGCCAGGCGGAACGCGCAGTCGCCGCTGTCGCCCACATCGGTGCCCAACACATAGCCCAGGCGGCAGGCATGGTTGCGCAGCAGGCCAGCCCACCCGCCGGCCGCGGCTCGGGCCAGGTCGTCGCCCAGGGGGCCGATGTCGCCCGAGAGCGGCAACTCAGCCAGCACCATCAGGCCAAGCTGGTCACAGCGGTCCAGCAGTTCGCGCGAGGCCCAGAGCGCGCCTGACTCCACTCGCAGCGTGTTGAACCCGGCGTCGAGCGCGGCGCGCAGCAGTTGCTCGGTACGCTGCCGGGCGGGCCGCAGAAAGCGGTCGATGGGCCGCCAGCGCACCATGCGCGGCGACCACGGCTGGCCGTTGACCAGCAACTGCTCCCCGGCGACACTCACCTGGCGGAAGGCGAAGGTCGTCTCACGCACGTCGTCGGCCGGCAGTGCACCGTCGACCGCGACGGTGAGCCGGTAGGTGCTTTGAGTGCCCAGGCCCGTCGGCCACCAGGGCAGCACCGCGGGCATCTCGAAGCTGAACCGCGCCGGCTCATTGGCCACTGGGTCGACCAGGACGTTGCACGTCACCTCGACCGGCGGCTCGCCAGGTCGCCGGACCCACACGCGTAGCGGCACGCCATGCGGCTCTTTGTCCGCCGAGGTGATTGGCAGCGTCACGGTCACCATGCCGCGCGCCGTGGCCTCGCCGCCGGCCGGCACTGCGTCGAGCAGCCGCGCCGAGACGCGCGGGGCGCCCAGCGTCGTCTGCCCGACGGCTTCCAGCGTCACCTCGCCGTGGATGCCCAGCGGCAGGCAGGTTCCGCCACCGTCGTCGCCCCAGGCCACGCGCGGCGCCAGCACCTTGTCGCGGCCAGGCGCGCTCCACCAGGTCACCCCACTCCACTCGGCCGGGCCGGCGGTCAGGCGCACGGCGAGTTCATTGGGCTGGCCGGGCCGGGCCAAGTCCGTGAGGTCGAACTCCGAGCAACCTTCAGGCGCGCCGTCGGTGCGGCCCACGCTGGTGCCGTTGCACCACAGGTCAGCCGAGACCGTGGCCCCGCTGACGCGGAGCCGCAGGGCTCGACCGGCCCACGCGGCGGGTATGTCTACGCGGCGGCGCAGCCACCATTCACGATCGGTCAAGCCAGCGGCGGCTCTGAGCCCGTCGTCGCTGTCCAGTGCGGGGATCTCGCCGAGCGCCGCGCAGGACGCGGCCACGGAGCCCGGCACTTCCATGGTCCGTTCGGCCGCCGCACTGCTCAGCGCGCCGCCGGCCAGGCCGGCGCCGACGCCGTAGCTGTCGAGTTGCCAACGACCGTCCAGCGCCAGCCGGTCGGGGCTGGGCACGGCCCGCGGTGCCGCCGTCGTGACTTCGGCCGCGGCGAGCCTGGTACGTGAGAGCTTGGCCTCACCCCAAGCGGCGGAGCCGAACAGCCACTTGCGGAAGTCCATTGCCCGGGCATTGAGGCGCAGTTCCTTCACGCCGGTCACGCGCACGAGGAAGTGCTTGGGCTTGGTGTTCCAGCGCATCTCGCCGCTGTCGGCCAGCAGCTTGCCGTCGCCCCACACCTCGAAGCCGACCCGCTCGGCTGCCTCGCGCGCCCCACTGACGCTGTCGGCGCCCTCCAGGTCGATGCCAGCCCAGACGTCGAACAGGTCGAAGCGTCCGCCAATGTCGTAGACCATCTCCGCTTCGGGATGGATGCCCAGGCCGCGGGCGAAGGTGCTGCGACCCAGTGTGATGGCTCGGCCGCCAAAACTCTGGTCGTAGCCGAGCACGCCCTTTTCCTGGCGCTGGCGCAGCGGCACCAGGTCGCTCAGGTAGCAGACATCGTCGTTGGTCGGCCCGGCCAGCGGGTCCGGCGCGCGGCGCGGCTTGGTCTGAGCGCGCAGCTTGGGGTCGCCCCGCAGCAGGAGCCCGCCGTCGAGCTTCCAGTCGCTGTCGAAGTAGCCGGTCAGCAGATGCGTCTCAGGCGTCTGGGTGCGCGCGTCGAAGATGTTGAAGTCGGACCAGTTGCGGTCGTCGAACACGCCCCAGTCGAACCAGTTGCCGAAGCGGCCGTTGATGTCCCACGTGCCCAGCCAGGTGGCGCCGCCGAACAGGCAGACGTAACGGTCGGGGTTGAGCGGATTGGGGTAACACAGCTTCACGCCGACATCGTCGCCTCTGAACACCTCGGATCCGGCGCGGATACCGGCCGGCAGCGTCTCGCTGGCGGGCTCAAAGCGCACCGGCAGGCTCGGATTGACGCGCGCCGTGATGCGGTTGCTGTCGGGCGAGCCGAAACAGATCAGGTTGCTCTCGGCGACATCGTCGTCGTCGACATCGAAGTCGGCCTTGAGGCGCGCTGGCTGGCCGCGACCCCAGCGCTTCCACTTGTCGGCGCACTGCTCGGCCATGAGCCGGTTCACCAGGTTGGTGCGGCGGTCGCCCGTGGTGCCATAGACCAGCAGGAAGCGAGACATGAAGGCATGTTCCACCGGGCCACCGACGCGCGCGTTCTTCTCCAGCCCACGCGGCGGCTGCACCGTCTGCCAGCGGCCATCGGCGATGCCGATGCGCAGCGGGCCGTCCGCCGGTGCCTGGCCGCTGAAGGCCGTCATGCCGTTGACGCTGACCGTCACCGGGCGCAGCGTATCGAGCAGGCGGTCGCTCAGAGTCAGCGCGAAGCGCGACACGCTGTAGCAGGTCACCTCGACCTTCTGGCCGCTGACCTTCGCGTCGATGACCGAGTCCTTGCCCGGGGCGGTCATGCGCTCGATGCGCACCCAGTAGGCACCCTGATAGCGCGGCCAGCTGGTCTTGTAGCTGACATGCCTGGGCCACAGGTCGCGCACCTGGGTCATCATGGCCCGGCGCTGGCGCTGCTCGGTGCCCGAGGCGAAGCCGCCGTGGCCAACGCCCGACTGCTCCTCATAGCTGATCTGATAACCCAAACCGCGCAGCCGGCGCACCATGGTGCGCGAATGGTCGACGGGGACGATGTCGTCCGCATCGCCATGGACGCACCAAGCCGGCACGTTGCGCAGGTTCTCCGCATAGGTGAAGGCCGAGGTCGTGGACTCCAGCCAGTTGCGGAACGGGGTGAGGAAGGTCTGGCCCCGTTGGCCCCAGCCCCACACCTGCTCCCACACCCGGTGGTTGGCGTTGCCCATGGTCGGGCCGATGGCCGCGAACAGGTCAGGGTACATCGTGGCGATCTGCCAGGATCCGGTGCCGCCCATGGAGCCACCGGTGCAGTAGACGCGGTCGGGATCGCAGCCGTAATCCTCCAGGCAGGCGGCGATGACCGTGCGCAGGTCCTCCTCGCACCACAGCTTGTAGTCGCCGTTGCCGCGGCCGTAGGGCGACAGGTAGATCATGCCGTCCTCGCGCGGCGCTGGTGAGCCCTGGAACTGGCCCGAACCGTAACCGTGCAGCGACATGACCAGCGGCAGGCGTTGCCCCGGCACCCAGTTGTCGGGGATGCCTACCGCGTAGTGCTGCAACGTGTCGTCGATGTCGGACACGTAGCCGCGCAGGATCTGCCCGGTCTTGCCCGCGTAGGGGTCGATGCCGCGCAGCGCGCCATCGGCCGCGGCCTCTATGTCCGCGACGTCGCGCCGCAGTTTGTCCACGTCGTCCGGCGCGAGGTAGCTGCGCCACATCTCGTTGGCCCGCTGCCGGTCCTCGAGATTGATGAGCACCGAGCCCAGGTAGCGCCGCCGGCGCGCGTCGGCGCCAGGTTCCGTGGCCACGACCATGATGTGCTCGCGTAGCGCCTTGAGCTTGGCCAGGTACTCGTCGAACACGCCGCCCATGGAGGTCAGGCGACCGTAAGCGCGCTGACTGTCGAACGGGTCGCGCACGGCGGCCACCAGGAGCAACGACTGGTCGAACTTCTCGGGGGTTTGGTAGCTCCAGGTCTGCCCGCCGACCGCGCCTTCGCTCCAACTCTCGTCGCGCGAGAGCAGGAACGGCTGTGCGGCCGAGCGTGTGGCCCACAGGTCGAGCCGCGCCAGCGCCCCTTGGGGCAGGCCGCTCAGCGCATAGATACGGACCTGCTCGTTGTCACCGTAGAAGCTCTTCTCGCAGCCGACGGGCAGGCACGCGGGCAGGTAGAGCAGCGCTTCGCTCTCGCCGAGCGCGCCGGTGATGGCCAACGGCGCGAGGCGCGCCGGCCGCGGCGCCGGCTCGACCCGGGGTGGCTGCCAGCCCGCGGGTGCCGCGGGTGCGCTGACCGGCTTGGGTGGGTCGAGCGAGGCCGGGAAGACCAGCGAGCCGTCTGGCGTCTTGTCGGTATCCCAGTCGGCCAGGTCGATGGCCAGCGCGCGCTGGTCATCAACCCGCGGGGGGCCGCCGGGCAGTGCCGCCCAGGGCACGCGCAGTTCCAGGCGAGTGCCGCGGTCAACGGCCTTCCAGGCCAGGTCGGCGCCGGGGATGGGATCGAGCGTGTCGCCATCGGCGGCCACAGCCGGCTGGCCATTGCGCGGTGGCAGCAGGTAGATGGCCTTGGCGCCGGCCGCGGGCGCGTCGGGATCGGCGCCGACGAACAGCCTGAGCAGGTCGCCCTTCCGCGGGTCGCCGCCGGGGGCGATCACCGGCCGATCGTCGGTCATCTGCGCCGCGGCGTAGAGGTAGGTGCGGTCCCAAGCCAGCCAGACGCGCGCGCTCAGGTCGGCGCGGCCGAACCAGTTGGCGTCGAAGCGCGCCTGGCAGGGCAGGCCGAGCGGCAGGTTGGGGTGGTCGGCCCAGTCCAGCAGGTCGCCGTCGAGCACCGGCGCCACGCGGCGCGTGACACACGGCGCCGTGGGCACTTGGTCACGCGCCTCGTCGAACCACGTGGCGGGCGCCAGGCGCTCCTGGGCCGAGGCCGGTCGCTGGTCAGCCAGCGACAGCCCGGCCAGAAGCGCGAACAGGACTGTGAGCCGAGGGAGATACGCCACCCTAGATGATCTCCAAGTCGTCCCGCGAGCCCAGCAGCGGGAACGGCGCGGTGGGCAGCGTCTGGTACCAGTATGCCACACTGGCAATGTCGTCCTGCAACGGCAGGTAGCGACCGCCGCTGCGCCAGCCCAACGCCTGGATGTTCACCGCCAGGTCCTGCGAGAAGCGCACCGGGTCGGTGATGTGCCAGCGGTACAGCCCGAAGCGCTGCTGGCTGCGGTAGACACCGTCGGGGCGGATGACCTGTGGCATGCCGGCATAGGGCGTGGTAAACTCCTGGTACTGCTTGGTGGCCTGGTTCTCGAAGTTGTACGAGCCGCAGAAGTAGTCTTCGGTGCCGGTGCCGCAGATGGTCGGCCACTGGTCGCCGTCCATGAAGAACTTGATTTCGCCCTCGCCCCACCAGCCGGTGTTGTTCACCTGCCAGGCCATGTAGGTGCCCACGTAGTGCCCCTGGCCCTTGACGCCGTCCAGGATGGTGTAGACCTCGCGGTAGGGCAGCGGATTGGCCCGGCGCCACTGCGCGTGGAAGTACGCGCAGTCGTCGCGCACCTCGCCCAGCGCGTAGTTGACCTGGTAGTAGAGCGTCATCGCGTCGCCCGCGATGTTGGTGATGGTCATGCGGCAGCGGCTGCGGAACGGCATCGGCCAGTAGCAGTTGAAGGCGCTGCCCGGATTGACGCAGACCGCCAACGAGGTGACCTGGGCGTACTGCCCCCAGCCACAGGCGAAGAAGTCGCCCACCGGGCACTCCACGGACGGCTGTTCCTGGTCGTCCCAGTAGATGCGCAGGATGCAGAAGCGCCAGTTGCCGGTCGGCGTCAGCCACATCTGCTGGATGGCGCCGGGGCCTTCGATGTCGGCCATCTCGAAGGTGGCGCCCGCCTCGATGCGCACCGAGGGCGAGATCTTCCAGCCCTGGCCGAGGTCGCGGGCGCAGCCGGCGCCGGTACCCTCGGTGGCCATGCCGCCGGCGCCCCTGGCGCCAGTGTAGTGCTCGGCGCTGATCGAGCGCGTCTGCGCGGCACTGAGCCGGTGCAGATTGCCCATGTTGACTGCTAGACCATCAAACTGACCCATCGCGTGATGTCTCCGCGCCTGCCATTCGCCCAAGGCCGACGCTCTCCTACCAGGAGGAGTTCCGAATACCGCCGTGAATCCGCGGACAGGAGTGTTTGCTCATGCGCAAGTTCGTGCGGTGGTCCCTGCTGCTGGCCCTGGTGGCCACCAGCGCCTGGGCCGATGTCAAGCTGCCCGCGGTGTTCGGCAGCCATATGGTGCTCCAGCGCGACCGCGAGATCGCCGTCTGGGGCACGGCGGCGGCCGATGAGGCGGTCAGCGTGACGCTGGGCGATGGCGCGGCGGTCACCGCCAAGACCGGTGCCGACGGCCGCTGGAGCGTCAAGCTGCCGGCGCGCAGGGCCGGCGGCCCAATGCAGTTGAAGGTCAAGGGCAACAACGAGGTCGCTCTCGACGACGTGCTGGTCGGCGACGTCTGGCTCTGCTCGGGCCAGTCGAACATGGAGATGCGCGTCGCGAGCTGCCTCAACGCCGCGGCTGACATCGCCGCCGCCACAGATGACCAGATCCGCAGCATCGAGGCGGTCAAGGCGCCGCTGGGCTACAGCGGCACCGACATCCGCGGCGACTGGAAAGTCTGCTCGCCGCAGACGGCCGGCTCGTTCACGGCCTGTGGTTACTTCATGGCCCGCACCTTGCGCAAGGAGCTCGGCGTGCCCATCGGGCTGATCAACAGCTCGTGGGGCGGCACGCGCATCGAGCCGTGGTGCACGCCCGAGAGCTTCTCGCTGCTGCCCGAGTTGGCCGACATCGCCGCTCGCGTGCAGGCGGCAGACCCCAAGAACCCCGCCTACCAGGCCAAGCTCACCGCGTACATCAAGGCCCTGACCGACTGGACCGAGGCCGCCCGCACGGCCATGGCCGCGGGCAAGCCCATCGCGCCGGCGCCGGCCTTCCCCGCCGAACTGCAGTCGCTGGCCAGCGGTGATCAGCCGCAGCAGCAGCCGACCACGCTGTACCACGGCATGGTCGAGGGCCTGGTGCCCTTCGGGCTCAAGGGCGCCATCTGGTACCAGGGCGAGTCGAACCACGGTGAGGGCAAGCTCTACACCGCCAAGACCGAAGCACTGGTCAGAGGCTGGCGCACGGTCTTCCAGAACCCAGATATGCCCTTCTACTGGGTGCAGATCGCACCGTTCAACTACGGTGCCGAGCCGCCGCAGGTCATGGCTGAGTTCTGGGAGGCGCAGGCCGCCGCACTGAAGCTGCCCAACACGGGCATGGTCGTCACCAACGACATCTCGGAGTACAACGACATCCATCCGCGCAACAAGCAGGAAGTGGGCCGTCGGTTCGCCCTGCTCGCGCTGAAGGGTGCCTATGGCCGCAAGGACGTCGTCGCCGACGGCCCCGTGTTCAAGTCCATGGCGCTCGAGGGCGACAAGATCCGGCTGCGCTTCGACAACGTCGGCGGTGGTCTGGTCTCGCGTGATGACAAGCCGCTGACCTGGTTCCAGGTGATCGGCGAGGAGACGGACTTCGAAGACGCCACGGCCGTGATCGACGGCGACAGCGTCCTGGTCAGCTGCCCCAAGGTGCCCAAGCCGCTGGCCGTGACCTATGCCTGGAGCAAGATGGCCGAGCCCAACCTGGCCAACAAGGAAGGCCTGCCCGCGCGGCCGTTCCGGGCCGGCGAGGTGCCCAAGCGCGATTACCTGGCGCTGCGTGTGGCCGAAGCCAAGGACTACCAGTTGGCGCTGGATCTCGACCTGGCCAACCTCGGCGCCAATCTGGTCTACGACGTGGACAACCGCGCCAAGATCACCGGCAAGTTCGACCGCATCGGCTACTTCCTGGAGCTGACGGCGCAGGGCAAGCCGACGCAGTACGTGTGGGTGTCCATGGATGCCTTTACCGACAGCCTGGCCAAAATCGGCGTGCCGACGGCGGCCAGCGGTGCGGTCTTCCAGACCAAGGTGGCCAACGCCAACATCATCTCCAACGCCGAAGGCATCGCGGGCGGCACGGCGCTGGGCACCTGCAACATCGAGTTCTGGCCGCACAACTACGGCCCGGCCAACAAAGCCGCCATCCCCAACGCCGACGCTGGCGTGTGGGACTTCGGTGACGAGTACATGGACCCCATCGAGGGCTACGGCTCGATGCAGGTGGGCAACTACGGTGCCAAGCAGACCGTGTTCGCCATCAACAACTGGCGCGCCGGCACCGGCGCCGACCTGGGCATCGGCAACTCGAACCTGGACCCCAAGCCGGGCATGCAGCGCACGCGTGACTGGACGTTCGCGGGCAACGCGGGGTCGTACACAGCCAAGCGACTGCGTGTGCTAGTCAGGCTAGCGAAGTAGCCGAAGTGGCTGAGGGTGCCCGTCGCGTACGGGCACCTTCACCACCACTTTGAGCAGCGGCGTGCCCGCAGGGCAGCCCAAAGGCGCATGACCGTCCTCGGGCCACAAGATGGCCAGGCAGCCCTCGGGCAGCGGCTGCCAGCAGAGCGCTTCGTCGTAGAACGTCTCGACATCGGCACTGGGATCGTAGTCACTGGCGCGCAGATGCAGGTCGGCCGCCGGTCGCCAGCCGATGATGTCGTTCCCCGAGACGCAGAACTGGATATCGATGGTCTGCCGGTGCACTTCGAGCTTTGCTGGCTGCTGGCCGCGGCCTGGCGCGTCGGTCACAATGGCCTCGACGCCGTGACCCAAGCCCACGCGCCCCAGAGGCAGGGCCGCCAGATCGGTGGCTCGCAGCCAGGCCAGCGCGTCGGCGAAAGCCGGGTGCAGCGCGGCATAGCGATCGGCTTGGTCGAGTCGAGCCAGGATCACGTGCAGACTCCATTCGCGTCACATTGTACCCGGTCGCCGGGGACGCCACCAACTTGTTTGGTGCCCGCCGCGCGGGGTACAATGCCCACAAGCCGAGGTCCTTCGTTGCCATGACGCTTCGGAACAAAACACTCCGCATCATGTTTGTCGCCTCCGCGGGGCTGATCACATCGCTGTTTCTGGGCTTTAGGGGCGCCGTACAGCGCGACTTCATCGCGATGGAGACCGAGGTTCTGCGCCAGAACGCGGCGCGGGTGGCGGTGGTCTTCCTCAACGAACTGCTCGATATCGACACCAGCGTCTCGGACTGGGCCAACTGGGACGAATCCGTGGCCTGGGTGACCGGGCGCGATAAGGACTTTGCGCCACGGAACCTGGTGCCGCAGACTTTCAACACACTCAAGATCAGCGCCGTGGTCGCCCTCGACCTCAACGGACGGGTCATCTATGAGCACGGCCACGACCTGCTCACCAACCGCGCCGCGCCTGTGCCCAAGCCGCTGACGACCTACCTGAAACGCCTGCTGGGGCAGCATGGCACCGCAGACTACTTGTTGACGCGCGGGCTCATTCTCGCCGATCCCGATCCGCTGCTGGTGGCCACACGGCCCATTCGCAGCACCGACGGACGGGGGCCGGACCGTGGCGTGCTCCTCTTCGCGCGCAAGCTCGACGCCGCCAAGACCGCCGAGTGGGGCGACTTTGCCTCGCTGCAGCTCGAGGTGCATCGACTGGACGACCCCGGCCTGCCCCTCGACTGCCGCCAGGCCTGGGGCATGATGAGCGAGCGCGACCAACTGGCGGTGCGCCCAATCAGCGAGAACCGCATCGCCGGCTACGCCCTGCTCAAGGACATCGAGCAAGCACCCGCCGTCATTCTGCGCGGTGTGCAGAGCCGGCCCATCAATGCCAAGGGGCATCAGGTGGTCACCTACCTGGGCTTCATGGTGGCCATCGCGGTGCTGTTCTTCTCGCTGGTCATGCTCATGCTCATCGAGCGCGCCGTACTCTCGCGCCTCGCCCGGCTCAATGCCGACGTGGCGCAGATTGGCGCCACCGGCGACCTCAACGCGCGGGTTTCGGTGGGCGGGCAGGACGAGCTGTCGCAGTTGGCCGACGCGCTCAATGGCATGTTGGACGCCGTGCGCCGCTCGCAGAACGAGCGCGCCGAGAGCGACCTGCGCTATCGCTCGGTGATCACCCAGACCTCCGAGGGCATCCTGCTGGTCGATGCCGCCAGCATGGGGCTGCTGGAGGCCAATCCGGCGCTGCTGCAACTCGTGGGCTACGAGCACGAGGAGCTGGCCGGGGTCACGCTCGACACGCTGCTGGGCGATGCGGCCGAACAGATCCGTGGCTACCTGACCACCGTGGCGCCCGAGGGCGACCATGTGGTCGAAGTGCGCTTCGGCCGGCGCGACGGACGCTGGGTGGAGGCCGAGGTCAAGGCCAACCGCATCAGCTACGGCGGACGCGAAGCCATCTGCGCCGTGGTCCGTGACGTCACCGGGCGGCGCGACGCGGAGGAGGAGCGGCGCGTGTTTGAGCAGCAGATGCTCCACGCGCAGAAGCTCGAGAGTCTGGGCGTCCTGGCTGGCGGCATCGCTCACGACTTCAACAACCTGCTGACCGGCATCATGGGCAACGCCGCCCTGGCGCTGCACCATCTCCCACCCGACTCACCGGTCCTGACCTACCTGGAGCGCATCGAGACCACCTCCAGTCGCGCGGCGGAACTGATCGCCCAACTGCTGGCCTATGCGGGCAAGGGCCAGTTCCTGGTCACCCCGCTGGATCTGGCCGAATTGGTCACCGAGATGGCCGATCTGCTCAACGTGAGCGTCAGCAAGCTCGCGCTGCTGGAAGTCTTCTCGGATGACGATCTGCCGCTGATCCTGGGCGACGCCACGCAGTTGAGGCAGGTCATCATGAACCTGCTGACCAACGCCTCCGACGCGCTGGGCGCGCGCGCGGGCCACATTGTGGTGCGCACGTCGGTCAAGTCAGTCGATCGCGACGAACTGCTGCGAGCGCACAGCTTTGACCGGCTGCCCGAAGGCCAGTACGTGTCGCTGCTGGTGCAGGACGACGGCGCGGGCATGGATGAGGCCACGGTGGCCCGCATCTTCGACCCGTTCTTCACCACCAAGTTCACCGGTCGCGGCCTGGGGCTGGCCGCGGTGCTGGGCATTGTCCGCGCCCACCGCGGGGCCATTCTGGTCACCAGCCAGCTCGGCCGCGGCACCACGGTCGAGGTGCTCCTGCCAGTGGCGCCCCGCGGCACCGACGCCGCCGCCCGACCGACCGACGCCTGGACCGAGGTCGGCGACTGGGGCCATGGGCGCACGGTGCTGGTGGTCGATGACGAACACGATGTGGCCCAGGTGGCCCAAGCCGTGCTGCAACAGGCCGGTTGTGAGGTGGTCATCGCCGAAGACGGGGTGGAGGCGCTGTCGCAGCTGCGGCGGCGCGAGGGCGAGGTGGACGTCGTGCTGCTCGACCTGACCATGCCCGGCATGAGCGGCGCCGAGGTGCTGGCCGAGGTCCATCGCCTGTGGCCGAGCCTGCCCGTCGTCATGTCGAGCGGCTACCCGCAGCCTATCGGCGGCGACGGCGGCACGCTGGCCGGACTCTCGGGCTTCGTGCAGAAGCCCTATCAGCCGGTCACACTGCTGCGCCATCTCGCCGAAGCCTGCGCCAACGCCGGCCGCGCTCAATGAGGTAGACTGTCTGGCCATGAAGATACTCGTGCTCAACAGCGGCAGTTCGTCGATCAAGTGTCAGGTGTATGAGGTCCGCTCGGAATCCGACGCCGTGTCACTGGCCAAGGTGACCATCGAACGCGTGGGGACCGACCAGGCGGCGCTCTCGTACGAGGGTGGCGACGGCGTGGCGCTGGACGAGGAGCGCCCCTGCCGCACGCACCTGGACGGCATTCGCCGTGTGTTGGAGCTGTTGGCCGACCCCGAGCACGGCGTGGTCGCCACGCTGGACGAACTGGACGCCGTCGGCCATCGCGTGGTCCATGCGGGCGAGGCCTTCAGCGGCTCGGTCCCCGCCACCGCCGAGGTCATGGCCGCGCTCGATGCCTGTTGCGATCTGGCGCCGCTGCACAATCCCGCCAACCTGGCCGGCATTCGCGCCTGCGCCGAGGCCCTGCCCAACACGCCTCAGGTCTGCGTCTTCGACAACGCGCTGCACCACGCGCTGCCGCCCGAGGCCTACCTCTACGGCCTGCCGCGCTCCTTCTACACCGAGCATCGCGTGCGCCGCTATGGCTTCCACGGCGTGGCGCTGCGCTCGATTGTCGAGCAGGTGGAGCGGTTCGTGGGACGGCCCCAGAGCGAGTTGCGCATCGTCAGCCTGATGCTGGGCAGCGGCTGCACGGCCAACGCGCTGGACCATGGCCGCAGCGTGGCGGTAAGCACCGGCTTCACGCCGCTCGAGGGCCTGGTGCAGAGCACGCGCTGCGGCGATCTGGACCCCGCGGCGGTGCTGCACCTGCTCCGTCAAGGCCAGAGCCCGGAGCAGCTGAGCAACCTGTTCAACCGGCAGTCGGGGCTGCGCGGGGTCAGCGGCTTCAGCAACGACATGCGCGACCTGAAGGCCAGCGCCGAGCCGCGCGCCAAGCTCGCCATCGACCTGTTCCTGCACCGTGCCACGCGCTACCTGGGCGCCTACATCGCCGATATGGGCGGGCTGGATGTGCTGGCATTTGGTGGCGGCATCGGCCAGAACAACCCAGACCTGCGCGCGCACCTCTGTGGCCGGCTGAGCCACCTCGGAGTGAAGCTCGACCCGGCCGCCAACGAGGCCGCCATGCGCAGTCGGGCAGGCCTTATCTCAGCGCCCGATTCCCGTGTGGCCGTGGTCATGGCCGCGGTCGATGAGGAACTGGTCATCGCCCGTGATACGCGCCGCGTCGTGCTGGCCTAGGAGCCGCCCGTGACCGCCTGGGTCGAGATCGACACCACCGCGCTGGCCCACAACGCTCGCCAGGTGGCGGATCTCGTCGGCCCAGGTGTCGAGCTCTGCGCGGTGGTCAAGGCCAACGGCTACGGCCACGGCGCCGTCCTCGCCGCGCAAGCGTTCCTGGCTGGTGGCGCCACCCGGCTGGCCGTGACCACGGTGGCCGAGGCCGCCGAACTGCGGGCCGCCGGTCTCACCGCACCGATCCTGCTATTGGCCTCGCACACGCCCGACGAGTGCGCCGACGTGGTGGCGCTTGGGCTCACCGCGACGCTCACCGGCCCTGCCGCGGCGGCACGCCTGGCCCGCGCCGGCGAGTCAGCCGGCACCACCGCTGAGGTGCACCTGCTGGTCGACTGCGGCATGGGCCGCGACGGGACGCAGCCGGCCGGCTTGCCGGCGCTGGTAGCCGCCGTGCGGGGCGAGCCATCACTGCGGCTGGACGGCCTGTTCACGCACTTTCCCACCGCACTGGACCGAGACAAGGCGCCCACAAGGCGGCAACTGGCGGCGTTCGGCGAGGCGGTCGGCCAGGTGGACGGCCCGCTGCTGCTCCATGCCGCCAACTCCGCCGCCACGGTCGATCTGCCGGAGGCTCGACTGGGCATGGTGCGCGTGGGCACACTGCTGTATGGCCAGTATCCCAGCGCCCATGTGTCGCGCGTGCTGGATCTACGGCCGACCTGGGCGCTGAAGGCGGCGCTGGTCGAAGTCAGGAAGCTGCCCGCGGGCGCCACCATCGGCTATGGCAGCGAGTGCCGGCTGGCACGCGAGACGCTGGTGGGCACGCTGCTGATCGGCTGGCAGCAGGGCTTCACGCTGCAGCCGGGCAGCGTGACGCGCGGGCTGCGCGGACTGAAGGCGCTGCTGCGCCCGGACCAGCCGGCGGTGCGTATCGGCGGCGTGCGCTGCCCGGTGCTGGGTCGAGTGTCCATGCAGTCGTGCGCGGTGGATGTGAGCGCGGTATCGGGCGTGTCCGTGGGCGACGTGGCCGACGTACCTTGCCGTCGAGCGCTCGTCGATCGGGCCCTGCCACGGGTGCCGCGTGCTCAAGCCTTGCCGCCCTAGGGCAGCCGACGCCGCAGATCCACCCCCTACTGCAGCGTGCCAAGGCGAGCCTGGTGCCGGCGCTCCTTCACCCAGATCGGGCTAGACCAAGCGTAGGATGGATCGAGGTTGTCGTCCTGATCTGCCTGGACAACGCGCAGGTAGTAGTAGGCGGCACCGTCGAAGGACTCGTCGGTGAAGGCCAGAGTCGCGCGCGACCCATCCAGCTTGAGCCGGCGCAACACCTGGCCATCACGTATCACCGCTGCATCGGCCAGTAGGGCCGTCCCCGCCACCGAGGCCGCGATGCGCGGCTTTCCGTTGATCGTCATCTCCTCGCCCATGGCGTGGCCGTTGATGCGCAAGTCGAGACCTATCCGGCTGTACGATACCGCGTAGGTTCGGCGACTGGCCAGCGCCTCGAACAACGCGGCGCGAGTCAGTTCGCCGGCCAGTACAGCGGTCCGAGCGGCCGGCTTGCCTTCGTGCGTGTCGGTGCCCTTGACGAAACCCGTTCGACCGCCACGAGCCAAGAAGCCCCGCAGCAGCCGCTCCCAGCCCAGTTCGTAGGTCTTTCCGCCGTAGTGGACAGTATCGGCGCCCATCTCCGTGTTCGCGATGACGCCGTCGCCGCCGGTGTCATAGTCAAACTGGTCGCGGCCCTCAGGCCCGGCGTCCGGGTGGTTGTTCTGGATCAGACCGCCCGCCCGCTGCACGGCCGCGGCCAAGGAGCGAGGGGTGAAGCAGGACCGGTCCTTGGCGTTGAACATCCGCTCAGCGCGGCCAGGGAAGTAGACATTCTTGTGGTTGTAGTACCGCGGGGGACCCGGGAAGATCCGCTCGGACGCCATGCCAGGTCCAACCTCGGTCCAGTACTTGGGTTGAGAGGTCCACTCATAGCCAGCGATGGCCACAAAGCGGCCCGGGACCGTGAAGGAGTCGATCGTGTCCTGGATCAACTGCCATTCTTCGTTGGCCATCCACCACGGATGACCGTGGCCGAAATCGTGATCGGTGACTATGACGAAATCGAGGTGCGCGACGTCCCGAGCGTAGGTCAGAAGCGCCTCGAGGCTGCCCGTACCGTCGGAATGGTCGGTGTGGCAATGCACATCACCCCAGTACACCTGACGCTCGGCCGACACGGCGGGCCCGGCCATCACGGCCAGCAGAACCAGAACCGAAGGCATCCACATGGCGGCTTCCAGACCCGCGCGGTGGACTGCATCACAGCGACTGCTCACCGGCGGACGTCGTCGCTAAGGCAGTTCGCGGCCTGGACGCTACGCCCTTCTGCACCCGATCGGCAAGGTCGGCCGCACGGGCGGCCTAGCGCTCGGGTGTCGGCGTCGCGGCCTGGTCCGTTGTCACCGCCCTGTGCGCTGCCTGGCGTCGCGCCTTGAACCAGTGTATGAAGACGGGCATCACCGACACGAAGATGACCACCAGGATGGCCTTCTCGATGTGCTGGCGGACGAACGGGATCTTGCCGAAGTAGAAGCCCATGAGGCTCATCGACCAGACCCACAACAGGCCGCCCATGACGCTGTAGCCGACGAACCGGCGGTACGGCATCTCGGCGATGCCCACCACAGCCGGCGCGAAGGACCGCGCGAACGGCACGAAGCGCGCCATGATCAGCCCGGCCGGGCCGTACTTGTCCACAAAGTCGCGCGTCTGCAGGAGATGGTCGCGGCGGAAGAAGCG
>JACRKZ010000070.1 GCA_016235455.1 Armatimonadota bacterium | reverse complement strand
CACGGGCCTTGGCGAAGACCGGGAACAGGATCGCCGCCAGGATAGCGATGATCGCGATGACAACCAGCAACTCGATCAGCGTGAACGCGCTTCGCGTCTTGGTTCGCATTTGTCTCTCCCACATGCTCAAGGTTGCTATGCCTCGAACCCAAATCGGGCGTCGGCAGCCGACCGCGCCTCGGCGGCTCCCGCAGGTCCAGAACAGCTCGGCGGTCCCAATGGCCAGCGCGGTTCACACCGATTCGGTCTTACCCGCTCTGCGGGTTCGATAAACCAGACGCTGGCGGGCCGCAAAGGTTCCCTACGTCCCAGGGCTCGGTTAGCGCCCAATGCGATACGGCCTGCACCAGGGGCGGGTAGAGCATGGCTGCTGCCGCGGCCGGAGTCAAGCCTGCCCCGAATCCGCGGGTCGCACGTGACGAACTGTTTACGTTTCCAGGCGATAGTGCTTAAGCCGGCTTACTTCTGGCCGAACCATGGAAAGTGGAACCTGAGCGGGAGGTGGTCACGGTGAGTGATGTGACGATGGAGAGCGGCGCTGCCTTGAGCGGTGCTGCCGGCGGCGCCGAAGCGCTGCTTGGTTCGCTGGTGGCCGCGCTGGACGCCGCTGATGTCGGGGACCTTCCTGGTCTGGCTGCCCTGCATACTCGCCTGCAGCAGGCGACCTCGGGGTTGCCCGAGAGTTCGGCGCTGCGGGCCCGGCTCTTGGACGCCGCGGGCACAATCGAGGCCGTGGTGCTCGGCGACGTCGCCGACCCCGTGCAGACGCTGGCCGAACTGGCCCACGACCTGGCCGACTCCTGCGACGAGACTCCGGAGTCCGGCACGGCGGACATGACCGCCGTGCTCGACCAGATCGCCGAAGCGCTGCTTCTGGTTGAAGCGGACGATCTTCCGGCGCTCGCCTCGTTGCACACGCAGTTCGAGCGCATCGCCGACTGGGCCGAAGCCGAGGCCGAGTTCGAGGTGGCCAAGGTGGCCTCCGAGGCCGGCTCGCTGCTCGAAGCCATCGTGCTGGCCGAGGTCGCCGACGAAGCCGCGGCGCTGCGCAGCATCATGGCCTCCGTGGAAGCGCTGCAGTCCGTGGTGCGCGATGGTCGACAGGCCCGCGACGTGGCCATGATGCGGCCCTCGACACCGGTCGCCGAGGTTGAGCCCCTGGCTGAGGTGGACGCCGACCAGCCCGTCGCCGCCGCCGCGGCGCAGCCGCAGAAGATTGAGGGCGACGAGTCGCTGCTGGGTGACTTCGTCGCCGAGGCCCGCGAGCACCTCGAGGCCTGCGACGTCAACCTGCTGACCCTGGAGACCGACCCGACGCACGACGAAGCGCTCAACGCCGTCTTCCGCGCGTTCCACACCATCAAGGGCGTGGCCGGCTTCCTGGCGCTGCGCGACGTGACCCGGCTGTCTCACGAAGCGGAGAACGTCCTGGAGCGCGCCCGCAGTGGCTCGTTGCTGCTGGAGGGCATGGTTGTCGACGTCATCTTCGAAGCGGTCGACCTGCTCAAGGCGCTCGTACAGGCTGTCCATGACGCGCTGCACGGCGATGGCATGTTGGCCGTCTTCCCCGAGTTGGACGAGGTGGTGCCGCGGCTCAAGCTGATTGGCGGTGCGCCGGCCGGCGCCAAGCTCGGCGACCTGCTGGTGCAGGCCGGGCTGGTCACCAAGGGCGCCGTTGACAGCGCCCTGCAGCGCCAGTCGACCGGCAACCTGAAGCTGGGCGAGCAGCTCGTCAAGGACGGCGACGCCAAGCCCAAGGACGTGGCCATCGCGCTGCGCGCACAGAAGTCCGCCGCCGGTGGACGACAGGCGCAGTCGCCGTCCATGGCCACCGACACCGTCCGCGTCGATCCGGACCGCCTGGACCGGCTCATCGACACAATCGGCGAGCTGGTCATCGCGGAGTCGATGGTCTCTCAGGCCGACGACATCCGCGGCCTGGGCTCGGCCTCGGTGCAGCGTCAGATCAGCCAGCTCGACAAGATCACGCGCGAACTGCAGGAGCTAGGCACGTCGCTACGCATGGTTCCGGTCCGCGCCACGTTCCAGAAGATGGCGCGCCTGGTGCGCGACCTCGGCGTCAAGACCGGCAAGCAGGTGGAGTTCGCCACCACCGGTGAGGACACCGAGCTCGACCGCAGCGTGGTCGAGCGCATCGGTGACCCGCTGGTGCATATGGTGCGCAACGCCGTGGACCATGGCATCGAGACCGAGGTCGACGATCGCCTGGCGGCCGGCAAGCCCGCCGTGGCGCGTGTCGAGCTGCGTGCCTTCCACAAGGGCGGCAACATCCACATCGAGATCCACGACGATGGCCGCGGTCTGGACAAGGACGCCATTGTTGCCAAGGCGATAGAGCGCGGCATCATTAAGGAAGGCGAGCCGCTGAGCGACCGCGAGGCGTATGCGCTCATCTTCGAGCCGGGCTTCTCCACCGCCAAGCAGGTGACCGACGTCAGCGGGCGCGGCGTGGGCATGGATGTCGTCAAGCGGAACATCGAGGCCTTGCGCGGCGCGGTGGACATTCGCAGCGAAAAGGGCAAGGGCAGCGTCTTCACCATCCGGCTACCGCTGACCCTCGCCGTCATCGACGGCATGGTGGTGCGGGTTGGTGACGAGCGCTACGTGCTGCCGACGTTGTCCATCGTGACCAGCATCCGGCCGTCGGCGCAGACGCTGTCGTCCGTGCTGGACCGCGGCGAGATGCTCGATGTGCAGGGCCAGTTGGTGCCGCTGTTCCGGCTCTCGTCGCTGTTCGGCATCCCAGGCGCCATCGAGGACGCCACGGAGGCGCTGGCGATTGTGGTGGACGACGATGGCCGACGCGTCTGCCTGCTGGCCGACGAGTTGCTGGGCCAACAACAGATTGTGATCAAGAGCCTGGGCGAAACCATGCGCGGGCTGCTGGGCATCAGTGGCGGTGCCATCATGCCCGACGGCCTGGTGGGCCTGATCCTGGACGTGAGCGGCTTGGTGAAGCTGGCCGAGGGCAACGGCCTGGCGCTGGACCTGGTCTGAGGCCGGGGCCAGATTGACGCGGCCGGCGCTGGGGCGCCGGCGAGACTGATTACTGAGGAGAACCTGAGATGGCAAACGAAGCAACCGGGCGCGCGGCCACCGCGGGCAGCCTGGGTGAGAGCTTGGCTGGCAAGTATCTGACGTTCCAGCTTGGCGCCGAAGAGTATGGCCTGGCCATCCTCAAAGTGCGCGAGATCATCGGCCTGCTGGACATCACCTCGGTGCCACGCACGCCGGACTTCGTGCGCGGCGTGATCAACCTGCGCGGCAAGGTCATCGCGGTGGTCGATCTGCGGGCCAAGTTTGGCATGGTCACGGTGGAAGATACCGAGCAGACGTGTATCATCGTGGTCGATGCCCAGGCAGGCGACCGGGTCATGCAGATGGGCGTGCTGGTGGACCGCGTGTCCGAGGTGCGCGACATCGACGCCGGCTCCATCGAGCCGCCGCCGGCCTTCGGTCTGGCTATCGATACGAGCTTCATTCTCGGCATGGGCAAGGTTTCCGAACGCGTGCTGATGTTGCTGGACGTGGATAAGGTGTTGTCGGTCAACGAGTTGCTCGCGGTCGACACTGTGGCGTCAGACTTCTGAGTGGCGCTAGCGAGGAGGCAGACGTGTCAAGTTCGACAACCGCAGGGGCAGCTGCGCGCACGATGCGGGTGGAATACATCAACCCGTTTATCGAGAGCGTCAACGAGTTGTTCCAGACGATGCTCAGCAGCAAGGCCAAGCGCGGCGACGTCACGCTGACCAGCAAGGGCAGCGAGACGCTCAGCCTGGTGGCCATTATCGGCCTCAGCGGGCCGGCGCGCGGCACCGTGGCGCTGTCGTTCCCGGTCAACACGGTGTTCAACATCGTGGGCCGTCTGTTGGGCGATGAGCCCACGGAGGTGACCGAGGACGTGACCGATACCGTCGCGGAGATGGCCAATATCATCGCCGGTGGCGCCAAGGCCCGGCTGATCAATTCCGATACGCCGGCCATCGACCTGGGTCTGCCGACCGTCGTCGCCGGCGCCGACTATCAGGTCATGCATCCGTCGCAGGCAGCCTGGCTGGAGATCCCCTTCACCAGCGACCTGGGCAACTTCGTGCTGCGTGTGACGTTTGAGTTTGAGAAGCAGTGAGGTGGTGGTTCGATGAAAGCACTTGTTGTCGACGATTCGGGCGTCATGAGGCGCATTGTCATCGGCGCCCTGGCCAAGGCCGACATCACCGACGTGGTGCAGGCCGGTGATGGCCAGGAGGCCGTCGCGGCTGTGGTTGAGCATGATTTCGACCTGGTCCTCATGGACTGGAACATGCCCAACCTCAAGGGCATCGACGCCGTCCGCGAAATCCGTGCCATGGGCTGCAAGATGCCAATCATCATGGTCACGACCGAAGCGGAAAAGAGCCGCGTGCTGGAGGCCATCAAGGCTGGGGCCAACAACTACGTGATCAAGCCGTTCGAGCCCCAGATGCTCATCGACAAGGTCACCGACACCTTGGCGCGCGCGTCCGCCTGAGGTTGAACATGGATAGGGTTGTCTTCGAACGGTTCCGGGACCTCATCTACGATCGCAGCGGCATCCTGCTGCGCGATGGCAAGGAGGTGTTGGTGGCCGCGCGTGTGGGCAAACGCATGCGCAGCCTGGGCCTCGAGCACCATAGCGACTACTACCAGCATGTGGTCAACGACCAGTCTGGTACCGAGTTGACGATCCTGCTCGATGCCATCTCGACCAACACCACCAGCTTCTACCGGGAACGCGACCACTTCGAGCAAATGACCGGCTACCTGACCGCCTGGCTGGCCGAAGGCCGGACCCGGTTGCGGCTGTGGTGCGCCGCGAGTTCGACCGGGGAGGAACCTTACACCATCGCCATCACGGTGAAGGAGGCCCTGGCCGGCCGTGCGGTCGACGCGCGGATCCTGGCCACGGACATCAATACCCAGGTGCTCGAACAGGCGCAGGTCGGCGAGTATGAGCCCGAGAAGGTCCACCCCGTGCCGCCTGAGCTGAGGCAGAAGTACTTTGCCAAGGTCCAGCGGCCCAAGGGCACCATGCTCGCGGTCGGCGACGAACTCAAGCAACTGCTCGCGTTCCGCCGCATGAACCTCGCCGAGACACCGTATCCCCTCAAGGGGCCGCTGGACCTGATCATTTGCCGCAACGTGATGATCTACTTCGACAACACGGTGCGGCAGCGCTTCCTCGACGAGGCCTTCCGCCTTTTGCGACCGAGTGGCATACTCATGGTCGGTCATGCGGAGAGCCTCACGGGCCTGACGGGCGGGTTCAAGCCCGTGCGGCCGTCGGTCTACATCAAACCAGCCTAGTGACAATGCCTTGGCTACTGGCGGGCAGGACGGGTCTACGACGTGGTACATACCGTAGGAATCTCGGAGTTCCAGGTCTCCAACCGCTGGGATGACGTGATAGTGACCTACTCGCTGGGCTCGTGCATCGGTGTCACGGTGTTCGACCCCGTGGCCAGGGTCGGGGGTATGGTGCATTGCCTCTTGCCATTGTCGCAGCTTGATCCGGCCAAGGCTCAGCAGCGGCCGGCCATGTTCGCCGACACCGGCATCGCCATGCTGCTGACCTCGGTCTACGAGTTGGGCGCGCAACGCGACCGGCTCATCGCCAAACTGGCCGGCTCGGCGCACATGCTCGACGAGAGCGGCACGTTCCGCATCGGCGAGCGGAATCACCTGGTCGCCACCAAGATGCTCCAGAAGAACGGCATCCGGGTGGCCAAGGAGGACGTGGGCGGCAGCATTGCGCGCACGCTCTACTTGCACCTCGACGGCGGTCGGACCATGATCCGGTCGCGCGGTCAAGAATGGGAACTGTAGAGAGACGGACACTTGCCCATGAAGACGCGTGTACTCATCGTTGACGACTCCGCCGTGGTGCGCGAGGTATTCGCCCGCGAGCTGAGCCGCGACCCTGAGATCGAGGTGGTCGGCGTGGCGCCGGACCCCTACGTGGCTCGGGACAAGATCGTCGAGTTGCGGCCCGACGTGATCACACTCGACATCGAGATGCCGCGCATGGACGGGTTGACCTTCCTGCGCAAGCTCATGGCGCACTTCCCGTTGCCGGTCATCATCGTCTCATCGCTGACCCAGTCGGGCGGCGAGCTGGCCATGGAGGCCCTGGACGCCGGTGCCGTCGACATCATGTGCAAGCCCGGCAGCTCCTATGCCGTGGGCGACATGGCCGTCGAGCTGATCGACAAGGTCAAGGCGGCCGCGCGCATCAGCGTGGCCAAGAAGGCGCCCCAGCCGGCCGCGCCCAGCGCCGTGACGCGCCTGTCCATGACCCAGACGACCAACAAGGTCGTCGCCATCGGCGCCAGCACCGGCGGCACCGAGGCGCTGACCCGGGTGCTGACCGCGATGCCGGCCAACGCGCCGGGCATCGTCGTCGTGCAGCACATGCCCGAGCACTTCACCCGCGCCTTCGCCAACCGCCTCAACGGCCTGTGCGCCATCGAGGTGAAGGAAGGCGAGAACAACGATAGCGTCACCCCGGGCCGCTGCATCATCGCGCCGGGCAACTACCACATGGTCATGCGCCGCTCCGGCGCGCGCTACTACGTGGAGATCAAGAGCGGCCCCCTGGTCAGCCGTCACCGGCCGTCCGTGGACGTGCTGTTCCGCTCCGTGGCGCGCTACGCCGGCCGCAACGCCATCGGCGCCATCCTGACCGGCATGGGCAGCGACGGCGCCAAAGGCATGGCCGAGATGAAGGCCGAGGGCGCGGCCAATGTGGCCCAGGACGAAGCGACCAGCATCGTCTTCGGCATGCCCAAGGAAGCCATCGCCGCCGGCGGCGTCGACTACGTCGAGCCGCTGGACCGTGTCGCTCAGCGTATCCTCAGCTTGGCCGTGTCGCACAACGCGGCGCCGCAGTAGGCTGCCTCCGCCCAAACACAAAGGCCGCCGGTGCATCGCACCGACGGCCTGCTAGAATGGCGTGTCACACCGGCTCAGGCGTGCCAAATCTCCGCTGTCTTCTCAGCCAGCTTGCGCTTGACGCGCGACAGCGCATTGTCGATCGACTTGACGCTGCAGCGCAGTTCGTCAGCCATCTGGCGGTACGAGCGACCTTCCTTGTAGGCCAGCAGCACACTGCGCTCAAACGACGAGAGCGAGGTGTGCAACCGGTATTCGAGGAGGCGGCGGGTCTCGTCGAAGATGATCTGGTCGGCGGGATCGGCCGAGGAATCGCATGGTATGACATCGGAGAGCGTGTGTTCGGGCGACTCCCAATTGAGCGGCGTGTCGAGTGAGAGCGAGGTGTTCAGCGGCAACTGCTTCTGGCGCGTGGCGGCCTTGACCGCCGTGATGATCTGCCGTTTGATGCAGATGTGCGCGAAGCTCTTGAAGCTGTTGTTGCGATCCTCGCGAAAGTCGTTGATGGCCTGCCAGAGCCCAATCATCCCCACTTGGAGCAGATCATCGCGCTCCGCGCCCACGAGGAAATACCGCTGGACAGTGCTTCTGACCAGGCCGCGGTAGCGGTCCAGCAGAGCCCTCTCGCCCTCACGGTCGCCTCCTTGGGCACGACGGACAAGCGCTAGATCGTCCAGATCGTGCGGACGCGCGGTGGGTACTGACCAGACAGCGACGCTGGTGTCCACCATGCTGCATTCTCCCAAGCATTCGTCAGCGGTCGAATGTCGCAACCGGTGCTTCGGCGTACGACGACGAGGACACCCTCAGTCCTCATCTTCCGACGCCCCACCCACCGTGCCCCGCGCGCCCGGTGGAAGAGGGCCTACCTTCCAGCGCGGAGTATAGGTAATCTGTAACAGGCATGTCAAGCGCCTGTGTCGGGCTTTTGCCACTTCCTCCCGCCTAGGCTCCACAGTTTCGCAACATATCGCTGCGAGGTTGCCGCAACTCCGCTTCCAGAGCGGCTTTCTAAGCCAGAGACAAGGCGACCGTCACCCACTCCGTCGCGCCCTGCACGCGCTCGACAAGAGTCCAGCCCAGCGCGGTATAGCCGGCCGTCACTTCGTCCGAGGCCCAGTCCACCAAGCCCGAGAGAATCAGGCGCGAGCCGGGCTTGGCGAGGCCCGTGCAAAACGAAGCGATTCGGCGCAGCTCCCCAGCCCCGATGTTGGCCATGATCAGGTCAAACGGGCCATCGAGCGGAGTCTGCGTGGCATCGGCCTCGTGTACCGTGAGTTGGTCGATCCGCCACGGCCGACTCGGCGCCCAGTTTGAGCGCGAGGATACTCAGCACGCCGGAGCCCGCGCCCAGATCGAGCACTCGGTCACCGGCGCGGGTCAGGGCCACGATGAGGCGGCCGCAGTCTTGCGTGGTGGGGTGGTCCCCCGCGCCGAAGGCCAGACCGGGATCGATGACCACGGCGCGCTCACGCACCGGAGCGTCGTCCAGCAGCCATGGCGGGCAGATGCTCCAGCCGTCGGCCAGTTGCACCACCTGGCGCCCGTGACGCCACAGGTCGAGCCAGTTCTCCGTGGCCAACGTGGCCGAGGTGACCGCGGCCACCAGGTCGCCCAACGCTTGCCGCACGGTGTCGACCGCGGCGGTGTCGTCGGGATCGCAGTAAAGGTGGATCAGGACATGCGCGGGATCGCGCGGGGAGGGCACCCAGCCGTCGGGGGTGCGCAGGTGCTCAATCGGCTGGTCGATCCAGGCCTGCTCGTAGCCGATCATGGCCAAGCGAGCCAGCGCCTCGTCGCAGCGCTCGGTGGCGACGGTCAGGACCAACTCCTGCCAGTCGGGGAACTGCATCTCGTCCACGGCGGGTCACCTCTCGCCGTTAGTGTACCCGAGGATTGGCTATCGCTTGCCGGCCAGGCGGTAGACGTAGGCCAGCACCTGGGCCACGGCGGCGTACAGCTCGGCCGGCACCAGCGAGCCCACGTTGCAGGCCGCGAACAGCGCGCGAGCCAGCGGCTTGTTCTCGACGATGGGTACGCCGTGCTCCTTGGCCTCTTCCTTGATGCGCAGCGCGGTGAGGCGCTGGCCCAGCGCGACAACCACGGGCGCATCCATGGTCTCGGGCTTGTACATGAGGGCCACGGCGTAATGGGTGGGGTTGGTGATGACCACGTCGGCGTCACGCACCGCGGCGATCATGCGGTTGCGCCCGATCTCGCGCTGCCGGCGGCGGATGGCGCCCTTGATCTCGGGGTTGCCGTCCATCTGCTTGATCTCGTCCTTGAGCTCGTCTCGGCTCATCTTGAGCGAGTTCTCGAACGAGTACCGCTGCCAGGCGAAGTCGATGAGGGCGATGACGATGAGCACGTTCATCGTCTTCCAGAACAGGGCCACGACCAGCGCACTGGCGAACTGCGCCGACTGCGTGATGTCCATCTGCGAGGTGGCCAGCACATCGGGGTACTTGACGACGAACCACTTGTAGACGACCCAGGTGACGACGCCGACCTTGGCGCCGGATTTGGCCAGTTCGGCGATGGACTGCTGGGAGAAGACCCGCTTGAGGCCCGTGACCGGGTTGAGTTTGTTGAAGTCGATCTTGAGCGGGTCCGAGAGCAGCATCGGTCCCGTCTGCGCCACATTGCTGATCAGTGCGCCGAGCATGACCGCCACGCTCAGCGGCGCCATGGCCACGGCCAGCGTGTGTCCGATGCGCACGGGCGCGGAGGTCATGGCGTCCATGCGGTCGCCGGACATGGCCTGGTCGAGGAACCACAGCAGATCGCCACGGAACGCCGACCAGATGGCTGGGCCGGCGGAGCGGATGGCGCAGAAACCGGCGATCAGCACCACCACGGAGACGATATCGCGGCTGCGCGCGACCTGGCCCTTCTTGCGCGCATCGCCGCGCCGTTTGGGGGTTGCGGCCTCGGTCTTGTTGTCCAGGAAGCCCATTAGCCCATCATCCCCACGTAGGCATTGAGGCCTTCGCCCATGATGCCGAGCAGGCGGGTCATGATGTCGGACATGACCGGCAGAGTGAGGCTGAGCGTGACGATCATGACCATGATCTTGATGGGTAGCGCCACCATGAACACATTGAGCTGCGGCACGACGCGGCCGACGATGCCCATGGCAATGTCCACCAGCGTGAGCAGCAGGACCGCCGGCATGACCAACTGCAGGCCGAACTGCACGAATGAACTGAACATGCGCGCCACCAGCTCGGCGGTGGGCAGTGGCGGCGCGGCGTAGCCCAACGGTGCCGCGCGCAGCGATGCGCCCAGCGCGCGGATGATCAGGTGATGGCCATCGAGCTCGAGGAACATGAGCATCATGAGCGTGTTGAGGAACTGGCCCATGACGCTCAGGCTGGTGTCGGAGCCCGGGTTGACGACCTGCACAAAGCTCAGGCCCGACTGGAAGTCGAGCGCATTCACCGCGAACTGGAACGCGCCGAACAGCAGTCGCGCCAGGTAGGCAATGGACAGGCCGACCAGCAGTTCACGGATGAAGCCGAGACCGAGCATGACCAGATCGGTGGCGGGCAGCGGCTGATGCGCCGTGGTGGTGGGCAGCAGCAGCAGTGTCATGAAGAAGGCGATGCCGATGCGCGCCTGCCAAGGCACATTGCGCTCACCGAACATCGGAAAGGCGGCGAACATACCCAGGACCCGGCCGAACAGCAGCAAGAAGGCCGTCAGCAACTGCGCGGTGATGTGCATCAGGTCCGGGGGCATGGCCGACTACCTGACCAGGTCCGGGAAGCCGCCAAACAGCCGATGCGCGAACGTCAGGAAAAGCGTAGACATCCACGGCCCGAAGGCCGCCAGGGCCATGAACACCGCGATGATCTTGGGGACCATGGACAGCGTTGCTTCCTGGATCTGCGTTGCGGCCTGAATGACGGAGATCAGCACGCCCACGAGCAGGGCGACGGTCAGCGGCGGCGTCATGAGCATCATGATGGTGCCCAGCGTGTCGCGCCCGATCTCAATGATGGTGGCGTCGGTCACAAGGTGTCTCCTAGCCGAAGCTGCGTGCCAGACCGCTGAGCACCAGGTGCCAGCCGTCAACCATGACGAACAACAAGAGCTTGAAGGGCATGGAGATGATCACTGGCGGCAGCATCATCATGCCCATGGACATGGTCACACTGGCCACCACCACATCGATGACCAGGAACGGAATGTAGATCAGGAAGCCGATCTCGAAGGCAGTCTTGAGCTCGGACAGGCAGAAGGCGGGAATGAGCACGTAGCTGGGGCAGGCGGCCGCGTTGGACGGCCGCGGCTCGCGGCTCATCTCGACGAACAGCGCCAGATCGTTGGGGCGGGTGTTGCGCAGCATGAAGCCACGCAGCGGGATCAGCGCGCGGTCGATGCAGGTCTTGGAGTCGATCTGCTTGGCCATGTAGGGCTCGATGGCTGTCTTCTGCACGTCCTTGAAGACCGGCGCCATGATGAACATGGTCATGAACAAGCCCAGCCCCAGGACGACTTGGTTGGGTGGCACCTGGTGGGTGCCCAGCGCCTGCCGCAGGAACCCGAGCACGATGATGATGCGCGTGAACGATGTCAGCATCAGCAGCATCGTCGGCGCCATGGCGATCATGGTCAGCAGGAACATGATCTGCAGCGACGAGTAGTTCTCCGCGCGTGACTGCGGGGAGGTCAACTGCACCGACACGCCCGGCAGCGGCAGGACATCGCCGCCGGCGCCGCCGCCCGAGGCGGGGTTGCCCGCACCAGCGGCCGCGGCGGCGGCCGGCGCGGCGGTTGTGGTGGTCGTGGTCTGCGCCAAAGCACCACCGCAGGCCGCCAGAAGCCCCAGGACCGGCCACAGGCGTCGCATGGCGGTCACCTCCCCACCTGCTCGCCGCCGCCGCCACGGTAGGCTTGCAGCTTGGCCATGAAGCTCTCCGCCGGCGGCACGGCGCTGTCTGGGTCGTAGCCCAGTTCCTCGGCACTGAAGGTGGCCAGCGTGCGCATGCCGTCGGTGCCGGCGCCGAGCAGCAACACCTGCTGGCCGACCGCCACCAGATGCAGGCTGCGGTTGGGCGCCAGGGCGATGGTTTCGACGACGCGCAGCCGGTAGCCGCTGGGCGCCGCCGTGATGCCGCCCTTGGCCTTGGCGGCCCAGGCGGTGAGGTAGATGAGTCCGACGACCAGGCCCAGCGCGAACAGGGTCCGCACCATCATCCACGGGCCAGAGGGGCCGTAGTGGCCCACGCTGGGCGGCGCGTAGGAGGGCACCGGCGCACTGGCGGCCACGCCGGGCGCAGGCGTCGTGGCTGTCGCCGCGGCCGCCGGCACGGACGGCGACGCGGGAGCCGCGGATGCGGGTGCGGTCGCCTTGGCGCCCCCGTTTTGGGCGACCACGGGCGCCACGGCCAGGATCAGGGCGCTGATCCACCAGGTCAGGTGGCGTCCGGTGTACGAGGTTCTGCGCATCGTTGGAGTCCCCGGCTCACTCGGGTACGGACTAAGCGGCCGTAAGCCCGTTGAGCCAATGGGGGAACTCTACGCGGTCTGAGGCGAGCCATAAATGGCTCGGATTAGTCATTTCCTGCCGCGCATGCGACGTTGACGTAACTCATCGGCCTTGCCGCGCTGCACGATCTCGGTGAGACGCAGGGCGAAAGCCTCGTCCTGGATCATCACTTCGCCGCGGGCGATGACGTGGCCGCGGCAGAGCATCTCCAGCGGCTCGCCGGCCAGGCGGTCGAGCGTGACCACGGCGCCAGGGCGCAGAGCCTCGACCTCGCGCACCTTGAGCCGGCTGCAGCCGAGGCGCGCGCGCAGCGTCACTTTGACGCCGCCGATGTTCTGGTAGCCTTGATCGTCACTCATTGGCCGTCACCCAACTCCGTGACGCGGATGCCGAAACTGTCGTCGACGACGACCACTTCGCCGCGTGCGATGCAGCAGTCGTTGACGTAGAGCTCCACCGGTTCGCCGGCCAGCTTGTCGAGTTCGACGATGGAGCCTGGCCGGAGCTTGAGCACATCACTGATGCTCATGTCGGTGCGGCCGATCTCGGCGCTGAGCACGAGCACCACCTCGGCCAGCAGATCGAGGTCGCCGACCTGAGTGGCCTTGCCCGGTCGCGCGCCGGGCGCGGCCGGGGCCGCGGCGCCGGCCCGAGCGGCCGTGGCAGGTGGCGCCTTGACTTCGGGAGCGGTGGCGCGGGGCGTCAACTTGGGTGCGGGCGGGGGAGACGAGGGCATGCCGCCGGAGAACAGCGCGTCGATGGAGGCCTGATCGAGCTGCATGGCGTCGACGATGTCATCGTCGGCGCCGCCGCCACCCAGCAGCACGGGCTCACCGGCCGACGCCAGCGGGCCCGGCTTGTGCTCTTCTTCGTCACCGCCGCCACTAGCGCCGGCAAACAGCGCGTCGAGGTCGTCGTTGCTCAGGAGCTGATTGTCATCGTCTGCCATGAATCACTCTCAGAGCACCTTCGACCTTGATCCTACTGCATGATGAAGTCGGAGAACAGCACCTTCTTGACCTCGAACTTGGTCTCGAGCTTGGCCTCTTCAAGCACCTGCTCGACGATCACCGTGAAGCGTTCGGCCAACTCCTTCTTCAGATGCTCCTTACCTTTGAGCTTGCTCAGCTCCTCGAAGTTCTGCGAGGAGACGAGGTTGATCGCCGAGTCCTTCAGCTCGGCCAGGCACTGCGGGAGCTCCTCGACGAGGGTCGTGACGGCCTTGCTGGGCTCGGTCTTGGGCACCGTCGGGTCCTTGGCCTCGGCCTTCTTCCCGCCTTCGCCATGGCCCTCACCGCCGCTCTTCTTCTCTTCGCTGCCTGGTGTCAGCGAGGCCGCCTTGCTCTTGAAGAACTTGGCGTCGACGACATCGAACTCGAAGTAGAGCACGGGCGTGAAGCGGCAGTAGCGGTCACCGTCGGCCATGTTGACCGTGATCGTTTCCAAGGCGAAGCTGGCCGGCACCTTGGGAGCGGTCTTCTCCCACTTCTCGACGAGTGCCTCCTTCTTCCTCGCCGCGCCCTGCTTGAAGGTGAACAGGCCAAAAGCCAGCGGGCCCACGAGTAGGGCGGTGGCGATGACGATCGGCAAGGGCGACTTCTTCTTGGCCGGCGCCGCGGCAGGCGCGGCCGCGGCTTCTGCTGCTCCCTGGGGTTCCTGCGCCATGGTGATTGCTCCTCAGTTCCTTAATCGGCTCAGGCCACGCGCCTCAATAGTGGCGCCTCGCTGGAATCCATGTTCCAGCGGTCAGCCAGTCGCCGCGGATGGATGCCGCCGGCGATGGCTACCAGGCCCTCGATCCAGACTCGCCGTTGCGCCGCGGCTGCCCGAGCAGCCACGCGGGCACGGCCCACGCGGGGATGGAGCACGCCCAACCCCACCACAATCCCGTAGACGGCCGCGGTGAGCGCCCCGGCCAAAGCCTCGGGCGGCGGCCCTTCCGGCCCGTTGCCCAGCAGCGTGCGCACCATGCCGATCAGCGTGACGACGATGCCCGCATTGACGAACGACGAGCTGAGCAGACGCCAGACCCGGGCCGGGCCGTGGTCGGCATCGCCGGCGGCGTCGGCCGCCGCCTGCAGCGCCGCCTGCAACTCGGCGGACCCGCAGCCGTCGACCAGCAGGTTCAGCCCCTGCCGCTCGAGCGGCTGCGTGGCGTGGGGCAGTTGGCGCTCCAAGCCGCGGGCGCCTTCGGCGCGAGCGACGGCCGCCAAGGCGATCAGGCGCGCTTTGGCCTCGGTCTCGCCTCCGGCTTCTGGTCGGGACCGCAGCACCTGCCAGTCGGCCGACCTGGCGCCGACGAGCGTGAAGGCCGCGCCGGCCAGGAACACCGAGAGCAGGGCGGGCAGATGGAACAGGCCATGCGGTCGGGCCGCCACGGTCCAGGCCACCGCCATGGCGGCTGTGCCGCACAGGTAACCCGCCAGGCCGAGCCAGACCAGCTTCTTGGTGTCAGCTGACATCATCGTCACCTTCGGCATCAATGCGTCCACGCGCGGCCAGCAGCAAGCCCAGGCCGGCGGCATACCAGCCCAGCAAGGCGGCCGGCCGGCGCGGCCGGGGTGCCGCCGGCAAGGGCGCGGCGGCCGGCGCGTCCACCGCGACCAGGGGCTCGGCCTGGTGCCAGGTGCGCAGGCCTCGCATCGCGTCCAGGCGCGGCTTGAGGTCGTCGTAGCGGTCACTGAGCATGGTTACCAAGCGAGACAACAGCACGGCTTCGGGGTCTGTGCGGTGGTCGCCGACCTCGAACAGCCAGGACAGCATGTGCAGCCGCTCGGCGAAGTAGCGATGTGCCAGACGCGTGGCGTCACTGCTCTGCAGCAGGTCCAGGTTCTCACCCAGTCCGCGCAACTCGCCGACCAGGTCGTTGCCAAGGTCATAGGAGAGCCGGTCCAGCTCCGCCGAGCCGGTGCGGTGGCATTCCACCCAGTCGGCATCGGCGCGGGTGCCGTCATCGTGAGTGCGGCCGGCAAAGGTGTGCAGGTCGACCACGGCGTGCGGCTGGTAGCGCTCGGCGATGCGCAGCGCCAGTTGGGTCTCGGGCTGCGACTGGTCGACCCAGTCGCGGTTGAGGTCCACCCCGGCCGCGTTTTCGCGGGTGCCGCGCACCGCGCCATCGACGTTGAGGGTCGGCACCAGGATCACCGCCACGCGTCGGAACGCCGCCGTCTGCTGGCCTTGCTCGGAGAGCCACAGCAGGGCGGACTGCGCGGGTACTGGCTCATCGCCATGCTGGCGGGCGAGCACGAGCAGGCGCAGTTGGCCCGCCAGTTCGTTGGGCGTCGTCGATGCCACGACCAGCGGAATGGCGCGGCCACGCGGCGAGGAACCGGCCTGCCTGACCAGGAGATGCGACTGGCTGGCGCAGAGCAAACGCAAGCGGTCGGCCACCTGCTCGGGTTCGGGTGCGAGCGCCAAGCCAGCGCCGGCGGCGAGCAGCGTCAGCTGGGCCGCGAGCCAGTACCTGGTTGTGCGCATGGTGTGCATCACGACTCCGCGGCGGCCGGATCCGCCGGCGGCCACTCGGGGCCTTCGGCGGGGTTGCCAAACAGGTGGGTGAACATCGCTCGCTTGTAGGCGATGACGCTGGCCAGCACCTCGTCGACGCCCTCCTTGACCACATAGACCTTGCCATTGGTCAGGCGCAGCACCGTATCGGGCGTGGCTTCCAGGGTCTCGATGAGTTCGGCATTGAGCACGAACCGCGAGCCGTCGAGCCGGCGTACCTTGACCATTGGGCATCCTCCCCGTAGGGGCCTCCCGGCGCGGTCCTAGACCCCGCGCCGGGAAGCTGGGCCGCCGCGGCTGGCCCGCGGGCCAGCCGTCAGCGAGATCTAGCGGCTTAGCGCTTGAGGTTGAGCGCCTCCTGCAGCATGTCGTCCGCGGTGGACACCATGCGCGTGGCGGCCGAGTAGCCGCGCTGCAGCACGAGCAGCGTGGTCAGTTCGCTGGCCAGGTCCACGTTGGAGCGCTCCAACGCCTGCGACTGGATCTGACCCGTGCCGCCGCTGCCGGCGCTGACGATCTGCGGCGAACCGGTGTTGGACGACTGGATGAACAGGTTGTCGCCCGACCGCACCAGGCCGTTGAGGTTGGCGAAGTTGGCCACGGCCATGCGCGCGATGAGGCGCGACTGGCCGTTGGAGAACACCGCCTGGATGTTGCCCGACGTGTCGATGGTGACGTCGTTCAGCGCGCCCGGGGGGAAGCCGTCCTGGTTGGTCGCCTGCACCTCGGCCGTGGAGGAGAACTGCGTCATCTGCTGCAGGTTGGCCAGGATGGACTGCGGAGCGGTGGCGCCCGCGGTGACACCCGTGCTGGCCGAGGTGACGGTGAACGTGTTGCCCGTCACCGCGCTGACATCGCCGGTGGCAGAGAAGGTCAGGGTGCCGCTGCCCACGTTGTTGGCCGGCACATCGATATAGCCGCTGAAGCCCCAGGCACCCGCGCCGGTCTTGGTGAAGCTGACGGTCATGACATGCGCCACGCCCAGGCTGTCGTAGTACCGGTACTGCATGTCGGTCGAATCGCCGACAGCCGCGCTGGCGTTGAGGTTGCCCGCGATGTTGACCGTCTCGGTGCCCTGCGCGTTCAGCGTCAGGCCCGGCGGGATGACGATGTTGGTGGGCAGCGCGTTGGCCGGGATCAGGTTGGTGGCCGGGTCGGCCAACAAGCCTTGCACCGACAGGCCGGAGCTGGCGTGCGTCAACTGGCCGTTGGCGTCCAGCGTCATGGCGCCGTCACGCGTGTAGGCCTCTTCGCCGCCGGGGCCGGAGAGAACGAAGAAACCACGGCCGGCGATGGCCAGGTCGAGGTTCTCGCCCGTGTGCTCCAGGCTGCCGCGGGCGAAGCTGGTCATGGTGTTGGCCAGACCCACGCCGGCACCCACCTGCATGGGATCGTTGCCGGCCAGGCCGTTCTGCGGGGCTTGCGCCTGGCGCAGTGTCTGGCTGAAGAGTGTTTCGAAGGTGGCGCGCACACCCTTGTAGCCCGTGGTGTTCAGGTTGGCGATGTTGTTGCCTGCCACGTCGATGCCCAAGGAGTGGGTCTGCATGCTCGAGATGGCCGTCGAAAACAACCGGCTCATGGTTGCCTCCCGTTTCGGATGGGACGAACTCCCACCCACGGACCTCATGGTCCGCGTTGCCAGAGGGGGCTTCCTCCGAGAGGGCCAGCCCCAGTGCTGATCACTGTGTTCCGACGCGCCCGTCAGGGCGCCTGCGTTGCTCGGTCCCGCCTCAGGCGATGACCATGCTGTCGATGTTGGTGAAGACCTTCTCGCGCAGGTTCTCCTGGTCGGCGACCGTCACCACCGTGCGGTTGGGGACACCAACCACGAAGGCGGTCTGGTCGACCAGCACCAGCGTTGTGCGCGAGCCCTTCGTCGCGGCGCGGTCCACCGCGCCGGTCAAGCGCTCCATCAACTGGTCATCGAGCTTGATGCCCCGCTGCTCCAGCCGCTGCAAGGCGTGCTTGGAGAAATCGAGGCCTGGGGCGGCTGTGGTCGACTCGCTGCCGGTCGCCTTGCGCAGCGCTTCCTCAAAGGCGACCGCACCCGTCTTGCGGGGTGCTTGCGCCTCGGTCGCGCCGGCAATGGCTCCGGCTTTGTCTATCCTGTCCAGTCGCATCCCGGTGGCTCCATGCTGTCCGAGCGCTAGGTTACCTCATAGACCGAGCTGTAGGGCACGCTGTCCGTGCCCACCTTCAGCATTACCTTGTCGCTGGAGATGGTCACCGCGGTGACCTTCCCTTCTATCTCCTTATCGTCCACTGTGCCCTTAACTGTACGGCCAATCATGCCTGTTGCTTGGGTGACCTGGTTCTGCTTGACCATGTCCGACAGATTGGCGTTGATGCTCTGCTGCTGCTGCATGCTCGACATGGTGGACAACTGCTGCATGAAGGCCTGCTGGTCCATCCCCGACATGGGGTCCTGGTACCGCAGCTGCGCGACAAGCAGCTGCAAGAAGGTGTCCGAGTCCAGATCCTTCTTCGCCGTGCCGCCGGTTCGCCCCAGACTGGGGTCATAGTTGGTGACGCTGCTGATGCTCGCCATGGTTCTGCTCCTTTCCGTTACGCCCAGCGGCTGAAGCCGCGGTCGGAACCAAGATCGTCGCGGACCGGCTGTCCGCCGACCGACTGTGCCGGGCCCACGGCGTCCACCGTCGGCTCGACGTTCACACCGGCGTTGGTGCCGGGCTGGTACATCGCTTCGCCACGCCGCTGCTGCTGGCCCTGGCCGGCCTGCTGGCCGAACCACGCCTGGTAGGCGTCCTGGCGCTGGTCACCGCGGTCGCCCGCGGAGAAACTGCTCATCTGCACGCCCTGCTCGCGCAGCGCCGACTCCAGGTGCGGCATCTGGTCCTGGAGGGCCCGGCGCAGGCTGTCGCTGCCGGTCTGCAGGTTGACCGACACGCCGCCGCCATCGCGGACGATGCGCACGGCCACCTGGCCCACTTCGGGCAGTTCGAGCCGGACGGTGAACTCGTCATGGCCCGGCGTGCGGACCAGCTTGGCGCGACCGGCCAACTGCGCGGTCATGTCGCTCAGGTCGCGCGCGGCGACTTCCGTCCCGCCCTGCGTGACCTGTGCCGGAGCCGCCGTGCGCGAGGCCTCGGCCAGCGAGAAGGTGGGCACGTTGGTGCCATCCGTCGCGCTCACGGCGCGAGTGGGCTCGGCGCTCACCTGACGCTGACCGCTGTGGCTCGACTGGCCGCCGGTGCTGCCCGGCTGCGCCGCGGCAACCGCCGCGGTCACCGGCGCGTTGGTGGCCAACGCCTGCTCGGCGGCGGCACTGGGCCGCTGCCGCTCGGCCAGCACGTCGGGCGCAAGCGCCCGCGGCCGGCTGGCCTGCTCGGTGCGCGCCGACGCTTGGGCGTCTTCGGCCTCAGCCGGCTGCTCGTCGGTCGGCAAGGTCTGCACCTCGCGCACCACGCCGCTGACGGTCTGGGCGATCTGGGCCAGCGTGGCCTCGGCGCTCTGTCCGGCGGGCGTCGTCGCCGTGGGCGCCAGGTGACGCGCGACGCGCCCCACCAACTCGCCGGTCGGCATGGCCCCGGAGGCGCTGGCCCGAGCGCCAAAGGTCTCCGCCACGTGCGCCGTCATGCTCTCCGGCGCCGGCGCCGGGTCCGACGGCACGGCCGTTGCGGTGGCCGTGCTCGTGCGAGATGGGGTGGGCTGGACGGTCGTCGCACTCGTGCCGGCCGTCGACGACGCGGCCTGGCCGACTTCGACGTGGCGCGGAGGGGCCGCCTGGCGTGCCGGCTGGCTCGCGTCGAGGGCTTCCTCCACCGGCCGATCGGCGGACGGCGACAGCTCGCTCGCTGGCGGCGCGGTCGGTACGCCGGGCACCGCCGTGTCGACCGTAACGGACGCCATGCTCACCGGCTGCGGCTGCGGCTGCGGCTGCGATACGGGAATGGGTTGGGCCTGGCTCGGCGACGGCTCGGCAGGAGCCACCGTCGGCGCGGGTGTGGCCGTTGGCTGCGCGCCGCCAGCCAGCCAGCGGGCCATGTCGTCGGCCACGGTGGCGGGCTGAGCCTGCGGCTGGCCCAGGGCCTGCGGCTGAGCCGCACCGACCACCTCCAGATCCATGGTCATAATCGGCTGGTCGGCGGCTGTATCGAGGAGCCGCGTTGGCGCCGGGACGTTCGCCGTCGCCGTGGCGGCCGCGTCGGCTGTGGCTCCGGCCGTGGTGGCGGCCGTCGCGGTGGCCGAGCCCGCGTCGGCCACGAACCGCACGGCGGGCTGCCCGCTGCCTGAGGACCATGCCGGCGACTGCGCCGCGTCGCTGGCGAGCGGGACCATGGCCGGGGCCGTCACGGCCGTGGCGAAGGCGTCACTGGTGCTGGCTGTCTGGCCGCCGCCCGCGGAAGCCGTCGGCGTGATGACCGACGCGGCCGCCGCGCTTGGCGCAGGCAGGTTCGATCCGTTCGTTTCCGAGGCCAGGGGCGGCGCGGGCATCGCCATCGCGGGCGCCATCGGCGTCATCTGCGCCATGGGGGCCGCGGCGCTGCCGGGCGTCGGTTCGGCCAGCGGCGTCAACTCGGGCTGGACCGGGGCCGGCGTAGCGGCTCGCTGCACCTGACTGGCCGACGGCGGCAGTGAGACGGACTCAGTGGCCAGCGGCTGCGGTGCCGTGGCGGCGCGCGTGGTCAGGCCGCCGAGGCCGAGCGGCGCCGTGGCGCTGCCCGCCGGAGTCTGCGTCGTGACCGGCGCAACGGTGGTCGGCAAGGGGGTTGTCTGCACCATGGGCGTGAGCGGCACCATGGGGGTGGCGGGGACCGGTGAGCCGGCGGCGGGTTGGCCTTCAGGCCTGGCGGCGGCGATGCGGCGTTGGGGCGACACGCCAGGCGTGGCGCCCGTGGCGTTGAGGCCGGTGCCCACCAGGCCGGCCAGCGTGGCGCTCGAGCCGAGCGTGGCGTCGGCCATCGGTGCGACGGTCTGACCAGTCACCTGGCCGTGGTAGTAGGCCAGGCTGCCGAGCACCTTCCGCACGTAGTTCTGCGTCTCTTTGTACGGCGGGATGCCGTCGTAGCGCTTGACCGCGGTCGGCCCGGCGTTGTAGGCGGCCAAGGCCAGCCGCGCGTCGCCGTTGTACTTGGTCAGCATGTCGCGCAACTGGCGCACGCCGCCGTCGATGTTCTCGGCGGCGTCGTACGGGTTGCTGACCGCATACTCGGTGCAGTTCTCGGGCATGAGCTGCATGAGGCCCATGGCCCCCGCGCTCGAGGTGCAGTTGGGGTTGAAGTCGGATTCGGTGTTGATGACCGAGAGCACGAGGGCGGGGTCGACGCCGTAGCGCTGCGCCGCGGCCAGGGCCAACTGCTTGATGTTGGCGGGCACGGGAGTCAGGTCCAGATCGCCACCGGTGGCAGACGCGCTGGTCGTGGCCAGACCGCTGAGTGCCTTGGAGAGAGCCGACTGGGCCATGCCATTCTGGCCGCCCAGTCCCAGAGCCGTGCCTTGCGCCGCAGCCGACTGCATCGCGGCGGCCGCGGCCGAGCCGGTGGCGCCAGTGCTGCCGTTGAGCTGCGCCGACAGCATGGCCTCAAACGAGGTGCCGTTCGCGCTCTGGTTAGAGGGGGTAGCTTCCGACAAGCGGTCCAGCAACCCTTCGATGGTCTCAATCCGGGCCATGGCCTGGCCCAGACTCGGCGGTATCATGCCTCTCCTCCCTTCCGGGAGTGACCGATGACAGCCAGTTCGTCGTTGAACGCCTGCTCGGCCAAATCCTGCTCGTGAAGATACTCGCGGTGCATCTCTTCCTTGAGGCGCTCCAGGGGTTTGCGCTCCTGCTGCGCTTCGATGTAGGCTTCGGTCCGCCGCTGCACTTCAGCTTCACAATCGGCCAGGTGCGCCGCTTGCTTTAGGGCCAGTTCTTCCAGGTGGTCGAGTTCCTGCCAGATAGCCACCACTTCGGTCGCGGCGAGAGTCGGGAGTTCGTCGGTGAGCTGCCGCATCTGGCGCGCCGACTGCTCGCGCGTGCGGAGCAGCTCGGCCTCGGCCTGGTTGCGGGCCGTCAGCGCCTCGGTCAGCGCCTGCCGGGCTTCGGCCTCGGCGAACCGGCGCAACCGCAGCACGCTCTCCAGTGGGAACTCGAACCGCTTCATGGATCTGGTCGTCCCTCTCAGATTATGAGTATGCCGGGCCGGCGGTTGGTTCGGCCATAGCCTTTCTTGGCTATCTGAACGGTCCAGGTGTTGTCTATGTAACGTCGCATCGGGTACCCTGAGCGACGGGAGCAGGTTCGGATGGAGACCACACGTCGCGACTTCCTCAAGCGTGCCGCCGCCCTGAGCGCGTGGCCGACTCTCATCACCAGCGGTGCCTTGGGCACTCGCGCTGCCTTTGGCCAGGCAGGTACCGCGCCGGCTTCGGAGCGGCTGCGCTTCGGGGTCATCGGCTGTGGCGGCCAGGGCCGCGGCAACATGGGTCCGCACCTCAAGGACATCGTGGCCGTGGCGGATGTCGACCTGAAGCGCGCGGGCGACGGGGCGGCAGCGGTGGAGAAGGCTGGGGGCAAGGCCGAAGTCTACCAGGACTACCGCCGGCTGCTCGACCGCAAGGACGTGGACGCCGTGCTGATCAGCACGCCCGACCACTGGCACGCGCTGGCCACCATCCACGCCTGCATGGCCGGCAAGGACGTCTACTGCGAGAAGCCGCTGACGCTTACGGTGGCCGAAGGTCGCGCCATGGTCAACGCCGCGCGCAAGTACGGCCGCGTGGTTCAGACCGGCAGTCAGCAGCGCTCGGATGCCAAGTTCCGGCTGGCCTGTGAGCTTATCCGCAACAAGAAGATCGGCAAGATCAAAGAGATCCTGGTCGGCATTCCGGGCGTGAACTACGGCGGCAAGGACGAGCCTGCCGCGCCGGTGCCGGCCGAGCTCAACTACGACATGTGGGTCGGCCCGGCGCCGTTCAGGCCCTACAACCCGCGCCACGTGCACTACAACTTCCGCTTCTTCTGGGCCTTCTCGGGCGGTCAGATGACCAATTGGGGCGCCCACCACCTCGACATCGTGCAGTGGGCGCTGGGCATGGACGACAGCGGCCCGGTCAAGATCGAGGGCACGCCCACCTACAAGGACGGGCAGGCCTGGGAAGTGCCCCAGGAATCGAACGTCACCTACACCTATGCCGACGGCACGGTCGTGCGCTGCGGGAACAAGAACCGCGGTGGCATCACCTTCGTCGGCGAGAACGGTACGATCTTCGTGAACCGCGGCAAGCTCGAGACGACGCCGGCCGAACTGGCCACCACCACCTGGACCGATGCCGACGTCAAGCTCTACGCCAGCACCAGTCACCACGGCGACTGGCTCAACTGCATCAAGTCGCGGAAGAACCCCATCTGCGACGTGGCCATCGGCCACCGCTCGGCCACGGTCTGCCACCTGGGCAACATCGCCATGCGCGTGGGCCGGCCCCTCACCTGGGATCCCGCCAAGGAGACCATCGTGGGTGATGACGACGCCGCCAAGCGCCTGACCTACGCCTACCGCGATCCCTACACGATGCCGACCATCTAGCGTTCTCGACGCCAGCGCTCCAGCAACTCGCGGCAGTGCTCGCAGTAGCTGGGGCGTTTGGCGTCGACGTCGATCAGGCCAGGTGAAAAGCACATCGCGCAACCGTCGTTGGGGCAATGGCCCAGGCCATAGACGTGCCCCAACTCGTGGTGCGCCTCGATGGCCAGCCGCCGCTCGTAGCCGCGCTGGTCCACGTCGGTGCGCAGGCGACCGGTGAAGATCACGCCGCAGCGACCCCGCCTGCGCGCCAGGCCGAACACGAAGCTTGTGCCTGGCTGCCCGCCGTCGCCCGAACACACGGCCAGCAGCCGTTCGCCCCGCTCCGTGGGCAGGGCTTCCAGCGCGTTGAGGAGCGCGTCCGCGTCCACCTGGGCCGCGCCGGTCGGCACGGCCAGGCGCTCGGTGCGGATCGCGCAGCGCACGCCGTAGAACGCCGCCAGATCGCGACGCAAGAAGCGCAACTCGGTCGCGCTCACCTGGCCCACGGGTACCAGCGACAGCCGCTCATGGCGGTACTCGCCGCAGCCCGCCAGCAACAGCGCGAGCGCGGCAAGCCGCCAGAGCCTACGGCTGACGATAGCGCAGCGCCACCAGGTCATGGAAGTTCGCTCGGCAGTCTTTCACGCCAAGGCCCACTACGCCGCCGCCGGCCAGCGGCTGCGGATCGTCCCAGCTGATAACCTGACGACCGTTGCAGGTCAACGTGATGCGCGCGCCGTTGCGGGTGGCCAGCGTGCGGATGGCCCGTGGGCTGTTGCAGTGTCCGCCCATGACGATGCGCAGCCCGTCGTCGAACGCGACCGACTGCCCTCGGCGCAGCAGCCTCACGCCATGACCGTGGTTCTCGCCGATCACAAACCGGTAGCCACTGTCGGCGTTCTGGCCGTCGCCGTCGAGCATCAGGCTGACGTCGTTGTACGGGAAATGCCGATGGTCGGTATCGCCCTGGTCGTAGCCGTCGGTGTGTTCGCTGACCTCAAAGGCCACAGTCACATCGTGACCCAGCGCCTCGCGACGCCACAGCCAAGCCGGGGCCTGACGCCCGTCACCGGTCAACCAGTAGCTCCAGGCAATGCAGGCCATGCCGCTGGTCCACTGCCAGTCGCCCGTCTCGCGCCACAGCGTATCCACCGCGCCAAAGGATGAGGCAAAGCCGTTCTGGGCCGTCACGCGCACATCGGACAGCACAACGCTGCCACCGGCCGACAAGCGGAGCATGAGCTGGCCCCCACCCGTGGGCTTGGGATCACGCCAGGCCAGCCGTTGGCCATCCACATCGGCCAGCACCCAGGCCTCGTCGCGCCACAGCCGTGCGTTGCCAGGCGGCTGGGCGAGGCCGGTCTTGGCCACGTCGACACCGTCGCGTGTCAGCACCGCCTCGCCGGCGCTGACCACCAGCCGCAGGCCGGGCCCGCCGCCGACAATGAGCATCAGGCTGGCGCCGGGCGAGAGCTCCTCGATGGTGACCGATAGACCCGTGTCCGCGGGCAGCGCGTCGCGATACCAGATGCGCGCCGGTTGCGCGTCGGCCCGGCCCACCAGACGGCTGTCGTGCGTTCGCCAGTTGCCGCTCTCCGGCCGCCAGACATCGGGCACGGTGCGCAGACTCTCGTCCCGACCGACCCAGTCCTCGCGCAGCGGATCCAGGTCCGCGCGGCTGACCAGGGCGTCGGGCTCATCGGGCACCACGCGCACGAGCACATCGCTCAGCACGCCGCCGGGTGTGACCCCGGCCTCGGACGGCGGTGCACCGGCCTGCGCCGTAAGGCCGACCCGAGCCCCGTCGATCAGCGCCTCGAACTGCGGACCGCGCCGGCGCAGGCTCAAGGCATAGCGCGCGTCGGGCTTGGCGACCAGGTCGCCCTCAGCCACGACCGTGACGCCGGAGCGGAAGGCGTAGCGCCGTTGCGCGCCTTGTCGCGACACCTCGAGCGCGAGCGGCTGCGTGGCCGTCATGGTCAGCGCGCCGCGGCCGTCACGCGCCAGCACGGCCGTCGCCGAGGCCAGCCCGGAGTCAAACGGCGCCAGGCGCGAGCGGGTGGGGGAATTGGTGCGCCACAGGCCGACATCGGGCAAACCCTTGGCCAGCGGATCCCAGGCCAGTTGCTGCTCTTCGGCGCGGAAGTTGTCGAACTGCGCGGGCCCGGCGCACCATGCGCCTACCTGCCCGGTGCCCAGCGTGGGCGCAGCGGCATTGAGCACGGTACGGCCGTTGATGGTGGCCAACGCTCGGCCTCGGCTGCTGACCACGGCCAGCCGCACCCATCGGCCTGGCTCGGGCTTGAAGGCGGCGCTGGCGAGCGGCGTCTCGCGGTCGCCGCTGACCAGCAGCAGTTCCACCTGGCCGCCGCGCAGCCGCAACAGGCCGTAGCGCGTGCCCTGGACGGCGAAGGCCAGACCAGCGGGCGCATCGCTGCGAAGGTCGGCCGAAAGCTTCAGATCGTGCCACCATGAGCTGCCCGTGACGGCCAGCCCGCTGTCCGCGCACTCGTACCACGTGGCTTGCGGCGCCAGGTTCAGGGCGGCGACCAGCTTGTCGCGATACTCGCCCACGCGCCATTTGCCGCGCAGCGGTTGCCAGCCGCCATCGTCCTGGTCGGTGCGCAGGAAGTCGTCCTCGAAGTAGACCGCCTCCGTGGGCTGCGGGTCAGCCAGGCGCACGGTACAGCCCTTGACCCTGGCATCGAGGGATGCTGCCGAGCGGCAGCCGACATAGCCCTGGACCAGGACGGCGCCATCGCGCTCCACCGAGAGGAAGTCGTCGGAGCGAACCAGCCGGTAGGTCGCCTTGGTGCCCTTGGGCGGCAACGCGTTGCCATCGGCCGATGAGGTGGGGTAGCCGGCGGCGGACGAGGCTATGCTCGCGCGCCGGGCGGAGAGACCGACACGGCCGGCACTGGGGCCGGCGCCGAGCGTCAGTTCGCACCAGGCATCGTCCTGGGTGCGGCTGAGCTCGAAGTCGAGACAGAAGGGACCGGCAGGCAGGTCGACTGCCAGCGATGGCCATGCCACTAAGGTGACGACGGCACTAAGCAAGACACGACGCCAACCCATACAGCAGCCTCCGCGCTGACACAGGAGAACTGACGACCGAATCGGGTCCGGGGTTTCGTCTGGCCGGCCAGCGGAGCGACTGGGCTGCGCTGGCCGGCGTGGAACGTTGGTTAGCGGCGTACCTTGGTGGCCACGGCGACGCGGGCCTGTGCGGTCTGCGCGGCGGCTTGGCGCTCGGCCTGCTCGGTGGGTCCGGCGGACGCGGTGAGCATCAGCGCCTTTGCGGCGGTCAGCTCGGCAGCGGCCTGCTCGGGGCTGATCTCCTCGCCGAACTGCGCCGTATCGGCCAGCAGCACGGCCTTGTTCTGAGCCACCTCAAAGAACCCGCCCGAGATGGCCAGGTACTTGGTTTCGCCCTCTTCGGTGGTGTAGGTCACCGCGCCCGGCCCGAGGCCCGCCAACAGCGGGGCGCGATTGTGCAGCACGCCGAACAGGCCGTCAAGGCCAGGCGCCTGCAACGTCGTCACCTCGCCTTGGAAGACCAGGCGCTCGGGCGTGACAATCTCGAGAGTGAATGTGCCGGGCATGAGCATCAGCTCCTGGCGGCCAACCGCTCGGCCTTGGCCAGCACATCATCGATGGTGCCGACCAGGTAGAACGCTTCTTCGGGCAGCTCGTCGTACTTGCCGGCGAGAATCTCCTTGAAGCCGCGGATGGTCTCCTCGATGGGCACGAACGAACCGGGGATGCCGGTGAACACCTCGGCCACGCTGAACGGCTGCGAGAGGAAGTTCTGCAGGCGGCGCGCGCGGTTCACGGTCTGCTTGTCGTCGTCGCTCAACTCGTCCACGCCGAGGATGGCGATGATGTCCTGCAGGTCGCGGTAGCGCTGCAGCGTCTGCTGCACGCCACGGGCCACCTCGTAGTGCTCTTCGCCCACGATCAGCGGGTCCAGGATGCGGCTGGAGGAGTCCAGCGGGTCCACGGCCGGGTAGATGCCCAGCTCGAACAGCGAGCGGCTCAGCACCGTCGTGGCGTCCAGGTGGGCGAACGTGGTGGCCGGAGCCGGGTCGGTCAGGTCGTCAGCCGGCACGTAGACCGCCTGCACCGACGTGATGGAGCCCGAGGAGGTGGTCGTGATGCGTTCCTGCATCTGCGCCATCTCGCTGGCCAGCGTCGGCTGGTAGCCTACCGCCGACGGCATACGACCGAGCAGCGCCGAGACTTCGGAACCCGCCTGCGTGAAGCGGAACACGTTGTCGATGAACAGCAGCACGTCCTGGCCACGCTCGTCGCGGAAGTACTCCGCCTGAGTCACGCCGGTCAGGCCGATGCGCAGGCGCGCGCCCGGCGGCTCGTTCATCTGGCCGAAGACCATGCAGGTGGACTCGAGCACACCGCTCTCGGCCATCTCCAGCATGAGGTCGTTGCCCTCACGCGTGCGCTCCCCGACACCGGCGAACACGGACACGCCCGAGTGGTGCTTGGCCACGTTGTTGATGAGCTCGGTGATGAGTACCGTCTTGCCCACGCCCGCGCCGCCGAACAGGCCGATCTTGCCGCCGCTGGCATAGGGGGAGACAAGGTCCACCACCTTGATGCCGGTGACGAACTGCTGCGTCACCAAGCCCTGCTCTTCATACGTCGGAGCCGGGCGGTGAATGGGGAAGTGCATCGGGGTGTCGATGGGACCCGCGCCATCGATCGCTTCGCCCAACACGTTCATCAGGCGACCCAGGCACTGCTCGCCCACGGGCACCGTGATCGGTGAGCCCGTATCGATGGCCTCATCGCCGCGCACCAGACCGTCGGTCTGGTCCATGGCGATGGTGCGCACCACACTGTCACCCAGGTGCTGCGCCACCTCCACGATCAGCGGCTTATCCTGGTGCTTGGCGTTGATCTGCACCGCATTGTAGATTGCGGGCAGACTTTCGGCGGGGAACTCACAGTCCACCACCGGTCCGATCACCTGCACCACCTTGCCCTTGACGGCCATCGATCTCTCCGTTCTAGCCTAGTCGGACGCCAGCGCGGTTGCGCCGCCGACGATATCCATCAATTCCTTGGTAATCGCATCCTGCCGCGCGCGGTTGTAGTGCAGCGTCAGCGTGTCGATCATCTCACCCGCGTTGTCGCTCGCCGTGCTCATGGCGGTCATCCGCGCGCCATACTCGCTGGCGGTCGCCTCCAGCAGGTACTGGTAGACCCGGTTGTCCACAAAGCGCGGCAGCAGCACGTCCAGCAGCCGCTCCGGGTCCGGCTCGAACTCAAAGTCGAGCTGCGTGCCGCCGGCCGCCTCGCCGGGCATGGCGCCCGCCTCGATGGGCAGGAAGCGGTCCACGCGGGGCACCTGGGTGACGGCGTTGATGAACTCGGCGTAGGCCACGTAGACCTCGGACACCGGCTCTATGTCACGGGTGTAGAGCCCGACGATGGCCCGCAGCACGGCCTGCACGTCCGCCGGCGGCGGATTGACATCCAGCATGCCGAAGCTCTGGTCGGCCGGCCAGCCGCGCGAGCGCAATGAGTTGGTCGCCCGCCGGCCGATGGTGATCAGTTCGACCTGCACACCCTCGGCGCGCTTGGCGTTGAGGAACTCGAGCGCCTTGCGGATGATGTTGTTGTTGTAGCTGCCGCACATGCCGCGGTCGGACGTGATGACCACCACGCCGATGGTCGCCGCTTCGCGCGACTGCAGCAGCCGATGGCGGACGACCACCTCGGGCGGCACCAGCGGCGCCACCCGAGTGATCAGTTCCTTCATCTTGTCGGCATACGGCCGCGCCGCGGCCACCCGGTCCTGAGCACGCCGCAACTTCGCCGCGGCCACCATCTTCATGGCCGTGGTGATCTTGCGGATGTTCTTGACGGTGCCGATCTTGCGCCGAATGTCGCGTAGGCTGGCCATGCTTGCCTCGTTTACTCTGCCGCGGCCTCGGCACCGAAGCCGTGCGCCTTGGCGAAGGCCGCCTTGAACTCCGCGACCGCCGCCTGCATGGCCTTGGTGGAGTCCTCGGTCAGCGCGCCCTTGGCCATGATCTCTCGACCCAGCTCAGGGTAGCGCTCCGACATCTGCGCCAGCAGTTCCTTCTCGAACTCGGCCACCAGCAGCAGCGGCACGTCGTCCAGCAGGCCACTCGTGCCGGCGTAGACGATGTAGACCTCGTCGGCCTCGATCAGCGGCTGGTACTGCGGCTGCTTGAGCAGTTCCACCAGGTGCTCGCCACGGTTCAGCGTGCGCTGGGTGGAGGCATCCAGGTCGCTGGCGAACTTGGCGAAGGCGGCGAGCTCGTTGTAACGCGCCATGTCCAGCTTGAGCGTGCGCGCCACCGACTTGACGGCCTTGGTCTGGGCGGCACCGCCCACGCGCGACACCGACAGGCCCACGTTGATGGCCGGGCGAATGCCTGCGTAGAAGAGGTCCGGCTCCAGGAAGATCTGGCCGTCGGTGATGGAGATGACGTTGGTCGGGATGTAGGCCGAGATGTCGTTGGCCTGCGTCTCGATGATGGGCAACGCCGTCAGCGAACCACCACCCGACACGCGGCGCAGCTCATAGCCGTCGCCCAGCTCCTTGAGCTTGTCGGTCGCGGTGTGCTTGCCGCGCGGCCCGAGGTAGACCTGACCGTCCACGCCCGTGACCGTCCCCGCGGCCGCGTCCTTGGCCACGATGATCCAGTCCGAGCGCATCTTGGCGGCGCGCTCGAGCAGACGCGAGTGCAGGTTGAAGACGTCACCGGGGAAGGCTTCGCGGCCCGGCGGGCGACGCAGCAGCAGCGACACGGTGCGGTAGGCCACCGCGTGCTTGCTCAGGTCATCGTAGATGATCAGCGCGTGCATGCCGTTGTCGCGGAAGAACTCGCCCATGGCACAACCGGCGTAGGGCGCGATGTACTGCAACGGCGGCGGCGTGGCGGCGCAGGCGTCGATGACGATGGTGTAGTCCATCGCGCCATGCTTCTCCAGCTCGGCCACGACCTTCTTCAGGGTGCCCTGGCGCTGGCCGATGGCCACGTAGATGCAGTAGACCGGAGTGTCCGTGTCGTGCGTGTACTTCTGGTTGATGATCGTGTCGATGCACAGCGCGGACTTGCCGGTCTGGCGGTCGCCGATGACCAGCTCGCGCTGGCCGCGACCCACGGGGATCATCGTGTCGATGGCCTTGATGCCGGTCTTCAGCGGCTCGGTCACCGGCTCACGCTCGATGACGCCCGGCGCCTTGACCTCGACCCGGCGCATGCCGGCCAGCTCGCTCTCGACGAGCGGGCCCTTGCCATCACGCGGGTCACCCAGCGGTGACACCACGCGACCGAGCAAGGCGCGGCCCACGGGCACCTGGAAGATCTCCCCGGTGGTGCGGCACTCGCTGCCTTCCTCGATCAGCCGGTCGGAGCCCATGAGGACTACGCCCACGCTGTCCTCTTCGAGGTTCAGCACGATACCGCGGACGGCGTTGCCCTGGGGGTCCCGGGCGTCCGGGAACTCCACGAGCTCTCCGGCCATTGCCTCTTCGAGCCCGTAGATCCGGCAGATGCCGTCACCGACTTCCATCACGGTGCCGACACCAACCATCCTTATATCTTTGGAGTAGCTTTCCAGCTCCTTGCGCAGGACTGCTGAAAGCTCATCGGTGCGTGCCATGTCCTCTTGTCTCCGACGTCACTGCTTCGTGCTGGGGCCGGTGTTGTCAGCACCATCCGCAGACACCGAAAGGAATCCCGCATCGGCGAACTCGCCGACTTTGATCTGCTTGAGCCGCTCGCGCATTGTGTCCAGATAGGTGCGCACCGTGGCGTCGATGACATGGTCACCGACGTGGATGAGCACCCCCGCCACCACCTTCTTGTTCACCACGCAGTCGATCTCGACCCGATTGGCGCCGGTGTGGCTCTGGAGCTTGGCGATGACCATCTCCCGCTCGCCCTTGAGCAGTGGTACGGCCGTCGTCACGACGGCACGCATCACGCCCAGCTCGATATCCAGCATGTCGCGCAGCGCCTGCACCACTTCCGCCAACAGCGCGATGCGCCCATTGCGCACCAGCAGCCGAAGGAAATGGCGCGTGAGCGGCAAGCCAGCCGGCGGAACCTCGCCCTCGTCGCCCTCGGCTTGTGCCGGGGCCAGGGCATGGTCCAACAGGGCCAGCTTGTGGTCGGCGGGGATGCGCCGGTGGGCCAGGACCTGGCCCAGTTCCGGCACCTTGGCGAAACGTTCGCTGACCTCGGTCAGCTCGGCTACCAAGGCCTCCTGCGACTGCTGCTCGCGGGCCAGGGAGTACAGCGCCCTGGCGTAGCGTCGGGCTTTGCGGCCTACGAAGGTCATTTCACACCGTGTTCCACGATGTCGTCGATCAACGCGCGATGCGCGTTGATATCCAGCTCCCGCTCGACGATCTTGGCGGCCGCCGCCATCGACAGATCGGCCACCAGGTCGCGTACTTCGGTCAGCAGCTTCTCGCGCTCACGGCGCAATTCGGCAATGCCGGCCTGCACGACCTTGTCGCGCTCGCCGCGCGCTTCCTCGAGCAACTGCTCGCGGACCGCGCGGGCGTCGCGTTCGGCGGCCTGCATGCGGTCTCGCGCCTCGGCTTCGATATTGCCCAGGCGCTGCTCCAGCATGGCTTGATTGGCCGCTGCCTCGTCTCGCAACCGCACCGCCTCATCCCGGTCCGCCTTGATGCGTTCAGCACGGTCCTCCAGCACGCCGTTGATGGGCGCGAAGAGCACCTTCTTCAGCAAGAAGAAGAGGATCAGGAACGAAACGATGTTGATCAGGAGCTGGGATGGATGGATTCCCAGGGTCTGCAACATGGGACTAGCCCCTTTGGCTCAACCCGAAGCTCAACGCAACCAGCGGCCACGCCGAGCCACGACCCCCAGGCACGAGGCCTGGGGCCATAGTCTGAGTCGAGCCTACTGCGCGGGGGTGCCCACCGCCGCCGGAGCCGGCGCGGCAATCGCGTCGACCTTGACCAGCTTGCCGTTCAGCATGAAGAAGGCGAGCAAGCAGTAGATGACCAACGACTCGATCAGCGCCAGGGCGATGATCATGGCCGTCTGAATCTTGCCCGACGCCTCAGGCTGTCGCGCAATGCTCTCAAGCGCGGCAGCAGCCGCCTTGCCCTGCGCCTGCGACGCGAACGCCGCGGCGATGGGCAGACCCAGGCCAACCGCCAGCGCCAATCCGAAACCGTACAGCATTTCCAGTGGCCTCCTCGCCGCTCTCAGGAATGAGCGGCCTCTTTATGGTCGTGTTCCTCGTCATGGTGCGAGGTCAACAACGAGATGTACACGCTGACCAGCATGCTGAACACCAGCGCTTGGATCAGCCCTCCGAAAATCGAAAACATCTGCATGGGCAGGTGCATGGGCAGCAGCGCCGCCCACCATTGGCCCGGTGCTTCCAGGGTGTGATGAACGATCTTCCACCCGGCGACGGACAGCCACAGGCCCATGATCTGCAGCACCACGGTGTCTTCACCGAAGATGTTGCCGCACAAACGGAGGCTGAGGCTGAGCGGCTTGACCAGCTCGCCGACAATCTCCAGGGGGAACATCAGCAGGGCCATCACCCAGCCCAGCGGGTCCTTGGGCTGACCGGCGAAGTGCAGCAGGTAGTTCTTCACACCGTTGGCCTGGATGGCGAAGTACTGCACGCTGAAGAAGGCCACCGCCGCGACGGCGATGGTCAGGTTCAGCGACGAGGTCGGCGCCACGAAGCCCGGGATCAGGGCAATCCAGTTGTTGCACAGGATGAACAGGAAGAACGTGATGACCAGGGGCGTGTAGGGCTTGCCGTGCGGCCCGATGATGGAGCCGAAGAAGTTGGCCAAGCCCTCGACCAGCATCTCAAACAGGTTCTGCAGACCGCGCGGCGCGACCAGCGCGTCCTCACGGCCGGCGCGGATGCCCGCGGTGGCCGTGGCGGCCAACCAGACCAGCAGCGCCACCACCACGAACGTGACGAAGGTGTAGCCGCTGATGAACTTCGTCTCGCCGCTGGGGTCGATGGCCAGGTTGATGGCGTGAGACAGCGGATAGAACCACGAGCCGTGCTCGACAGCCAGGGGGCTCTCTTCTTCGCCACCACCACCGTGGCCGCCGGCCGGGGCGCCTTCGCCGTGAGCCGTGGCGGCGCCGGCCGCGTGCGGTTCGGCTGCGGCATGGGCGGGAGCGGCTTCATGGGCCGGGGCGGGTGCTTCGAGCGGTTGAGCGGCGGGCACGGCGGGCGGCGCCGCGACGGGCGCTGCCACCGGGGCTTCCGGCTGGGCGGCGGGCGCGGGGACAGCCTGCTGGGCCAGACTGGCGGAGGCCAGCCCCAGCAAACCACACACCAACCAACTGACGACCGCGCGGTCGATGGCGCGAGCCCTGCGCATCATTGGCTCAACCAACCTTCCGTGGACGGCGAGATCGTGAGTAGAACGGCACGGGATCGACCTCGTGGCTCAACGTCTGCCAACCAAAGGCCTTGAGCATAACGGTTAGCAGCGGGATTGAAAAGCCCCCAGTGAACGCGAGTCCGTCCACAAGGTCCGCACGCCGCAGACTCCAGATGACCAGAGCGGCAAGTCCGTACTTGGCCAGATAGAGCCCGCCGAAGAGGAGTTTCTCGCGGCGAGAAACCATCTCGGCGCCGAGTCGCCTGCCGGCTTGCTCAGCCGAATACCAGACCAGCAGCGACAGTGCGACGCCAGCGGCGTAGCTGGCCAGCGCCGGCAAGGCGGCGTGCATCGAGGCCAGCGTCAGGAAACCCACCCCGGCCAGGACCAGGGACGTCTCACGGACGCGCTTGACGAAATCCTCATCGAGGGGACGCATGATGATGGGCAATCCTTGGCGGGGTGGACTCAGTGATCGGTCTGGCGCTGCACGTCACGCACCAGCTTGACCAGCGAGAGCACGGCGCCCAGCAGACCGAGGACCGCAACGCCGACCGGGGCGCAGTCGAATCGCCGGTCGACCCACATGCCCGCGGCGGCGAACAGCATCACGCCAGCCGCCAGGGTGAAGCCCAAGGCGCCAAACTGGCCCAGCGCCCGAACTGCCTCACGGTCAAACACGCGGTTCACCTGCCCGAGAGCGGCGTCAATCCTTGGTTGGCGGCTTCTGCAGCGCGATGACGCAGTCGCCGTAGACGCGCGTCTGGCACGACAGCCGGTGGCCGTGGGCCAGCGGCCGACGGATGTTGTACTGCTCCATCTTGGTGGGCGGCGAGAGGTTCTCCTCGCCTTGGGCCACGCGCACCCAGCAGGTGCCGCACAGGCCCATGCCCTGGCAGTTCATGGCCCGGTAGACGGCTTGGTGCGGGCTCATGCCGGCCAGAAGCAGGGCGCGGCGCAGGTTGGATCCCTTGCCCACCTCGATCGATTTGTCCGAACCCTCGAAACGCACGATCGGCATCTACCGCTCCTTGTCGAACGATAGGGTTATCCAGGGAGCCTTCGCTGTCAACCGCAGGTGTTGCCCGCGGCCCGGCGAAGTGCGGTGCGGGAGGAGTGCCATGGCGCTCTGGTCATTGTGGCTGGTGGCGGGGATGACCGTCGCTCAGCCGGCAGGGAAGGATTCCATGCTCGTCTACATCGGTACCTACAGCCAGCGCGGCAGCGAGGGCGTCTACGTCTATCGCTTCGACGCGGGCAACGGCACGCTTACGGATACCGGCTATCGCGGCAAGGTGGCGAGTCCGTCATTTGTGGCCACCAATGCCGACGGCACTCGGCTCTATGCCGCCAATGAGGACTGGAGCAAGCCGCAGGGCAGCGTCAGCGCCTTTGCCGTCGATCCGGCCACCGGCGCCTTGACGCTGCTGAGCCAGGCCTCGGCCAAGGGCTCTGGCCCTTGCCACGTGGCCGTGGCGCCCAGCGGCCGGCTGGTGGTCGCCGCCAACTACGGCAGCGGCAGTGTCGTCAGCCTGCCGCTCGGCTCCAACGGTGAGGTGCTCGAGGCGGCGGATCTCGTGCAGCACGAGGGCAAGGGGCCCAACCCCAAGCGGCAGGAGAAGGTCCACGCGCACTCGGCGACGTTCGATCCCACCGGCGGCCGGGTCTACGTCTGCGACCTGGGCATCGACAAGATCATGATCTACCGGCCGGACGAGCAGGGCAAGCTGGTGCCCAACGCGCCCGCCTTCGCCGCGGTGCACCCAGGTGCCGGGCCGCGCCACATGGCTTTCGCGCCCAACGGCCGGTTTGCCTACGTCATCAACGAGTTGGATTCGACCATCACCTGCTTCGCCTATGACGCCGTCACCGGTGCGCTGACCGAGGTGGAGCATGTGCCGACGCTGCCCGCCGACTGGCAGGGCAGCAGCACCTGCGCCGACATACACCTCGACCCCAGCGGCAAGTTCCTGTACGGCTCCAACCGCGGGCATGACAGCATAGCGGTCTACGCCGTGGCGCAGGATACAGGCCGGCTGACGCTGGTGCAGCACCAGAGCACCGGCGGCCGCACGCCGCGCAACTTCGCCCTGGACCCGTCGGCGCGATGGCTCATCGCGGCCAACCAGGACACCGACGACCTGGTGGTGTTCAGCGTGGATGCGGCGACCGGCAAGCTCACGCAGCAGGGCCAGCCGGTGAAGGTGCCCGCGCCGGTGTGCGTGCGGTTCGCGCCCGTCAAGCCGTAGCCGCGTCGGTCAGAGGCACGTCACTGAGTGCTGTCGGGGCTCGCGGCGCTCAGTGACTGCTGCCGACCAGATTGAGGCCCACGACACCGATGATGATCAGCGCGATGGAGAGGATCTTCAGGGGCGGTGCGGGCTCATGGTAGTGGAAGATGCCGACCAGGGCGATCATCGCCGTGCCCATGCCTGACCAGATGGCGTAGGTGGTGCCGATGGGGATGACCTTGACGGTCATGGCCAGGCAGGAGAAGCCCAGCAGGTAGAAGATGACCATGGCGGCCGACCAGCGGTGCTGCCTGAAGCCGTGGGATTCCTTCATGCATAGCGTGCCGCAGACCCCCAGGCCGATGGCCAGGCCCAGGTACAACCAATGCTGCGCGATGCCGAACATCATCAGCGTCAACCTTGCTCCCGGAGTGCGACTAGTGCTCGCTGCCGACCAACCTCAAGCCGACCACGCCGACCACGATGAGGGCAATGGACAGCAGCTTGAGCGGGTGGGCGGACTCGTGGAACTGGACGATGCCCACCAGCACCACCAGCGCGGTGCCCAGGCCGGACCAGATGGCGTAGGCGGCGCTGACGGGAATGACCTTCACCGCCATGGCCAGGAAGCCGAAGCACACCAGATAGAGCAGCACCATGGCGGCTGACCAACGCAGATTCTGGAAGCCGTTGGACAGTCTCATGGAGAGCGTGCCACAGACCTCGAAACCGATGGCCAAGGCCAGATAGAGCCAATGTCTCACAGCTATCGACACCCTCACGCCTGCCCAAAGGTAAGGCACGGCAGGGTCGCGGTCAAGGCGCGCGGCGCACCTCGTCCAGCAACGCGGCCAGGTTGGGCAGCGAACTGAGCCGGGCGGTGGCGGCCAATTGGCGCGGGATGGCGGTGCGCGAGCCATCGCGCCAGGCCAGGTGCAGGGCCTCCACGCGCGAGCCGCGCGGGTTGTGCGCCAGGCTCACGGACAGCAGCTCAGGCCAGCCGTGGCGACCACGCGTCGACCGCACGCCGCGCGCGTCGAGCACGATGGCCAGCCGGCCCGGGCGCCTGGCCACGGCCACGGTCAGGCAGACGACCACGGCCAGCGCGGTGCTCGCCCAGCGCAGCCACAGCCAGCTCGGCGCATTGCTGCCATCCGCGGTCAGCGTCAGCGCGTAGGTGGCGGCGGGAATCAGGTAGGGTGCGCCCAGCTCTACCAGGTAGCCCAGCAGCGAGGGCCGATAGGCGACGGCCGGCGTGAAGTAGCGTGCCGCCAGCGTGGCGCGGCTCTCGCTGGTCGGCTCCGCCTGCGCTGCCGGCTCGGCGACGGGGGCCGCCGCTGGCGGCGCGGCCAGACGGGTGCCGCAGCGGGGGCACACAGGCAACTCGATGGGTCCGGGACCGGCACCGCATTGCGGGCAGCGCGGACTCATGGCGCCAGCACCCGCAGCGCCGCGGGTACCAGCCGCACGGCGCAGGGCGTGTAGCCGACCACGTCGCCATCGGATTGCAGACCCACCGGCCGTTCGCAGGCGACGCCCAGCGTGTTGGTCTCGACATAGGTGACCTGCGGCAGGTGGATATGCCGGCCGGAGCCCAACAACGGCAGCCGCAGCGCCAGCATGGGCCGCGGCGCGTGGCGAACGACCACCAGGTGCGACACGCCGTCGGTCATGAGCGCGCCGGGCGCGATGCGCAACGAGGCGCCGCACTCCCACTCGCCGTTGCACATCGAGACGAAGAAAGCGCGCCCGCGGCGTCGGCCGAAGTCGCCCGTGAGCGTCATCGAGGGACTGTCCCAGGTGGCCAAGGTGCTGAGCGTGCCCCACAAGTAGGCCAGCGCCGGCCCGGCCACGCGCTTCATGCGTTGCGAGGTGCGGCGCACGACCTCGGCGCCGTAGCCGATGCCGCAGTTGAGCACGCCCCACACCAGCTTCGGTCGGCCGTACTCGTCGTGGCACTCGACGCGGAACAGATCGAGGCCCTGCGTGTGGCCCGCCGTGATGGCCTCGACTGCCTGGTGCGGCTGGGTCAAGCCCAGGTTGCGGGCAATGTCGTTGCCGGTGCCCAGCGGCGCCAGGCCCAGCGCAGGGCGTTGGTCGCTGGGCACCGCCATGAGTCCGTTGACCACCTCGTGGACGGTGCCGTCGCCGCCCGCGGCCACCACCACCTCGTAGCCGGAGGCGAGGTTCGTGGCCAGCTCCTGGGCATGGCCTGACCATCGCGCCAGTTCGGTGTCCGCGCCGAGCTGGCGGGCGATCTCGGCCACGCGCTGATGCCCCCGCCCGCCGCCGCTGTAGGTGTTTCCGATGACCAGAACCGCCATGCCGCATCCGCCTGTGCGACGGATCGTAAGCGCTTCGGCACCCACCGCGCAAGGGGCGAGAATCGCGACCGCCGTGTTGCGTTGGGCGCCTCGTAGTGCGTTGCCACATGACCGGCCGTGTGGTAGGATGGCTCGCCGGGGGAGGCCGACCCCATGTCCGACGAACCCAACATGCAGAATAAGGACACTCAGGACACATTCGGTGGCCGTTTCCCCAAGGATGTCGATACCCAACGCGAGCAGGAGCGACTCCTGTCCGTGAGTGAGGGCCGGGCTGACATCTATCAGGAAACCGCGCGCGCCGCGCGTGAACTGCAGGACGACTTCACCGAGTACGACGCGACGCAGCGCGGCATGGGCTCCAGCGTGGATGCGCTGACGGCGCGTGGCGTGCCCAAGCAGTTCGTGCTCGACCTGACGCTGTTGGTCAGCGGAGGCGCCACTACGGCCGACCTGCGCCAGGCGGTGCTGGATCGCGCCATGGAGCTGTTCGGCGCGGAGAAGGGCACCATCCTCGAGCCGGACGAGACCGGCACCTGCCTGCGCATGGCCGCGGCCCGCGCGCACGGGCACTCGGTGCGCCAGAGCTTCGTGCTGGGCGTCGACGAGGGCGTCGCCGGCCGCGTCTACGCCACCGGCCAGCAGCAGATCGTGCCCGACACCTCCTCCTGCGAGTTTTTCACGCCGAACCCCGAGAGCGATGCGCGTGGCCGCCTGCTGGTGGCCGTGCCGCTATCGAGCGACAGCGGTTGCCTTGGCGTGCTGTGCGTGGAGCGACCCGTCGAGCAGACGGTGACCGAGGCCGAGGTCGACCGTTTGCAGGCCTTCGCCGACCATGCCGCCGGTCAGTTGCGCGGCGTGCGGGTCTATGAGGATCTGCAGCAGCGCGTCGAAGAGCTGTCGGTGCTGTGCGACATCAGCCGCGAGCTCAGCAGTTCGCTCGAGCGCGACCGGCTGCTGTCCAAGATCGTGGACAGCTCCTGCACATTGTTGCATTGCGGCATGGCCTCGCTCATGCTGTTCGACGACGACAAGCAGTCACTGCGCATCCTGCACGCCATGGGCCTGCCCGACGAAGTCGTCGCCGGCGCCAAGATCGTGCCCGGCGAAGGGGTGGCCGGCTGGGTGGCCGAGCACGGCGAGCCGCTGCTGATCGAGGATATCACCCAGGACAGCCGCTTCTTCCGGCCGCAGCGGGCCGGCGAGCAGAGTCGCAAGTACAGCAACCGCTCGTTGCTCTCCGTGCCACTGCTGATCGGCACCGAGGTGGTGGGCGTGCTGAACGTCAACAACAAGATCAACCACGCCATCTTCACGCCGCGTGACCGCGACAACCTGGCGCTACTGGCCAGCCAGGCCGCGGTTTCCATCGAAAACGCGCGGCTCTATGAAACGTTGCAGCGCTTGGCGGTCACTGACCCGTTGACCAAGCTGTTCCGCCGCAACTACTTTGAGGAGCAGGTGGACGCTGAAATCAGTCGCTGCGTGCGCTACAAGCGGCCGCTCTCGGTCATGATGATCGACATCGACCACTTCAAGAGCATCAACGATACCTACGGCCATCAGATGGGCGACCAGGTGCTGGTCGGGCTGGCCGGACTGCTGCGGCGCTACGGACGCAAGGACGATGTCATCGCTCGCTATGGCGGCGAGGAGTTCGTCGCGCTGCTCGTGGAAACCGACGACGAGGGCGCGCAGATGGCTGGCGAGCGCATTCGCGAAGCGACGCAGGCCTTTGCCTTCGACGCCGGCCGGGCCGAGCCGCTGCGCATCACGGTGAGTGTCGGCCACGCCAGCTACCCTGACCACACGGACACACTCGATGGTCTGGTGGGTATGGCGGATCTGGCTTTGTATGCCGCCAAGCACGGCGGCCGCAATCAGGTGCGAGGCTATCAACCGGGCCTTGACATGCCCGCGGGCTAGCGACCGGGCCACCCGGGTGGCCGGCCGGCCGAAGTGGCAGAGGCCAACGAGGAGACATGAACGTGCGAAAGCGATGGGAACGAGCCGCGGCGTTGGTGCTGGCGGCAGGCTTGATCTTGGGGCTCAATGGCTGCTCGAGCGTTGTGGCCCGGGTCAACGGCCAGGACATCACGCGGGCTGATTTCCACAAGGAGCTTGAGCAGAAGGCCGGCCTGCAGGTCCTGCGCGACATGATCTTGAACAAGATGGTGCTCGAACGCGCCAAGGCCGAAGGCTGCCTGCCCGACCCCAAGGAGGTGCAGGCGCGCTTCGACAAGCTCAAGGCCGACCGCTTCAAGGGCGACGAGAAGCAGTTGCGCGACTACATGAAGGCCACCGGCCAGGACGACAAGACGATCCTGGCGCAGTTGCAGACCGACCTCGCGGTGTTCAAGCTGCGCGCCAAGGGCCTGGACCTGAGCGACGGCAAGCTGCAGGCGTTCTTCAACGAGAACCGCACCAAGCTGTTCGATAAGCCCGAGCGCGTCTCCTTCCGCCAGATCGTTGTGCCGTCGGCCGATGTCGCCGCCAAGGTCATCGCCGAGGCCAACAGCAGCCAGGAAGTCTTCCAGAGCCTGGTCGCCAAGTACTCGCTGGACGAACAGACCAAGGAGAATGGCGGTCTGGTTGAGGAGATCGACCTGGCCACGCTGCCGCCCGCGGTCAAGCCGCTGTCCGAGGCGCTGGCCAAGCTCAAGGAAAACCAGGTCTGCCAGACGCCGATCAAGATCCAGAACAGCTACATTGTGGTCAAGCTCACGGCGCGCCACGCCGCGGAGAAGGCCGACTTCGCCAAGATCAAGGAAGAAGTCAAGGAGCAGTTCATCGCGCTCAACGGCAAGAAGCCTGAGCAGGTGCTCGCCGAGTGCGGCAAGGGCGCCCAGGTGGTGGTCCTCGAGGAGCGCTTCAAGTCCTCGCTGGAAGCCATGTTCAGCGCTGGCGGCGGCGCCCCGGGCGCACCGGCCAATGTGCCGGGCGACGTGCAGAAGAACATTGAGAAGGCCCCCGAGATGACTGGCCCGACGCGCACTGACGACCTGCCCGCGCCGGCCAAGGGCGCTCCGGCGCCGGCCCCCGCGCCGGCCGACAAGGGCGGCAAGGGCAACTGATCGTGGAGTCGTTCGACCGCCTGGTCGACATCCTGGGTAAGCTGCGCGGTCCCGGGGGATGCCCCTGGGACCGCGAGCAGACCCACCAGAGTCTGCGCCGCTACCTGCTGGAAGAGACCTACGAGGCCCTTGAGCAGCTGGACGCGGGCGACCTCGACCATCTGGCCGACGAGCTGGGCGACCTGCTGTTGCAGATCGTCTTCCACGCGCAACTGGGCGCCGAAGCAGGTCGGTTCGACATTGATGATGTCTGCAACCGAATCTGTGAGAAGATGGTACGGCGCCACCCGCATGTCTTCGGCGACACCGAGGGCGTGCAGCATGCTGAGCAGGTCCTGGACGTTTGGGAACAGGCCAAACGGGCCGAGCGCGGCGGACAGGCACTGGCCAGCACGCTGGACGGCGTACCGAAGGGTCTGCCGGCTCTGGTGCGGGCCTGGGAACTCCAACGCAAAGCCGCCAAGATCGGTTTCGACTGGCCTGACCAGTCGGGCCGGCTGGCCAAGGTGGCCGAGGAGTTGGCCGAACTCGACGAGGCCGTGGCCGCGGGCGACCCGGCCGAGATCGAGGCCGAGTTCGGCGACCTGATGTTCGTCGTCGTCAATGTCGGCCGGGCGCTGGGTCTCAGCGCCGAGGACGCGTTGCGCGGCGCCAACGCCAAATTCGAGCGGCGCTTCCGCGCCATGGAGGTCGAGGCCGGTGGGCCGCACAAGCTGGCCGAGCTCGACTTGAGCGCGCAGGACGCGCTATGGGACCAGGCCAAGGCCGCCGAACGCGCGGTCGGGTAGAGCGATGAGGCGGGATCGGTCATGCGCCTGGACAAATGGTTGAAGGTATCGGGATTGATACCACGACGCACCGTGGCCAATGAGGCGTGTGACGCCGGCAAGGTATTGGTCAACGGCAAGCTGGCGCGGGCCTCGCTGGAGGTTTCAGCCGGAGACCAGGTCGAGTTCGACCTGGGGCGAGGAACGACGCGGGTCCAGATTCTCCTGGTGCCGACGAGCAACGTCAGCCGGGAGCGACAGATCACCCTGTATGACAGGTGTGAGGGTTGAGGCGGTAGGCGCTTCGCAGCCGTGGCCAGCCAGCTACGGCCAGTGGGGCGACCGAAGGTTCGGAAGGGAGTCCGTACACTCCGATGGCTACCAAGTATATCTATTTCGTTGGTAAGGGTCAGGCCGAAGGCAAGGCCGAGATGAAGGCCCTGTTGGGCGGCAAGGGTGCCAACCTGGCCGAGATGGCGAACGCCGGCTTGCCGGTTCCGCCCAGCTTCACGATCACCACGGAAGCCTGCGACCACTACTACAAGAACAACCAGCAGTGGCCCGCCGGCTTGCCCGAGGAACTCGACGCCATGGTGGCGCGCCTCGAAGAGGCCACGGGACGCAAGTTCGGCGATCCCGACAGCCCCCTGCTCGTCTCGGTGCGCTCTGGCGCCGCCGTCTCCATGCCGGGCATGATGGACACCGTCCTCAACCTGGGCATCAATGACGAAGTCGTCGACGGCCTGATCAAGAAGTCGGGCAACGCGCGCTGGGCGTGGGACTGCTACCGCCGCTTCATCGACATGTTCGGTGGCGTGGTCATGGGCGTGCCGCACGAGGACTTCGAAGAAGTCCTGCACGCTGCCAAGGAAGCCGCCGGCGTCAAGGACGACAACCAGCTCAACGCCGAGCAGCTGGCCGAGGTGGTGGTGCAGTACAAGGCGATCTACGCCAAGCATGTGGGCGAGTCGTTCCCGACCAACCCGCGCAAGCAGATGGACCTCGCGACCAAGGCCGTGTTCGGCTCGTGGAACAGCGACCGCGCCATCAAGTACCGCGACATCAACAAGATCAAGGGCCTCGTCGGCACCGCGGTCAACATCTGCACCATGGTCTTCGGCAATATGGGCGACACCAGCGGCACGGGCGTGTGCTTCACGCGCAACCCGTCCACGGGTGAGAACCTGTTCTACGGCGAGTACCTGATCAACGCTCAGGGCGAAGACGTCGTGGCCGGCATCCGCACCCCCGAGCCCATCTCGGCGCTCGAGCAGGCGATGCCCGATGTCTACAAGCAGTTGTGCGACATCCGCAGCCAGATGGAGAAGCACTACGCCGACATGCAGGACATGGAGTTCACCGTCCAAGAGGGCACGCTCTACATCCTGCAGACCCGCTCGGGCAAGCGCACCGGCCTGGCGTCGGTGGTCATCGCCGTCGAGATGGTCGAAGAGGGCCTGATTGACGAGGCCACGGCGGTTATGCGCGTCGAGCCCGCGCAGCTCGCGCAGCTGTTGCTGCCGCGCTTCGACGAGAAGGAACTCAAGACCGCCAAGGCTCTGGGCAAGGGTCTGGCGGCTGGCCCCGGCGCCGCCACCGGCCGCGCTGTGTTCACCGCCGAAGACGCCGAAGAGTGGGTCAAGCGTGGCGAGAAGGTCATTCTCTGCCGCGTCGAGACCAGCCCCGAGGACGTCGGTGGCATGTACGCCGCCGAAGGCATCCTGACCAGCCGCGGTGGCCTCACCAGCCACGCCGCGGTGGTGGCCCGCCAGTGGGGCAAGTGCTGCGTCTGCGGCGCTGCCGACGTGGTCATCGACTACGCCAAGAAGCAGTTCACCGTTGGTGACACCGTCGTCAAGGAAGGCGACGTGGTTGCGGTCAACGGTTGGGCTGGCACCTTCTATACGGGCGCCGTGGCGGTCATCCCGTCGCCGGTGGTCCGCGCGGTGCTGGAGGGCGATGAGACCGCCAAGGCCGAGCCGCTCTACCGCATCTGGGAGAAGCTGAACTCGTGGGTCGAGGCTGACCGCAAGCTGGGTGTCCGCACCAACGCCGACAGCCCGCTCGACGCGCAGCGCGCCCGCTCGTTCGGTGCCGAGGGCATCGGCCTGTGCCGCACGGAGCACATGTTCTTCGAGGGCGACCGCATCGTCTCGATGCGCAAGATGATCCTGGCTGAGGACGTGGAGGGCCGCAAGGCCGCCCTGGCCGAGTTGCTGCCCATCCAGCGCGGTGACTTCGAAGGCATCTTCGAGGCCATGACCGGCTTGCCGGTCACTGTGCGCCTGCTCGACCCGCCGCTGCACGAGTTCGTGCCGCACGAGGATGAGAACCAGGCCGATATGGCCAAGGTCATGGGCATCAGCGCCGCCGAAGTCAAGGCCAAGGTCGAGTCCCTGCACGAGTTCAACCCGATGCTGGGCCACCGCGGCTGCCGCCTGGGCGTCACCTACCCCGAGATCTACGACATGCAGGTCCGCGCCATCATGGAAGCGGCGTGCAACGCCAAGGCCAAGGGCTTCGAGCCCAAGCCCGAGATCATGATCCCGCTGGTGGGCTTCAAGGCCGAGCTCGACTTCCTGGCCGAGCGCGCCAAGACCATCTGCGAAGACGTGCAGGCCGAGAAGGGCGTGCAGGTCGAGTACCTGGTCGGTACGATGATCGAAGTCCCGCGCGCCGCGCTGGTGGCTGACGAGATCGCCGAGACCGCCGAGTTCTTCAGCTTCGGCACGAACGACCTGACCCAGATGGGTCTGGGCTTCTCGCGCGACGACGCTGGCAAGTTCATCGGTGAGTACATGGAGCGCAAGATCTTCGAGGACGACCCGTTCGCCACTCTGGATCAGAAGGGCGTCGGCAAGTTGGTCGAGATGGGCGTCAAGCTCGGTCGCTCGACCCGTCCGAAGCTCAAGATCGGTATCTGCGGCGAGCATGGTGGCGATCCGGCCACCATCGAGTTCTGCTACAAGGTTGGCATGAACTACGTCAGCTGCAGCCCGTTCCGCGTGCCTGTGGCGCGCTTGGCCGCGGCGCAAGCCTCGATCAAGTACACCAATGCCGAAGCTGCCAAGCGCGGTGAAGAGCAAGGTGGGTAGTCATGAGCCAGATCATTGATGTCCTGGCCCGCGAGATCCTGGACTCGCGCGGCAATCCGACCGTTGAGGTCGAGGTGACCACGCTGTCTGGCGTGACCGGTCGCGCGGCGGTGCCCTCGGGCGCCAGCACGGGCAGCCGCGAAGCGCTGGAAATGCGCGATGGCGACAAGAGCCGCTACCTGGGCAAGGGTGTCCTCAAGGCGGTCGAGCACGTCAACACCGAGATCCGCGAACTGCTGGTTAACGAGGCCTTCGACGTTCGCGATCAGCGCCAGATCGACCTGGCCATGATCGACCTCGACGGCACCGACACCAAGGCTCGCCTGGGTGCCAACGGCATCCTGGGTGTGTCGATGGCGGCTGCCCATGCCGCGGCGAAGTACTGCGAATTGCCGCTGTACCGCTACGTGGGTGGTCCGAACGCGCGCACGCTGCCCGTGCCGATGATGAACATCATCAACGGCGGCGCGCACGCGGCGAACAACATCGACTTCCAGGAGTTCATGGCCATGCCCGCCGGCTTCGAGAGCTTCTCGGATGCTCTCCGCGCCGGCACCGAGGTGTTCCACGCCCTGCGTGGCATCCTCAAGGGCCTCGGCTGTGTGACGGCCGTGGGTGACGAGGGCGGCTTCGCCCCCGAGATCAAGGGCCGCAACGCCCTGAGCATCACCCGCGCCACCCTGGACACCATCATGGCGGCGATCGAGAAGGCCGGCTACACGCCGGGCGAGCAGATCAAGATCGCCATGGACCCGGCGGCCTCCGAGCTGTGGGAGAACGGCAAGTACGTCTTCAAGAAGACGGGCGGCGCCGAACTCAGCAGCGAAGAGATGGTCAAGTTCTGGGCCAAGCTCTGCAGCGAGTACCCGATCATCTCGCTGGAGGACCCGCTGGCCGAGAGCGACTGGGACTGGTGGCCCGTGCTGACGGCCAAGGTGGCCAAGACCACACAGATCGTCGGCGACGACCTGACCGTGACCAACCCCAAGATCCTGGCCGAGGCCATCGAGAAGAAGGCCATCTCCGCGATCTTGATCAAGGTCAACCAGATCGGCACCCTGACGGAGACCTTCGAAGCCATCGAGATGGCACAGAAGGCCAACATGACGGCCGTCGTCTCGCACCGCTCGGGCGAGACCGAGGACGCCACCATCGCGGACATCGCGGTGGGCACCAACGCTGGTCAGATCAAGACCGGCGCTCCCAGCCGCTCCGACCGCGTGGCCAAGTACAACCAGCTCCTCCGCATCGAGGAAGGCCTGGGCGACGCTGCGGTTTACCCCGGCGTGTCCGCCTTCTACAGCGTCAAGGGCTGAGTGGCCGCGAGCCCAGGCTCGCGTTGACCCGAGAGCCGCGACTCGTGCCAGTCACGAGTCGCGGCTCTTGCCATTTGGGTGGGGCCAGCCCGTAACAACCTGACCGCTGGACGTTCCAAGAGTATGAGTAGGAATGGACGTCATGCGGACACCGCGTCGATACCACCATGGATACGTGCTTGACGGGCTCAGTTGGCGGCGCTGCCTCAAGGGGTTGGTGGCGCTGGCGCTGTTCGCGAGCTGTACCGAGGGTGTACAGCGCACCTACGACGTCTGCTTCCGCACCTTCGGCGCCGCGCAGGTTGAGAGCAGCAAGTTGCAGCGGCTGTCCGCGGTGCGCGGCGAGCTCCAGGCCGCCGAACGCGCCCGCGTCTACTACCAGTCCGACGCCGGTACCGTCGCCGCGGCCCGCCCCTATGGCTACGGCTTCCCCGGCGAGCGGCGAGTCATGTTCCAGCCGCCGGCGCGTCGCACCACGCAGTAGCCAGGCCTGTAACCATCGCATCGCGCTGTGACTCCTTGTTCTCGTTGGCGGGTTGTGTCGCTGACGTTGGAGGAGACACATGGCAGAGCAACAGGTGGTGAGACGGTTCAACGGGCGCGCCTTCACGGCGACGGGCGCCTTCATTGCGGGCACGTGCCTGGCCATCAGCGGTTTGCTGATGGACGCTGCCGAAGAAGGCGAACTGCCGCTGGCCAAAGGCCAGGTGGGCAACCTGCACTGGTTCCTGGCGCTCCTGTTCATCGCCTTCGCGGTCAACCACATCCGCCTCAACTGGCGTCCGCTGACCGCGCACGTCAGGAAGCGCGTCAGCGAAGCCAAACCCCGCGTCGAATGGCTGCTGGCCCTGCTGCTGGTGATCGTTGTGGGCGCGACCGCCATCGCCACCGCGCCGTCCGGCCCACCGCCCGGTGCTCGCGGCGGCGAGCGCGGCGAGCGCCCACACGACGACTGACCGGTGTGGATGACAGCCTTGTCATCCAGGTAACCAGGCCGAGTGGACCACCCTCCATACCTGCAGAGCCCTGACGGAGGAGGGTGGTTATGCCGGCGAGCAAGACCCACAAGCTGAAGGAGCGAGCGAGCGTGGCGGCCAGTGCGGCCTTCGCCAGCGTGATGCTGGCGTGCACCGGGCTGCATCTGGAGTGGGCCGATGGCCAAGCGCTTATCGGCCTGGGCCGACACCAGCTCAGCCGGCTGCACCTGGATCTGGACTGGCTGTGGCGGGTCCGGTGGTCAGGCTGGCGTTGCCTGCGCCGCGCGGTTCACTCGGGTGCCATCGCTCCGAGTTCCGCGCACGATGAGAACGACTGGGCGGGGTTGTCGCCGCACGCCGGCCGGCCCACCACACGCAGTGCCACCACCTTGACCGGCCCGGGCAGCCTGGCCTCGAACCGCTGTCCCAGCTCCAGCCCCTTGGCATCGGCGGCGGTGGCTGCGGGATAGGCGTCCAGTGTGGCCACCTGGCGCCAGGGCCCGCCAGGGGTTTCGCGCACAAGAATCTTCGGCCTGCCCGCGCTGGTGTCGAACCAGCCGCCGTCGTGGAACACCTTGCCCTGCACGAACACGACGCGTCCGATGGTCTTGGCGGCTGTCCAGCTGACCTCGAAGAAGTCCTCGGCCTGCTTGGCGCCGTCGAAGGTCACCCGGAAGGTCTGCGGGTCACCGTCGACGATGCTGCCGTCGACGTTGCCGTCACGCGACCAGGCCTCCAACGCCGTGCCGGCCGGCGGCGCGCTCGGCCTACGGAACCAGACCCGGAACGGCGCCTTGCCGACGTGGGCGAAGTCCAGCAGGTGGAGATCGAGCGCGGTCTGATCGCCTTCGGCATGTCGCCTGCCGGGCACCACGAACTCGGCGCCGAAGGCGTAGTCGCCATCGTCCGGCACCCGCATCTGCACCTTCACCGGCAGCTTCTCAGCCGCCTCGTCGGTGACGGTCAGTGCGGTGAGCGGACCTTGGCCGTCGGTCAGGCGTGACGAGTCCAGCGCCAGCACCAGCGGCCCGCGAGTGAGCGCCATCCAGCCGGCGTTGGGGCCGTCGCCCATCACGGCGCGCAGCGGCAAGGCGAGGTCGAGGGTGAGCCGGTCGCCCGCGCGCCAGGCGCGCCTCTGCTCGGCGTAGCCCGGCTTGAGATCATCGGTCCGGCCGGCCACGGTCAGCCGGCCGCTGCCACAGCTCTGCGGCACGCGCAGCCGCAAGGGTAGGGGCTTGTCAGGCGCGGCCAGCACGGTGACCGCGATCTTGCCCTCATAGGGCCAGCGAGTCTCGATCTTGAGGCGCAGACCGCTGCCCGCCGGCGCGTAGGTGCCTGGGGCGTAGAGGTTAAGCCGGACTCCGCCATCGGCATCGACCGAGGCGGCGTAGGTGGGGATGAGGGCGATGCCGCGCGGCCCGCTCGACACGCAGCAGTTGATGCCGGGCGTATAGGGCTTGGTGCCCTCCAGCGGCGTGTAGTAGCTGAAGTTGCCGCTGTCGGCGTCCTGCGCGCCGAACAGGTGGCCGTAGACGGCGCGCTCCAGCACATCCATGACGCGTGCATCGCCGGTGCGGCGGAACACACGCAGCCCCAGTTGCATCATGGTGACCGTGGCGCAAGTCTCGCCGACCGGGCCCGTGTTGGGGAATCTACCGTCGGCCTGGAAGTGCTCACCATGGCTGACGGTGCCAGTCAGGTAGAGCCGCCTGGTGGTGATGTCCTGCCACGCATGATCGATAACCTGCTCCCAGCTGGCGGCGAGCGCGCCCTGTCCCTCGTCGCGCGCGGCCTGGGCCAGGTCGGCCAGACCCACGAGGCAGCTCATCATCTCGTACGCTTTGCCATTGGCCGTCTCATAGAGCGGCTTGCCGGCGCTCAGGCTGGCCACCAGGAGCGGACCCTTGGGGTCGGCGTCCCATTGCCTGACCAGCGCGTAGCACCAATCGAGATAGCGCCGGTCGTGCGTAGCGCGATACAGTGCTACCATGGGCTCCAGGACCGAGCCGGAGGCCATGCCCATGTGGGTGCTTCGCTCGTCGATGTTGATCTGGCCCGGCGCGGTGCCGAATGTCTTGACTAGCAGGTCGCCGACCCGGCGGCAGCAGCGCAGAGCCGCCTCGTCGCCGGTCAGTTCGTGCCAGGCCAACAGACCCAGCAGGTTGTACTTGTGAGACCAGACATCCCATCCGCAGTCACCGTCCATCGACCAGTGCTTGGCCGGTGCGTAGGTGCCCAGGTAACCGTCGGCCTCCTGGCTGGCGATCAGGGTCGCGGCCAGATTGGCGGCGATCTTGCGCAGGGCGGGGTTGTCGTGGTTGCGCAGGCTCAGGCTCGCGGCGTGGAGGAACTTGCCCACGTGCTCGCCGATCCAGGGATGCGATCCGGGCCGGTGCTCGTATCCGCCGACCAGGCCTGCCTGATCCACCCGGCACAGCCGCTGGAGCTGGTTGGCCGTGAGGCGCCGGCCGATGAGTCCCTGCAGCTGGCAATCGCCCGGCGCGAGGTAGCTCGTGGCCCCGTCCGCCACGGCCGACGACCCCAGGCCCGTGAGAACCAGAGCCAACAACAGCAGTCCGCGCATCACCTTCTCCGCCCCCGCTGCTATTCGTTGCCGGGGTGCGCGAACCCTCGCCGAGTCGGGCGCGAAGTTTTTCCAGGTTTGTGGTCATGTTTTGGTCACATTGTGGGTACAACCCGTAGGACCGCCTGGGACGCCTGGATGCATCGTCGTCGGAATGCCGCCTTGCTGTTCGTGCTGGCCAGCCTTGTGCTGGTCGCGCCGGCCTATGCCAGCGGCGACAGCGAGCCGGTCCGCCAGAGCACACCCGGCCTGGACTGGGAGCGGAGCGAGCCGGCGGCCGAGGGCATTGACCCGTTGGTGCTGCAGGTGGCCATCGAGCGGCTGGACCAGCAACTCGCCGAGGTGGGTGGCACGCGGGAGTTGATGGTGGTGCGCCACGGTCGTGTCATCCATCAGGGCCCCAGCGTCGACCGCAAGCACAATGTATGGTCGATCACCAAGTCGGTGAGTTCCAGTCTGCTGGGCCTGCTCATCGCCGACAACCGGCTGTCGCTGGACCGCAAGGCGGCCGACCTGGCGCATGGCCTGGAGCTACTGTATCCGCGGATGACCGTGCGCCAGCTGGCCACCATGACCTCGGGCTACGATGGCGAGGGTGGCACCTACGGCGTCGACGACCCGCTCGATGGCAGCCTGACGCCGCTGTCTCCCACCACACCCCTCTTTGAGCCCGGCGCGCGCTTCGCCTACAGCGATGACGCACAGCGCATGCTTGGATTCGTGCTGACCTTGGCCGCGGGCGAGCCGTTGGCCGACCTGTTCCGCCGGCGCATCGCGGAGCCCATCGGGCTGCGCGACTGGACCTGGGACACCGTTCACTGTGACATGAGCGGCGTGGTGGTGAACGATGCCGCCTCGCATCTATATCTGGACGCCCGCGACGTGGCCCGGCTTGGGTTGCTGTGGTTGCGTGCGGGTCGTTGGGGGGAGCGTCAGGTTCTGCCGGCCGAGTGGGTTGCGCAGGCGACAGGAAACCAGGTGCCGTTGCAATTGCCGCCGAACCAGACCAGTCGGCGGCAAGCCTACCTCGATGGCCGTGGGGTGTACGGCTTCGGTTGGTGGGTCAATGGTGGCGACGGCACCTGGTGCGCCTGGCCCGGCGCGCCGGCCCGCACCTACTGTGGGGCGGGGCTGAACCAGAACAAGCTCTTCGTCGTGCCCGAATGGGACATGCTGGTCGTGCGCCTGGGCGTCGCCGGCGACCTCGACCAGGACCGCGAGGTGTGGAACTCGTTCTTCGCCACGCTCGACCAGGGCGTCCTGTCCCGCTAGCCGGCCCAGCCCTCATGTCCCGGAAGGGCCTTGAACGGCACCTCGTGCGGCGGCACGCCTCGCGCCGCCGCCACTGCGGCCAGTGTCCCGGCCGCCTCGCCCATCTGCACTGCGTTGCCCGTGACGCGGTAGCTGGCATGGGCCGCGAAGTCCCCGCTGATGCAGCGGCCCGCCATCACCAGACCGTCCACATCGGCGGCGAGCAGCGCGCGCAGCGGGATGTCGTAAGGCTGCGCCGCCAGCCCTTCACTGCTGTAGCTGCCGCCACTGGTGCCGTCGGTGGGGTGGATGTCCACTGGAAAGGTGACGCGGCAGACAGCGTCGGCGTGGCGCGCGCCAACCGCCAGGTCGTTCGCGGTGACCAGATACCGTCCGTGGATCCGTCGGCCCTCGCGCACGCCGATGTGACTGGCGGTCGCCACGAGCCGCAGGCCAGCCCAAGGTTCGCCCGATGCCCGCAGCGCATTGACGATGCGCCACAGCTCGGCGCGGGCCGCCACGGTCGCCTCGGTGAGTTGGTCCGCGTCGGTGCCGGACACGCCGTACTGGTGGTTGGCCATCAGCAGGTACAGCCCGTCGTGGATCGGGATCAGGATGGGTGAACCGTAGCTTGGCTGCAGCCCGCGCCTGGCCAGCAGCGCACACAGCGCCACTGAGTCTGAGCGCCAGGCGGCGCCATCCTGGTGCAGGAACGGTTCGATGGCGGCACGAGGCACGCCGCCCAGCAGGGCAATGAGGCTCAACGGCTGAGTCTGTCCGCTGCCCGGCCGGCCCAGGTCGAAGCCGCAGCCGGCCTGCGCGGCGAGATCGCCGTCGCCGGTGCAGTCGACGAAGACCTTCGCGCTCCAGGCCTCGCGGCCCGACTTGCTCTCGGTGATGGCGTAGCGCAGGACGCGGTCGCTGTCGTCACGACAGGCGGCGACCACGCGGGTGTGCAGCCGCACGCGAACGCCGAGTTCGGCGCACCATTGCTCGGCGGCCAGCTTCACTGCCTCGGGATCACAGGTGATGCCGCCCCAGGCCGGCGGCCGGGTCCCGTCGAGCCGGTCCACACGATGCAGGAACTCGGTCAGCACTCCGTGCTTGTTTGCGCTATCGAGGATGAACGACAACAGCCCGCTGGTCCAGATGCCGCCGAGACAGCCCTGGCCCTCCAGCAGCACGGTCCGAACACCGAGTCTAGCGGCGGCGACAGCCGTCGCCAGGCCAGCGGGGCCGCCGCCGCACACCGCGACGTCAACTTCCCCAACAATTGGTCGGTGACCGCCAAGTTCGTAGAAAAGTCGCTGGTTCATCGCGCGACAGCCTCCAGAGCGGTGTTGAGCGCAGCTATACGTTGTCCTCCGGCACGACATCTGTCGTGCACGTTGCACACGCGTCACTTAGTCTGTCTGAGGTGCCTACAGCTAGAACAGGCTATGTCGAGTTGACCTAGAAGCAACCGTGCTGGTTGATGGAGAACAAGATGCGTGGCAAGAGCCTGAGAGCGCGACTGGTGGTCCTGTCCGTGGTGCCGCTGGTGCTCGCGCTGTTGGTGACTGCGGTCGTGCTGTTCCGGGGGGCGTCCCGCTCGCTTGCGTCGTTGCAGGAGGAAGGCACGGCCGCGGTCGTGCGCGTTGCCGCGCGCGGCCTGGCGGACTGGATGGCTGTGCGCCTCTCGAACACCACCGACTACGGTCAGAGCAAGGTGTTGCGCGATGCCGTGCAGGACGCCAAGGTGCGTCCGGCGGCGGTCGACCGCATCGCCGGCTGGCAGAAGGACGGGGTGTGGGCCGGCATGTTCGCCACCGATCCGACGGGGACAATCGTCGTGGACGGCACCGCCGCCGCCGACCTCGAGGGCACGCGGCCCAGCGACGAGGATCTGCTCAAGCGCGCCCTGGCCGGCGAGATCGGCCATGGCAAGGTGGTGCCCGGGCCCGACGGCACGCCGAGTGTTCTGTTCATGGCGCCGCTCTCCTACAAGGGCAAGCTGTACGGCGTGACCGGCGGCTATGCTCGCCTGGTCACCTTCTATGAGCGGACGCTGCAGCCGGTCAAGTTCGGCCGCACCGGCTTCGCCATGGTGACCACGCCGGAGTTCCTCGTCTTCCTGCATCCCCAAGCGGATGCCGTACTGCGTGAAGACCTGAGCAAGACCGAACTCGGCCGGGCGATGGGTACGAGCAAGGAAGGCAAGGCGACGGTCAGCTACGGCGGCGCCCGCCAACTGGCCTGCTGCGCCACCGTGGAGGGCACGGACTGGCGCATGGTCGGGCTGTACCCCATGGCCCAGGCCATGGCTGGCGTGAACGCTCTGCGCGGACTGGTGCTGATGCTCGTGGGCTTCATTGTCGTGCTCGTAGGCGGCATCGCCATGCGGGCGGCGGGCAAGCTGTCGGCGGGCATCCTGGGCACGGTGGCCACGCTCCAGGAGAGCGCCGACCAGGTCAACTCGGCCGCCGGCCAGGTGGCCAACGCCGCGACCAGCGGCGCCTCGGGCGCGTCCGACCTCGCGGCCAGTGTCCAGGAGACCACCGCGGCGCTGGAGAGCATGGGCCATCTGGCGGGGCGCAACGCCGAGGACACGGCCAAGGTCTCCCGGCTCCTGCGCGAGGACGCCAATGCCACGTTCGACCAGATCGGTGACCGGTTGGGGCAGATGCGCGCGAGCCTGGAAGCCGCCGTGGCCGCCAGCGGCGAGACGGCGCGCATCATCCGCACCATCGATGAGATCGCCTTCCAGACCAACCTGCTGGCGCTGAATGCCGCCGTGGAAGCGGCCCGCGCTGGCGATGCCGGTAAGGGCTTCGCTGTCGTCGCCGAGGAGGTGCGCAGCCTGGCCCAACGCAGCGCCAGCGCCGCCAAGCAGACCGCCGACCTCATCGAGGAGGCCAACGGTCGCGTCGCCGAGACCAGCCAACGGACCCACGGTGTGACCACCGCTCTGGAAGAGAACGCCCGCATCGCCCAGGAGGTCATGGGCTTGGTCGAGCGCGTATCGTCGGCATCGCGCGAGCAGTCGGACAGCATCTCCCAGGTCCGCGGCGCCATGGGCCGGGTCGACGCCAGCTCGCAGGACACTGCCGCCAGCGCCGAGGAATCGGCCTCGGCGGCCGAGGAACTGGCCGCCCAGGCACAAGCCATGACCTCGGGTTGCGAGCATCTGCTGGGCCTGGTGGCCGGCACGAACGGCCATGGCCAGAGCCGCCTGCCGCGCCTCACGCAACTCGACTACTAGCTGGTTGACACGAACTCCTGGTCCAGCGATGCTTGGCCAGGAGTTCGTCCAGT
>JACRKZ010000076.1 GCA_016235455.1 Armatimonadota bacterium | reverse complement strand
GCGCCGTGATGCCCACCTGCGGCGTGCCGGGATTGGGTCCCCAGCCCCAGTTGTTGCCATAGACCCACAACGTCACGGCATCGAACGCCTTGCCAATCGGCACGGGCGCCGGCGGCCTGATCATGACCGTGGGGTTGCCGCCGGTGCCGCGGTAGGTCAGCCGGCCGACCCAGTCGCCCCAGATCTGCTGCTCGCGCGTGCGCACGAAGGTGGCCTCGCTGTTGGCCGCCTCGACCTTCCAGTCGGCCGGCTGCTCGAAGTCGACCAGCGCCGGCTGCGCGTCGGCGGTGCGACCGGCCCAGTCGAGTTCGTAGGGTCGCTTGCCGACGGGGTCGGCCAGGGTGAGGGTGGCAAGTAGGGCGAGGGACCACACGGCATTGCTCCGAACGCGGAGTTGGCCGCCACGACCGCGCCTCCTTCACGGCCAATTCCTAGCCTGTCAAGCCCCCAGGCCGTGTCACACTACGCTCGCACTTCAGCTTGACGCCTACCCGGTTCGTTGTACGGTTGGGGCCGAAAGGACGCTACGATGCGAGCCCTGAGCAGTCTCTGGCGACTGACCGTCGGCAAGAAGATCATCATGGCGGCGACCGGCGCGGGCCTCTGTGCCTTTGTGCTGGGTCACATGGCCGGCAACCTCAAGATCTTCCTGGGACGAGAAGTCTTCAACCACTATGCGGAATGGCTTCGCCACATCGGCGAACCCCTGTTGCCTCCAACGGCCGGACTATGCGTTGCGCGACTGGGCATCATTGCTTGTGCTGCGCTTCACATCACCATGGCCGTCCAACTCTACTTGCTGAGCGATGCCGCTCGGCCCACCCGGTACAACAAGGTTGACAATAGTCTCGTGCTGTCGCGGACCAGCTTGATGATGCGCCTGGGGGGCGTCACCCTCGGCGCGTTCATTCTGTTCCACCTGGCCCATCTCACCTGGGGCTGGATCTGCCCCGGCGAGTATGTCGCGGGCGACCCGTACAACAACGTGATTGCCGGTTTCCAGCACAGCTGGCTGGCCGCCTTTTACCTGTTGGCCATGGTGCCGCTGTGCCTGCACCTGTATCACGGCATCTGGAGCGCCTTCCAGACCCTCGGCCTCAACAGCCCGCGCTACAACGCGCTACGGCGGCCGTTGGCGCTGGCCTTCAGTCTGCTCGTTTTCGTGGGCAACGCAAGCATTCCGCTGGCCGTCCAGGCCGGTGTGCTGCACCTGTAGAGCACGAGGAGACACGACATGGAACTCAACGCTCACGTCCCCTCGGGCCCCATCGAGTCCAAGTGGCAGCGGCATCAGTTCGACATGAAGTTGGTCAACCCGGCCAACAAGCGCAAGTACAACGTCATCGTGGTTGGCAGCGGCCTGGCCGGCGGCGCGGCGGCCGCCTCGCTGGGCGAGATGGGCTACCGCGTGGACTGCTTCTGCTTCCAGGACAGCCCGCGACGCGCGCATTCCATCGCCGCTCAGGGCGGTATCAACGCGGCCAAGAACTACCAGAACGACGGCGACAGCGTCCATCGGCTGTTCTACGACACGGTCAAAGGCGGCGACTTCCGCGCCCGTGAGGCCAATGTCTATCGCCTGGCCGAGCTGAGCGCGAACATCATCGACCAGTGCGTGGCCCAGGGCGTCCCGTTTGCCCGCGAGTACGGTGGCACGCTGGACAACCGCTCGTTCGGCGGCGCGCAGGTCTCGCGCACGTTCTATGCGCGTGGCCAGACCGGCCAGCAGTTGCTGCTCGGCGCCTATCAGGCGCTGTCCAAGCAGATCGCCGCGGGCACGGTGCAGATGCACGCGCGCACCGAAATGCTCGACCTGATCGTCATCGATGGCGCCGCGCGCGGCATCGTCACGCGCGATCTGGTCACCGGCGAGACCAAGAGCTGGTTGGCCGATGCGGTGCTGCTCTGCACCGGCGGCTACAGCAACGTCTTCTACCTGTCCACCAACGCCATCGGCTGCAACGCCACGGCCATCTGGCGGGCCTATCGGCGCGGCGCGGGGTTCGCCAACCCCTGCTACACGCAGATCCACCCGACCTGCATCCCGCAGAGCGGCGACTACCAGAGCAAGCTCACGCTGATGAGCGAGTCGCTGCGCAACGACGGGCGCATCTGGGTGCCCAAGCAGGCCGGCGAGACGCGCACCGCGGACAAAGTGCCCGAGGGCGAGCGCGACTACTACCTGGAGCGGCTGTACCCGAGCTTTGGCAACCTCTGCCCCCGCGACATCGCCTCGCGCCGGGCCAAGGAGCAGTGCGACGCCGGGCGCGGCGTCGGACCCGGTGGCGGCGGCGTCTACCTGGACTTCGCCGAGGCCATTGGCCGCTTGGGCCGGCGCACGGTCGAGCAGCGCTACGGCAACCTGTTCGAGATGTACGAGCGCATCACCGGCGAGGACCCGTATACCGTGCCGATGCGCATCTACCCCGCGCCGCACTACACCATGGGCGGTCTCTGGGTGGACTACAACCTGATGAGCACCATCCCCGGCCTGCACGTGCTGGGCGAGGCCAACTTCTCCGATCACGGCGCCAACCGCCTGGGCGCCAGCGCGCTCATGCAGGGCCTGGCCGACGGCTACTTCGTGGCGCCGGCCACGCTGGGCCACTACCTGGCCAGCACCAAGCTGGCCAAGGTGGACCTGGACCATCCCGAGGTCAAGCGCACCGAGGAGGAAGTGGCCAACCGCACCCGGCGCCTGCTGGACAACCCCGGCAAGCGCTCGGCCATGTCGTTCCACCGCGAGCTGGGCGCTCTGCTGTGGGAGAAGTGCGGCATGGCGCGCAACCGCGAAGGCCTGACCGAGGCGCTGCGGCTCATCCCGCAACTGCGCGAGGAGTTCTGGAACGACGTGACCGTGCCCGGCACGGGCGAGTCGCTCAACCAGTCGCTCGAGCGCGCCGGCCGCGTGGGTGACTTCTTCGAGCTGGCCGAGCTGCTCTGCCGCGACGCCCTGGAGCGTGAGGAGAGCTGCGGCGGTCACTTCCGCGAGGAGTATCAGACCGAGGACGGCGAAGCTCAGCGCCGCGACGACCTGTTCGCCCATGCGGCGGTGTGGGAGTACGCGGGCGAGGACAAGGCGCCCATTCGCAACACCGAACAGCTCGACTTCGAGTATGTCAAGCCGGCCCAGCGGAGCTACAAGTGATGAAACTGACACTGCATGTCTGGCGCCAGAGCGGCCCCACCGCGCCGGGTCGGTTCGAAACGTACGTGGCGCCCGACGTCAACGAGCACATGTCCTTCCTGGAGATGCTCGACGTCGTCAACGAGCGCCTGACCGCCGAGGGCAAGGAGCCGTTCGCCTTCGAGCATGACTGCCGCGAAGGCATTTGCGGCTCGTGCGGCATGGTCATCAACGGCCGGCCGCACGGCAAGACCGGCCTGACCGCCACCTGCCAGCTCCACATGCGCCATTTCTCCGATGGCGAGGAGCTGTGGATCGAGCCGTATCGCGCCAAGGCCTTCCCGGTCATCCGTGACCTGATCGTTGACCGCAGCGCGTTCGACCGCATCATCCAGGCCGGCGGCTACATCAGCGCGCGCACCGGCTCCGCGCCGGAGGCCAACGCCATCCTGGTGCCCAAGCCCGCGGCCGATTGGGCCATGGACGCGGCCCAGTGCATCGGCTGCGGCGCCTGCGTGGCGGCCTGCCCCAACGCCTCGGCCATGCTCTTCCTGTCGGCCAAGGTGAGCCATCTCGGCCTGCTGCCCCAGGGCCAGCCCGAGCGCTATGAGCGGGTGCAGCGCATGCTAGAGCAGCACGACGCCGAGGGGTTTGGCAACTGCACCAACCACGGCGCCTGCGAGGCGGTCTGCCCCAAGGGCATCAGCCTGGACTTCATCGCCAAGCTGAACCGCGACATGCTGGCCTCGGCGCTGCGGGCGCCGGTGGCGCAGGAGTAGGCGTCTAGCCAACGTAGCAGAGGGCCGCGAACGGGTTCGTCGGACCCGTTCGCGGCCTTCGGATTTGGGCCGCGCGGAGGGGGCTGGGCGACGGCGGCGAATGCCCAGGACGAGAGGGGTGCTCAACGGTGATCAAGCCACTGCTCGACGAGGTCGAACGCTTGCGTGAGGTGATGAAGCAGCACCACGGCTACTTGTCCAAGACAGAATCCGCGACGCGGTACGCGCTCATCGACCCGGTCCTGAAGCTGCTCGGCTGGGACGTGCATGACGCGCACAGCGTGCTGGCGGAGTACCGCGCCGGCGCCGCCAGCGTGAACTTCGTGGACTACGCGCTCATGGCAGCAGGGGCACCGGCGACCCTGATCGAAGCAAAGTCGCTGGGCGCCAATCTGGCGCTCAAGGAACTTGAACAGCTCAGCAACTACTGCGTGAACTGCCAGCCCAAGCCGGTACGTTGGGGCATCCTGACGAATGGCGACCAGTGGCAGCTTGTGGATGCGCACAACATCATGGTGCCCTTGCAGGACCGGATCGTGCTCCAGTTTGCCATCTCCGCCGGCACGGCGCTGGCGGCACTGAACCAGTTGGTATCACTGTTTGGCCTGGTGGCTGGACACATCAATGCATTGGCTGTTCCGAAGGCGACTACGCCGCTGCCCGCGGCAGAGACTCAACCGACAAAGTCGCTTCCACATCGTGTGGACGGCCTGTCCCTGCTCGCGGATCTCGTCGTGAGCGGGAGCAAGGTGCCCGCCTCGATCCAGTTCCCGAATGGTGATCAGGTTCAGGTCAGCTCATGGGCCTCTGTGCTGAAGTCTGTCGGACTCTGGCTTGTTGCGAGCGCTCGCCTGAGTGCCGAGCAGTGCCCTGTGCCCGACGCCGGCGGCAAGAAGCGCTTCATCGTGAACACCAGTCCTGTGCACAAGGACGGCGCGTCGTTCAAGAACGCCCACCAACTCGGTGGAGGCATCTTGCTCGAGAGCAACTACTCCGCGGGTAGCTGCGTCACCAACGCCCTCCACCTTCTCAAGGTGTGTGGCGTTGACCCGGACACGGTGCGCTGGACCCCGTAGTCTGCTGGCGGGCGCTCGCGTCACCACCCAACGATGACGCGGACCGCCTGCGACCGGGGTCAGCCTTGGTGCCGCGCTGGAGCGCGGCGTAACCAGTCCGCGCCGACCGGCGGCAGACGCCGACCCGTTAGGCTGCGCTCAGTCAGCGGCCTCAGCCTCGCCAGCCGGCGCCGCCTCCACCAACCGCGCCTGCGCCAGCATGATCTGCGCGAGCATCCGCAACCCCGTCACGGCCATACTGGACAGGAGCCACCACAGCGCGCCGCCGTGGACCGCGCCGATCAGCGCGCCGACGAGCGGGTGGTGGTAGAAGACTTCGGCCACGAACCAGCCCACCGTGGCCAACAGGCCGGTGCCGAAAGCCGTGGCCACGGCGATGAACATGTCCGCGCGCGCCTCCACGGTGTCGTGCAGCGACTGCGCCAGTGCCACGCCGGTCAGCCCGCCATGCGGGATCCGGGCGCCTCGGCGACCGGCATAGGTTACTTGACTCATCGTTTGTCCTCCACCACCAAGGGTGCCATGCGCCAGGCCTCCAGCGCCACCAGTCGCGCCGCGCCGCCTTCGGCCACGGCCCGGACCAGCGGCGCCTCACCGGCCGGGAAGACCTGCTGCGTGAGCACCTGGCGGTCGTTGGCGAAGACCTCTATCACCGGGCCGTCGACGAACACGCGCAGGTGTAGCGCCTCGCCCGGCGCCAGAGCAAACGGCGCTTCGACGCGCTGCCGCGGATTCTTGATGTCGGCCACCGCGTTCATGCCCACGAAGCCGATGGGGCCTTCGGGGTAGCAGACGTCGGTGCGCGTTGTCGAGCGAGACATGTCGAGGATCAGCCGGCCGGGGTCGGGCTCATACCAGACCGCCGTTTCCTGCTTGCCCTCGGCATCGCTGCGCAGCCGCAGGCCGAGGCGCCGGGCCCCGCCAGGCTCGAAGGTCGCGGCCAGTTCGTAGTGCTCGCCGCGAACCGCGTCCAGTAGCACCGGCTGGTCGGCGGGCAGCTCCAGCGGGCCGACTTTGACCGGGTCGCGCCGCAGCTTCTCCAACTCCACCGCCGGCGTGAGCTTGAGGCTGCCGTCGGGGTTCATGGCCATCACGCGCGGCAGGCTCTGCACGCCGGAGCCCGTGCGCGCTCGCGTCGGGCCGATGCGGCAGTCGGTCACCCAGGCCCAGAACACGCGCCGACCGTTGCCGTCGAGCAGGCTCTCTGGCGCGAAGAACGCGCCGCCCGGCCAGTTCATGCGTTGGTGCCGCTCGGGGATGAAGCGGTCGTGGGCTTTGTCGAACCGGCCAATATAGCAGCGCGCGCCGACCTTGTGGCTGATGCACAGCAGGACATGCTTGTCGCCGAGTTGGAAGAAGTCGGGGCAGGAGCAGTCCTCGCCGTCGCCGGTCCAGTAGGCGTCGGGATGCTCGTAGAACGGGCCGACCGGCGTCCAGGTCTTCAGGTCGGGCGACTTCATCAGGTAGAGCGTGTCTTTGCCCTTGACTTCATTGCCGCCCAGCAGGCAGTAGTAGGTGCCGTCCTCCAGCCACAGGTACGGGTCCCAGACGCGGTACACGCCGTGGCCCGGCTGACCCTCGCGCGGCATGGGCACGATGGGGTTGCCGGGGTGGTGGTCCCACTTGATCAGATCGTCATCGGCCGCCGACGCCACGCACACGCCGGCGTCGATGCCGAACCAGCAGATCATGGGCCGCCCGTCCTTGGCCACCAGCGCGTTGCCGCTGAAGATGCCCTTGTCGGGCGTGGTCGGCCCCGGCACGATGGCCGCCGGATGCAGCGTCCAGTTGATCAGGTCGGCACTCGACCAGTGCCCCCAGCAGTGTCCGCCGGCGGGCAGGTTGGGGTCCTGGAAGATGTACATGAGGTGGTAGCGGCCCTTCCACCAGAGCGCGCCGTTGGGGTCGAAGGGGATGGCCTGGCCCTCGTCGCGCTGGGCCGTGAGGTGGTAGATAGGCCAGCTCTCGCCGCCACGGTCGGCCGCCACGGTCGGCTCGGGCGAGGCGGCCAGCAGATGGCCCTCGCCGCCGAGCAGCAGCCGGCCGCCCTCGACCTTGGCGTCGCCCATCAGCTTCGACTTGGCGAAGCGGCCGGTGCGCTCCTCGGTCCGGCCGTCGGCGAACGACCACCACGCCCAGGCCTTGGTCGCGCCGGCCTGGCCGGGTCGTAGCGCGGCCAGGCTCTCGGGCGTCAGCGCCTCGGCATAGACCCGCGCGTCGGCGATGCTGCCGGTGAAGTAGCGGACGCCGTTGGCGCTACGATGGCGCAAGCCGAGCAGCACCAGCGTCTGCGGCCCGTAGGCCGGCGGGTCTTCGGCCAGGTGCGTCGTCCACAGTGTCTGTCCGTCGCGCAGGCAGGTCACCTGCCGACCGCGGTAGACCAGCGCCAACTGGTGCAGTTCGGCCGGTCCCGCGGTCTCCACCGGCCAGGCCGACTGGTCGCGCGGTGTGCGGACGAAGCCATTGCTGCCGGGCATCCAACGGCCGGGCTCGATCTCGCCCAGCACGAGGCCGTCGAACACGCCGGCGGGGTTCTCCAGCGACAGCACGCTGCCGCCGCGCTGGGTCAGGTTGGCCACGGTGGCCCAGACCACCAGCGTCTTGTCGGTGAACGTCGTCTCATCCGCCATCACACACCCCGCGGCCAGCAGCGCCAAAATCGCAACTCGTCTCATGGTGATCTCCGCCCACGGCATCCTCTGGCCCGCGCCCCAATTCGCCAGGGCATCTGCTATCCTGCCCGGCAGGAAGCCAATCGTGCCGAATCCCACCTGCTTGACATGGCTCACTCCCGAGATCGAGGACGCGCAGGCCTGGCATCGACAACGCGTCGACGATCTCTTCGCCGGTCGCGACACGGGCGGCCCGGTGGCCATTGCCGGCCGCTTCTATGGCGCTAACCACGGCTTGTGGGGCACCAACGCCATCGACATGCTGACCGAGCCGGAGCGCTGGCTGGACGACGTGCTGGCCGACCTGGCAGCGCACGCGCGCGAGGGTGCCGATCGCGTTACGTTCCGGCCGCTGGGCATTGAGATCGACCCGTTGGGCACGCATTTCGTCGACGCGTTGTTTGGCGCCGAGGTGCGCTTTGTCAACAACCAGGCTTGGTCGTCGGAGTTGACCTGCGAACTGGGTGAGCTGTGCCGCCCGGACCTCGACGCCAGCCCGCTGCTGAACGCGGCGCTGCGACTGGCCGCGTTGGCCGTACAGGCGGGCGACGGTCGGCTGCTGATCAGCAATCCCGTCCTGAGCTGCCCGATCAACGTGGGTATCAACCTGTTCGGTGAGCGCCTGCTGTGGGGGCTGCTGGCCTGCCCGGACGCGGCGCGCCACGCGCTGCGCGTCATCACCGACGTGATCGGCGAGTGCATGGCGCGGTTCGACGCGGTGATCCCGCCGGCGGTGCATCGCGGTTCGGTGTTCTGCAGCCGCTACGCGCCGGCCGGCCACGGCTTCATTGATGGCTGCGCCACGCAGTTGGTGTCCCCGCGTTCGTACGCTGAGTTCATTGCGCCGCTGGATGCCGAACTGCTCGGGCAGCATCGCCATGGCGGCATGATCCACTTGTGCGGCGCGCACGCCCAGCACGCGTCGGTGTGGAGCAGCATGCCGGCCTTGGCTACCGTGCAGGTCAATGATCGCGCGACCGACGATCTGGCTGTATGGACGGCGTCGCTGCGACCCGAACAGGTGCTGTACATCTCGCCCACCGACCGTTACCCACTCGGCGACCTGCTCGAACTGCGGGATCGGCCGTGGGTGTTGCAGGTGCCGTTATCCTAACGGACAATGTAGCGACGGGAGTGCGACCACATGGATCTGTGGGTGGGCCTGGACCTGGGCCACACGTTCACGCGACTGGCCTGGCGCCAGCCCAATGGCACACTGGAGCTGGTCAGCGACATCGAGGGTTGCCGCCACATCCCCACCATGGCTGCCGCCGATGCCGGGGGGCTGGTCTACGGTCAGAGCGCGGCCCGGCTCATCGCGACCAAGCCCGACGCGGTGGTACGCGACCTGCTGCACCGGTTCGCGCGCGACAGCTACGTCAGCCTGCCCTCGGGCGCGGTGCACGCGAGCGAGTTGCTGCGCGGCCTGCTGCAGCACTGCCGCGTCAGCCTCAAATCCGCCCTCGGTCATCCGGTCAAGAGTGCCGCGGTGGCCGTGCCACCGCGCTGGACAGACGCGGTGATCGAGCGGTTGGTGGCCTGCGGCGCCGAGGCCGGACTGGACCTGACACCCATCGACAGCCCCTTGGCGGCGGTGCTGGCCTGTGGCTTCGCCCGACCCACCCCCGAGCCGCGCCGGGTGCTGGTGCTCGACATGGGCGGCGAGCAGTTCAACGTCAGCCTGGTGAACGCCGAGAGCGGCCGGCTGGAGCGCATCGCCCTGTCCCAACGCGACCACATCGCGGGGCATGCGTTCACCAACCACATCGTCGACTTCGTGTGCTCTCGTGCCAGCCAGGACAGCGGCTTCGACCTGCGCCACGAAAAGTGGCTGATGGCCGAGTTGCCCCAGCGCGCCGAGGCGGCCAAGCTCGAACTCGGCCGCGTGGCCTGGAGCATGATCGACTTCCGCGACCTGGAGCGGCCCGGCGGTGGTGATCCGGTGGACGTCGAGGTCGGCGTGCTGACCGAAGACTTCGAGTCGATGATCGAGAGTTCCGTGGCCGAGGCCATGGAGGCGGCGCGCGAGGTGATCCGCGCGGGCCATCCCACCGACCTGCTGCTGGTCGGTGGGAGTTGTCAGATCCCGTTCGTCCAGCGACACTTCGAGACCTCCTTCCCACGGGTGCCGCTGCTGCAGGCCAGTCCCACCGAGCAGACGGCATTCGGCGCGGCGATCTACGCATCGCGTCCGCCCGTGCAGGTGGGCGCATTGGCCGCCCCGCCGCCTCCTCCGCCGGTGGCCACCGCCTCGGTGGCGCCGCCCGCGGTGCGACTGGAGTTGCCGTGGCGCGAGGTGCAGGTCACCGAGACGCGCCTCGAGCTGGCGCGGCATGCCTGGCTACGCGTGGAGACGCCGTTGCCCACGCTGTCCACCGCGCAAGGTGGTCCGCTGCATCTGCGGCTTGTCGATCCGCTGCCGGAGACGGTCGAGTTGCGGCTCTGGGTCGAACAGCCCGGCGCGGCGCCGCGCGAGTTGTGGCAGAGCGTGCCCGTGCCGCCGGGCGCCAAGGCCGGCGATGCGCTGACCCTGGCGCTGAACGTCGACGCGGCCGGCGTGCTCGGCCTGACCGTGACCGCCGCCGACGGGCCGCCTCGATTGGCCGATGGCTGGACGGCGCCGCCAGCGCCGCGCGAGGCACCCGTGCCGACCGCCGCCGCCGTCACGGTGACCGGTGGTGGCGCATCGCGCTGGGCGGGTCGTGAACTGGTGGAACGCGGCAACTCGGTGGAGGTGCACCGCGCTACGGACACGCTGACTGGTCGGCATGTGCTGGTAAAGACCTTCGCCGATGCCAGCGACGTCGGGCGCAGCCTGTTCCTGGGCAGCCTGAATGTGCTCGGCATCGACCATCCCAACCTGGCCCGCCTGCTCGACTTCGGCTCCGCCGAGGGCGGCTGGTACGTGGTCAACGAGTGGGACGAATGGGTCACACTGCGCGACGCCGCGGGCACGCCCGAGCAGCGGCACCCGCACCCGGCCAACTGGTGCCTGGAGGTGGTGCGCCAGGCCTGCGCGGGTGTGGCGGCGCTGCATGAGCGCCGGGTCTGCCATCGCAACCTCAAGCCCAGCAACATCCTGGTGCGCTCCATCGGCCCCGATGTGCGGGTCACCGACTTCGAGCATGCGGCCAGCGTGCGCGGACGCGAATGCCTGACGGACGTGGTCGGCACGCTGCCATACATGGCGCGCGAGGTCATCGAGCGGCAGACCGACCTGCGTTCGGATGTCTACGCGCTGGGTGTCATTCTGTTTGAACTCCTGACCGGCTATCAGCCCTTCGCCGCTACCGGCCAGCGCGAGCTGATGGAGGCCATCCGCCACCATCCCACGCCGGTGCCCAGCCACTTCAACCCCAACCTGCCAGCGTTCGTGGATCGCCTGCTGCTGCGCCTCCTGGACAAGGACCCCGACCAGCGGCCGCGCGATGCTGGGGAGCTGCTGGCCGAGCTGTCCGAGCTCAAGTTCGACGACGACCCCGTCAGCGCCGAGACCATGCGCGGTGATGGAGGAGAAGAGTTGCACTGGCAGAAACCAGAAGACATGTGGGACGAACCTGTATGAACGCTGTACTCCGTGCGCTGACCCTTGCTCTGCTGGCGACCGCGATGGCCAGTG
>JACRKZ010000069.1 GCA_016235455.1 Armatimonadota bacterium | reverse complement strand
TGTCGCATCGCACCCTCCGTTCACACTCGTGTCATATGCCCGGCGCGCAATGCCCCCGTGCCGGCCCAAGCCGGTCATCCATGTGTCGCCTAGACCTTATCTCGGCGCTCTGCCGCCGCCGCGCTAGGGCCTGCCAAGCGGATTGGTTCATACACACGTCACAAGCGCGACTCGCCGTGGCGGCAGCGGCCTCAGCGATGTGGTATGCCTGTAGCGTCGTCAGAAGGGCTATCAGCCATGCGGTGCCGACTCCCTATGTTCTGCGCGTTGGTCTCTCTGTTCGTCCTCGTCGCCTGCGGCGGAAGCCAGACAGGTGGTGGTGGAGGGGGCGGCGGCGGCGGTGGCGGCGGTGGTGGTGGTGGCGCCGCGGGCCCGGCAGTGTTGCCCACGGGTGCGCGCTTTAACATCGGCAGCCCCACGCCGATGACCGACATCTGGCTCAGCCCGACCGGCAACGACTCCAACGCCGGCCGCACACGGCAGGCACCGTTGCGCACCTTGGCCGCGGCGTGGGACATGGCCGCCAGCTTCGCGACGACCGGTTGGCGCATCAACCTGCTGCCGGGCGTCTATCCGTATGACGAAGCGCACTTCAACGACTACGCCGACCGACTCGCCTCGGCGGCCCATCCACTCATCCTGCAGGCGGCCAATGGGGCTGGCACGGCGACCATCGCTGGCGGGCTGAACCTGCGCAATGTGCGCTACCTGTACCTGCTCAACCTCACTCTGGCCGCCGGCGGTGGGGCCAACGGTTGGGGCAACAACGTGCTGCACCTGGAGGCCGGCGACCACGTGTTGGTGCGCGGCTGCACCATCACCGGTCTGGTACCCGCGGACTTCCAGGAGGTCCTCAAGGCCAACCAGTGCCGCGGTCTGTACGTCGAGGACTGCGACATCTCTGGATCGTACCAGGCAGTGGTCGACTTCGTCTCGACGCAATACGGACACCTGCTGGCCAACCGCATCCACGACGGCGGCGAGTGGGCCTGCTATGCCAAGGGCGGCTCCGCCTATCTGCGCATCGAAGGCAACGAACTGGACCATTGCGGCCTGGGCCTGCAGACCGGCGAGGGCGCGGGCCTGGAGTTCATGGTGGCGCCGTGGCTGCACTACGAGGCCTATGACATCAAGGTGGTCAACAACGTGCTGCACGACATCGAGGGTGTCGGGCTCAGCGCGGCGGGCGGCTACAACATCCTTTTCGCTCACAACACGCTCTACCGCGTGGGCATCAGCACCCAACGCGGCTATGTCCTGGCGCAGTTCGTGCATGGCAGTCGCAGCTGTGACGGCAACGTGGCTGAGTGCCAGCGCCTTTTGGGCCTGGGCGCCTGGGGCACGGCCGTGGCCAACCCCAACGCGACCAACGAGATCATCCCCAACAAGCACGTCTTCGTCTACAACAACCTGTTCTACAACCCGGCCGGTACCCGCACCATGGACCAGCACTTCGATGCCCATCCGCCCGCGGTGCCTGGTGGCGAGTTCCAGAACGTGCCCAACCCATCGCTGGCGGACGACGATGTGCGCATCGCGGGCAACATCGTCTTCAATGGGCCGGCCGACCTGCCGCTCGGGCTGGACAATGCGACGCACATCGATGGGGCGGCCGTGCTGGCGGGCAACACCATCAACGTCGCCGAGCCGCAACTGCGCGCACCGGCGGCGGGCGACTACCGGCCGACCAACGGCGGCAACGTGGCCACGGCGCGTGGTGTCGCCTTGCCGAGCTTCGGCTGGGGCGATGCGCCGACCACGCCGCTGGTGCCCAGTGGGCTGCTGGCCAACAGCGTGCCGCTGGCGCGCGACGGTACGACGCGCGTCAATGCGCGGCCAGGGGCCTACTGATCGTCGTCGGGCGGCGCCTCGGCCATCGTCCTGGCCAGCCGGCTGGCGACCAGGCGGGGCACGTCGAACCGGTCGGCGATGCGGCCGGCGGTCATGCCCTTGGGCCAGGAGGGGTTGTAGACCGAGTACCGTTTGGCCACCGTGCCAAGCGTCGCGGCGGCCCACACCTCGGCGGTCGCCGGCTGCGTGGCCAGCAAGCCGCCACAGGCCGCATCCAGCAGGACGTGGCGCGCCACCTCCCTGAAGTCGGGCAGGTGCTCATCGCAGAAGGCGGTCAGGCAGGCGGTCGCCGCCTGGTACAGCAACTGCTGGGCCGCCGGCACCTCGTCGTCATACCTGGCCACGGGCGGATCGGCCGGTCCGCCGTAGCCGCAGACGCCCACGCGCGGCGAGTTGACCACCGGTAGCAGTGCCTCGTCGCCACACTCATGGTCAACCGAGCAGGCTTCGCAGTACCAGCCACCTTCATACAGGCAGTAGGCGCAGACCCGCTTGGCCGGTTGGCCGCACTCGGCACAGGGGCGGTCGGGCGGGTTGTTGCGAGCCAGCAAGACGATGCTGGCTGGCGTGCGCATAGGCAGATCGGCTGCCGCCTTGGTCTCGATGGTCAGTTCCGTGCTGGACCCGAAATCGTAGGTATAGTTGGCCTTGGCGCCCCGGGGCAGCGCTTCGCCCACGGCGCAGGCCATGTCGCGCTGCGCTGGCCGGCCGCGCAGGGCCGGCATCGAGCGGGGGTCGACGCCGAGCAACTCGAAGGCGCGCTTCAGGTCGTCGGGCATGCCGGCGGACGACGACGGCATGTCGTCGTCCGGCTCGGAATCGTAGACGGCGTCCTTGGTGCGGAACTCGCTCAGATGGCCGCAGCATTGGACCCAGATGCCTCTGAGGTAGGCATCGAGTGCGTACAGCGACTCCTCTGCCGGCACCAGCAGATGCAGCCAGTAGTCTGGATTGTAGCGATCCTTGACGACCAGATGCAGCGCCGGCGTGGGCTCGGCGCTCGCCGGCACATGGGCGGCGTAGCACTTGCGTACGTGACCGGTAGCGCTCGCGGCGGCCACGACCGCACCACAACTCTGGCATACACCATCCATGGCAAGACCTCTCTGCTGCCCGTCAGCTTCGCCGCCCCGGCCCGCCCCTCCTGCCGCCAGCCGCTCAGCGACTGTCGAGCAGCCCGCGCAGCCTGGTCAGCAGCACGCGCGGCGAGAAGGGTTTGGCGAGCAACTGCGTGCCCGGCGCCAAGGCCCCGCGGCGGGTCAGCACGGCCTCGGAGTAGCCGGAGATGTAGAGCACCAGCAAGTCCGGCTGCTCGGCCTGCATCCGCTCGGCAAGTTGATGGCCATTCATGCCCGGCATCATCACGTCGGTCAACAGCAGGTCGATGTGCGTCTGGGCCTCGGCGGCCAGGCGCAGTGCCTGGTGTCCGTCGGCGGCCTCGAGCACCCGGTAGCCCGCGCCGACCAACACGCGGCGGGCCAGCGCACGGACCGCCGGCTCGTCTTCGACCAGCAGGATCGTCTCGCGCCCGCCGGCTGGGGCCAGCGGAGCATCCGCCGGAGCGGCGGGCTGGCCGTCCTCGTTGCGCGGCAGGTAGACGGTGAACCGCGTGCCCTGACCCGGCTGGCTGTCGCAGGTGACGTGGCCGGCGCTCTGATGCACGATGCCGTAGACCGTGGAGAGCCCCAGGCCGGTGCCGGCACCGCGCGGCTTGGTGGTGAAGAACGGCTCGAAGGCCCTGGCCAGCGTGTCGGCGTCCATGCCGCAGCCGGTGTCGACGACATCGAGCACCGCGTAGCCGCCGGGCGCCACCTCCGGCCAGGCGCGCACCGCCTCGGCGCCGAGATCGCGGTAGCTGGTGCGCAAGGTGAGCCGGCCACCACGCGGCATGGCGTCGCGCGCGTTGACGGCCAGGTTGACGATGACCTGCTCCACCTGGCCGCGGTCGGCGGCCACGAACAGCGGCTCGGCACAGAGCTCCGCGGTCAGTTCGACATCGGCGCCGATGAGACGACTCAGCATACCGTTGAGGTCGGTGACCACCTCGCCCAGGTCGAACACCTCGCGGCGGAACACCTGCCGCCGGCTGAAGGCCAGCAACTGCTTGGTGAGCAGGCTGGCGCGTGCGCTGGCCTTCAGCACCTCGTCGACATCAGCCTCGAGTTCGCTGCCGGCGAGCGCGTCGCGCAGCAGGTCGGCGTAGCCGGTGATGGTCGTCAGGAGGTTGTTGAAGTCGTGCGCCACGCCACCGGCCAACTGGCCCACCGCCTCCATCTTGGTAGCTTGGAGCAGTTGCGCCTCGAGCTCGCGGCGCTCCGCCTCGGCCTGTCGACGAGCCGTGATATCGCAGGCGAGCCACGCGCAGAGCTCACCCATGGGCGCCGTGCGGCCCTCGTACCACACCTCGCGCCCGCCGCGCTCCAGGCGGTACTCGACGATCAGACTGGACTGCTCATCGATAGTCCGGCGCACGGCGTCCAGGATGACCTGAGCCGTGGGTTCGTCGAACACGTCGTGGACCGTGCGGCCGACGAGTTCGGCCGTCTGGTACAGCCGCAGCCGGTCGGGCGCGTGGATGGCCAGGAAGCGGCCCTCGCGATCATGCACGAAGTACGGGTCCGGCGAAGCCTCAAGGAGGGCCTGCTGGTGGGCCTGGACGAGGCGTAGGCGCTCGGTGGCGTAGGCCCGACCCAGGGCCGGAGCCACGGTCTCGGCCACGCGCACCAGGCGGCGCACATCAGGCTGGTCGAAGCGGCTGGTCTGGTACGACTGCACCGAGACCAGGCCGCCAAACTCACCCGCCAGCAGAATGGGGGCGAAGATGATGCTCTGCGAGCGTCGATCGGTGGCGCCGACCGCGCTCAGTGCTGGACCATCGTACCCGGGCTCGCGGTTGATCAGCCGTGGCGCGCCGGCCACCACGTCGGGCAGACGGGCGTCGTAAATGCCCAGCGGCAGCAACTCGCCGTCGAACCGGACACGCTCGTCGCCCACCTTGTCGATGATGAAGGGCAGTTCGAGGTGCTCGCCGTCGGCGGTACGCACGGCCATCAGGAAGCAGTCGTAGCCAAACAGTTCGTCACAGGCATGAGCTGTGGCCTCGGCGATCTCCAGGACGCTATCCGCCGCGGTCAGCGCCGCGGTCAGCCGCGCGTGGCCCTTCTCGGCCAACTCGTTGCGCAGTCGCACGATGAGCGGGCCAAGCAACGAGGCGAAGACGGCCAGCCGGTCCTGCAGCGCGGCATCGAGCGGCGCGCCCGAGATGGCGGCGTCGTTGGTGAGCACGCCGATGGCCTCGCCCTCGACCTGCATCGGCGTGACGCCGATCCAACTGGTGCCGATCCACTGGCGTGTGCCGCCGGTGCTGACGAACTGGTCGGTGTCGGCCGTGCGCCAGCCGCGCTGGCCCGGCCGACCCATCTCGACCACGATGCCGCCCACCTCCAAGTGGCCCGATTCGTCGACGGTCTCACCGGCCAGGTTGGTGCCGTAGGTGCCGCGCAAGGCGTGGCCCTCGCGTAGGAACAGACCGATGCGCTCGACACCCAGCCGTGCGCGCGCCAGGTCCACGGCGCGCCGCGCGAGCGTATCCAGATCGCTGATGGGCAGCAACTCGTCGATGGCGTCGAGCACATCACGCAGCGCGGGTTCACCGCGCAGCGCGGGTTCACCGCTTGGGTCGAGGTCGCCGCGGCGCTGGTCAGCGCCGGCCAGGTCCGGCGCGGCCGTGCCGGCGGCCAGGGCCTGGGCCGCGGCGGCCGCCACCTCTCCGGCCAGGACCGTCGCGGCGGCGCGCACCTGGTCCGCGCGTGCGTCGTCGAGCTGCGGCACCGCGGCCAGCGCGGCGCAGAAGGCGGGCACGTCCAAGCCCTGTTCGGCCGCCCAGATCGCGGCCTGCGACAGGTCCATCAAGTGCGCCGAGCGCGCATACGGGCCAATGATCACCGAACCGACGGCCTCGCCGTCGGCCACGATGGGTATGCCGATCTCACACAGGCCGTTGGGGCAGACCCCGTCGACCGCGGCCCGCGCGGCGCGCTCGCACAGGCGGCGGCTGTGCTGGGCGCAGAGGGTGCGCGTGGACGGCGCCAGGCACAGGTGGTCTCGACAGACCGCAGCTTGACCGGACGACACCAACGGCACGCCATCGCGCTCGACAAGACCCACCGGCGCACCCAACCGCTCACTGAGCCGGCGCACCCGCTCCGAGAAGCGGACGGGATCGATGAGATCGGTCAGCAGATGGGTCATACGCCTATTCCTCGCTCGCCCGTCAGCGCGGCGCGGTCACCAACTGCCGGATCGCCTCGAGCACCGGCTCGGCGGTGCGGATGCTCTCCCAGTTGTAGACACAGAGGTATCGGCACTTGGGCTCGGCAAACGTAGCCTCCATGGCACGATGCCACGGCTCAATCTGAAGCGGGCCGCCCAACAGCCACTCGGCCACCGCCCAACCCGGCGCGTCCGACTGGGCCAGCCCGCTCTGGACACCAGGATCGCGGGCCGGATCGGCGGCATGATGGTAAGAACTCCAGCCGGGGCACGAGTCGGCGTTGACCGCCGCCCGATAGAGCAGTTCGTCGCGCTTCCAGCCCACGCCGTGGGTGAACACCTTGTCCCGTGGCAGGCCCAGCTCGCGCGCCTGCCGGCAGAGATCGGCCAGATGGCGCCGCACCACTTCGGCCTGGTCAGCCTCGGTCACCTGACCGTCGGTGCGCAGACCGGCCGTAGCCACCGCCGCATAGCCCAGCGTCGCGACGCCGCGGCTAGGCAGGAGGTCGGTGTTCAGCCCGGTCTGGGGATCATCCTTGGGGTCGCGATCGAGCAGGTCGTTGCCGCCGGGGTAGTGCCAGGCGTTGACGCCAATGGAGCTCTCCCAGCCCAGCTTGATGCCGACGAACAGGTCGCGGCGGGCGGCGGGCAGCGCCTGGCTCCAGGCCGCGATGATGGGCACGATGCGGCGCATCTGCTCGGCGCAGGCAGCCCGGTAGCGCGGGCTCATCAGGTTCGGCGGCGGGCAGACGCGCAGCTGCCGGCCCCAGTTACGCCAAGCCAGCTTCACCGCGTGCTCCGGGCCCGGCCCGGTCCACTCGACGTTGCGTGCGTTCTCGGGGTTGTAGCCGGGCTTGGCGGGATCCCACCAGTTCCACAGGTCGGGCCGCGCGTCCCACCAGTTCTCGCCGTCCAGCGCGATGAGAATGGGTGTGTCGGTCTCGACCGCCGTCGCCAGGCAGCGCCGTAACGCGTCGTCGAAGGTCGCGTCCGACGCGCTGTTCAGGTACGAGAAGATGTAGCTGGTCGCCAGCCGGATGGGTCCGCGGTGGTCGAACGGCAGCTTGGCGCGCAACTCGGCCAGATGGTCGGGCGCCAGCGTGTCGGGTCGCGACTGGTGCCAGGCGTGGCCAGGCGTCAGGTTGAGCACCAGGAACTGTGGCTCGGCGGCCGCGCGGGCCGGACCGGCGAGCAAGCACAGCACCGCGCAGTACGGCGTGAGTCCCGTCACAAGAGCCCTCCAGCGCGCCACTACGCCGGGCGCGGCACGGATCCTCCGCGCGCCTTGACCACGAGGCCCGGCCACGCCATAATCCGAGGGCGAGGCAGGTGTCCGATGCGCGACCTTCCCCATGACCAGGCGGTGTTCCCCGAGCCGTTCGAGCCCAGCGCCGAGGTGACCGTCGGCCAGCAGGGCGGTGATCTGCGCGGCACCGACCACCGCGTCATCCAGGCCGCCATCGACTTCGTTGCCGGGTTGGGCGGCGGCGTGGTGCGCGTGCTGCCCGGTGTGTATGAATGCCACGACCGCGTCAAGCTGCGTTCGGGCATCACGCTGCGCGGCATCGGGCCCGGCGTCGTATTGCGCAAGAGCAACGGCTTCGAGATGGCGCTGCTGACCGATGCCGACTACGGCGAGTCACGCATCTATGTGGCCGAGCCCGATCGCTGGCGCGTGGGCATGGGCATCACCGTGGGCGACGACGCCACGAGCGGCTGGGACGACATCGTGGCCACCGTGGTAGGCGTGCGCGAGGGCGCCGTGGTGCTCGACCGCCCGTTGACCGGCCGCGACGTGCTGCTCGAACGCGGCGCCTGGGCACGCCACATCTTCCCGGTGGTGGAGATGGTCGGCGTGGAGCGCTGCACCGTCGAGAACCTGGTCATCGAGGGCAACAAGGTCACCAACCCCGCGCTCAACGGCTGCCGCGGCGGCGCGGTCTATACCTACCGCTCGCGCAGCCTGGCCCTGCGCCGGCTGCAGATCAAGGATTTCAACGGCGACGGCATCAGCTTCCAGACCAGCCACGACGTAGTGGTGGAGGAGTGCGAGGTCAGTGACTGCACCGGCCTCGGCCTGCATCCAGGCTCCGGCTCGCAGCGGCCCCGCGTCGTCGGTTGCCATGCGCATCACAATGGTCAGGACGGCCTGTTTGTCTGCTGGCGGGTGCGGCACGGCGTGTTCGCGGACAACCTGCTGGAGAGCAATGGCCGCTGCGGCCTGTCCATCGGCCACAAGGACACCGAGAACCTGATCGACGGCAACCGCATCCTGTCCAACGGCAGCCACGGCATCCTGTTCCGGTCCGAGCGGGTCGAACTCGCCGCGCACCGCTGCATTGTCCGCCGCAACACCATCACCGACAACGGCCGCCGCCGCGCCGACGGCTGCGGCATCCGCGTCGAAGGCGCCACCACCAACCTGTCCATCGAGAACAACCAGATCACCTGCACCAAGAGTGGTCGGCAGGTGGTTGGCGTCTGGCTCGGTGCGCAGACCGATCGTATCAGCATCAGCAACAACGCGTTCGACGGCCATGTCGACGCGGACCTCAAGCGCGAGGATGCCCGCAGCGTCCTCTGATCGACCAAGGAGAACCCAACAGCATGTTGTTCTGGATACTGTTCGTAGCGTTGCTGGCCGGCTGCGTGGCGCTGGCCCTCATTCTGGTCGACGCACGCTACCGATTCCACTGGGAACGCCTGTCACTCGAAGCCCGGCTGCGCCGCGCTACCGACGGCGCCAGCGCGCTGCGCGCCATCCTGCGCCGGCTGCGCGCCGACCAGGCCAGTGGCAAACTGGTGCTCAACGACGACTACGCCAAGCTGTTCGAGCGTCTGACCCACGACGCGTCGGCGGAGTAAGGCCATGATCCGGCTGGTCGGTGTGGTGGTGATGCTGATCTCGGCGCTGCTGGCGGCGCATGGCGCTCCCGCGCGCGCGACGTTCGAGGACCGCTTCGACGGTGACCTGTCGCGCTGGCAGCCGCTCCATGCCGAGAACTGGGAACTGCGCATGGTGCGCGAGGATGGCCTGGACAACCACATCCTGGCCCTGCGCACCGCGCCGCCGCTGCGGCCTGGCGTGCGCCGACCGGCCGAGACGCTGTTGGTGCGCGACCGCGTCTGGCGCGATGTGACGCTCGATGTCCGCGCCCGCAGCCTGCGCGCGGCGACGGTCGTCGGGCGTGATGTGGTGCTCATCTTCGGCTATGTCGATGACCTGCACTTCTACTATGCGCACCTCAGCAACGACTCCAATGGCAGCACGCACAACGTGATCATGAAGGTCAACGGTGACGACCCCGACCCGGCCAAGCAGCGCGTGACCATCCAGGCCGAGCGCCGGCCGGAGCCGCGCCTGACCGACGGATGGCACGCGATGCGCGTCGAACACCGCGCCGACGGTGCCATCCGAGTCTTCATGGACGCGCTGGACAAGCCGCTGATGACCGCCCAGGACACCACCTACCCCGCCGGCGGCGTGGGGTTGGCCAGCTTCGACGATACCGCCGAGTTCGACGATGTGCGCATCGTCGGCGAGGTGGTGCCGGCTAAGTAGCCCGGCCCTCAGGTCGCCAGTCCGGCACCGCCACCGGCTGTCCGCCCAGGTCGGCGCTCTGCGCGGCGCAGAGGCCCGGCAGCGTCATGTCCAGCGCCGTGTAGATATCCACCGGCGGCGTCGTGTCGTGGCGGATGGAGTCCACGAAGTCACGCACCATCAGGTACTCGATGGTTCCGTGCCCGCCCTCGGCCGCCTCGGGCGGCGCGTCGCGCACGCTCTCGCCCAGCGGCATGGCCATCATGCCGTCAAGGTGCGGGACGTCCTGGAACCAGGCGTGCGTGCGCACCGGGCCGTGCTGTGGCCGTGTGGTCTCCAGGCAGCCGCGCGTGCCCTGGATGCTGTACCAGTGATAGTACGGCTCCCGCGCCACGGCCTGGGCGCGCAGCAGCTTGATGATGCCGCCGCCGCTGGTGGTGAACAACGCCGCCATGATGTCGTGATGCTCGGGCAGATCGGGCGTCAGCGCGTTGCCCGTCTGCAGGCAGACCACGCTGGTGATGCGCTGCCCGATGACCTTGAGGATCGGCCCCAGGCTGTGGCTGCAGTAGGTGATCGCCGGCCGCGAGGCGCGCCAGGTGGGCTTGCCGTCAGGACCGGTCAGGCAGCTGCGCAGGTCGTGCACGTAGTCCGCCTCGGCATACTGGAACTCGCCCAGCAGCCCTTTGCGCCACAGCTCGCGCCAGGCCAGGATGTAGGCCCAGTAGCAGCAGTTCTCGGCCATCATGAACTTCTGCCGCGGGTGCGCCACCACGGCGTCGTGGATGGCGCGACAGTGCTCGATGGTGCTGCCCAGCGTCACTTCGCACAGCACATGGCAGCCGGCGCGCAGCGCGGTCACCGTCTGCTCGGCGTGCAACGGCATGGGCGTACTGACATAGACAATGTCGATGCCGCTGGCCAGCATCGCATCCAGGTCGCGGTAGACCCGAATGCCGGGACGCTCCTCGGCCATCTTGCCGCGGGCTTGCGCGTCGGGATCGCAGGCGGCCACCAGTTGGCAGTCGTCCATCAGTTCGAACATGCGAGCCGGACCCAAACGCCGGACTCCTGAGATACCGACACGGTACATGGGACACCTCCGTCTGCTCAGAACGGCTGGCCCGAGCGGTGCCAGTCGTCGTAGCTCAGCCGGCTCTCGCGACTCTGGTCGGCGCGCGACTGGCGCCGCCAGATGGTGCGGCAGAGCGCCTCGTGCAGTTCGCCGACCGTCAGCTCCACACCGGCTGCTGACAACCAGGCGGCCTCGAAGCCCTGGCGATCCGACCGCCTAACCTCGTTGTAGACGATCTCCGGCGCCCGCGCTAGCAAACTCCCCGCATTTCGCATGAGCGCGACCCACTCGTCGGGCGGCACCACTCGCGGGTCAAGCACTGGCAGCTCGGCCAGCTCGTAGACCTGGGTTTTGAGCAGTCCCTGGCCGAAGTTGGCGCGGCCCACCGCTTCGTAGGCCAGCAGCGCGAAAGCGCTCAGCAGACTGGCGGCCAGGACCGGCGTGTGGTCGGCATCGTAGGGCCGTATCTCTAGAAAGTTGTCGCTGGCCACCAGCCCGCCGTTGGGCCAACCCAGCACCGGCCGCCGCTTGTGGCCGATGGGCAGGCACAGCGTCGCCGGCGGCCGCACCTCGGCGGCCCACCACACCGCGCGCGAGCGCAGCGTCGGCCGTTGCGGATAGCCCAGCCGCTCGGCGCGCGCCAGCCAGGCCCGGACATCCTCGTCGTCGAGCAACTCGTGGTTCAGCCGCAGTAGCCGATGCGGCAGGTCGGCCGGGTCCCAACGAGGCACCGCGAGCTGCCCGGCCTTGACCAGCACCGGCGGGCCGAGCGCCGCCGCCGGCAGCCGCGCGGTCTCGCCGTCGGCCAGCTGCACCGTCACGCGGTCGCCATCGACCGCGACCGGCCGCAGGTAGAAGAACTCGTTGGCCCCGGTGGTCCAGCCGCGACGCAGCTCCGCCAGTTCAGCCAGCGGCACCAGCCGACTGACGCCGGCGCTCACGATGCGGCCATAGACCGCCGGCGCGCGGAGGTACGGGCCCGCCCAGTGCGCCTCGCGCGCCAGGCCGGCCTGCGCGCGGCCGGTCTCGCGCTCGACCGAGCCGCGGCGCAGGTCGAGGTGGCGGAAGGCGGTCACCGCGTCGGGTGCGGGCGGCGATTTGACGGCCAAGCTGACCACGGGATGGATGTCGGCGTCGTCGAATGCCGCCTCATCGAGCTGCCAGATGGCGCGCAACTGGCCGGCCATGGCCAGATGACGACGCAGCCGCGCGGCATAGGCGACGTCGAGCCAGCTGTCGGTGCCGAGATAGAGATGCACGCCGCCGGGCGCCAGCAGGTCCCAGCCCAGCGCATAGAAGGCAGCGGCCAGGTCGGCGGTACCATCGAGCAGATGGCCCCAGCGCCGACGCATGGCGGCCTTGGTGGCTGCGGTCAGCCGTTCCTGGCGGATGTAGGGCGGGTTGGCGATGACCACGTCGTAGGCACCCGGCAGCGTGGCCGGCTCGAGGCTGTCGCCAACCGCCAGCGACAGATCGACGCCCAGCAGGGCACGCAGGCGGCCAGCGGCAATGGCCACGGCCTCGGCATCGAGGTCGGCGCCATGGAGCCGGCCGGCCACCATTTCGGGCGCCAGCCCGCGCGCCAGCAAAGCCTTGGCCGTGGCCACCAGCAGCGCGCCGCAGCCACAGGCGGGATCGACCACGCGGATGGCGGCCAGATCGCCGGCCCAGGCGTCCAGCGCAGCGTTGGCCATGAACGCCGCCAGCGGCGCGGGAGTGTAGACGCGGCCCGTGGCTGCCGCGTCGGTCAGCCCCTGCACATGCCGCTGCTCGAGCAGGTCGTAGTCGAGCTCGGGCCGGTCAGTCAAGATTCGGTCAGCTCCAGATCGAGGTCGCGCGCGGCATCGGCACCAGCCGGAGTCAGCGCCCAGGCGCCGCGACCGGCACCGGGGTCGAGCAGACCCTCCTTCATCATGTCGTGGCGGGCACTGTGGCAGGCGTTGCGCCAACGCGGCACCTGCGGCCGCGAGGGTACCGGCTGGTAGTCGGCGCCGCTCAGCACGCCGGCCATCAGCTCCTCGATCTTGGCCAGCGCCTGTTCGGCCTCGGCGCGACCACCGTACTGGGCCAGGGCGCGCAAGATGGGCACGCGATAGGCCGAGCGATGGGTGATCGTGCCGGGATCGAGCCGGCCCAGATAGCGGCGGCGCCGATCGCCCAGATCGTCCTTGGTGGCGCGCCAGCCGCGCTGCAACGCCATCAACCCGGTCTTGATGCCGGCCAGGCGGTCGAGCAGCCGGCGGGTGCGGTCCAGGTTGGCCAGATCGTGCTCCTCCAGCGCGTGCAGGCATTCGGACTCGACCATGGCCATCTCGCGGCCCAATGTGGTCAGCAATTGCTCGAACGCAGCCTCGACCTCGCGACGCTCCTCCATAGGTGCACCCCGGCGCAGGCGGATTGCCCGATGCGATTCGAGATTCGCGCTATCATTCCTTCCGACGCTCGCGCGGCAATGTGAAGCAGCGGCGCGAGGGGAAGGCTGTGGGCATGGTCGAGGTGCGCCTGGAATCGCTCAGTAAGCAGTACGGGTCGGTCACCGCGGTCGATTCCGTGTCTCTGACGGTCGGCCAGGGCGAGTTCTTCAGTCTGCTGGGCCCCAGCGGCTGCGGCAAGACGACCACGCTGCGTATCGTCGCCGGCCTCGAGCAGCCCAGCGCCGGCCGGCTGTGGTTCGGCGACCGCGACGTGACGCGTCTCCCCACCCATGAGCGCCGCATCGGCATGGTCTTCCAGAGCTACGCCCTGTTCCCGCACCTCTCAGTGGCCGGCAACGTAGCCTATGGCCTGCGTGCGCGACACGAGGCGCGCGCCGACATCGGACCCAAGGTGGAGCGCGCGCTGGAGCGGGTGCGGCTCGGCGGCCTGGGCCAGCGCCGGGTCCATGAACTGAGCGGCGGCCAGCAGCAGCGCGTGGCCCTGGCGCGCGCCATGGTGCTCGAGCCGGACCTGCTGCTGCTCGATGAGCCGCTGTCCAACCTCGATGCCGCGCTGCGTACCGAGACCCGCGCCGAGCTGCGCCGCCTGCAACGCGAGGCAGCCACGACCAGCCTGTATGTGACCCACGACCAGGAAGAGGCGCTGGCCCTCTCCGATCGGCTGGCGGTCCTGCGCGATGGCCGGCTGCAGCAGGTTGGCACGCCGCGCGAGGTCTACAGCCAGCCCGCCAACGCCTTCGTGGCCACGTTCCTGGGCCGCGCCAACTTGGCGCCGGCGACGGTGGCGGAGCGCGTGGGCGATACCTGGACGGTGCGCCTGGACAATGGCGAGCACGTTACCGGCAGCGGCCACACCGACTTGGCCCCAGGCAGCCGCGCGCTGCTCTGCGTGCGGCCCGAAAGCCTCGTGCCCGCCGAGTCCGGCCTGGTCGGCAACATTCTGGACATTGCTTTTATCGGGCAAAGATACGAATATGAGGTTAGCCTGGCGGGTCAGCGGTGGCTGGCCTGCGAGGCGAACAGAGGCCAATCGGCGCGGGAAAGAGGGGCGACGACCCGTTGGGCCGTCGAACCCGACGCGGTTCGGCTACTGCCGTACGAGGAGGTCTCATGCGATGGTGTCGCCGAACCCTAACCGCGGCTAGCTTGCTGATTCTGTGCGGCTGCGGCACGGCCGTCCTGCGACAGCCGGTGGGGGTGCAAGTGGTCAACTTGTGCGCCGATCTGCCCAGCATCACGCTGCGCGTGGATGGGCAGGATCTGCTCAGCGAGGCCAAGTCGTCTCAACTGGCCGTGGACTACCAGCGAGCCAGCAGGCAGTTCGACGTCAACCCCGGTCCGCATCACATCGAGGTGCTGGCCGATGGACTGTCCGTGCTCAACTACACGCAGACCTGGGCCGAAGGACGCCATGCCTGCCTGCAGGTGCTGGGCCGGATCAATACGCTGGTGGCAGGTGACTCCGTGACCTGGCTGGCCGTGCAGCGTAGCACCACACCCGACGCCGATCATGCCGGCATCCGCGTCAGTCATGCCCTGGCCGGCTACGGCCCGGTGGACGTCGAGGTCGAGCCCGCAGCGGGATCCCCGGTGCCGGTGGCCGCGGCGTTGGCCTATGGCGCGGCCAGCGCTAACGAGCCGCTGCTGGTGCCGCACGGTGCCGTCCGCCTGCGCATCAGGCAGGGCGAAACGCTGATCTGGGACCAGAGCTACCAGGTCGACGCGATGACGGTCTACAACTTCGCGCTGAGCGGCGCGTTGCAGGCACCCACGGTGGTCACCTGGTCCGGCGCCTGAAGGCGGCTCAACGGCGACCGGCTCAGTCCTGGTCGGCATCCACTACCGGCGAGTCCACGTGCCGCGGCCGACGCACGGGCGGTCGCTTCTCCACCGGCTTCGCCTCGGCCGCGGCGTCCTCGGGCGCGGCCAGATCCCATTCGTCGTCGTCGGATTCGGGCTCAGGTTCCGTCTCAGGGCCGGGCTGAGGTTCGGGTTCCGGCTCCGGTTCCGGCTCAGGCTGGGCGGCCGGTTCGGGTTCGGGCTCCGGTTCTGGCTCGGGCTCAGGCTCGGCGGCCGGTTCGGGTTCCAACTCGGGCTCAGGCTCGGCGGCCGATTCGGGTTCCGGCTCCGGTTCCGGCTCGGGCTCGGGCTCGGCGGCCGGTTCGGGTTCGAGTTCGGGCTCCGGTTCCGGCGACGTCTCAGGCTCAGGCTCAGGCGTCGGCTCGGGCTCGGTGTCCTCGTCCAGTGGCTGCGTGATCGGCGCGGTCGGCGCCGGCAACTCCTCAGGTTCGTCCGAGGTGGGCTCGATGAACCGCGACGGCTCCACATCTGGCTCGGCGGCGACCGGCTCGACGGTCGGCGGCAACTCGGTGGCGCGCTCGGGCGCAGCCGGCTCGGGCTCAGGCGCGGGCTCAGCCGAGGTCGGCTCCACGGCGCGCGACGGCGCATCCTCGGTGGTCGAGGGCACGCGGGTGGTCGGCACCTCCACTGGTGGCGCGCCGGCCTCGCGGCGCAACCAGGTGGGCAGATCCTCCGGCGCACCGCCGAGGATGGTGGTGACATCGGTTGGATCACCCGACAGATCGGTGGTCTGCAGCCGCTCCAGCCAGCCCAGCCGCTCCGCGGCATCGGCGCTGAGCCAGCTCACCACAAACTGCACGCCGTGCAGCAACCACATGGGCACATGCCAGGTGCGCACGGGTCGTCGATAGATGTTGCCAAACACCTGGGGCAACTCGGACCACAGGTAGGTCTCCGGGCCAACCACGTCGATGGTGCGGCCCGCGGCCTCGGGCTTATCCATCGCCGCCACGGCCCACGCCGCCACATCGGCCGGCGAAACAGGCGAGACCTTGCCGGCACCATCGCCGATCAGCAGGAACGACCCGCTAATCCCGGGATTGCCCACCACCGCCTGGTCGCACAGTCCGTGCATGAGCGGCGCCGCGCGCAGCACCGTGCCGCGCAGCCCCGGCTGTCCGGCCAAGGCCAGCTCCGCCTCGTGCGCCGCGGCGAACCGCCGGCAGCCACGGCCCGTGGCGCGGTCCATACCCAAGCGCGAGACAAGCACGAAGTGCCCCACACCGCGCTCCGCCGCCTCGGCGATGAGCGCGATGGTGGCCCGCGCCTCGACCGCGTCGATCTCCGCCAGGCCGGCGCGCCGTCCAGCGCCGTGGCAGGCGATGATGGCCTCCACGCCGACCAGCGCCGCATCGCGGTCTGTCTCGCGGGTGATGTCGCCCACCAGAGCAGCCACGCCCTGTGCTTCCAGGGCCGGCACGCACTCGGCATCGCGCACCAGCGCCCGCACCTTGCGGCCGGCCGCTCGCAGCCGCCCGACCACCTTCTCGCCAATCGCGCCGGTAGCGCCGGTTACCAGGATCATCATCAGCCCTCGCGGAGCCAGGTCAGCGTGTCGCCGATGACCTGCTCGTGCCAGCCCAGTGCATAGAAGTTGTGGTTGGCGCCGGCCACTTCACAGAACGTGTGGGCCAGCCCGACGCGTTCCACAAACTCGCTGTAGAACTCCCGGGACGGCGCCGTCTCGGGGTCGTTGCCGCCGTAAATGAACAGCAGCTTTCCACCAAAGGCCTCAAACGCCTTCATTTGCTGCGCCGTCTCCGGTGCTTTGTCCACCACACCGGCATCCTCGGCGCTACGACCGCCGCCCACGGCCCGCAGGATCAGCTTCCAGTTCAGCCGACCCGATAGCAGCTTGGCCCAGGTGTCGCCCACAAACAGCTTGCGCCAGTAGTCGCTCAGCATCTTCTTGGACCGGCGCGCGCGCCGGGCGAAGTCGAAGTTGCCCGAGAAGATCGGCGCCGACCACAACACCAACCGGGTGACGCGCGGGTCGCTCAGGCTGGCGCCGATGGCCACCTCGCCACCGCTGCACAGACCCAGCAACAGCACGTCCTCCACCCCGACCCATTCACAGACAAGCGGCACCGCGCGCGCCGCGTCACGGATCATCGAGTTCAGGCTGGCCACGCCCACCTGCCACTCGCTGTCGCCACGACCACGGAAGTCGAAGCTGTAGGCCGCCACGCCCGCCGCCGCCAAGGCCCGCGCACCGCGCGTGAGCAGTTGGCCGGGCCCGACCCGGTAGCCGCTCCAACCGTGGAGCAGCACCGCCGCCGCCGAGGCTGTCCCGGCTGGCCGGTAGAGCACGCCGTGACACTGCTGGTCGCCTGAAGCGAACGAGCGCACCTCGGCGCGCAGACCGTCGGTCAACGCGAGGCTGGCCTCCAGTTGGACCTCGGCGGGTGGTCGGGAGTTGCCGGCCGACGGCAAATGCGCCAGCGTGGCGGCCACCACCGGACTCGCGTCGACCAGGCCGATCGCGCTCCAGAAGGCCTCCACAGCCACGTTCTCGACCGTTGTCGGGCAGCCGGCGGCCGACATCCGCTCGCCCAGATCGGCCAGCGGCTTCTTGATGCGTGGCGTGCCCGAGATCTGCAGTATGACGCCGCTGGCCGCTCGTGGCGCCTCGCCGACGGCCAGATCGAGTTCGCCCAGCGTGGCGCTGAGCGCCGGCCCGATGGCGAACCCATCGAAATCGAAAGCGCCGTCGGCCTCCTTGAGGCCGCTTGAGCCGTCGGTGAGTTCGGCGCGCAATTGGCTGCGCTGCCGGCTCTGTCGCAGGTAGCTGCTGCCCGAGACCACCGGCTCCCAGAGCACAAGCTGGGCGACCTCGACCTCGCGCGCCAGCGCATAGGCCAATGCGCCGCCCAGGCGCAGGCCGATGAGCACCAGCGGCAGGCCTGGATAGCGACCACGCTGCCAGTCGACCAGAGCACGCAGGTCGTCGAGCCAGTGGCTCAGATCCACCTCGGCATGGTCCAGAGCGCTGTCGCCAGTGCCGCGCAGGTCAAGGTGCGCCGTGTCCCAGCCGGCGCCGGCCAGCGCGCGCGCCGCCTCCACGACAGCGCGGTGCGCAGCCTTCTTCTCCTCGGCGAAGGGTGGCACGATGACCGCCGCGCCAACGGCCGCAGCCGGCCGCTCCACGCGCACCAGGCAGCCACCCAGATAGCCCAACCGTGTCGTCTCGACGCCGTCCGCCATGCGCTGTCGCTCTCCACGGCGATTGTAGCACCAACGGGGTCGCGGCGTGGGGGGTGAGGCGTCGGGCGTGGAGGAGCGAGACAGCGCGCGTCCGCGCCGCATGGCCCCCACGCCCCACTCCGCGAGCGACGCGAGCCCTCCCCGTTTGACCCCTGTTCCGGCGGGTGATATCCTCGCGCCATGGCCACCATCGCACCGTTTTGCGCACTGCGCTACACTACCGCACCCGACGTCTCGTCGGTCACCGCGCCGCCGTACGATGTCATTGGGCCCGCGCTGCACATGAAGCTGCTGGCCGACCCGCACAACATCGTGCACGTCGACTTCGGCCTGGGCTCGACCGATCCCGCCGAACCGAACAACCGCTACGCCATCGCCGCGTCGCTGCTGGACAAGTGGCAGGCCGAGGGCGTGCTGGCCGAGGATGCCAGCCCCGCGCTGTACGTCTACGAACAGGTCTACGCCTGGGGCGACGAGACCTACACGCGGCGCTCGCTGGTCGCTCGCGTGCGGCTGGAGCCGGTGGGCACCGGCCACATCCACCCGCATGAGCGCACCTTCAGCGGGCCGAAGGAAGATCGCTTCCAGTTGACCCGGCAGACCAAGTGCGTGCTGAGCCAGCACCTGGGCATCTACCCCGACCCGCAGAGCGAGGTCATCGGGTTGTTGGCACCGTTCTGCCAGCGTGAGCCCGACCTGATCGCGCTGGGCACCGACGGCGTGTCGAACCGCGTCTGGGCGGTCACCGAGCGGCCCGCCATCGAAGCCGTCATCGCCGCCATGGCCGACCGCGACATCTTCATCGCCGATGGCCACCATCGCTACGAGACGATGCTGCGCTACCGCCAGACGCTGGCCGACGCGGGCGAACTGACCGACGATCATCCCGCCAACTACACCGTCTTCGTGCTCACCGGTTCCGGCGATGCCGGGCTCTGCGTCATGCCCACGCACCGCATCGCCGCCGGCTGGCCGTCATGCACGCCCGAACGGCTGGTCCACGCCTTGAGCGGGCAGTTCGAGTATGTGGCGCTGGACCTGGATCCCAAGGATGGCGAGGCGCTGGACCGCTACATCGCGGGCGCCGGCCTGTCGGAAGTGGGTGTGCTGTTCGGCGACCGCGTCGGCCTGCTACGCCCCAAGAGCCCGAGCCTGCTCGACACCGAGCTGGCCGACCTCTCGCCGGCGCTGCGCGAGCTGAACGTCTCGGTGCTGCACCGACTGGTGCTGCCGGCCCTGGAAGCCGCCTTCGGCCAGCCGCAGATGAGCTACGTGCACACCGCCGCCGAATCCGTCGAGGCCGTGGCGGAGGGCGCCGATGTGTCCTTCATTCTCCGCGCCACGCCGCTGCAGAGCGTCCTCGACGTCGCCCTGGCGCACGAGTTGATGCCCCAGAAGAGCACCTACTTCTACCCCAAGGTGCTCACCGGGCTGGTGATGTACAAGCTCGGGTGACTCCGGCCCTCAATGAAAACGGTGTCAGGACCCGTTTCCGCGTACGGAAACGGGTCCTGACACCGTTTTCATTGAGGGCCGAGCCTTAGGGCACCAGGTCCGTCAGCCCCAGGTCGATGTACTGACCGCCCATGGTCTGCTTGCAGTGTACGGCGAGCACGTTGCGGCCGGGCTTGAAGGCTGCCATGGCCGCCTTGTCCAGGGCCTGCAGCTCATACTCCGAGGTGTACCCGCCGATGCTGAAGATCTGCGTGCCGTTGACGAACACCTCAGCATCTTCGTCGTGGTGCAGACGCAGCGCCAGGCCCTTGAAGTCGACCTTGGGCAGGTCGACGGCGCGGCGTAGCCAGATGTCGCTCGTGCGCCACTCGGTGCCCACTTTGGCGCCGGGCGTGCCGACCGTGCCGAAGCCGCCAGGGCCTTCCTTCCAGCCCGCGTCGTCGAACGTCGCCGACTGCCAGCCGTCGTTGGGCTTGGTGGTCGTATAGCGCCAGGTCTGCGGCGCCACGTCGGACGCCGGCACGATGGTCACTTCCTTGGGCGCCGGCGGGAAGATGCCGCGGTTGGCCTTCGAAACGGTTTCCACGTCGGGCTTGATGATCTCGCGATCGTAGGTGATCAGACCGTTGATCTCCATCTCGCAGTCCGTGGTCTGCGTGTAGACGACGGCCGACAGGCCGGCCTCGTCGCGGAGCTGGTAGGCCTTCCGCAGCAGCTTGACGTAGTCGCTGGTCAGCTTCTCGCGGGTCACGGCCGCACGATAGCCCCAGCCGTCCGCGGTCCAGACGTGGTCCTTGAGGCCCAGACCCAGTCCGCCGAACTCGCCCAGCACCGCGGCACGCGTCTCCTCGGGCTTGGGCGAGCCAGGACCGGGGTAGTTGTGCATGTCGATCACGTCACCGCATTTGGCGTCGGTCCAACCGCTGGCGTTGTTGATCAGGCGCGTGGAGTCGAGCTGGCGAACCAGGTCCACCCGCGCGGGCGTGTCATGCTGGCCCCAGCCTTCGTTGAACACCACCCACAGGTAGATGCTGGGATGGTTGTAGCGGCCGGCGATCATCGCCCGCAGTTCCTTCTCATAGATGGCCTTGGCCTCGTCGGTGGTCGAGAACGGGCTGGGCATGTCCTGCCAGACCAGCAGGCCCAGCTTGTCGCACCAGTAGTACCAGCGCTCGGGCTCCACCTTGACGTGCTTGCGGGCCATGTTCATGCCCAGCTTCTTGCTCGTCTCGATGTCCCAGCGCAGCGCTTCGTCGGTCGGCGCGGTGTAGATGCCATCGGGCCAGAAGCCCTGGTCGAGGAAGCCGACCTGGAAGATGAACTTGCCGTTGAGCATCGGCCGCAAGACGCCCTTGTCGTCCTTGCCCAGGCTGACCGAGCGCATCCCGAAGTAGCTGTCGACCTTGTCGATCTCCTTGCCGCCAACCAGCGAGCTGACCACCAGGCGGTACAGCGTGGGGCTGTCGGGTGACCACAGCTTGGGGTTGGGCACAGGCACCTTCAACTCGGTGCCGGGCGCGCCGTCGATGCGGCCCACGACGCGGTTACCGTCATAGGCCAGGGCGCGGACGGACTCGGCACCGGCGGTGACGGTCAGCTTGAGGCATGAGCCGGCCACATCGGGCGCCATCTTGAGCGCATCGATGCCCTTCTCGGCCACCGGCTCCATCCACACCGTCTGCCAGATGCCCGTGGTCGGCGTGTAGAAGATGCCGCCGGGCTTGAGCGTCTGCTTGCCGCGCGGCTGCGGACCTGCCGTGGTCGGATCGGTCACCGCCACCACCAGCTCCTGCGCCGCACCCGTGGCCAGCGCCTTGGTGATGTCGGCTGAGAAGCCGTCGTAGCCGCCGCGGTGCGTGGCCACCTGTTGGCCGTTGACCAGTACCGTGGTGTCCCAGTCGACCGCGCCAAAGTGCAGCAGCACGCGCTTGCCGCGCCACGAGCCGGGCACATTGAAGCTGCGGTGGTACCACAGCTTCTGGTCGGGCTGCACCGCCCGGCCCACGCCCGACAGCTGCGACTCGACAGCGTACGGCACCAGAATCTTGCCCTCGAAAGCCGTCGGCTGCGCGTCGGCCTTGGCGGCGATGGCGTAGTCCCACAGACCGTTGAGATTGCTCCACGCCTCACGAGCCATGGTCGGGCGCGGGTATTCGGGCAGGCAGTTGGTCGGCGAGACCTTCGCAGCCCAGCGCGTCTTGATCGGGCCCGGCGCCAGCTTGTAGCCCTGCGCCGACACCATCGTGCCCGCCAGGATCGTCGCCAGCACCGCCCAACGCAGTTGTCGCATTGAGAGACTCCTATCCGCGCTCCAAGTTCACACCGCGAGCCGGCAGTCCTTTGGCCGATTCGGCGCGACATTTTGACGAAAAGCATTGGCGGAGCATGGCGGGTGGCGCGCCCCACGGCCGCGACCCGAGCGCAAAACCGGCGCGCCACCCGCTTGACACCAGACCAGCGGGTGGCACCATGTGACGAATGCCCGATCTCACCCGTACTTTGGCTGTCACCGAGTTCTTCCTCAGTCTACAGGGAGAAGGTTCGCGCGTTGGGCGCGTCTGTGCATTTGTCAGACTGGCGGGCTGCAATCTGTCGTGTGTGTGGTGCGACACCACCTACGCCTGGAAAGCGGGTGAGATGGATCCGCCAGTGCGCCACAGCCTGGCCGCGATCCTGGCGCAGGTGGCCCAGATGGGCACCTCGCTGGTGGAGGTCACGGGCGGCGAGCCGTTGGGGCAGCCGGCCACGCCGGACCTGCTGACCGCCCTGTGCGACGCCGGCTACGAGGTCGTGCTGAACACATCGGGCAGCCTTGGCGTCAACAACATCGACGAGCGCGTTCATGTCGCGCTGGACCTCAAGTGCCCCGCCAGCGGCCAAAGCGAGCGCATGGACCTGAGCAACCTGGCCAGGCTGGTCGCGGGGCGCGATGAGGTCAAGTTCGTCATCGCCGACCGCGGCGACTACGACTGGGCCGTGGGGCTGTGTGTGGAGCACGGGCTGTTTGATCGCGTGCCGGTGGGCTTCTCGCCGGTGACCCCCGCGGCATTCCGGGGCGATATGGCCAGCTGGCCGCTGCCCGGCCAGCTGGCGGCGTGGATGCTGGCGGACCGCTGCCCAGCCACCCTGGGGCTGCAGCAGCATCGGCTCTTGTGGCCGGCGGCGGTGAAGGGCACGCAAGAGAACGCGGCTTGACCTGAGGGGCAGCCCGGTGCTAGTGTCCGCGCAGGACGCGAGCGGACCTGGGGAAGATGATGATGATGGTTCGGATGCGCAGCCGACGCCGCCATGCGGCGTTGACGCTGATCGAGTTGCTGGTGGTGATGGTGATCCTGGTCATTCTGGCCGGTAGCATCACCTTCTACGTGGCCAACAAGGCCGACCAGGCGCGGGTGAGCCGGGCCAAGTCCGACCTGCAGACGCTGTCCACGGCACTTGAGGCGTACAACAACGCCATGGCCGAGTTCCCGACCACCGAGCAGGGCCTCAAGGCGCTGTTCGCGCCCGAGGGGCTGGACTCGGACAAGCAGGCCAAGTGGCGCGCCGGCGGCGGCCCCTTCCTGCAGCGCAAGAACTTCAACGATCCGTGGGGCCATGAGTACCAGTACGTGTGCCCCGGGCCCGACGGGCACGATTACGACATCAGATGCGTTGGTGCCGATGGGAAGGCCGGTGGCACCAGTGCCAAGGATCAGGACATCAGTGTCTGGGACCTGGACGGCGCCAAGAAGTAATCGCCAGCGCCCGCGGCGTAGCGGGCTGACGCTCATCGAGCTGCTGGTGGTGCTGGCGCTGATTGTCGTCATGACCGGCGCCATCCTGCCCAGCCTGGGCAACTACGGCGCTGCCAGTCGGTTGCGCGCGGGCGCGCGTGGCGTGGTCAGTCAGATGCGCTACGCTCGCGAGATCGCCGTCCGCCACAACACGCATGCCCGCTTCGAGATTGATGCGGACACTGGCCTCAGCCGAGTGTCTGAACTGACGACGGTGGAGCCCGAGAGCGAGCCGCAGTGGCACGCTGATACCCACGCCGGTGGCCTGCCGCGCGCCCTGCCCGACGGCGTGCGCTTCGCGCGGTCGGCGGCGCGCGGGTCCAAGCCGGCCCAGAGCGTGATGTTCAGCCCCGACGGCCGCGGTGAGGACTGGTTCGTGGTCATCGCCGACCGGCGCGACGAGCGACTCATTGTGCGTGTGGAGCCGACTCTGGGCACCGCGCGTGTGCTCTCGGCGTCAGATGGGCAAGACTATCAGGAACTGCTGCGCGCCGCGGAGTCTGGCTCATGACCCGGAGCTGCCGCCAGAGCGGCTTCACACTCCTGGAAGTGCTGGTAGCGGTGGCCGTGCTGGCCATCGGGTTCGTCGGCGTGTTGCAGGTGGTGGCGCAGTGCGAGTCGCGCTCGCGCGACAACCGCGACCGTGCCGAGGCGCTGCGGCTGGCGGAGTCCAAGCTCAACGAACTGTCCGTGCAGACCGACCTCCAGCCCGGCAGCGACGAGGGCGATTTCGGCGCCGAAAACTCGCGCTTCTCCTGGAAGCAGCGCATTGAGAACACGGAGACCGATGGGCTGCTGAAGCTGACGATGACCGTCAACTGGCGCAGCGGCTCGCGCGAGCAGGGAGTGGATCTGAGCGCATGTGTTGCCCCAGGTGTGCTGAACACAGGGTCGTCGGCAACGTCCGAAGCAGCGTCGACAACGTCCGACGCGGAGTCGGCGGCATCCGGCGCGGCGGCCGGCGCCACGCCAGGCATGGGCTTGCCCGGCGGTGGAGCAGGTGGCGCGGGCGGGCGCACGGGCTCACCCTCGTCGAGCTCATCGTTGCGCTAGCGCTGACCGTCATCGTCCTCGGGGCGGTCTTCGGCGTGTTCTCGGCCACGACGCGCAACCTGACGACGCTTGAGCGCCGCAGCGAGCTCGACCAGACCGCGCGCATCGCCCTGGACCAGATGCGGCGCGACTTGGCCAGCCTGCACCCCATCCAGATCACCCAGAGCGCGGAGACCGACGCCGCCACCACGGGCACCTCGACCGCCTCGACCGGCACCACCACAACCCAGCAGCAGGCGGGCGTGACGTTCGTCGGCGAGGACCACGCCGGCAACGATAGCCGGCCGCAGGATGTGGTGCGCTTCACCGCGACGGTCAGTGGCGCCTCGACCTCGTCGCGCGCCGACCGACTCAGCCCCGGCCGCGGCGATCTGGCCGAAGTGCTGTACAAGCTCGACCTCGACGACGCCACGCCGGAGCGCGGCCTGGTCCGCGTGATTAACTGGCAGCCGGGCCTGACTGGCACCGAATCGCAGCCTGAAGTCACGGAACTGGCACCCATGGCCACGTCGTTTGACGTACGCTATTACACGGACACCGAACGCGAGGGCGCCGACGCGCAGGGCTGGTGCCTCGACTGGCAAGACCTGCAGCAGGTGCCCGTGGCGGTGGCGGTCAAGCTCGGCCTGACCCCCGACCGGCCCGAAGCGATGGAGGAGATCGTCTCATTGACCGTGCGGCTGCCCCTGCGCGCCGCACGCTATCGACCCAGCGCCAAGGGCGATGCCGGCGGCGTGCAGGATCCTGCCGCGACCGCCGGCACCTCGCCTGGTGCGCCCCCCGGCGCCGGCGGCACGCTGCCGGGCGGCATGATTCCCGGCGGTCTGGGCGGTGGTGGCACGAGGCCACGAGGTGACACTGGTGCGACGAAGTAGACAGCGCGGCATGGCACTGCTGGCCACGTTGGTGGTTCTGGCGATTCTCATCGCCCTGACCGCCAGCCTGGCCTTCGCCGTGCGCACCGAGAGCCTCCTGGCCGCTGGCGAGGAACGGCGCGTGCAGGCCCAGTGGCTGGCCGAGAGCGGCCTGCAGCGCGCCGTACTGCAGTTGCGCGACCGGCCTGAACGCTACATCAGCCTGGTCGCCGAGGCCGATTCCGGCCAGCCGGTGGTGCTCCACCTGGACAGCACCGACGAGCCGGAACTGGCCCCGCAGGGCGAAGGGTTCACGGTCGAGGGGCTCGACGAATCCGCGCGCATGGACATCAATGAGGTGCCTGAGCAACTGCTCACCAAGCTGCTGCCCCAGGAGCCGGAGTTGGTTGACGCCATCCTCGACTGGCGCGACACCGATGACCTGCCCCGCGCCGAGGGCGCCGAGGCCGACTACTACACCACGCTCCAACCACCCCATGCGCCGCGCAACGGCCCTGTGGAGACAGTCGAGGAGTTGCTGCTGGTCAAAGGCATCACGCCCGCGCGGTTCTTCGGCGCCACCGGCCTTTCGCCGTTGGCCGATCAGAGCGAGCGCGAACAGGTCGACCCGCTGCTCACGCCGTTGGCCGAACTGTTCTCTGTCGACACCTTCGAGGACAACGTGGACGGCGCGGGACAGACGCGCATCGACCTCACCACCGCCACGGCCCAGGCGCTCCTACAGGCCTTCGGCGACGATCTGACCGAGGCCGAAGCAACAAGCATCGCAAACTGGGCCAAGGAGTCGGCCCGGGGCAACGCCGGCCCGACCACGGACCCCAACACCGGGCTGCCGACGGCGCCGGCCTCGCCCGCGTCCGGCACACCAGCCATGCCAGAGACCAACGCGCCGACTCCCCCAGGGCTGGACACGGGCGCTGACTCGGCCGAGGCTGACCCAACGCCGCCCGGCGGGGCTGCCAAGCCCGTCGCGGGGCTGCTCCGGGTGCTTGACCGCGCCAAACTCCAGAAGATCTACGACCGACTGACCATGTCGTCCGATCAGCGGGTGCTGGGGCTGGTCAACCTGAACACCGCCGCGCCCGAGATTCTCGCCGTGCTGCCCGGGATGGACGAGGCCACGGCCCAGGCCGTGGTGCAGGCGCGTGAACAGACCCCGTTTGAAACCGTGGGCGATCTGTTGGGTCTGACAGAAGTAACCAACGAGCAGTTCGAGCGCGTGGCGCCCTGGCTGACCACACGAGGCCAAACGGTCAAACTGGTGGCTACGGGTTGGGTCGGGCAAGGGCAAGAGGCAGTGCAACGCCGCGTGACCGCGGTCGTGCTGGTGGAGATGGCCCGCACGGCAAGCGCGGCTGACCCGGGAGCGGCCGGCACGACGTCGGCCGAGACGGCGACTGACGGCCAGGAAAGCACGACTCCCACGCGCACGGTGCGCCTGGTCTACCACCGGGTGGACTGACGCGCGGCGAACGCTCAGTCTCGTTGGTCGGACGGGGTGAGGCGTTCTAGATGCGAACGGTCGGGCTGGAACTGGGCCACGGTGAGGCGCGCGCCGTCATTGGCGAGCAGCGTCGGGGCCGCTGGCACTTGTTGGAAGCCGTGGTGGCGGCGATGCCGGCTGAGCCGGGCCCCCGCCGCGCGGCTTTGGCCGCCTTCGTGGAGACGCACGCGCGCGGTGCGCAAGTGGTGGTCGGTCTGAGCCTGACCGACAGCAACGTGCGCCTGGTCAGCTTCCCCGCCACCACCGAGGACAACCTCGCTCGCCTGGCCCGCACCGAGGCCGAAAGCCACTTTGGCCTGCCCGCCGACAGTCTCGACTTTGGCTGGGCGGTCGTGGATCCGTCCACCGCCAGCGGCGACTCCCTGCTGGCCGTGGCGGTGTGTCGCGCCGAGCGCCTGCGGGAGCTGCTCCAGCCGCTCGCCGACCAGCATCTCGTGCCCCGCGCGGTCAACCTCGGCGCCATCGCATTGGCCAACCTCTACGGTCCCGCGGCCCGCGCCGCCGGCCAGGCCACCGCCGTGCTGCTCATCGGCGACGAGCGCGGCGAACTGGTGCTGCTCGACGCGCTGGGCCGGCTGCGCCAGGTGCGCGTGGTGCCGTCCGAGCTGGAGGCGGTCGGGCCGGAACTGCGCCGTTCGTTGCAGAGCCATGCGGGTGCTACCGGCGAAGTGGTCGGCCAGGTGCTGGTGTGTGGCGCGGGCGCCACGGCCGCCGTCACGGCCCTGGCCGCGCAGGGCATCGACTGCCAGGTGGCCGACCCGTGGGCGTCACTCGGCGCGTCGCTACCCGGTACCGACCAGTCGGCCGGCTACGCCGTGGCCACCGGGCTCATGATGCAGGGCGGCGACGTGCCGCTGCCGCTCAATCTGCGCCGCCGCGTGCCCACGGCCGCCGAGGTGCAGCGCCGCCGGATGGCACCCGCCACTTGGGGTATCGTCGGCGTGCTGCTGCTGGCGGCGGTCGGCGTAGGCTGGTTCATCAGTGCCTACCATGGGCGCCAGGCCGAGTTGGCGGCGGCCGAGGCCAAGGTCAAGCGCCTGCGCTCCAATCTCGAGCTGGCCGGCGGCGAATCGGCGCTGTTCATCGACACGCTGGCCGCCACACGCGATCGCGTCCACGCGCAGAGCGCCTGGCTGGATGTGCTGCGCCAGCTGGCCGAGCGGCTGCCCGACGGCGTCGCCCTCGAGGAGTGGAGCTGCGATGCCGTGCGCGGCGTGACGCTGCGTGGCCAGGCCCGCGGCGCCGCCCTGGTCACCGCGGTGATGACCGCGCTCAACGACACCGGCCGTTTCGAGCCGGCGCGGCTGGACTCCTACGACGCCGTGAGCGTGGGCAAGGAGACCCTGTACAACTTCCAGGTGACCTGCACGGCGCGCGCGGACCGCGCCAAGAAGGCGACCAAGAGCGCGGAGGCCGGGCGATGAGCGAACGCACTCCGCTCTACCTGGCCCTGCTACTCGCCTCGTTGGTCGTGGGGCTGATCCTGCTCCGCGAACCGCTCTTCGGCCCGTACACACGCATGGCCGACGAGATCGCCACGCTGCGCGCCGAGGCCGACGGGCTGGACAAAGAGATCCGCGAACGCAGTGGCGGCCGCGCCGAACTGAGCGATCTGCTCGACGCCTACGGCATGCCACTTGAGGCGGGCGAGCGCAGCATGGCCGCGGCGGCGTTCTACAGCCGGCTCGAGGGTCTGGCTTCCGGCTGCCAGTTGAAGGTGGAAAGCGTTGCGCCCAAGCCCGAGGTGCTCACCGAGGACGGACTGCTGAAGTTCGGCGTGACGGTCAACCTGGCCGGCGACACGCAAGGCGTGGTGGCCTTCCTGGCCCAGATCCAGGCCTCGGCCAACGTGGTCGGCATCGACCGGCTGACCGTGCGCCGGCGCGACGCGGCCGAGCGGCCGTTGACCATGCAGGTGCAGCTGACCTCGTTTGGCATCGCCGACCGCGCGACGCGGCGCGAACTGGCCCAGGCCCAGGCCAAGAAGGCCGCCGAGCGGCGCAAGACCAACGGCAGCACCAGCGCTGGCCCCGCTGGCGCTGCTGAGGGAGAGAAGACGCCATGAAAGTGACCAACCGCGATCTGGTCATCCTGGCCGTCTTCTCGGCGCTGCTGTGCATGGGTTGCATCGTCGCGCTGCGGCGCATCAACGCACCGGGAGAGCCGCCGTTGGAGGCCCGCAGCCCAGCCGGCACCGGCAACAAGGCCGTCGGGCCGGCCACAACTCCCAGTCGGGCCCCAGCCTCGGCATTCGTCAGTTCGCTGCCCATCGGCAGCATCCCGCCCGAGTACAAGCTGATTGTCGATCGCAAACTGTTCACGCCGTTGGTCACCGCGCCGACGCGCACGCCGGCCAGCCCGGCTCGGTCAGCCAGGATCGACCTGGGCCCGATCCCGTCGATCATCCCACCAGTGCTGCCCGTCGGGCCGACGCGCCCAGTGACGCAGCCGCCGGTCAAGCCGCAGCCACCCGCCGCGGTGCCGCCGCCGGCCGCCAAGCCGCCCCTGGCCCTCACGGGCATCATGCGGCTGGGCGGCACCAAGGCGGTCATCGAAAACACGCGCTACGGCACGTCTCGCATCATGGGTGTCGGGGAGTCGGCGTGGGGCTGGCAGGTGACGTACATCGACGCCAAAGCCGGCCGCGTCGGCCTATCGGCCACCGATCCGGTGATGGGCAAGACGCTGACGCTGAAACTGGGTGACAAGCGGAGAGTCGAACCGCTGAGGAGCGGCTACTCCGACGGTGGTGGTGGTGGCGGCGGCGCCAAAGCCGGCGGTGACGAGGGTGGTGACGGTGGTGAGGGAGACGAAGTTGGGTAGGCAGTGTCCATACACCAGGCGTACACGAGTCCTGAGGGCAGGGCTCGCTGTGACGCTGATGGCCGCGCTGGCCCTGCCCGTCGCGGCGCAGCCGCCGGGGGGCTGGAGCGGGCGACGTCGACCAGACGGCGCCGGCATGCCGCCGGGCATGACCATGCCGCCGGGCATGACCATGCCGCCCGGTATGACGCCGCCACCCGGCGCCGCGCCGGTGCCCGGCTCCGACGGCCCGCAGAAGACACCGGACAGTGGTGGCAGCCCTGGCAACAGCGGCAAGACACGCCCGTTCGATCCCGAGAACCTGCCCAAGGAGGCCAAGGGCCTCATCTCGATGACCTTCGAGAACGCCGATATCGGCGCCGTACTGCGCGCGCTGTCCACCATCTGGGGCAAGACGATCGCCATCCACCCCAGCCTGCAGGGCAGCATCACAGTCATCTCGGCCAAGGAAGTCACGCCGGCCGAGAGCCTGGAGATCATGCGCACCGCACTCAACGTGCATGGCTTCACGCTGATCGGCGGGCTGGACGACAAGACCAAGATCCTGGAGATCTGGCCGCGCCGTGACGCCGCCAACCAGGGCACCATCGTGCAGCAGGGCAACGACCCCGCCACGGTGCCGGCCAACATCCAGATCGTCACCCAGGTGGTCGAAATCAAGTACCTGCCCGCACGCACGCTGGGCGAGACCCTCAAGCCGCTGCTCAACAAGGAACACGCCAGCATCGTCACGCTCGAGGACTCGAACAACCTCGTCATCACCGACACCGGCATCAACATCAAGCGCATGTTGGAGATCATCGCACTGGTCGACAAGGTGCCCGACGACCGCCGCGCCGTGGAAGTGGTGCGCCTGGTCCACGCCAACGCGACCGAAGTGCAGAAGCTGCTCAACGACATGTTCGCCAACCCGCTGGCCGCACTGCGACAGCAGTTGCAGGGCGGAGGCGGAGGCCGCGGCGGCATGGGCGGCATGCCCGGTGGCGGCGAAGGCATGATGCAGATGCTGCAGGCGGGCGGCATCAAGGCCACGGACACCGTCAAGATCACGGCCGATGTGCGCACCAACTCACTGGTGCTCTACGGCCCGCCGGAGACGCTCAAGACGCTGCGCGAGACCATCACCCAGCTCGACCAGGATGTCAGCCGGCAGGTGGTCTTCAAGCGCTACCAACTCCAGTTCGCCGACGCGGCGCAGATCTCCAGCAGCCTCAACCAGCTCTTCCAGCAGCCCGAAGGCGGCGCCAGCCGCATGCCCTCTTGGTTCCGGCGCTGGGGCCAGAACGAGGAGAATCAGCCCGACCGCGGGTTCACCAGCCTCAAGGAGAACCTGGTGGTGCCCGACCTGCGCACCAACAGCCTGCTGATCACCGCCACGCCCGAGAATCAGCGCATCTACGAGGAGCTGATCAAGAGCATGGACCAGCCCAGCCAGGTGCAGGACGTGGTCGAGGTCATCCCGCTCGAGTTCGCCAAGGCTTCCACCGTACAGGCCAGCCTGAGCCGCTTGCTGCGCGGCAGCAACAACGACCGCGGCTGGATGTTCTTCGTGTTCGGCGACCAGCGCTCGACCGACAGCCCGCTGCAGCAGTTGCGCGACGTGACCGTCGTGGCCGAAGAGACATCCAACTCGCTGATAGTCAGCGGACCCGCCGAGTCGCTGCCCACCGTGCGCCGCCTCGTGTCTGGGCTAGACCAGCCCCAGGCACAGGTCTACATCTCGGTGATCATCGCCGATGTCACGCTCAACGACACGCAGAACCTCGGCGTGGAGCTGTCGTGGACCCACGCCCCGCTCAAGGGCGATACCGCCGCGACCAACCTCAACCTCAATCAGAACGTCACCCAGGGCATCCGCTACGCCCTGGTCCACGACGAGTTCTCGGCGCTGCTCAAGGCACTCTCGGACAAGCAGCGGGTCAAGGTGCTGTCTACGCCGCACGTCACCGGCGTGAACAACAAGCAGGCCAGCATCAGCATCGGCCAGCGCTTCCCGTTCCCCTCCAGCCAGAGCGAAGGCAACAACGGCAACGTCGTGGCCAACTTCGATCTGAAAGACATCGTGGTCAAGCTGGATGTCTTGCCGCGCGTCAGCCTGGGCAGCCAGATGGTCACACTCAGCGTGGACCAGCAGATCGATGAGCTGACCGGCACGGTCAGGCAGGGCAACTTCGACCTGCCGCTCATCGCCACGCGACGCGCCACCACCGATGTCATGGTCGAAAGCGGCCAGACGGTGGTCATCGGTGGCATCATCCGCGACAAGGTGGACAAGCAGCGCACCGGCGTGCCGTTCCTCCAGGACCTGCCCATCATCGGCCCGCTCTTCCGCTCCACCAAGGACCACCAGGAGCGCACCGAGCTGATGGTCTTCCTTACACCGTTCGTGGTGACCACCGAGGAGCAACTGCGCAACATCAGCGAGCAGCGCCAGCAGCAGTTGGATACCGAGTTCCCGGCGCTGCGCGAGTACATCCGCAGCCAGGAGCAAATGGGCAGCGAGAAGCCCCCGGCGCCCAAGCCCGCCGCGCCCGAACCCAAGCCCATGCCGCGCCCCGACCCGACGCCGCGCACGCAAGGCGCCCTGCCGGCACCGGCGACGCCAGTCGCGCCGCGCGCCGCGCAAGCTCCCGTGGTCGCGTCGCCGAGCCGGTCGACCGCGCTGCCCGTCGCACCGCCCACAGCTCCACCGCCAACCCAACCCACGGCGCAGCCGCCGGCCCGCCCGACGCCGCAACCGCCGAGCCTGCCTCTGGCACAGCCGGCGGAGGCGCCGGTGGCGCGGCCGGCCGAGGCCCCAGCCCGGCTGACGCCGCCCCGGCCGCTGCCGCAGCCCGTGCGCACCGCGGCGCCGCTCCGCCCGACGGACGCGCCGCAGGCCGCCGCTCCGCCGCTGACCACCATCCCACTGCTCGGCGTGCTTACCGAGCCGGCGGCCGGCGGCATGGCGCTCGAGCCGGACATGATCACGCCGGACCGCATCGCGCTGGCCATGGGCCTGCCGCCCATGCCGCCGCTCGCGCCGCTGGTCACCGGCTGGCTGACCACCAACGGCGAGACGCCGCGCCTGGCCTCCGCCCCGGTGGATGTGATGCCCGGCCTGTGGGGCGCTTGGTCGGGCCTGCTCGACCCGCTCGCGCCGCCAGCCGACCTGCTGCCCATCCCCATGACCCGCGTGATATTGCCGGCCCAGGCACCCGCCCAGACGCCGACACTCTCCCTGCCGGGCCGCGTCGTGCTGGGCAGCCCGCGCCCGCAGACCGGGCTGGCGCCAGCCGCCGTCGCCCCCACGCGGCTCGTGCGTACGGGCGACGGGCGGCTGGTCAACCCGTAGCTACGCCATGCCCCACAGATCACCGGTGTGCACCGGCACGCCGCGCAGCTTGAGGTAGTAGAACAACTGCGTCTTGTGGCTGGCCAGATGCTCCACGCCCTGCAGCAGCCGCTCGCCCAGCGGGATCGGCGTCGGATCCCAGGCCGCCGGCGTCGGATCGCCGAAACGGCTGTCATCGCACCCGGCCAACGCCGCCAGCGCCGCTTCGCGATCAGCGGCCAGCCGCGCCAGCGCCTCGGCCACGGTCGCCACCGTCGGCAGCTTCTCGGCCGGCGGCAGCATGTCTTCGGGCTTCATGTTCTCTGGGTCAACGCCCTCGGGGCAGGGCCACTGACCGCTGATGAAACCGACGAACAGCATCCCACAGGCATCGCCCACGTGGTGCGCCAACTGCCCGGCGGTCATCCAGTTGTTCTCGGTCGCCGGCTTCCAGGTCAGATCCGCGTCGGTCAACTTGCCCAACAACCCCTCGGCCGCGCGGTACTCGCGGGCCAGCAGGCTGCCCAGCAGGCTCTTCCAGTCCATGTCCTGTCTCCTTGCCACACCCAGTCTGGAACACCCGTTTGCATCTGTCAACCGCAAGTTGGCGCTGGTCGGGCCTCTGATCGTGTGGCGCGGCCGGCGGCGCGAGTCGGCGGGCCAGCGGCGGCGAGTCGGTGCAGCGAGTGTCGCGGCACGCCGGACCCGGCGCCTGGGCCGGCCAACGCAGAGTCATGCCACGTCGTGATCCGTTGACACCGGCAAGCGGGGTCCGTATACTCCAATACGTCGCCTGCGGTCGGGAGGCGACCTGGTGGGTAACGCCGGGCGGGCTAGGCTAGGCCTGGGGAGATCCGCGGCGGTCGCACACCTGTCAGGGATCGACATCGACCGGTCCGTATGTCGCCGCCGGCGCCCCGCCAGAGGGCCCGCGGCAGGAAGATGGAAACCATGAAGCTCTTCACGCGCGTTGCCGCGCCGACGGTGGCGTTGGCGTTGTCGATCTTGGTCGCTGGCTGCAGCAAGACCCCGCCCGCGGGGCTTGACGCCGATAGTCCGGCCAAGGTCGCCAAGAAGAAGATCGCCAGCAAGATGCAGAAGGACGAGGCGGAGAAGCTGCTCGCCGAGAGCATGAGCCGCACGGTGCAGGCCGCCCAGTTGGCCAGCTTCGGCCTCTCGGCCAAGCAGGGCATCAAGGCCAAGGGTCCCATCCCGGCCTCCGCTATCGCCAAGTCGGCCCCCAAGCCCGCAGCTCCAGCCGCCGCGGCTGCGCCGGCTGCCGAAGTGCCGGCCGCGCCGGTCATGCCCGAGCTCAAGGCCAGCGAAGCATTGGCCACCGAGATGCTCGAGCAGGCCTATGCGCTGCTGGACGCGGTGAAGAAGGACAGCGCGCGCCTGAAGGACAGCGTTCTGGGTGACAAGAAGGACGCCCGCTTGGACATTCTGGCCAACTTGGTCGCGGCCGTCGAGGAGATGGTCAAGGCCGGCGCCAACGTCGAGCCCAAGACCAGCAGCATCCTCGCCCTGGTGGCTGCCGCCGCCGAGCCCAAGACCGACAGCAAGACGGCTGCTCCGGCTGCCGCTGCTGCCCCGGCGGCGCCGTCGGCTGCCGCGCCGGCCTCCCCCGCGGCCCCCGCGGCGTCGGCTGCCGCTGCTCCGGCCGCTCCGGCCGCCAAGGCTGCCGCTCCGGCCGCTCCGGCCCCCGCTGCCCCTGCTGCTCCGGCTGCCAAGTCGGCTGCTCCGGCCGCCCCGGCTGCGCCGGCGGCTCCGGCTGCCAAGACGCCGGCGCCGGCCGCTCCGGCCGCTGCCGCGGCCCATGGCGGTGCGTAAGCGCTGAGTGGCCTCCTAGGTCTGGGAACCGCCATCCGGCTCGCCGGATGGCGGTTCCCATTTGGGCCGCCGCTACGCGCGGATCACACGCGGTTCGCGTTGACGTTACGCATGGGCCCTATGCTTAAGGGAAAGAGGCCCGCAAAGGATGATAGAACCAGAGGAACTGCTCGACTGGTGCCGCGACCAGGACGCGGAGGCGCAGATCGACACCGAGACCAGCATCTGGCTGATCAATGGGCGAGGCATCGCGCTGGTCGACCACGGCCTGCCGCGACGAGTCGGCGTGGACGACCTGCGCGCCCACCTGGCCGGGCTCGATCCGCGCCAGACGATCAGCATCACCCACGACAACGGCGCCAGCTTCCGCGACCTGACGCTGACCGAGCTCTCGTTGGCCATCGCCATGGGCCACCTGACGCCAGCCCCGGCCACAGACCCCACGCCGCGCCCCAGCCGCATCGACGCGACTCGCTGATTCTCACCGTCTTCTGGTAGTTTCGTGCTCTGCCTGGTAACTTCGTGCTCATGGGGCCCTCAGGTACTTCCCCTGCGCGGTCGCTGGCCACTAGAATGACCGCTGGGCCAAGCGCCGCGTGTGGCGGCGCGGTCCATGTCAGAGGAAGGTGACCAATGGCAGACTTCAACAGCATGCAGGAGGCCGTGATCGGCGGCAATCTGCCCGAAGCGACGCGGCTGACCCAAGAGGCGTTGGACGAGGGTACCGCGCCGAGCGCCATCGTCAACGACGGACTCATTCCCGGCATGTTGGTGGTGGGTGAGAAGTTCAAGAACAACGAGTTCTACGTGCCCGAGGTGCTCATCGCCGCTCGCGCGATGAAGGGCGCCATGGCGCTGGTCAAGCCGTTCCTGAAGGAAGGCGACATGCCCGCGTTGGCCACGGTGGCCATCGGTACGGTGCAGGGCGACCTTCACGACATCGGCAAGAACCTGGTGGCCATGATGCTCGAGGGCGCCGGCTTCAAGGTCATGGACCTGGGCGTCGACGTGTCGCCCGAGAAGTTCATCGAAGCCGTGTCCGACGGTGCGTCGGTGGTGGCTCTGTCGGCCCTGCTGACGACCACCATGCCGAACATCGGCCGCACCATCGAGGCGCTCAAGGAAGCCGGCCTCAAGGACGGTGTCAAGGTCATCATCGGCGGCGCGCCGGTGACCCAGGCCTACTGCGACGAGATCGGTGCCGACGGCTACTCGCCGGACGCCGGTAGCTGCGTCGATATGCTCAAGGCGCTCATCGCCTAGTCTTCCTTTTGCCGAGCCATCTTGGCTCAGCCCAGCGGCTCGCGCCACGGCGCGTGCCGCTGGGCTTTCACCCTAACCAAAACAGCCTGAGGGCTGCCAAGGATGGCGCACGTCCCGAGCTTAGGCGCGTGCGCTCGGCAGCCTGGAGACCTTCGATGGCTCAGACCCGCCGCGAACTGCTGCTGGACGCCCTGCATTGCCGCCCGACGCCGCGCACACCGTGGGTCCCTTATGTGGGTTGCCATGGTGGCAAGCTGCTGCACCTGCCGGCCGATGTCTACCTGCGCGATCCCGAGTACATCGCCACCGGCGTGGCCACCGCGGCCGAGCGCTATCGCGCCGACGGGCTGCCCGTGGTCTTCGATCTGCAGGTGGAAGCCGAGGCGCTGGGCTGCGAACTGGTCTGGTCGAGCGAGAACCCGCCCGCAGTCAACAGCCATCCGCTGGCCCACGGGCTCGATCTGAGCGACCTGCCCGAGATCACGCCGGACTCAGGCCGCCTGCCGGTGGTGATCGAGGCCATCCGCCGCGCGAGAGCGCGGGTGGGTGACGAGGTGGCGCTGTTCGGGCTGGTCACCGGCCCCTTCACCCTCGCGCTGCACCTGCTGGGCTCGGATATCTTCCTGGAGATGGTGCTCAACGAGGAACGCATTCACGCGCTGCTGGCTTACTGCGCCGACATCGCCGGGCGCGTTGGCGAGTGGTACCGCGAGGCGGGTTGCGACGTGGTGGCGGCGGTCGACCCCATGACCAGCCAGATCTCGCCGGCGCACTTCGCCCAGTTCATTGCTCCCGTCGCCGCGCCGCTGTGGCAGCGTTGGGCGGCGGTCGGTGCCACGACCGCGCTGTTCGTGTGTGGCGATGCCTGGCGCAACGTGCCGGGCATGTGTGCCACGAAGCCCGACGCGCTGTTCGTCGACGAGCAGATCGACCTGGTGGCCATGGGCGAGGTGGCCCGCGCGCACGGCGTAGCCTTTGGTGGCAACATCCCGCTGACCACCGTGCTGCTGCTGGGCAACACCGACGACGCCCGCCGCGCGGCGCGTCAGTGCATCGAACTCGGCGGCGCCACCGGCTACGTGCTGGCGCCCGGCTGCGACATGCCCTATGACACCAAGCCCGAGAACGTGGCGGCGGTGGCCGAGGTGGTCCACGGCGACTTCACCGGCGAGATCGCGGCGAAGGAGGCGGCCGCGGTGACCATCGAGCTGCCCGACTACACTAAGCCGGGCGAGGTGCTGGTGGAGGTGGTCACGCTCGACTCGCTGTCGTGCGCGCCGTGCCAGTACATGGTCGAAGCGGTCCGGGCCGTGGAGGCGCAGTTTGGCGGGCAGGTGCGCTGGGTGGAGCACAAGCTCAAGGAAGACGACACCATCCCGCTCATGATGGCGCTGGGCGTGAAGTCCATCCCGACCATCATCATCGACGGCGCGGTGACCTTCAGCAGCATCATCCCCGAGGCCACGAAGCTGCGGGAAAGCATTGAGGCGCGGTTGGCGGCGAAGGCGTAGAGCCCGGCGCTCACTCGCGCAAAGCGGCCCAGAACAGGCGTGCAATCCACCGGCGCAGGGCGACACGCGACCGCTGGCGGTGCTGGCGGGTCAGCATGGCCACTTGCGCCGGCTGGACATCGCGGCCGTCGGCGCCCAGCAACTCGACCGCCATGGCTTGCTGTTGGGCACACTCCGCGCCGTCGGCGGCGATGGCCGCCAGGCGCAGGTGGGCCATGGCCGCGGCGCTCGGGGCGGCCGCGCGCAGGGCCAGTTCCGCGGCACGCTCAAAGCCGAGCCGCGCGCCGGCGAGGTCGCCGCTGTCACGAGCCACATCGCCCAGCGCTATCTCGCACCACGCCCGGCCAAGGTCGGCCCCAGCACTCTCGTACATCGCCAGCGCCTGCTGGTAGTGTCGGCGCGCGGTCGGGTGGTCCCAGAAGCCCTTGACCAGGTCGCCGAGGCGGCGCACGGCGCCGGCCTGACCCAGCACGGAGCCAGCTTGCTCGTGGGCAGCCAGGGCCTGCTCGAAGCGGGCCATGGCCGTCTTGAACCGCGAGCCGGCCAGCGCCACCTCGCCCAGCGCCTGAAGGCAATGCGCGTGCGAGTGAGCATCGCCGATCTGCTGGTACAGCGGCAGCGCCTGCCCGTAGCGAACTCCGGCCTCGGCATGGTCCGCGCGCTCCATCGCCAGTTCGCCGAGGCTGTGCAGGCAGTTGGCCTGGCCCACGGCGATCGCGGCCCGCTCATACAACGGCAGTGCCTGCTCGAAATGAGCGCGTGCCGAGGCGTAGTCCGAGCGAAGCAGCGCCGCGCGGCCGAGCCCCTCCTCGCAACCCGCCTGCCCGACAACGTCACCCGCCTGCTGGTACAGCGGCACCGCCTGCTCGTAGTGTGCCCGTGCCGTCATGGCGTCCACGCCGTCGAGCGCTATGTTACCCAGGCCCCTGACACAGTTGGCCTGACCCCGCAGGTCGCCCATGCGTTGGTAGTTCAGCAGCGCGTGCTCGTAGTGTGATCGGGCGGCAGGGCGGTCGCCGCGCCCGGAAGCCGTCAGCGCCAGCTCGAGCAACGCCTCCGCCACGCCATAGGTGTCGCCCGCGGCCTCGGCCCGGGCCGCCGCGCGTCGCAGTGGCGCCTCGGATCCGATGCCCGTGAAGCGGACCAGTTCGGCGTAGCCGTCGAAGGCGGTCATCAGCACGGCGACAGGCCGCCGGTCCACCAACCAGTGCAACGCGGCCTCGATGTTGCCCGCTTCGGCCGCCAGGCGCGCCACCACTTCGGCAGCGCCGTCGCGGCCGATCATCTTGCCCGCCTCGGACAGCGCCGCGAAGTGCTCGGCGACGCGGTCGTGCTCGACCTCATCGGGCGGCAACTGCGCGCGCGCCCGCTCGGCGACCGCGCCCGGCAGCCTCAGCCGGCCGGCCGTCTCGTCCAGCAGCGCATGAGCACGCAGGCAGCGCGCGCATCGCCGCCCATCATGGGGGTAGAGCTCCGCCAGGTCGTCATCGCCCAGACCGTCGGGCAGCTCAGCCAGCGCACGCAACAGGCGCTTGGCCTGGTCGGTGAGCTGTTCGCTGGCCAGGGCCACGGCGACCGCGATGTCCAGACCAGTGACGATGCCGCCCGCGCCGGAGCGCGTCAGGCGGGCGCGCTCGCTGTCCCAGCGGCTCGCCAGCGCGGCCAGGTCGGGCTCGAGCCGGGCCGCTGCCGCCAGCAGCGTTACCGCCAGCGGCAGGCCGTCGACCTTGGCCAACAGGCCGCGCAGGACGGCGTTGTCGCCGCTCGGCCGGTCAGTCAGTCGGCGAAACAGCCCCAGGGCGGCGTCAGGACTCAGCAGCCTCGGTCTGACCTGCCTGAAGCCCGACAGCGTCTCGTCAGGCGTTCGCGGTTCGCCGCGCAGGGCGACGATCAGGCCCAGGCCAGGCGTGCCCGTCAGGGCCCGCAGCAGGTCATCGACCACCTTGGCACCGAGCCGCAGCGCGGCGTCGGCGTGGTCGAGCACCAAGGCCGCCGGCGACTGGGCCAGATGCGCGACGAGTCTGCTCGTGTCGGCGCCGCTCGGCTTCACGCCGCACGCCGCGACCACTGTGGACACGATGGTATCAGCGGCGGCCGCGCGCCTCAGGTCGGCGTAGTACCGCCGGTCGGCGCCCGGTCCAGCCACGCGCGGATCAGCCAGGGCTGCGGCCGCCAGGCTGGTCAAGCCGATGCCGGCCGGACCGAGCAGGGCCACCGGGCATCGCGCCGCCAACGCCGCGACGATGGCCTCGACATCGGCCTCGCGCTCGGCGAAGTGGTCCGCGTTGGGTGGCGCCGGCACGGGCACAGCGGCGTAGACCGGTGGCAGCGACGAGCTCGTGGCCACGACGTGGAACTGGGTGTGGAGCCGGCCGCGTCGCCAGCGGCTGGCGCCCACGTGCCAGGAGACGCCGACCAGCTCGCCAAGCCAGCCATCGAGCGTGGACCAGGCCTCGGTGAGGCGGCTTGCCTGCCCATCCTGGTCGTCCCTGGACGCCGTGACGTCTGGGCTCGTGAGACGCCATTCGGCCAGCACCGCCAGCGCTTGCGCCATCTGGCCATCACGCTCAGCGAGCCGTTCGGGCACGAGTTCGGCTTGGCCGATGCGGGCCAGTAGGTCCGACTGATAGCAGGCCCGAGGCCGCCCATCAGGTGCGAACTCCCGCCGGAACCGGTGGGCCAGCAGGCTGAGCCACCAGCCCTGGCACAGCGCGCCGAAGCTCTCTGGCGGCGTGCCCAGGGGCGCTGCCACCGCCGCCAGGTAGCCTGCCAGCGACTCGCCGAACTCGCCACCGGCGGCGGGTCGGACCTGCGCCGCGAGCGCGGCGGCCAGCACGCGATCGACGGCGCTCAGCGGCGCGACTCCGCATCGCCCGATCGACTCGGAGCTCGCCGTCCTCAGGCTCTGCGCACGGGCCTGTGCGGCCTCGGTCAGACGGAGCACCCAGCGCACGGCGTCGTTGGCCGCGCCATGGGCCGTCGGTGCCGTGGGCGTGCGGTTGAGCGCGGGCGCCGCACCAGACCAGTGCAACCAGCGGTCACAGAGGCCCGCCAGCGCCTCGGCCTCGGCGATGCGTAGCGCACGAAGCAGATCGTGGTTGGCTTCGGCGCCCTGTTCAGCCAGCCGCAACATCACGCGCACGCGCTCTGCCACCTCGCCGTCGCGCGCGGTGGCGTAGCCGAAGTCGCACGCCAGGTTCACGACAGCGTCCGCCGCCGTGGTCTCGGCCAGCCACGCTACAGCCATGGGTTCCCGCCTTGTGCCGCACCCGCTTCGCCACCCGGGCGGCCTTCCCTTCACAGCAAGTAACATCTCGCGCCAAGTACCGGTAGGGATCCGCTCGGGCATCGAGGAGACTGGAAGGACTCAGCCGTTCGCCGCGGAACCCTGCCCCAAGACCACACGGGGACCGACCAATGCGCACGTGCCGACTGCTCCGACTACTGACCGCCGCCCTGCTGCTGGCCCTGGCGCCGCTGGCCGCGCAGGACCTGACCGCCGGGTTCGCCGACCCGCCGCGGGCCGCCAAGCCGCAGACCTGGTGGCACTGGATGAACGGCAACATCACCGCCGCCGGCCTGACCAAGGACATCGAGGAGATGCGCAAGGTCGGTCTGGGCGGCGCGCAGATCTTCAACGTCGACGACGGCATCCCCGCGGGCCGGGTCAACTACCTGAGCCCCGAGTGGATCAAGCTGTTCCGCCACGCCATCTCCGAGGCCGACCGCAACGGGCTGGAGATGTGCTTCCACAACTGCGCCGGCTGGTCGTCGTCGGGCGGACCGTGGGTCACCCCGGCCGAGGGTATGCAGAAGCTGGTGTGGACCGAGGCGCATCTGGTCGGGCCCGGTCGGCCCAAGGCGCCGCTGGCCCAGCCGCAGAAGGTGCAGAACCATTACGTGCCCATCGCCGTGCTGGCCTTCCCCACGCCGCGCGCCGAGCAGCACTCTCTGGCCGAGGCCAAGCCGACCGTGACGGTCACGCCCGCGCCCGCGACGGCCGTCGACTTCGCGCGGCTGACAGACGGCAACAACGGCACCGCGGTGACGCTGGCCAAGCCCGCGGCAGGCACTGAGCTGGCCCTCACCTTCGCCTTCGCCGCGCCGTTCGCGGCGCGCTCGCTGACCATTCAGGGCGGACCCGGTCGCCAGGCGCACCGCGGCGTGCTGGAGGCGTCGGACGACGGCACGAACTTCCGCCGGGTCGACGTGTTCGCCATCTCGGCCGAGGGTGGTCGCGCCTCGACCACCTTCGCCGCCGCCCGCGCCAAGGTCTGGCGCGTGCGCTTCACCGGCTTCGACAGCCGCGCGCGCGCCGTGGCGCTGGCCGAGGTCGACCTGAGCGGCGCCGCGCGCATCGACGACTGGCCGCGCAAGGCCGGCTTCGACCGCGCCGACAACCAGCCGCCCGCCGCCGGTCCCGAAGTCGACGCCGACGCGCGCCTCGACCGCGCGCAGATGATCGACCTGAGCGACAAGTGCGCCGCCGATGGCACGCTGGACTGGGACGCGCCCACGGGCGACTGGACCATCTTGCGCCTGGGCCACACCTGCACCGGCAAGGACAACCATCCCTCGCCCGAGCCGGGCCGCGGGCTGGAGGTCGACAAGCTCAGCTACGAGGCCGTGACCTCCTTCTGGGACAAGGGCGTCAAGCCCATCCTCGACGCTTGCGAGCCGTTTGTGGGCAAGTCGCTCACGCAGACGTTGATCGACAGCTATGAGGTCGGCTTCCAGACCTGGACCCCCAAGTTCGCCGCCGAGTTCACCAAGCGCCGCGGCTACGACCCCAAGCTCTACCTGCCGGCCATGACCGGCCGCGTGGTGGACAGCCTGGCCGTCAGCGAGCGCTTCTTGTGGGACGTGCGCCGGACGCTGGGAGAGCTGTTCGACGAAAACTACTACGGGCGCTTCGCCGAGCTGGCCGCGCAACGTGGCATGAGCCTCGCGGCTGAGCCCTATGGCAATGGTAACTTCGACGGCCTGACAGCCGGCGGCTATGCCACGCTGCCCATGACCGAATTCTGGTCGGGCAGTGGCGGCGATGAGTTCGGCGGCAAACTGGCCGGCTCCATCGCCCACACCTATGGCCGCAGCGTGGTCGGCGCGGAATCGTTCACCGCCAGCCCCGAGAACGGCGCCTGGCGCAACGACCCGTGGTCCATCAAGGCGCTCGGCGACCGCATGTGGTGCGCCGGCGTGAGCCGCTTCATCTTCCACCGCTATGCCCATCAGCCCTGGACCGACCTGAAGCCGGGCATGACCATGAGCCGCTGGGGCATGCACTTCGAGTGGCCCATCACCTGGTGGGAACAGGCCCCGGCCTGGACCAAGTACCTCGCGCGCGGCCAGTTCCTGCTGCAGTCGGGCGTCTATGCCGCCGATGCGCTGGTCTTCGTGGGCGACAACTCGCCCAACAACGCCGTGGGCCGCGGCACGCTGCCGGCCGGCTACGACTACGACTGCGCCGACCCGACCATCCTAGGCCGGCTGAAGGTGGCCGACGGCCAGTTGACGCTGCCGCATGGCAGCCGCTACCGGGTGCTGGTGCTGCCGGAGTCGGACACCATGCTGCCCGAGTCGCTGGCCAAGGTGCAGGCACTGTTGGAAGCCGGCGCCACGGTGGTCGGCCCCAAGCCGAGCCGCAGCCCGAGCCTGAAGCCCGGCAGCGATGCCGAGGTGCAGAAGCTGGCGTCAGCGGTCTGGGGCGACCTGGACGGCAAGACCAAGACCCAGCGCGCCGTCGGCCGCGGCACGCTGGTGTGGGGCAAGCCGCTGGCGGCGGTGCTGACCGACATGAAGCTCAGCCCCGACCTGGAGTTCGCCGGGCCAGAGGCCGGCTCGATGCGCTGGCTGCACCGCCGTGCGGGCAACCAGGAGATCTACTTCCTGGCCAGTTGGTCCGACCGCTCGCACGAACTCAGCGCCACGTTCCGCGTCGGCAACCTGCTGCCCGAACTGTTCCACGCCGACACCGGCGTCATCGAGCCCGCGCCGCTGTGGCAGCGGGTCGATGGCCGCACGCGGGTCACGCTGCCCTTCGAAGGCCGCGGCTCGGTGTTCGTGGTCTTCCGTAAGCCGCTGGGTGGCGCCGTGGGCGTGGCCAGTGTGGCGCGTACCGGCGAGGCCATGACCGCGCCCGGCGTCGAAGCCGCCAAGCCGGACGAGCTGATCATCGACTCGGCGCGCTATGGCGTGTTCCCCGAAGCCGGCGACCGCGTCGACGTCACCGAGAAGGTGCGCGCCATGGTGGCCGCCGGCCAGCGCGCCATCCCCGCCACCAACGCCATGGCCGGCTCCGACCCCGCCAACCAGGTGGTCAAGTCGCTCAAGGTCGTCTACACCCTCAACGGCCAGCAGAAGACCGTGGTTGTCGAGGAGAACAGCAACCTGGAAGTGCCCGCCGGCGCCACTGTCGAGAAGGCGGTTTATGGCCTGGTGGAAGGCGAGGAGCCGCAGGCCCAGTTCGTCGACGTCACCAAGATCCTCAACGACGCGGTGAAGAACGGCCGCCTGCAGCTGCAATGCGGCAACGACCTGGCCGGTGACCCGGCCAACATGACCGTCAAGGAGACGCGCGTCGAGTACCGCCTCAACGGCGTGCGCCGCTCGGCGCGCGTGGCGGAGAACGCGGTGCTGACGCTGCCGGCCAGCAGCGGCGGCGCGACGCTGCTGCCCGAGCCCTATGACCTGGCCATCGGCGCCAACGGGCGGCCGAGGCTGACCGCGTGGGCGCCCGGCGCGTTCGAGTTCGGGCTCAGCGGTGGCAAGACGGCCAAGCTCGACATCGCCACCGGCCCGCGCCAGGCGGCCGTGCCCGGGCCGTGGAAGCTGTCGTTCCCACCCAACTGGGGTGCGCCGGCGAGCGTCACGCTGGACAAGCTGATCTCCTGGACCGAGCACACCGAGGCCGGCGTGCGCTACTTCTCGGGCACCGCCGAGTATCAGCGCAACCTCGATGTGCCCGCCGACTGGGTGGGCGCCAACCGAAGGCTGGTGCTCGACCTGGGCCGGGTGGTCAACTTCGCCGAGCTGTTCGTCAACGGCAAGAGCCAGGGCGTGCTCTGGAAGCCGCCGTTCCGCTATGACCTGACGGGCGTGGCCAAGGCCGGCAGCAACGACATCCGCGTGCGCGTGACCAACCTGTGGCCCAACCGCCTCATTGGTGACGAGCAGATCGACGACGGCCGGCAGTGGGGCGGTGACGGCCGCCTGCTGGCCTGGCCGCAGTGGATACTCGACGGCAAGCCCAAGCCCAACGACGGTCGCTACACCTGGACCACCTGGCGCCACTACACCAAGGACTCCGAGCTGCTGCCGTCGGGTATGCTGGGGCCGGTGGTGCTGCGCTCGGGCGTCGTGGCCGAGGTCAAGTAGGTACGGCGAAGCCCGCGGGGACGGCCATCGTGGCGCGTCCCCGCAGGCTTGGTGTGCGTGCTGGGAGAGACGTGTGATACGAGTCGGGCTGGTCGGGTGCGGCATCATCAGTGGCGCGCATCTCGACACTTGGGCGCAAGTGGGCGAGCACGCGCGCGTGGTCGCCGTGGCGGACGTGGATGCGGACAAGGCGCAGGCCGCCGCGACGAAGTCGGGTGCGTCGGTGCTGGCCTTCGAGGCCATGCTGGCCGACCCCGCCATCGATGCCGTGGACCTCTGCCTGCCGCACCACCTGCACCGGCCGTTCACCGAGGCCGCGCTGGCCGCCGGCAAGCATGTCATGTGCCAGAAGCCCATCGCGCACACGCTGGAGGACGCCGACGCCATGATCGCGGCGGCCGAGCGGTCGGGCCGCACGCTGCTCATCGCCGAGTCGTGCCGCTATGACCCGTTGGTGCCGCGCGCTCGCGAGTTGGTCGACACCGGCTGCATAGGCGATGTGCTGGCTGTGCAGGTCACCATGGCCTGGTGGCAGGGCAACGAGTACCTGACCACCGACTGGCGGTTCGACGAGCACCTCATGGGCGGCGGCGCCCTGGTCGACGGTGGTATCCACTACGTGGACTACCTGCTGCACTACGCCGGCCTGCCGGAGCAAATGAGCTGTCTGACCCGGCGCGTGCGCGACTGCTACGCCGGTGAGGACGTGGCGGCGGTGACCGCGCGCCATCGCGACGGCGTGCTCTCGGTGCTGACCATCTCAGCCTCCAGCCGCCACACGCCGGGCATGCCGCTGCGCGTGCTGGGCACGGCGGGCAGTCTCACGGCGCATCGTGGCCGGCTTGAGCTGCGCAGCGACCGCGATGGCGAGCAGACCATCGAGCTGCCGCCCGGCGCGTGGATGGCCGGACCGATCGAGGATTTCGTCAGCTGCGTGGCGACCGGCGCCCAGCCGCTGTCCAGCGCCCCGGCGGCGCGGGACAATCTGGCCTATGTCAAGGCCGCCTATGAGTCAGCGCGCGAAGGCCGGGTGGTTTCGCTGGCGTAGTGGCCGGTGAGCGGATCAGACCCGGCACCTTGCCACCTGAAGACAGAACCGCCCTCGGCTGTGCGCGGCCTCTCGACCAACGCACCGCCGAGGGCGGCTGTGCTCCATGGGGATCCGGGCGGCGGCCCCTACTCGGCGATTTCGGCGTCGAGTTCGATCTCGAACAGCAGGTCGTCGCGGCAGATATCGGCCTGGGCGTTGGTCGCCGGGTACAGGTCGACGTCGTGCGCCGTCTGCCACTCCTCCAACTTGCCGAACCAGTCGGGGTTGGCGTAGTAAACGATGGCTCGACAGACGTCGCCGTGGTCCATGCCGCGCGAGCGCAGCAGGGCCTCGACCACCTGCATGGTCCAGTCGATCTGCTCGTCGATGGTGTCATGCACCGTGGCGCCGCCTGGCTCGATGCTGGCGGTGCCGCTGATGAGCAGTCGGCGACTGCCGGGCACGCGCAGCTCCATGGCGCGGCTGAAGGCACTGCCGTAGTCGAGCGCCGCGCACTGCAGCGGCGACGGAGTCGGCTCGGCGACGCAGCCGTCGGTCTCGGCCGGCAGCATGGCCAACACGTCGGTCACCATGGCGGCGCCAAACGGGTTGCCGATACCGACACCGGTGCTGGCCGGCACGCGCCGGCCAAACACGCCACGGTCGGTGAAGAAGCTGCTGCGGGCCTTGTTCAGGTCGCCATACCACTCCAGGATGCGATCGGCGAAGAGCCAGGTGCGCACGATGTTGTGGAAGTCCATGCCCAGCGGGTCGAGCACCTGCTCCATGAACTCGAAGGTGCCCCGGCACTGGTCGTAGCGGCTCTTGCTCAGGTCGGGATCGAACAGGTTGCCCAACAGCACGTACTGCGCGTAGCCATCGCTGTACATGCTGCCGATCGGGCGACCTTCGTACTCGACTCGGTCGATGACGGCGCCGGCCAGCGCATGGGCCTGCAGGCCCAGCACCTGACCCTCGGGCACGGTGCCCACGCCGCAGAGCTGCGTCACCGGCCAGTCCACCTCGCCGAAGGCATCGGCCAACGCACCGTCGAGCCGGTCCTTCATACCGACCGGCGCCAGCGCCACGAGCCGCAGCATCTCGGCATCGGCCGAGTGCAGCTGCTCGGCCAGCCGGCCAACCATCTGCTCCAGGGTCTCCCCTGGCTGCGCAGCCAGGGTGATATCGTATTCGGTCAACTCACCGACACAACGCATGGTCCACTCCCGGCGGTCCGCCGCCGTGCTCGCGTGGGCTACTCGCCCAATACATCTATCGGGTGGTTCCCGTCGAGATTCAGAGCGAACCGACGTACTCGGCCAGGTCCGCCAACTGCTGCTTGTTCAGTTGCGACGTCTTGCCGTGCTTGTCGTTGGGATTGCACTTGGTGATCACGTCGAGCAGCGTGGCCGCGCGACCATCATGCAGGTAGGGACCGGTGCGCCAGGCCTCAATGAGAGTCGGCGTGTCGAACGGCTTGCCGGCCTCGCTGCCGATGCCCAGGCCCACGTCGTAGTGCTTGAGCGAAGTGAACAGCGGGCCCTCGTGGCAGCTCGAGCAGCCGACGTCCTTGTTGTCGAACAGCGCCTTGCCGCGCTGCGCCGAGGCGCTCAGCTTACCGTTGACCAGCTTGGGGCTGGCCTGCGGCTTGAACGACTTGAGGTACTCGTCGATGGCCTTGGCGTCCTCTTCGGGCCGCACGGCGAACTGGATGACGCGGATACCGGCGCGCACCGCCGCCTCGACCGATTCGCGCACGCCCAGGCTCATGGCCGGCGGCGTCTTGAACGTGTAGAGCATGCTCTTGGTGTTCTTGGGGTTGCCGATGCCATCGTTCAGCAGGTCCCAGTTGAGGCCGTCCGCGCGCGTGTCGGGATGGCAGCTGGAGCAGCTCTGCCAGTTCTGGAAGCAGAGCGAGGCGTCGGCGAAGAACATGTCACCGCGGCGCACTTCGCTCATGGGCACTTCGGGCAACAGCTTGGCCGACTCGACCTTGCTGCTGGCCAGGTCGACCATGGCGATGTTGTCACTGTAGAAGCCCGCCGAGAAAGCCTTGCCACCGGCCACGGCGATGCTGCGCGGGCCGTTGATGGGCAGAGCCACCCGCCGGCGCATGCCCAGCAGGAAGGTCAGGTCCTCGGACACGCCGTCGGTCTCGGTGTAGCCGTCAACGGCGACCGCGGTGGTCTGCGTCTTGGCGGCGAAGGCCTTGGCGGCCTCGTCCAGCTTCTTGCGCAGCGCGGCGGTGTCGATCAGGCTGACCTCGTGGGTCCCGGCCGAGGTGACGCACAGCGTCGCGCCGTCGGCGGAGACACCCACGGCCCACGGGTTGGCGGAGCCGCGGTCCACTTCGTCGAGCAGCACGGTGTTGATGCGCTTGTCCGTGGCAGTGTCGATGAGCGACAGCGCGTTGGTGTTCATCCAGCCGCGCTCGAGCTGCGTGGTGGGCAGGTGGTAGCGCGACAGCAGGTGCGCCACATAGACCGTCTTGCCATCGGGCGCCAGCGCGATGCCGCGCAGCGAGTGGCTGCCGTCAGGCAGCCGCACCTGGCCGCTGACCTTGTTGGTCTTGGTGTCGACGATGCTCACTTCGGCGGCCACGGTCGGCGCGGTCGACGGGTCGACCGACAGCAGGTTGGCCACGTAGAGCTTGGCGCCGTCGGGCGTGATGGCCGCGACGGTCGGCTGGCGCAGCACCTTGATGCGCGCGCGCTCCTTGCCGGTCTTGGCGTCGATGGCCGCCACTTCGGCGGTCCAGCGCAGGCACACATAGACCGTGGCGCCGTCGGGGCTGACCACCGGGCCGGACACGCCGTAGCCGGACTGCCAGGTGCCGCGCGCCTTGAGCGTCGCGGCATCGAACGCCGCCACCGAGCTGTCGCCCATGGTCACAAAGGCCGTCGAGGCATCGCGGTTGAGGGCCAGACCCGTCGCCGGTCCCGGCAACGCGACCTGGGCCAACTGCTTGCCCCCGGCGTCGAGCGCCACCAGGCGCCGCCCATCCGATTCCGCCACCCAGAGCCGGGTGCCCGCGGTGTCGGCGGCGATGGCGACCGGCGCGTGAGCGTTGCCCTGCTGGGCCTCCACCCGACCACCGGACCAGAGAACGACAGCGCCCGCAAGCGCGCCGACGAGCATCATGGAGATAGACTTGCGCATGGTTTCTTGATTCCTGCGAAACGTGCTTGGGGACGAACCATCTCGGGGCGAGGTTCCCGATATCGATACCACATCCCCGCGCCGAGAGTATGGTAGCATAGCGCGATCAGCGGTGGAAGCCCTTGACGCAGGGATATTGATCGGGCAGACTCGCGCGGTGAATGGCCCGTGTCCGCCCTCTCGCGCACGATGGGCAATCACCTGGTCAGGAGTGTTCACGATGCAGTTCCTTCACGTCGGCGTGCCGACCCAAGAGCGCCTGCCGGAAACCACGTACATCGAAGCCGCCGGTGTCCACGTGACCGACCCCTCGGCGCATCCGCTGTGCTTCGAGTACGTTCGTTTCGAGCACGACAGTGTCCTCCACGAGTCGCTGCGGCGTGGGCCGCACGTGGCCTATCAGGTCGAGGACATCCAGGCGGCCCTGGCCGGCGAGGAGAAGATCCTCAACGCGCCGATGGAGGTCATGCCCGGCGTGACCGTCGCGTTCCTGGTCAAGGACGGCGTCAACCTCGAGTACATCCAACTGGGCTGAGCCAAGGGCACGCGACGCGGACCGTTGGCCCTGGGGGCCACCGCCGAGCGTGGGACCGAGGCGATGGGAGTGAGAGTGGCATGAAGAAGTTCATCAACGATCCGGACAATCTCGTCAGCGAGCTTCTGGAGGGCTATGCCGCGGCGTACGCCAAGAAGATCAAGCTGGAAGGCAACAATCTGGTCGTGCGCGCGACGCCCAAGGCGGCGGGCAAAGTGGCCATCGTCACCCACGGCGGCAGCGGGCATGAGCCGGCGCTGTCGGGCTTCGTGGGCGAAGGCATGATCGACATCAGCGTGCCCGGCGAGATCTTCGCGGCGCCTGGTCCGCCCCGCGTGCTCGACGCCATCAAGCGGGCCGACCTCGGCGCGGGCGTGCTCTTTGTGGTGCTCAACCACTCGGGCGACGTCATGACCGCCAACATCGTCATGGAGATGGCCGCCAAGCAGGGCCTGAACGTCAAGCAGATCCTGACCCACGAAGACGTGGCCGGCGGCCCCAAGTCCGAGCCCGAGAACCGGCGCGGCCTGGTCGGCTGCGTGCCGCTGTACAAGATCGCCGGCGCGGCCGCCGAAGAGGGCCGTTCGCTGGATGAAGTGCTGGCCGTGGCCGAGAAGTTCAACGACAACATGGCCACGCTGGCCGTGGCCTTGACGCCCGCCAGCCATCCCTCGACCGGTGAGTTCATCTTCGAACTGCCCGAAGACGAGATGGAAATCGGCATGGGCCAGCACGGCGAGGCCGGCACGGGCCGCATGAAGCTCAAGAGCGCGGACGAGACCGCGGAGATCATGATCAACATGCTGCTGGCCGACATCGAGGCCAAGGCCGGGGACAAGTTGCTGGTTCTGCTCAACGGCACCGGCGCCACCACGCTCATGGAGATGTTCATCGTCTTCCGCAAGGTGGCTCAGGTGTGCGCCGAGAAGGGCATCGAAGTGGTGCGCGGCGGCTGCGACGAGTACCTCACGGTGCAGGAGATGGCCGGCTTCCAGATGTTCGCCGCCAAGATGGACGACGAACTGATCGCGCTGTGGGACGCCCCCGCCGACACGCCGTACCTGACCGTGAGCGGCAAGTGAGGCAGGCTCGATGATCCAGAGCATTGACTACGCGGCCATGGTGGCGCTGCTGCGCGCCGCCGAGACCAAGGTGATCGACAAGCACGAGTGGCTCGGCCAGCTCGATGCCTATGCCGGTGACGGCGATCATGGCACGACCATGAAGCGCGCCATGGGCTGCATCGAGACGGCCATCGGCGCCTCAGCCGAAGGCGACCTGCCGGCCCTGCTGACCGATGTCGGCTGGGCGCTGCTGGGCGTCGACGGCGGGTCCACCGGGCCGCTGCTGGGCACGCTGTTCAACGGCCTGGCCGAATCCGCGGCCGGTCAGAGCGCCCTGGATGCCGCTGCCTTCGCCGCGGCGTTCGAGGCTGGTCTGGCCGCCGTGCAGCGCCAGACCAAGGCCCAGCCCGGCGACAAGACCATGATGGACGCGCTGGTCCCCGCGGTGCAGGCGCTGCGCAGCGCCGCGGACGGCGGTCTGGGCGTGGCCGAGGCGTTGGACAACGCGGCCGCGGCCGCCGAGGCCGGCGCCGTGGCCACCACCGACATGCAGGCCAAGTTCGGCCGGGCCCGCAATCTGGGCGAGCGCAGCAAGGGCTCGCCCGATGCCGGCGCCACGTCGATGAGCCTGCTCTTCCGCGCCTTCGCGGAAGCCGCGGCCTGAGCCGGTCTGCACGACGTGCCAGGGGCGGCCCACCCGGGTCGCCCCCACACCCTATGGAGAGACATATGCCAGACGAACAAACGACCACCCCGGGTGGTGACACGGGCGAGAGCAAGGCGTTCAGCCCCCATATCCCGTTCGAGACCCCAGGCTTCTTCCTGCGCGGCTCGGGCAACCTCGACTGGGGCATGAAGAACCGCCTGTCGCGCATCTTCAACCCCAAGAGCGGGCGCACTGTGATGTTGGCCTTCGACCATGGCTACATCATGGGACCGACCACCGGTCTCGAGCGCATCGACCTGAACATCGTGCCCCTGTGCGAGCATGTCGACGTGCTCATGTGCACGCGCGGCGTGCTGCGCAGCTGCATTCCGCCCACCGTCACCAAGCCGATCGCCCTGCGCTGCTCGGCCGGCGCGACGATCCTCAAGGATCTGAGCTACGAGCATGTCGGCGTGGACATCGAGGACGCCGTGCGCCTCGACGCCGCGGCCATGGCGGTGCAGGTCTATGTCGGCGGCGAGCATGAGCACGACACGCTGGAGAACCTGACCAAGACCATCGATGCGGGCAACCGCTACGGCATCCCGACCCTCGGCGTGACCGCCGTCGGACGCGAGATGGTACGTGACGCGCGCTACCTGGGCCTGGCCTGCCGCATCATCGCCGAACTCGGCGCTCACTATGTCAAGACGTACTACTGTGAGTCCGACTTCGAGCAGGTCACCGCAGCCTGCCCCGTGCCTATCGTCATCGCCGGCGGCAAGAAGCTGCCCGAGCTCGACACGCTGAAGATGTGCTACAACGCCGTCCAGCAGGGCGCCGCGGGCGTCGACATGGGCCGCAACATCTTCCAGGCCGACAAGCCGGTGGCCATGGCCAAGGCCGTCTCGGCGGTGGTGCATCAACTGATGCCGCCGGCGGATGCCTATCAGATGTACCAGGACGCCTGATCGGGCGCCTGGCGTGAGGAGCGATCCATGGAAGACCTCAATCGCCGACAGGTCCTGGCCGCGATGGCGGCCCTGGGCGTGACCGGCGTGGCGATGGCTGGTGGCGCCAGCCGCACAGGCGTGGCGCCGGCTCAGGAGATCCCGATGTCCCCGTATAAGAACGAGATGTTCTACGGCGCCGACGGCAAGTTCGACGCCGAGAAGGGCAAAGCCGCGTACCTCGAGCTGATGGCCAAGTACCATGTGCCCAGCAGCGACTACCTCAAGGCCAACATCTGGGCCACCGACTTCGGCCTGGGCGACTTCGTTCACGCCGGCATGGGCGGCATCTTCTGGGTCAACGAGAAGGACTTCTCGTACTTCGGCCATGAGATCTACCTGCTGCCCGGCCAGATGATCGTCGAGCACGCGCACGTCAAGACCGACATGGCGCCGAAGATGGAGTCCTGGCAGGCTCGTTACGGTTGGGTCTACCTGTTCGCCGAGGGCCCCGAGTCGCCCGAAGCGGCCAAGCTCATCCCCGAGAGCCAGCAGAAGTTCACCACGGCCCGCAAGGTCAGCCGACTCGACGTCGGCGGCGCGCAGCGCCTGGCCGCTGTCGGCCAGAAGCACTTCATGATGGGCGGCACCGATGGCGCGATCGTCACCGAGTACGCCACCTATCACGACGGCGCTGGCTTGCGCTTCACCAATCCTGGGGTGAAGTTCTAGGCCAAAGGCCGCGAACCGAGCCCTGTTTGTAGTTCCGCCTTCGGGCGGCCGAAGTGCGAGCACGTCGTGCCTCCGCCTCGACCGCCTGAAGGCGGAACTACAAACGCGCGTCCCACCGCCCGAAGGCGTAGGCCATCCATGCCCAGCCTCTTCCAGACCCACTTCACCCCCGCCGAACTGACCGACCGCCGCCGCCGCGTGCTGGCCGCCGTCGGCGACGACGCCGTCGCGCTGGTGCAGGGCGCCGCGCCGCCGCGTGGATTCGTGGCCTTCCGCCAAACCAACGAGCTGTACTACCTGACCGGGCTCGAAGTGCCCCAGGCCTACCTGCTGCTCGACGGCCGCGCTCAGCGCTCGACGATCTACCTCCCGCCGCGCCGCGAGACGCCAGGCGCGGAAGGCGACACGCTCGGCGCGCAGGATGAAGAACTGATCCGTGCCCACACCGGCGTCGACCGCGTGCGTCCGCTAGCGGAGTTGGCGAACGATCTCGCCGGCGCAACGACGGTCTACACCCCGCACCAGCCGGCCGAGGGCTTCCAGTCGTCGCGCGACGAGATGCTCCACGCCGAGCGCCTCATCGCGGCCGACCCCTGGGACGCCGCGCCGACTCGCGAGCAGCGGCTCATCGACCTATTGTGCGACCGCCTGCCGGGCGTCACGATCGCCGACCTATCCCCGATTACCGACCGCATGAGGGGCATCAAGAGCGCCGCCGAGATCGCGGTCATGCGCCGCGCGGGCGAATTGTCGGCGCAAGCCATCATCGCCGCCATGGCCGCGACCCGGCCGGGCCTCTATGAGTACCAACTCAATGCGCTGGCCAACCAGGTCTACCTCGACGGCGGCGCGCGCGGCGAGGGCTACCGCTCGATCACCGCGGCGGGCGCGGGCAACATCTGGTTCGCCCACTACTGGCGGTGTGATTGTGAGCTGCGCGACGGCGACCTGATCCTGATGGACACGGCTCCCGACTACGGCTACTACACCAGCGACATCGGCCGCATGTGGCCCGTCAACGGCACCTACTCGGCCCAGGCGCGCGAGCTGTACGGCTTCGTGGTCGAGTACCATCTGGCTGTCCTGGCCGCCATCCGGCCCGGTCTCACCGCCGACGAGGTCCATGCCGAGGCCGCTGGGGCCATGGCGCCCGTGATCGACCGCTGGCCGTGGTCCAAGCCCGCATACGAGGCCGCCGGGCGGCGCATGCTGGACTTCCGCGGCCATCTGTCGCACTCGGTGGGGATGATCGTCCACGACGTGGACAACTACACGCTGCGGCCCCTGGAGCCGGGCGTGGTCTTCGCGGTCGACCCGCAGCTGTGGGTGCCCGAGGAGAAGCTCTACATCCGCTGCGAGGACACGGTCGTCGTCACCGAGCAGGGCTGTGAGAACTTCACCGCCGCCGCGCCATTGGGGCTGGATGAGGTGGAGGCGTTCCTGCGCGGGTGACGAAGTCGCCCCTGGGAGCGACAGAATGACGCACCTTGCGCTGGGTAGTGCCGTACTCCTTCTGTCCTGCACACTGGCCGCGGCCGATGCCACGTTCGTCGGTGCAGACCCGTTGGCCTGGGCCGCGCCGCCGCGTGCCCCGCTGAGCACTGCCGTGGTCATGTCGGCCCAGGCACTCGGCGACGCGGCGGAGTACAACTTCGTCTGTACCGCCGGCGGAGCCGCGGAAAGCGGCTGGCAAGCATCGCCCGACTACCGCTGCGCGGGCCTCAAGCCGAGCACGGACTACACGTTCGTGGCCCATGTGCGCGACAAAACGAGCCGCGTTGCCCTGCGCGCGCCGTCGGCGCCGGTCAGCGCACACACGCCGCCGGCCAACCGCTTCGACGGCATCGTCGCCGGCGAAGCCGAGCTGATCCCCATCCAGATCAGCGGCGACAAAGACAACCGCATCAACATCGTGATCATCAACCGCTGGCGCAAGGACGAGACGAACCCGTACAACAAGCCGGCGATGCGCGAGACGTTCCTCAAGGATGTGCACGACTGCATCGACCCGGCCTTCGCCCTCGACGGCGACAAGACGCAGCGCCCGTTCGCCAACTACAAGCCGTTCTACAACGTCTACGCCCTGTGGTGGCCCAGCACGCCGCCCTGGGATCCGCCTGCCTATGATAAGGGCCAGTCGGCCTGCCATTGGGCGGTCTACAACGAGTTGGTGCGAGACCGGCTCTTCCTGCCCTGGCGGCGCGACGGTCGCGGCTGGGTGACGCACCTGGCCTGGGTCAACTCGCGCGGCGGTGGCGGCGGCGCGGGACTGCTGCTCGACCAGCGAGTCGGTGATGCCCTCATCGAGGGCAACAACATCCCGCCGTTCTTCCACGAGTTCAGCCACACCGCCATGAAACTGGGCGACAAGTACATCGGTTGGGGCATGTGGGGCAGGGCCGACGAGTCCAGCAACACGACGCTGTTCTGGCAGCGCGACCGCGTGCCGTGGAAGGCCTGGATCGCGCCGACCACACCCGTGCCCACGCCGTACAACCGCGAGAATCTGCGCAAGACCGGCCTGTTCGAGGGCGGCGTCCACCGACCGTCGGGCATCTTCCGCACGACGCCGGTCTGCTCCATGGGCGTCAACCAGTTCGGCGACACGCTCTGCGCTTTGTGCACGCAGCAGGCGGTGCTCAGCCACTACGACTATGTGGACCCCATCGATAGCGCGGTGCCCTCGCGTGCGGACCTGGTGCTGGCCACGCCCGGCAAGGCGCGCTTTGGTGTGGCGCGCGTCCACCCGGTGCCTGACACTCAGCAGACCGAATGGCGTCTCAACGGCAAGGTCATCGCCCAAGGCCGCGACGAGATCGACGTGGATCTGGGCGCCCTGGCCGAGTATGAGCTCGTGTACTCGCTGATTGACCGGTCGCCGTACGTACGCGAAGACCCGCCGTTCTCGCGGTACCCGCGCGCCGAACGGCGCTGGCGCATCACCAACCCCAAGCCGACTTCGGCCGCGGCGCCCCTGACCGTCGCAGTGCAGACGCGGAACCTGAGCGTGCTGGGTGTGAACGATGGCCGGTTGACGGCACAGGTTCGCGGCGGCGTGCCGCCATACACCTACACCTGGTCATGCGGTGGCGACAAGGCCACGGCCACGGGACTCGACGCCGGTCGGGGTACGCTCGTCGTTGTCGATAGCGAGTGCCGCTCGGCCAGCGCAGCATGGACGTTGGAGCGGCCCACCACGATGACCGTGGACGCGCGCAGCACCTGCACCGACGGCCGCTGGCAGGTGGACCTGCGCATCGGCGGCGCCGACCTCAAGCAGGTTGCCTGTCGTTGGTCAAGCGGGGCGAGCGGCCCGTCGGTGCGCGGCCTGCGCGATGGCGAATACAGCTACGTGGTGCGCCATGCTTCGGGCGCCGAGAAGCGCGGCGAGCTGAAGCTGGCCAGGCCGACGGAACCTCTGGCCGCCGAGATCGACCATCTGGCCGCATCGACCGGCGAGAACAACGGCGAGATCCACCTGCGGGTCGCCGGCGGGCGGGCGCCCTACAGCTACACCTGGACCGACGCCCCGGCCGGCGCGGAGCGCATGTTCCTGCCGCCGGGCGCATACCACGTGGTAGTCAGGGATGCCAACCAGTCGGCGGTGGAACTGAGCGCCACCGTGCGTGACGAGCCGGCCTTCACGCTGGCTCGTCCGCGCTTCGAGGCGGCCGGCCAGGCCGTGCGCATCGGCGATGCGCAGCCGGGCTGGCGCTACTTGTGGTACGACCGCGACTACCCGGGCTACATCGCACGCGCGCCGCGCGGCGTCTACGAAGGCGTGTTCACCACGGCTGACGGCCAAGTGGTCGAAGCGACGGGCGCCGTCATCGCCAATGTCGACGGGTTCTGGGCCAATGGATCGGACGTGGACAAGGAGCGCAACCGCGAGCACAACGACCATGGCTCATGGGTGCGGCTGGACGCTTACGTCAAGGGCCGGACCGAGAAGCCGGTGACCTTCAAGATCGACTGCGACCACGACGGCACACCGGGCGCTCGCCTGGCCCTGCGCGGCAGCACCAAGCGCGGGCTCAGCTCGCACGACCTGCTGGGTGAAGCGGTGTGGCAAGGCACCTGCGACCGCGGCCGGCTGATTGCGGACGGCGTCGGCCCCGATGGCGGACACTTCGACTTGCGCTACACGGCGCGTCACGAAGACGCCAGCCGCCCCATCCATGTCGGCGCGTCGTTCGTTCCGCCCCGGCCCGGCCAGTACTGGGTGGCGGCGCAACGCGAGGAGAGCGGCGCTGTCAGCTTCAACCGCGTTGGCGTGAGCATCGCGGCCGATCCGCTGCCGACGACGACGCCATTGGCGCCAGACAAGGTGACCGGCAGCAAGCTTCTTTGCTGGCTCGATGCGGCCGATTTCGATGGCGACGGCAAGGAAGACAGCCCGCAATGGCCGCGCAGCTCGCTGCTGGGCTGGCGCGCCAAGCCCAGCGGCGGGTTCACCCCCGGCGCCTTCGTCATCGCCGAGCCCAACTCGCTCAACGGCCGCGAGACCGCCAGTTGGCAGTGGATCTGGGTGGAGGACATGCAGGCCGGCATCGCCGGCTACCAGACCGTGTTCATGGTCTACCGCGATCACGACCTGTCGAAGCTGGGCACGGGGCCGTGGGAGGGTGTGGACGCCTACCTGGGCGACTTGCGCGGCAAGCCTGAGTTGGCTCAGGTGGACAAGCCCTTCCGCGACGGCCGCGCGTGGCTCGACGGCCAGCTCGTGGACCCCTACGCCACGCCGGCGCCGCTCGACTGGCGCCAGGTGACGTTCGAGCTGGCGACGCCGTCCAGCCGAGCCATTCGCCGCACGCACACGCTGTGGGAGGGATCGGTGGCTGAGTTCATCGCCTTCGATACCAAGCTGAGCGACGCCGACCGACTGGGCGTCGAGGAGTACCTGCGGCGGAAGTGGTTGGCCGAGGTGCGCGTGACGCGCTGACACGCCCCTACCCCAGCACGCTGTACAGCGCCCGGTAGGCCTCCTCGGGCGTGGTCAGCGCGCGGGTCACCAGTTCCGCCGCCTGCTGGCGGAATGGCGGCAGGTTGGGGCTGAAGGCCAGTTCTTCCAGCACGTCGCGCGGCGCATCGCGGCCGACCGCGTCGCTCAGCGCCTGGGTGGCTTCGATCAGTTCCACCAGCGGCACGCGCCCGTGGTAGCCCGTGCCGTCGCACGAGTCGCAGCCGTCGCCCATGGTCACCAGATCCAGCTCGCCGTCGAGGCCGAGCGCCATCATGGCGCTGGCCGACTTGGGCGGCACCTGCACCGCGCAGTCGTGGCAGACGCGCCGCACCAGCCGCACGCCCACCGCGCCGACGAACGCCGCGCCCAGCGACCACGCCGGCACGCCCATCTCGCGCAGCCAGGCCAACGCCGAGAGGCCGTCGTTGGCCGGCACGCAGACGATGACCAGATGGCCCGAAGTGGTTGCCTCCACCGCCAACCGTGCCGTCTCCTCGTCGGGCAGATCGCTGATCATCAGCACGTCCGGGTCCTGGCCCAGCGCCGCGCGCAGCAGGCTCTGATGGGTCAGGCCACGGTCGCGGTCGACCGAGGCCTGGGCCACCCAGTCCAGGTCGAACTCGATGGGGTCTTCGACGCTCATGGCATTGAGGCGTACGCCGGCCAACTCGTCCAGCAGCCGCGCGGCGACCGTCGTCTTGCCCGAGCCGGCGGGCCCGGCGACAACGATCAGCCCGTGCGGCCGGCGCAGCAGGCGGCGCGCGGCGGCGCTGTTGGCCGGGCGATGGAAGAGCGTGTCCCACGGCACCAGCGCCTGCTCGCGGTCCACCAGGCGCAGGCAGTAGCGCGGGCCATGCAGCGTCGGCGCCAGACTGCCGCGCACCTCCAGGCTGCGCCCGCCAAGGTCGACACGGAACCGGCCAGCGCCCAGCAGCGCGCCCTCGGCCAGCCCCAGGCGCTGCGCCAGTTCGGCGCCCGCGGCGGCGGTCTCGTCGGCCGACAGCCGAGCGATCTCGCCCAGCGCGCCGTCGATGCGCAGGCGCACCACAGCGCCCTCGGCCAGGGGGTCGAGGTGCAGGTCAGTGCCCGCGCGCTCCACGGCGCGCGCCAGCCAGGGGTCCAACAAGCTGCTCATCCTCACCTCACTTGGCGGGCGCTGTGTCGCTTGACAGCGACAGAGCGCTCACCATGACGTTGCCCGCCTGCGCCTGCGCCGCGATGTCGAGCACGCCATCGGCGGAGTCGGCGGCCGTGACCGGCATCATGACCCACTTGCCCGCGCCATCATACTCGTCGAGCGTGCCCAGCGTTCGCCCCTCGTAGCGGATCGCCGCGGCCCGGTTGAGGCTGTTCCAGTCCCACAGGAACAGGTACAGCCGACCGGCAAAACCCTTGGGGCAGGTCACCTGCAGCTTCACTTCGTCGGTGTGGTGCCACGACGAACCGGTGTCATCGAGCCAGGTGGCGCCCTGGATGACCTTGTAGTCGAACCCGGCCTCGCGTCGCTCGACCTTGTCCAGCTTGGGTTCCCAGTCCAGGTTGGCCGCCTTCTGCGGGTTGTTGACCGCGGCGCGCACGCTCAGCTGCACGCCCTCGGTCGGCGCGCCGGGCACGACGGTCAGCAGGTTGGGGCCAAACACGGTTTCCAACTGCGCGTTCGTCAGCGCCACGCGCGGCGCGAAGGCCGGGCCCGCCATGTAGGCCAGCAAGCTGCGGCGCAGCGCCCGCGCCGCCGGCCGCTGGTCCAGATTGCGCCGCAGATCGTAGCTGACAACCAGGAGGCGGCCTTCGCCGACCTTAGCCTCAAGCACGTTAGCCAGCCGTCGGTTGCTGTCGAGGCAGTCGATCGAGGCGATGATGGGCCGACATTCGCGCGGCAGGCTGTCGATGACCATGGACCGCGCGCCGGCGAGCACGTCGGACCACTGCCAGTCGTTGTGCATCTCGCTGGGGAACAGCGCCAGCGCTGGATGCTTCGGGTCGATGACCTGGCCGAAGGTGTGCGGCTGGCCCTTGAACATCAGCGGATTCCAGAACGGCACTTCGAGGCGCGTGCTGACCGGCTCTCGCAGGCAGCCGCCGGCCATGAGCAGCACCTTGCGGCCGGCCGCCAGTCCGGTCTTGGCCTCTTCCCAGGTGGTGGCCAGGAGCGCGTCGCTGGGCTTGTCGGCTTCCACGGCGGGGTAGACCCAGACGTTCCAATCGTTGACCGCTCCGGCCTCCGGCACCGCCACCTCCAGGCGTAGCTTGCTCGGCTCACTAACTGGCTTGAGGTCAAGTATTATCGTGCCCAGCGGCGACAGCTGGCCGGTGGGCAGATCGTGCGGCTCGAAGGCGCCCTGGCCCACCACGCGGCCAGCATCGTCCACCGCGCGCCAGGTGGCCTTGGCCGCCTTGAGGTCGCTGGGGCCGAAGTGGGCCAACTCGGCGGCGGCGGTCAACGTGTCCTGGTTGCCATAGACGCGCTTGGGCAGTCGCAGCAGCGGCACGCTGGGCGAGCAGAAGCGGCGCCATGCGGCCGGGGTAATGACCCCCTTGGAGTCCCAGAAGGCGTCGAGGATGCCGACCAGCGACGTCCACTGGCCGGGGAAGTCATGCAGATCGAGCAACTGGAAACCGCCGTGACCGGGCGTGCGCAGCAGGACCTCCATCTCCTCCTTGTAGAGCAGCGCGGAGAGCCGGCCCGAGGCCTGGACGAAGGTGTCGGCCTGGTCCAGCAGGCCGTTCTTGGTCATCTGGTCGCGTACCGCCTCGAAGTTGCGCGGCGCCAGCGCGCCGGTGTACTTGGGGATCTCGGCCAAGTTGGGGAAGACCATCCACTGGCCGATCTCGTGGCTGACGGTGGGTATAGTGACCTTGGCGTCTTCGGCGCGGAAGTCATGGTCGGTCTTGGCGCCGCGCAGGCCGCGCACCACGCTGACGTTGTAGTCGTTACTTGGCCCGTGTGACCAGGCGGTGGACGTGGTGTAGAGATGGCGCCGGTCCAGCGCCTTGCCCAGCTTGACCAGCCCGTCGAGGAAGTCGACGTCGCCGCCGAGTTCGTTGCCCATGCACAACATGCCGAACGACGGGTGATTGCCGTAAGTGTCCAGGATGCGGCGCAGTTCATTGCTGATGAAGGCGTCGCGCGGTGGCTCCTTGCCGCAGTTGCCCACCCATTGGGGTAGCTCGATCTGGAGCAGGAAGCCCTGCTCATCGGCCGCGGCAAAGGCCGCCTCGGGCGGGCACCAACTGTGGAAGCGCAGGTGGTTGAGGCCATAGTCGCGGCAAACGGCCATGATGCGGCGCCAACTGGCCAGGTCGGTCGCCGGGTAGCCCGTCCGCGGGAAGATGCAGCACTCCAGCGTGCCGCGCAGGAAGTGCGGCCGATCGTTGAGCATCAGCCGTTTGTCCTTGACCTCGACAAACCGCAGCCCATAGGGCACGACCTGCTGGTCGCGGTACGCGCCGGCCACCAGGTCCACCTTGACCGAGCCGGCCGCCCGGCTGAACTCGTCGTAGACCTTGACGCCGACGGGCAACGGCTGCTTGGTCTCCACGGTCACCGACTCACCGGGGCAGGTGAAGGCCCGGTCCGCCACCGTGCCGCTGACCGGCTTGCCGGTGGCGTTGCCCACGGTGATGGTGAACCGCAGCGCGCGCGCGAGCACATCGGGATAGGCCTGCGCGTCGGCGATCCAGACCGGGTCACTGGTGCGCAACTCCAACCGCCCGATGATGCCGTTCCAGTTGGTCTGCGTCTCGTCGGTGATCGAGTGCGCCCAGCCACCGACGTTGTACTTGATGGTGTTGTCGACGCGAATGGCCAGCCGGTGCCGCCCGGGCGCCAGCGTCGTGCCCAGGTCATAGACATGCGGCGTGCACAGGCTGTCGCGCATGCCCAGCGGCCGTCCGTCGAGCCAAGCACGCGTTTCCCAGTGGCAGCGTTCGAGGAACAGCGTGACGCGCTTGCCGCGAAAGCGGGCAGGTACGTCGATGTCGCGCTCATACCAGGCCGGTCCGACGTACTCCCACTTGCGGTGCAGGTGGGCGAAGGTCTCGGTCTTGGGGTTCTTCGTACCGAAGCCTGCCTCATCGGTGGAGCCCGGTAGCCGAATGCTGTCGGGCAGGCCCTCGACCATGCCGATGCGGTCGGGGTCGAGGCGGAAGCGCCAGGTACCCGACAGATCCAGCACCTCGGCGCGCAGGCACGTCACGACGAGCAGCAACGTCATCAGATACCTTGGCTCGGGCATGATCGTCCCTCCCAACACAACAGGCCTGGGCCAACGCAACGTCAGCCCAGGCCTGCTATTCGCCGGTCAACCAGCGCGTCCTACCGGATGGTGTAGCTCGACATGGTGCGCTCGATGGTCGTCGCAGCCGCGGCGAGCTGGTTATCGAGCAACTCGCGACCGACCAGCTCCCAGCCGGGCCGGTAGGGCGTGTCGATGTAGTGAGCCAGCTCGGGCGCGTTGCGGGCGACCATGTTCGGACCGTCCCACTCGATCTTCTTGTCCGAGTGCAGGGACAGACAGCCGGCCAGCACGACCTCCGAGAGGAATCCGGAGTACTCGAAGTTGCTGGCTGCAGGCGGGCCGCCCTTGACCGCGTCAACGAACTCGCGCATGTGGCCGGGCGAGCGCGCGATCCACGGCTTGGGCGGCTCGTAGTCCTTGAACTGGGCCTCGGGGAAGAGCGTGTACTCGTTGCCGCTGTCGCCGGGGGAGACCATGACGCCCTTGTCGCCGATGAGCAGCGCGCCCGTGCGCGGCACCTGGCCGTTGGGGAACAGGTCCTTGGGCGGCTGGTGCATGTTGGCGTCGTCGCCGTCATACCAGGTCATGCTGACCGGCGGCAGCGTCTCGCCCGTGTGCCGGCTGCGGCGCTCGGGGAACTCATACTTGAGCACGGACCACTTGGGGAAGGTCTCGAGATGGCGTTCGCCGCTGTCCTCGCGCCAGAAGCGGGTCGGGTAGCCGAGTTCGAGCGCCCAGAACGGCATGTTCAGCGTGTGGCAGGCCATGTCGCCGAGCGCGCCGGTACCGAAATCGAACCAGCCGCGCCACTTGAAGTCGTGGTAGACGCCGGCCTTGTACGGCCGCATGGGCGCTGGTCCGATCCAGCACTCCCAGTCGATGCTGTCGGGGATCGGGTCTTCGCCGGCGGGCCGATCGATGCCTTGCGGCCAGATAGGCCGGTTGGTCCAGACGTGCAGTTCATGCACCTTGCCGATGGCGCCCGACTGGACGACCTCGACAGCTTCGCGCAGCCGCGCGGCCGAGGTGCCCTGGTTGCCCATCTGGCTGGCCAGCTTGCGCTGCCGCGCGGTGAGGGTCATCAGCCGCGTCTCGTAGATGCTGTGGGCGAACGGCTTCTGCACGAACACCGCGATGTCGCGCACCAGGGCCCTCATGCCCGCCGGCGCGTGGTGATGGTCGGGCGTGCTGACCGTGACGGCGTCGAGGCCCTTGACCTCGTCGAACATGCGGCGGTAGTCGGTGTAGAGCTTGAAGTCCTTCTGACCCCGCGCCTCGAGCTCCTTGGCCATTGAGGCCAGGCGGCCCTTGTCGATGTCGCACAGCGCGAGGGTGATGTTGCCGTTGGCCAGGTCGATGGTGTCGCTGCCGCCCTTGCCGCCCACACCGACGTGGGCCACCTTGAGCTTGTCCTTGGCGTCGGCCGCTTGAGCCGAGGCACGTCCACCCGACCAGAAGGCCAGTGAGGCCAGCGCGCCGGTACCGATGAAGTCTCGCCGTGTCGTTGCCATGTCGCGGGTACCCTCCAGCGGGCCCCGCAACAGGCGAGGCCCAGGCCGACCGTGGTCAGCCTGGGCCTCTGTTTCGCCAGCGAACCGAGAGGTCCTACTTGATGGTGTAGGTCGGAATGTGGCGCGCGCCCGCGCCGGCGGCGGCACGGCCCGCGGCGAGCTTGGCGTCAAGCAACTCGCGGCCGACCAGCTCGTAGCCGGGGCGATAGGGCTTGTCGATGAAGTGAGCGACTTCGGGCGCGTTCTTGGCCACCATGTTGGGGCCGTCCCAGTCGATCTTCTTGTCGGTGTGCAGGGCCAGGCAGCCAGCCAGGACCACTTCCGACAGGAAGCCGGCATACTCGAAGTTGCTCATGGCCGGCGCGCCACCCTTGACCATGTCGGTGAACTCGCGCATGTGGCCCGGCGAGCGCGGGATCCACGGCTTGGGCGGCTCGTAGCTCTTGAAGGTCGGCTCGGGCAGCAGCTTGTAGTCGCCGCCGTAGTCGCCACCAGAGACCAGCACGCCCTTGTCGCCGATGAGCAGCGAGCCGGTGCGCGGCACGTTGCCGTCGGGGAAGAGTTCCTTGGCCGGCACATGCTTGTGGCCGTCGTCGCCGTCGTACCAGGTCATGGTGACCGGCGGCAGCATCTCGCCCGTGTGCTTGCTGACGCGCTCGGGGAACTCGTACTTGAGGATTTCCCAGTTGGGGAAGGTCTCGGGCTTGAGTTCGGAGCTGTCCTCGCGCCAGAAGCGCGTGGGATAGCCGAGTTCCAGCGCCCACAACGGCAGGTTCAGCGTATGGCAGGCCATGTCGCCGAGCGCGCCGCAGCCGAAATCGTACCAGCCGCGCCACTTGAAGTCGTGGTACACGCCGGCCTTGTAGGGGCGCATGGGCGCCGCGCCGATCCACGACTCCCAATCGAGGTTGTCGGGAATGGGATCCTGGCCGGCCGGGCGGTCGATGCCCTGGGGCCAGACCGGGCGGTTGGTCCAGACGTGCAGTTCCTTGACCTTGCCGATGGCGCCCGACTGGACGACCTCGACGGCCTCGCGCAGCATGCCGCTGGACGTGCCCTGGTTGCCCATCTGGCTGGCCAACTTGCGCTCGCGCGCGGTGGTGGTCATCAGCCGGCACTCATAGATGGTATGGGCAAACGGCTTCTGCACGAACACCGCAATGTCGCGCACCATGGCCTGCATGGCGGCGGGGGCGTGAGTGTGGTCGGGCGTGCTGACGTTGACCGCGTCGAGGCCCTTGACCTCGTCGAGCATCTTGCGGTAGTCGGTGTAGAGCTTGAAGTCCTTCTGCCCCCGCGCCTCGAGCTCCTTGGCCATCGAGGCCAGACGGCCCTTGTCGATGTCGCAGAGCGCCAGGGTGATGTTGCCGTTGGCCAGGTCGATGGTGTCGCTGCCGCCCTTGCCACCCACACCAATGTGGGCGACCTTGAGCTTGTCGTTGCCGGATGGCTTGGCCGACGCGCTGCCGGCAGCCCAGAAGGCCAGACCGGCAACCGCGCTGGTGCCAAGGAATTCACGTCGTGTCGTCGCCATTGCGATGATTTCCTCCAGGATGCGATGTTCCGAAACGGGCACGACCGGAGTCACCCAGACAGCGTGACTCCGGTCGTGTCGTGGCGAAGAGCTACTGGCCCTTCTTCATCTCACTGCGGCCCGGCAGTTCCCAACCGGGGCGATAGGTCTTGTCGATCAGGCCGGCGAGTTCGGGCGCGTTCTTGGCCACCATGTTGGGGCCGTCCCACTCGATCTTCTTAGTCGTGTGCGTGGCCAGGCAGCCGGCCAGAACGACTTCCGACAAGAAGCCCGAGTACTCGAAGTTGCTCATGGCCGGGGCGCCGCCGCGGACCATGTCGGTGAACTCGCGCATATGGCCCGGCGAGCGGGCAATCCACGGCTTGGGCGGCTCGTAGTCCTTGAACTTGGCCTCGTCGAGCAGCTTGTAGCTGGTGCCGTAGTCGCCGTCGCTGACCAGGCAGCCCTGGTCGCCGATGAGCAGGCAGCCGGTGTTGGGCACCTTGCCGTCGGGGAAGAGCTCCTTGGCGGGCTTCTTGTTGCCGTCGTACCAGGTCATGTTCAGGGCCGGCAGCATCTCGCCCGAGTGCTTGCTCTTGCGCTCGGGGAACTCGTACTTGATGATCTCCCAGCTGGGGAAGGTCTCTTTCTTGAGTTCCGAGGAGCTATCGAGCCAGAACCGCGTCGGGTAGCCCAGCTCGAGACCGAGGCACGGCAGGTTGAGCGTGTGGCAGGCCATGTCGCCCAGTGCGCCGCACCCGAAGTCATACCAGCCACGCCAGTTGAAGTCGTGGTAGGCGCGGTTGGCCTTGAATGGCCGCATCGGCGCCGGTCCGATCCAGCACTCCCAGTCGACGTTCTCGGGAACGGCGTCCTCGCCGGCCGGCCGGTCGATGCCCTGAGGCCACACCGGGCGGTTGGTCCAGACGTGCAGTTCCTTGACCTTGCCGATGGCGCCCGACTGGATGACCTCGACGCCTTCGCGCAACACGCCATTGGAGGTGCCCTGGTTGCCCATCTGGCTGGCCAGCTTGCGCTGGCGGGCCACAGTGGTCATCAGGCGGCACTCATAGATGGTGTGCGCGAACGGCTTCTGCACGAAGACGGCGATGTCGCGGGTCAGGGCGTGCATGCCGGCCACCGCATGGTGATGGTCGGGAGTGCTGACGTTCACCGCGTCGAGACCCTTGACCTCATCGAACATCCTGCGGTAGTCGGTGTAGAGCTTGAAGTCCTTCTGTCCGCGGTTCTCGAGTTCCTTGGCCATGTTGGCCAGGCGACCCTTGTCGATGTCGCAGATGGCCAGGGTGATGTTGCCGTTGGCCAGGTCGATCGTGTCGCTGCCGCCCTTGCCGCCGACACCGATGTGCGCAACCTTGAGCTTGTCGTTCTTGCCAGGTGCCGCGGAAGCGCTGCCACCAGCCCAGAAGGCCAGGCCCGCCACGGCGGCGCTGCCGATGAATTCACGTCGCGTTGGTTCGAATGTCATATCTAACTCCCCACCATCGCTGGTGGTTGCTGGCCGCGGTATTCCCGGCCAGGACGCGTTCGGCGGAGCGGTCCAGATTCCTCCCCGCGCCAGACAACAGAGAACGCGTCCTCGGGCCAGCCATAGCGTTCGACAGCGAGCAAGCACCCCGGTGTTCCATGCCAAGGGGGTGGTGCTTGTCCGCGCGACCAATCGGCCACGGTAGACCCGTCATAGCACCCCCTCAGAGTACCACGGCGAGGGCTCGCAGGGTTAGCGCCGAATCCGCGCTGGTTGACCCGCGCGCGACGTGGCAGAATCAGAGGGAACGCGATGCAGGCTCGTCCGTCCCCTTTCACAGTGGGCAACCACCAAGGAGTCCATCCGATGAAGAAGTACTTCGGGATCGCCGTCTTGCTGGCGATCGTCGGCGTGGCCATGGCGCAGAGCGCCGTCAGCACCGCCGCCGCGGGCAGCGGCCCGCGCGTCGCGGGTCCGGTCTGGCAGAGCCCCGAACTGGCCAGCTTGCGCAGCCAGACCATGACCGCCGTGCAGGCGCTGGCGCAGCTCAATGCCGACCCCAACGCCGACGCCTCGGCGCTTGAGGCCAAGGCCCAGGAGGTCGACGGACTGCGCGCGCAGTTGGCGGCCAAGACCGCTGCCGAACGCGATGCCTACCTGTCCAACGGCGGCACCTGCCCCGGCCCCGGCCAATGCGGCATGGGCCCGTGCGGCTCCGGCCAGTGTGGCATGGGCCAGTGCGGCATGGGCATGGGCATGGGCCAAGGCCGTGGTCAGTGCGGCATGGCCGGTGGCCAGGGCATGGGCATGGGCCGTGGCATGGGCCGAGGCGCCGGTATGGGCCAGGGCCAGGGCATGGGCCGTGGCATGCGTCGTGGCGGCGGTCAAGGGAACGGTGGCGTTTGCCCCAACCAGCCGACAAACTAAGCGTCGGTTCGAGTGCGCAACATGGTTCGCCGCCGCGCGAGGCCTGGCTGCCCTTCGTGGCACCGGCCCGCGGCGGCGACCGCGTTGCGCGACAGCGGTTGTTCGAGGTATTGCACCCAGGCCTGCGCCACTACCTGCTGCACATGACGCGGGACGTGAGCCGGGCTGATGACCTGACCCAAGAGACCTTCGCCCGCGCCCTGACCGCGCTGCCCCGACTGCGAGAGGACGCCGCCTTCCGGGGCTGGCTGTTCCAGATCGGCAGCAACCTGGTGCGCGACCAGGCGGCGCGCGCAACGGAGGTGCTGACCGATGACGAGGCCACCTTCGAGCGGGCCGACCCACGCGCTGATCCGGCCAGCCGACTGCTGCGCGAGGAGCTGGACGCCGCCATCCGCGCCGCCGTGGCGACCCTACCGCCCGACCAGCGCGCGGTCATCGTGCTGCACCATTTCGAGGGTCTGGAAGTCACCGCCATCGCCGAGGCGCTGAGCGTGCGAGTGGGCACCGTCAAGTCGAGATTGGGCCGTGGGCGAGAGGCGCTGAGGCGCCGGTTGAGCCCGTGGATGGAGAGCTGAGATGAACTGCCGTGGCGTTCGCCGACACCTGGCCGCCTACGACGCGGACGCGCTGTCGGCGCGCCGACGCGCGTCGGTCGGCGCGCATCTGCCGCGCTGCTCCGCGTGCCGGGCCGAACTGGCTGCGTTGCGCTCGGTCGGCGCGCTGCTCGATTCCGCGTCCGGCGCCGGCGCCCGGCCCGAGCTGTGGGCCGGCATCGAGGCGCGTCTGGCCGCCAACACGCGGCTGCCGCTGCCGCGCACGCGGTTGAGCTTGGCCTGGGTGGGCGGCGCCGCGGCCGCCATGGCCGTGCTGGCGGTTGTGCTGGTCTGGCCGCGCACGATGCCAGCCGCGCCGGCATCGGAGTTTCTCGGCCAGCACCAACGGCTGGCCAACCGCGGCCCATTGGCCAACGGCGCGCTGGGCGACCTGCTCACGGCGACCGCCACCACCCAGGAGGTCGGCCCGTGAAGCGCCTGCTGCTGGCGCTGCTCGCGACTCTGTGGCTGGCCGGCTGCGGCGGTGGCTCGTCACTGTCCGGCCTGGGCTGGCTGCGGGCCGCGGCTCGCGCCGAGCGCACCGTCGCCTGGCGCGGGCAACTCCACCTGTCGGCCGCGGGCGCCCTGGCCAGCGTCGCCGTTGAGGCGGACGGCCGTGGCCGGCAGCGGCGCGTGCACCTGGACGGCCCGTGTCGTGCACTGGAAGTCATCGCCGCCGGTCAGGCCGAATGGCGGCGGCAGGGCCAAGGCGCCTGGACCAGCCGGGCCTTGCCCGCCGCGCCGGGGCTGGACCTCGATGAGCGCGACCTGACGCGCATCGCCGCCAACTACCTGATCGTGCTGGCCAAGGCCGAACCGGTCGCCGGTCGACGGTGTGTGCGCCTCGACCTTCGCCCGCGCCATCGCGGCAATCTGGCCCGGCGGCTGTGGCTGGACGCGGAGAACGGCCTGATCCTGCGGTCCGAGCAGCGCAACCACCGTGGGGTGCTGCTGGCCACGACGCAGGTGGGCGAACTCGACCTCGCCGCACGGCCGACTATCGACCTGCCCCGGTCGAGCCAGCCCGTACATGAGTACCCGCTGGCTGACCTGACGGCGCTGACCGACGCGCGCCAGATGGCCGAACTGCTGGGTGAGGCCATGCCGCTGCCCACCTGGCTGCCGGCGGGTTACACGCTGCACGGCTACTTCGCCCGCACCGCGCGCAGCGGCCGGCTGCGGCCGGTAGCTACTTTCTCCGATGGGCTCAACGTCGTCACTCTGTTCGACCGCGGCATGGGGCGCGGCCGACAGTTCCGCGGCGGCAATGATGGCCCGTGCCTGATGCAGAGCGGAGAGCAGGCCAACGTGGCCACGGTCAGTCGGCCCGACCGCGAATGGGTGGTCATCGGCGACCTGCCCGAACGGCAACTGCGCCGGCTGGCCACGTCGATCCGTTAGGCGCGGCGCAGCGGGACCGTGTTCTCGTTCGTGGTCCCGGCCTGGTCGGCATGGCGCTCCCACACCGGACTCCAAGCGCTATCGCCGGTACGCCAATCTCCAGATTGGCAGTGGTCCGCAGGACCACCGTTGGCCGCCGGGCTGCCGCGATGTCGACCTGCGGCTTCGCCTCCGGCCGATGCCAATCTGGAGCTTGGCGTACCCGCACCAGCGGCAGTGACCGACCAATGGAAGCGCCGTTCGACCCAAGCCGGCACAACGAACCCGCTCAGCGCAGCGCGTCGACGATCTTGCGTGGCACCCGCAGCACCGTGCCATGGCGTGTGTCGCCGGGGAAGCTAAGCTGGTCGCTGATATCTTCCCAGTTGACCAGGTCGCGGCTGCGGCGCGCGCCATAGCGGTGCCGCGTGTAGCAGTCGTAGTAGACCACCCACCACTCGCCCGACCGGATGACCGACGGGCCTTCGACCCAGCCCTCGGTGAACGGCACGCCCGCGGGTCCGTATGGGCCGGTCGCCTTGTCGGCCACCGCGATGCGCAGGTTCTTCGCCGGCGGCGTGCGCGTCTCGTCCTTGAGGATCATGTAGTACTTGCCGCCGCTGGTCAGCAGCGTCGCGTCGATCACGTTGAACCCGCCGTCGTACAGCAGCCGGGTGGGCGCGAACGTCTCGAAGTCGCGGGTCGTGGTGCAGTACATGCGGTGGTCGTGGTGCAGTACATGCGGTGGTTGTAGCCATCGTCGCCGGCCTGCTCGCCTTGCGGGTAACGGCCGGGGATGGTGCTGGCCCAGAGGATGACGTACTCGCTGGTCGCGGCGTCGTAGAACATCTCGGGCGCCCAGACATTGCGCACCTCGGGCTCGTGAGCCATGACGGGGATGCCCTTCTGCGGCGTCCAGGTCAGCAGATCGCGGCTGGCGGCATAGCCCACGGTCTTGTCGCGCCAACCGGTGGTCCAGGTCAAGCGGAACACGCCGTCCGGGCCGAGCAGCAGACAGGGGTCGCGCATCAGATTGTCCTGACCGGCGGCAGGCTTCAGATACGACTTATCGCCGCCCAGCGCGGTCCATTTGAGCCCGTCCTCGCTCCAGGCCAGGTGCAGCCCGTCCTCGCCGTTGCCACGGAACGAGCTGAACAGGTAGACGCTGTCGTCGGCCGGCGCGGCGACGCTGAGCAGCAGGGCGAGCATGGTCATGGGTGCCTCCGGGACCGGACATTGGCTGCGTCCACACCGATCCCTGCCTGGGGCCGTCGGCTAAGGAAGACTCGCCGCGGCGTACGGGAACCAGTAGGACACCGGTCTGCCAGCTGGGAAGAACGGCCCATCCTCGGCCAGCGCCAAGTCGCGCCAGCCCGGGCGCGCCAGCAAGCATCCGACGGCAGTGTAGGCCGCCAGCGCGGCATCGCGCTCGTGCTCGCGGCGCGGGTTGTCGAACTCGGGCATCAGCCGCGAGATCGTGGTCGCTGACGCTGGGTCGACTCGCAGGAGAGCCTTGGGGTGCGCCTCGGTCACAGGCACGGCAGGCCAGGTGCCATGAACGTGGCGTGCGACCAGGATACCCTGAACCAGACAGGCTCCCTGCAACGAGTTGACGGCACCGACTGTCCCGTTGTGCCCGCCGTGGGCGATGACCGCGCGGCGTACGGTCTGGTCGGCCCGGCGGTCGCCAGCCTCAACCCAGAACAGCGGCGCATCGATGCCCACGGCAGCGGGCGCCGCCGCCAGCGACCCGGCAGCGCCGCCGAACGCCGCCGGGGCTGTGTCGCAGCAGCCGGTGACCAGCGACCGCGGCTCGCCGTCCATGCCCGTGGTCAGCACGGCCCAGCCAAACGCGTTCTTGCCACCTGGGTCGAAGCCCACGAATAGCATCACGGCACCTCGTCTCTATACCGCACCCACTCGGTCAGGGGGCCGGCCAGATGGCATCACACGATTGTACCGCGCCCGCGCTGCGACGACCGAGAGAACCGCTCGGGTAGCGCACGCCCCGCTTGGCTCCGGCCGCCAGCGCCCTCACTCCCCAGGCGGGTAGTCGGTCGAGGCGGCGATCTCGGCCTGCGCCTCAAAGCCGGCGATCCGCGCGCGCAACGTCTCTATCGTCCGCGCCAGCGCCTGTGAGCCGAGCACCAGGCGCAGTGGCGCCGGCTCTGTGTCGACGCTCTCGATGATACGCGCGGCCATGCGGGCCGGGTCACCCGCGGCCGGGCCGCTGGCGGGATCGAGGAACTTCAGGAAGCTGTGTGCCGGCGTGTCGGCGTACGCGGGCAGGAGTTCGGGTGGCCGCACGCCGCCGCGACGGAACTCGGTGCGGGCGCCGCCGGGCTCCACGATGGTCACGCCGATGCCGAAGGCGGCGACCTCCTGGGCGACGGACTCCACGAAGCCCTCGATGCCCCACTTGGTGGCGTGATACATTGAGTTGCCGGGGAAGGCCACCTGGCCGCCGTAGGAGGAGATCTGGATGATGCGTCCTCCGCCCTGTGCCCGGAGATGCGGCAGCGCGGCGCGGATGAGCTGGATCGACCCGATGAGGTTGGTCGCCACGATGTGCTCGATCTGCTCTATGGCCAGCTCCTCGGCGGCGCCGAACAGGCCGTAGCCGGCGTTGCTGATGACCACATCGATGCGGCCCAGCTCGGCGAACGAGCGGTCGACGACCTGGGTGATCGCCGCCGTGTCGGTCACATCGAGCAGTTCGGCGCGGTACGTGTCGGGGTAGCGATGGAGCAGATCGGCGACCTTGCCGGCGTCGCGGACCGTGCCGACGACCCGGTCGCCTCGTGCCAGTAGCTGCTCCGCCAACTCGCGGCCAAAGCCGCTGTTGGCGCCGGTGATGAGCCAGGTGCGCTGTTCCATGCGAATGCCTCCGTGACAAGTCTGACTTCGCCGTTGAGCCGCCGCACGCCGCGGACAGGTTACGGTCAAGCAGCCCGTGCGCTGGTTCGTCGAGCCGGATCAGGCGCCGTGCCGCAGGTCGCCGACGCGCGCCAGCCAGTCGACGGCCTTGCCGTCGAGCTGTTCCTGGATGGCGATGTGGGTCATGGCGGTGGTTGCCGTGGCGCCGTGCCAGTGCCGCTCGCCCGGCTCGAGCCAGACCACGTCGCCGGGCCGGATCACCTCGATCGTACCGCCTTCGTGCTGCACCCAACCACAGCCGGAGGCGACCACCAGGGTCTGCCCCAGCGGATGCATGTGCCACGGCGTCCGACATCCGGGTTCGAAGGTGACGCGCGCGCCACCCTCTCGTGCCGGCGCGGCCGACTCGGGCGGCGGTTCGATGCATGGGCTGCCGCCCAAGCGCACGGCCGGCCCCTTGGCCGGCGGGTGCGGGCCACTACGTCTGATCTGCATGCGCGTCTCCTGCCCACAGCGATCACAGCGTCTGCGACGTGGGCCGGAAGACGATCTCGTTGATGTCGACATCATCGGGCTGGCTCATGGCGAAAGCCACGGCGCGCGCGAACGAGTCAGCGGGAATGGCCACCTGCTCGTAGAACGAGTTGATGCTGGTCGCGGAGTCGGGGTCGGTGATGGTCGCGGGCAGTTCCGTGTCCACCGCGCCCGGCGAGATGATCGTCGTGCGGATGCCGTACGGCTTGACCTCAATGCGCAGGCCTTCGGACAGGGCGCGCACGGCGAACTTGGTGGCGCAGTAGACCGCACCGCCCGGCATCAGCACATGCCCGGCCACCGACGAGACGTTGATGATGTGCCCGGACTTCTGCCGCTGCATGACCGGCAACGCCGCGGCGATGCCGTACAGGACGCCCTTGATGTTCACGTCGACCATGCGGTCCCACTCGTCGACCTTCAGCCGCTCGAGCAGCGACAACGGCATCAGGCCGGCGTTGTTGACCATCACGTCGACACGGCCGTGCGCCGTTAGCGCAGCGTCCACCAGCCGCTGTACCTGAGCGCGATCGGTCACATCGGTGGCTACGGCCAGCGCCTTGCCGCCCAGATCGGCCGCCAGCGCCTTCAGCCGGTCGATGCGCCGGGCACCCAATACCACCATCGCGCCGTGCTCGATCAGCAGGCGAGCCGTCGCCTCGCCCAGCCCACTGCTCGCACCCGTGATGACGACGACTTTGCCTTTGATGCCTTGACTCATGGTCTACTCCGCCCAACGCCCTGCCCGCCGACGCCTCGTCCCACTCGGTCTGCTGATCAGCCCCCAGTGGGGCCATGGACGGCGAGCGGGCCGGCTGACTGCTTGTTCTGGCATAGCCATGCTAAGGCCGCAGCCCGCAAGGGCAATCGGGCACAAGGCGCATCACCCTTGGCGACCTGCATAGAACGCTCGGCGGATGCCTGTAGATTGCGGCGCAAGCGGCCGGCCTCCCGCTTGCGCCCGACAGTACGCAGCGACTATGCTCTGCTCAGCAGCGGAGCAACCCGATGCGCCGAACGTGGCTCCTCCTGACCCTTCTCGCCCTGCCCGCCGTCGCCGGCGAGTTCACCGTCGCCGCGCCCGACTTCGACACGGCCAACATCCGCGTCAGCCAGACCGGCGGCGAGTATGCCGATGGCCCAGCCTGCATCTGGAACGCCGGCACGATGCCCAACCGCGCCGAGTATGAGCTGGACTTCCCACTGACCACCGAATACACGCTGTCCGCGCTCTATGCCGCCGCCGATCCGCGGCCCGTGGTCATCAGCCTCGATGGCAAGGCCCAGCTCACCGGCTTCAGCGGCAAGACCGGCAGTTGGCAGACGAAGAGCGCGCGGTGGGAGGTGCAGGGCAAGCTGCGCATCGAGCGGGGCCGGCACGTCCTCGCGCTGGAGTGCGGAGGGCCCTTCCCGCACATCTGCGCGTTGCGCTTCGAGACGGCCGAGGACTTCCCCGCCGGCTGGAAGCAGGCGCGGCCGACGCCCGAGGAGCGAGCCGAGCGCGCGCAACGCAAGATCATCCTCGCCGCGCTGCGCGAGGTCGATCCCGAGGCCGTGCGGCTGGCCATCGACGACCTGGCGGCGACGTTTGCCGGGCGCTACGACGCGGCTCGCTACCGGCAGGCGCTGGCCAACCTGGGCGCCGAGCGCGAACGACTGCTGGCCGCGGGCGCGCAGGCCGACTTCGGCGCGGCGCGGCGCCTGCTCGACAGCGTGCGCTCGGCCTTGCTGGCCAATCCGCTGCTCGATGGTGGCCGGCTGCTGGTGGTACGGCGCAATCTGGGCGGCGCCGCACGCGCGGCGACCGGCGCCGATGCGGGCTTCGTGCCGGCCAACTACCTCAACCAGACGGCCATGCCGCGGCACGGGTTCGACAACGAGATCGCGCTGCTCAGCGACCTGCGCGGCACGCCCCGCGCCGAACGGCTGCACCGGCCGTCGGGCGACACCATTCTGCGCGATGTGCGGCTGGACTACAGCGGTCAGAAGATGCTCTTCTCGGGCATCGACGCGCGCGGGCGCTGGGCGGTGTTCGAGGTGACCGCCGACGGCGCCACCTGGCGCCAGCTCACGCCGACCGACTACCCCGATCTGGACTTCTTCGACGGTTGCTACCTGCCCGACGGGCGCCTCATCGTCTGCGCCACGGGCAGCTATCAGGGCCTGCCCTGCCTGGATGGCAACGGCCAGATCGCCAGCCTCTACCTGTGTGACCCGGCCCAGGGCAGCCTGCGGCAACTCACCTTCGACCAGGACAGCGACAACGACCCCATCGTGCTCAACGACGGGCGCGTGCTCTATCAGCGCTGGGAGTACAGCGATATCCCGCACTACTTCTCGCGTCGGCGCATGGCCATGAACCCCGATGGCACCAGCCAGATGGCCATCCATGGCAGCAACTCCTGGTACCCCACGGCGTTCCGGTTCGCCCGGCCGGTGCCCGACCATCCCACACGGCTGGTGGGCATCATCAGCGGTCACCATGACTTCGGCGACTGCGGGCGCATGGCCGTCATCGACCCCGGCCTGGCCGGCGGCTACCCGTTCCGGTTCCGGCCGGCCAGCAAGGAATGGGGCATCGAGGGTCAGCCCATCGCCGTTACGCCCGACATCCTGCCGGCCGACCGCACCGGCTTCCTGCAGTTGGTGCCCGGCCGCGGCAAGACCGTCGCGGGCACCGTGTGCGACGCCATCATCGGCCACCTGTACCGGCCGGAGTACCCGGCGCTGACCACGCACCCCTTCCCGCTGAGCAGCAAGTACCACCTGGTCTCGCGCAAGCCCACGCCCGACAGTCTGTGGGGCATCTACCTGGTCGATGTGTTCGACAACAGCACGCTCATCGCCGAGGTCGAGGGCGCCGCGCTGTTCGAGCCACAACTGCTCTCGGCGCGGTCCCGACCGCCGGTCATTCCCGACCGCATCACGCCCAACAAGCGCTCGGCCGAGGTGCGCATCGCGGACATCTACGCCGGGCCGGGCCTGGCTGGCGTGCCGCGCGGCACGGTGAAGCAGGTGCGTGTCTTCGCCTACCATTTCGGCTACAACGCCCGCGCGGGCTTCCCGCTGATAGGCACGCAGGCCGGGTGGGACGTCAAGCGCATCCTGGGCACAGCGAGCGTCGAGGCCGATGGCTCGGCGTCGTTCGAGATACCTGCCAACACGCCGGTGTCGCTGCAGCCGGTCGACGCCGAGGGCCGCGCGGTGCAACTCATGCGCAGTTGGCTGGTGGGCATGCCCGGGGAGCATGTGTCGTGCGTCGGTTGCCATGAGTCACGCGGCGAGGCCATCCCGCAGCGCCTGACACTGGCTAGCGGGCGCCCCGCGCAGCCGCTGGCGCCGTGGTACGGCCCGGCGCGGCCGTTTGCCTTCGCGCCGGAGGTCTATCCGGTGCTGGAGCGCTACTGTAAGGGTTGCCACGACGGCCCGGCCCAGGTCGGCCCGCGTAGCAAGCCGTCGTTCGCCACGCCCGACACGGCGTACGACACGCTGCACCCGTATGTTCATCGGCCCGGCGTGGAGAGCGACATGGCGCTGCTCACGCCCATGGAGTACCACGCCACCACCAGCCCCGTGGTGCAGATGCTGACCAAGGGCCACCACGGCGTCACCTTGGCCGGCATGGACCGCGAGTCGCGCGAGCGGCTGTACACCTGGATCGACCTGAACGTGCCGCGCACCGGTCGTTGGTCGCCACCAGCCTTCCAGCAGGCCGACCAGCGCCAACGGCGGCGCGAGCTGGCGGTGACCTTCGCCTCGAACGACTGCGACCCCGAGGCGGAGTACCAGGCGGTCGAGGCGGCCTTCACCCAGCGCGCGCCGGTGCGCTTCCAGCCGCCGCCCAAGGAGGATCTGGTGACCGACGATGGTCAGCAGGCCGCCGACTTCCCGCTGGCGGCGGCCGAAGCCACGCGGCAGCAGCAGGCCCACCTGGGTGGCGCGCGCCGTGTGGTCAGCCTGGGCGATGGCGTGACGCTGACGTTGGCGTGGATCCCCGCGGGCGAGTTCGTCATGGGCAGCCTGGACGGCGCGCCCGACGAGCGGCCGCGGCGCGTGGTCAAGGTCACCGAGCCATTCTGGATGGGCACCACCGAGGTGACCAACAGCCAGTATGCGCGCTTCGACCCGGAGCACGACACTCGGTATGTCGACATGCACTCGCTGGACCGCGTGGTGCCGGGCTACATCGCCAACCACCCCAACCAGCCCGTGGCGCGCGTCTCCTGCCAGGAGGCCGAGCGCTTCTGTCGGTGGCTGAGCGAGAAGGTCGGGCTCCACGTATCGCTGCCCAGCGAGCCCCAATGGGAGTATGCCGCGCGAGCCGGCAGCGCCACGCGCTTCTGGTGGGGCGGCCTGGAAGCCGACTGGGGACGTTGCGCCAACCTGGCGGACAGGTCGTTGCGCTGGTTCGCCATGGGCTATGACGGGCCGAGCGCGCTGCAGCGGCGCAACCCCTATCCGCCAGAGATGAACTTCCCGCTGCACGACGAGCGCTACAACGATCCCTGGCACGTGGTGGACTATGTGGCCCAGACCGAGCCAAGCCCGTGGGGCCTGCACGACGTGGTCGGCAACGTCAGCGAGTGGACGGCGGAGGGCGTGGCGCGCGGCGGCTCCTGGGCCGATCGACCGGTCGATGCCGGGGCCAGCGTGCGCCGAACGTATGCGCCGTGGCAGAAGGTGTACGACGTAGGCTTTAGAGTACTGGCCCAATGATCAACGCGGCCCGCCGGCCGATTGAGGCCAGCGGGCCGTGGTGCTGCGCTCGTGGCGGCGCTACCCGTCGTCTCCCGGCGGCGGTCCACCGGGCCCACCGGGTCCACCGTCGGCCATGGGTGGCCCGCCCGGCGGGCGACCGCCTTCACCGCCACCCAGGAACGCGCCGGCTGCCACGACGGCGGTGAGGCATAGCGCCACGATCCACTCGCTGCGGATGGGGCCGCGCCGCCGCGTCACATGGGCGACGACACTGCGCCAGTTGTACCAAAGATGCACGGCCGCGGCGATGACGGTGAGCACGCAGACCCACTCGTGCATGCCCGACCAGGTATGTCGGCCCAAACCCAACACGCTCTGGGTGCTGCGGCCCGGCCAGAGCAGCATGATCAGCCCGCTCAACGCCACCACGGCAAACGAGAACATGACCACCATCGACGTGAACGCCCGGAAGCTGAAGCGCTTCGGCGTCTGTTCGTTGTCCATTACGACCTCCTCGACCCCACCGGCACTGTCATCGGGGCCACTTGTCTGCCAAGGAGAGCCGCCGGGTCCTGTCGGTTACATCTGGTCCCAACAGGATGGATTAGCTACTGCAACTACGATGCAGGTAGGCTCGAGCGAAGTCCTCGCCGCCGTTGGCCCGCATGATGGCGGTCCAGACCGCGGGCAGGGCGGCGGCGCCGGCGTGGACCAGGTAGCGCGGCTCCCAGCGGGGGCCGAACTTGGACTTGAAGGTGTGCAGGCCCTTGAAGTTGTAGAACCGGTTCACATGCTCATAGATGAGGCCCAGCACACGCTCCAGGGCCGGATCGCCGGGCTCGTCGCCCACGCCGGCCAGCGAACTGAGACCCAGGTCGAAGCTGTCGTAGCCCTGCTCCTTGGCCCATAGCAGCAGCGAGGTGAACAGGTACTCCATGGCGTTCGACGGCACGTCCTCCTCGTGGCGCATCAGGTCGATGGTGGCTTCATTGCGCTGGTACTCGGGCACCAGGTTGGCAAAGGCCCGCGGGCGACCATCGGGATCGAGCACCACCATGGTCTGGCAGCCGCGCAGATAGTCGGGGTCGAACCAGCCCAGCGCGAACTGTTTCTCGTTGCCGCGCTTGATCGACAGCCACTCATTGCTGATCTCGCGCAGATCCTCGATCAGCTCGGGCGGCAACGGCGGCCCGAAGACCTTGGCCGTCCAACCCTCCTTGGTGTAGCGGTTGAGCGTGTTGCGAGGGTTCTTGAAGGCCTTGCCCTCCAGGCTGAAGGCGGCCAGGTCGACGACCGCGGCATGGCCCATGCACAGCGCGTGCAGGCCGGCGGCCTGGTACGCCGGCAGCAGGTCGGGCATCGTCTCGTAGAACGCTGGCCGCCAGTCCATGCGCTGACAGTGCTCGCTGAAAGCGGTGATGGCGGCGGGCAGGTCGGCCTCGGGCCCAATGGGATCGCCCAGGGCCAACGCCACGCGGCCCTTGACCGTGAAGGCCACGACGCTGCCACCGGGGCTGAACCAGTAGCGCTTGTCGTCGAACAGGCAGAAGCGGGCCAGACCCGAGCGGCCATGGGCGGCGACGATCTCGGCCGCGCGACGCCGCTCGTCGGCGGTCGCCGGGCTGCGCACCAGCACCGGCCGCAGCAACAGCAGGAAGGCGTAGCCGGTGGTGAGCGCGCCGATCCAGTAGATGGAGTCGGCGAAGTGCCGGCCGAACCGCGTGACCGGCTGCAGCCCAGGGTCGTAGTACTCGACGAACATCACCAGCGTCTGGCGAACGGCCGCGCGCAGGCCGAAGTTGGTGTGGAAGTGGTGGTCGAGCAGGTAGAACCCGAGCACGCCGTAGAGCAGTGTGAACGCCAGAGCGGCGCCCACCAGCCGCAGTGCTCCATAGACCGACGGCCGGTCGGAGCTGGCGTGGAACCAGTGACGGTAGACCACCAGATAGGTCAGCAGCGCGCAGCAGAGCAGCGTCTCCTCGTAGTCGAGGCCCTTGATCAGGTTGGCCAACACCGAGACGACCAGCGCCACCAGCGCGCCGGCCCAGGCCACTCGCTTGCGCCGGGCCAGGCCTTGCGCCAGCCACAACAACGCGAACCCGGCCAGGGCCGCGGTCAAGCGGCCGCCGCGGTGCAGAGTGGTGGGCAGGTGTTGCTCGATCAGCATCCAGCGGCTGGCCAGCGAGGGCGTGACCGCCGACAACACGTTGACCAGGCCCATCGCCGCGCAGAGCACCGCACCCAGGCTCGCCGGCCAGGTCCGCGGCCGGCCGACCAAGCGCGGCCGCTGCGCCACGCGGGGCAGCGCCAGCCAGCCGGCGAGCATGGGCAGCCAGAAGGTCAACGCGCGGAAGGCCAGGGCGATGCTGGTGGCGGTGGCCACCTCGACGCCCAGCGAATGGTAGACGAAGGCCATGCTGCCCTCGACCACACCGACGCCCTGGGGCGTGATGGCCACGATCCAGAAGAGCACGGCGATGGTGAAGCCCGTGATGATCAGGCCGGGATGGGCCGGTTGGCTGAACGCGGCGAACAGTGCGCCCAGGCTGAGCAGGTCGATGGCATGGGCCAGCAGCGACACCCACACGGGTGGCAACAGGCGCCTGGGCTCATCGGCCGCCAGTTTGGCCGCGTCGCCGTACTCATCGGTCATGCGCTGCGCCCAGCCCTCGTCCAACGGCGACGGCTTGCCCATGCGGGCGCTGACCCAAGCCACGAGCCGGCTCACCCAGCCGAGCAACCGCAGCAACGCCGCCGGCCACCATATACCCAGTACCAGCAGCAGCGCCCAGCCGGCGATGACCACCACCAGCCCCACGCCGCCGGCCAGCTCGTAGGCGTAGAGATCATGCCGGACGGCCAGGTAGATGAGCGCATAGATCACCAGCAGCGCGAACGTGGCGAAGTCGACGACGCGTACCAGCACCGCGCCGGCGGCCGCGCGCGAGGCCGACAGCCCGCGCCGGCTGGCCTCGGTGACGAACAGCGCGTTGCCGCTGCCGGGCGCCACGAAGTTGAGCGCCAGCGCGCCCAGGAAGACCGCCGTCATGCGCGGCAAGGGGATGCGCACGTCGAACGCGGCCATGGCGGTCTGGTAGATGCCGGCGTAGGCGAACTGGTAGGCCACCTGCAGCAGTACGGCCACGGCCAGCCAACCGGGCCTGGCCTGTGCACAAGCCTCCAGCACATGCCGCAGCTCAGTGGCGTGAGCCAGAAGCAGCCAGATCACGCCGGTGACCACCACACCCCACACCAGTCGCCGAATCATCCTGCTTCCTCGCCTACGAACCACACCATGATACCCGACCCACGGTGGCAATCCTGCCTCGGCAGGTCGCACGGCCCGGCCGGCGAATCCGCCACGCCGGGAGCCAAGCGGCCATGCGCGTTGCACTTGCCCTACTCATGACTATAACCGTCGCCTCGTCGGCAGCCACGCTCTACGTCGCGCCCGGCGGCAGCGACACGGCCGCCGGCACCAGAGCCGCGCCGCTGGCTTCGCCCGCCGTCGCCCTGGCCAAGGCGCGCGCCGCGCGCGGCGCCAGCGACGACGGCTACGAGGTCCGGCTGGCAGCCGGCGACTACCACCTCACCGAGGCGCTGACGCTGCGCGCGGGCGACTCCGGCACGGCGGCCAAGCCCACCCGCATCGTAGGTGAGCCGGGCGCGCGGCTGGTCGGTGGCGCCCGGCTCAGCGGCTGGCAGCCTTTCCGTGGCGCCATCGTGCAGTGCGACCTCAAGTCGCTCGGCCTGACCGGCGCGGTGTTCCGCGAGTTGTACTGCGACAACCTCCGCCAGACGCTGGCCCGCTACCCCAACGCCGACCCCCGCGACCCGATCGGCGGTGGTTGGCTCTATGCCGACAAGCCCGTGGACCCACCCAATGCTCGCGAGTTCCTCGCCGCCGAGGCGGATCTGCCGCCGCTCGATGGCGGCGCCGAGGTGTTCGAATTCCACGACGTCAACTACTACAACACGGTCGTGCCGCTCAAGAGCATCGACCGCGCCACGCGCCGCGTCACGCTGGCCCAGGACACCTACGGCACCATCCGCGGCGGTGGCGCAGAGCGGTACTTCTACCAGAACGCGCTGGCCCTGCTCGATGTGCCTGGCGAGTGGTATCTCGACCGAGCCACTTCGATCGTCTACTTCCTGCCACCCAAGCCGGTCGCGCAGTGCGTGGTCGAGGTGCCGCTGGTCGACCACGCGGTGCGCTTCGAGCCGGGCGCGAAGCAGATCGAGGTGACCGAACTGGCTATCGAGTGCGCACGACGCACCGGGGTGCGGCTCGATGGCACGACCGACTGCCGCGTCACGCGCTGCACCGTGCGCAACATCGGCGTGGGCACCGAGATCGGCGGCTGGGGCCCGTGGGAGGACTGCTGCGGCATCGGCGTGTTTGGCGGCGAGCGCAACCAGGTACTGGGCTGCGACATCAGCATCGTCGGCGGCCACGGCGTCAAGCTCACCGGCGGCGACCACGATGCCCTGCGCCCGGCCGGCCACCGCGCGGAGAACAACCACATCCACCACACCGGCCTCGACTGGAAGCAGGGCTGCGGCGCGCGACTGGAGGGTGTCGGCAACGAGTTCCAGCGCAACGACGTCCACGACATCCCGCGCATGGCGGTCATCTTCGGCGGCAACGACCAACTCATCGCCGGCAACCACCTGTGGCGGCTCAACCTGGAGACCTGCGACACGGGCGCGATCTACACCGGTGGCCGAGACGCGGTGTCGCCCTGGGGCAGCGTCATTCGCGACAACGTCATCCACGATGTGCTGGGCTATGGCCGCGAGGGCGGCAAGTGGCGCAGCCCGGCCTTCTCCTGGGGCATCTACCTGGACGACCTGGCCAGCGGCGTCACGGTCTCGGGCAACCTGGTCATCGGCTGCCTGCGCGGTGGCGTGCACATCCACAGCGGCCGCTACAACCGCATCGAGAACAACTACCTGGTCGATGGCGAACTGCAGCAGATCGAGTTCAACGGCTGGAATGATACCCACGGCTACTGGGCGCCCCAGGTGGCCGAGCGTCAGGCCAACTGGGAGCGCCATAAGGTCCTGCCGGCCTGGATGAAGCGGTTCCCTGATCTTTTCCTAAAGCCTGTCAGCCAGTGGACGCCGCTGGTCATGTCGGGCAACCAGATCGTGGGCAATGTGTTGGCGGGCCGGGCACCGGGGGCGCGCATCTACCGCTGCAACAACCTGCCCTACGACCAGACCACCTTCGAGCGCAATCTGCTGTGGCTGGGCGGTCGGCCCGTCTCGACGGGCATGAGCGCGCCACCCATCGAGGCAGTGGGCGAGGTCGAGATGGCGCCCAACGCGGCGTTCGACCAGGGCGAGCTGGGCCAGATGCCCACCGGCTGGTCGTGGTATGCGCGGCCCGGCGACCAGGCCACCGCCGAGCTGGCCGACGGCGGCCGCACGGGGCGCTGTCTGCGCATCAACTGCGCCGAGGCGCGCAGCACGACGGCGCAGTTCACGTATGCCATGGTCAAGACCGGCGACCTGCCCATCGTGCCGGGCCGGAGCTACCGTCTGGCGGCTTGGGTCAAGGCCAGCCGGCCCGATCTGCCGGTCAACCTGGTGGCCCAGTCGTATCGCGCGGGCAAGTACCACTGGGCGCGGGAGATTGCCGCCAAGGCCGGCCCGGAGTGGAAGCAGATCGAGTTCGGGTTCACCACCCCGACGCCCGACCAGGAGGAAGGCAAAGCCGGCATGGTCGACCTGTACATCCGCTTCGACTGCCGTTCGGCCGACGGGCAGGTGTGGCTCGACGATGTCAGCCTGCGCGAGGCGCAGGTCGTCGACGAGTGGACCGCCTGGCAGCGCATGGGGCTCGATACGCATTCACTGGTGGCTGACCCGCTGTTCGTCGACCCGGCGCGCGGCGACTGGCGCCTCAAGCCGGGCTCGCCGGCGGAGAAGCTGGGCATTCGGCCGCTGGCGGTCGAGCGCATCGGATGCTATGCCGCGCCAGAACGCGCGAGTTGGCCGCTGGTTGGGGTGACGATGCCGGCAATGCTGGTCAGGTAGGAGTCGTGATGGTCTGGCTGTTGTTGGCAACGTTCTGGACGATGCAGGTCGCCGCGAACCTGTTCTTCAAGTATGGCAGCACGGCGCCGTCGCGCTGGGTGGTGGGGTTCGTGCTCGGCAATGTGGTCGGCGCGTCGAGCATCTTCTTCATGATGAAGCTCTACGCCCGGCTCGACCCCAACCTGGCCATGGCGTTGGCCGGCGGCGGGTCCTTCCTGCTCATTCAGCTCGCGCTGGCCTTCATCTTCGGCCCGCAGCCCACGGCCACCCAGTGGGCCGGCATCGCGCTGGTCGGCGTGGGCATGGTCATCGCCTCGCTTGGCGGCCGGCCGGCCGCCAAGGGACTACCACAGCCCGGGCAGGAAGCGCCGAGTGCGTGCGGCATAGGCGGTCCACGCATCGCCGAACTCCGCGGCCAGCAGGCGCTCCTCGAGCCCGGCGCGGCTGACCAGCGCCGCGGCGAGTAGGACGTTCAGCACCACGCCGGCCAGCGCGCCGTGGATCAGCGACACGCCCACCGACCCCAGCACCATGCCCGTGTAGCGCGGGTGGCGCAGGACGGCAAACGGGCCGTCAGTGACCAACCGGTGGTCCTCCTGTAGCGTGACAAACGCGCTGAAGGCACGGCCCTGGTGATAGGGCGCCCAGGCCGCCAGCACGGTGCCGACGACATCGAGCGCCAGGCCCAGCCAGCGCCAACCGTCGCCCGCGACGATCAACCAGCCATGGCGGTCGCACACGGGCGGCAGCACATACAGCACGAAGACCAGCGTGGCCAGCATGCGCAGCGACACGCGCTCGTGCTGGAACGTCTCCTCGCGCCCGCGGCTGTACGGGTTGGGCGGCAAGATCCAGGCTACGGCCAAGGCGCTGCCCACCAGCCACAGCAGCGACCAGCGGCGCACCGGGTTGGCCAGGTAACCCGCCACATCGCCCAACCCCCATGAGCCCAGGCGAATGAGCACCACCACGGTGGCGATGAGTAGCGAACGGATGACGCCCCGGACCACACGCGGGGCCAGCGGTTGAGCCTGCTCTGACATCGTACGACTGCCTTCTGGACCGTGTCGCTCCAGTGGGCCGCGTTGCTCAGTTGGCGGCCACCTCATACCACAGCGTCCGCCACTCCGGCCCGATGGCCAGCACGGCATGGCCGCCGACCTCGCTCACGGGCAACGCGGCGCGCCGCTGCCCCCGCTCGTCCAAGGCCCAGGCTTTGACGCGCGCTGCCGGCCAGGGCAGCGTCAGCCTGGCCGGCACACCCTCGGCCAGCGTGGGCGCCGTACCCCAGGCGCGGCCGACGCTGGTCTTCTCGGCGTTCTTCCAGACCATGCCGGTGTTCTCGGCGTTGGCGCAGGCGGTGATCAGCAGCCGGGCCGGGCCTGCGCCCAACTCGCCGGTCATGGCCGTGACGGTGATCGCGCTCCAGCCGTCGAGTGAGGTCGGGCCGGGCTCCACAGCGACCGTGCCCAGCTCAAACGAGCGTCCCGCGCCATAGCCGATGACTGCCTTGCTGCGCGCGGTGTTGACCGTCACCACGCCGCGCTGCGCCTGGCGCAGGTCCCAGTCCAACTCGCCAGTGTCGGCCACGTAGCGGTCGGCCATGGGGTCCACCACCGGTCTGGCCGCCGCACCGGTCCGCACCTCGCGGCCTTCGGTGGCCAGCGACATGCGGTGCAGCAGCGCCGTCTGCGGCTCGGGCCCGAGCGCGCCCAGGCTGACCAGATCCCACGAGTGCTGGGTGGGCAGCAAGTCGATCTCCCGCTCGCGGCTCAACGACGTGATGACCTCGCGACGGGCACGGCTGACATCGCCGCGCAGATACATGGCCGCGGCGGGCACCATCGTCAACATGCCCACGGGATGCTGATCGATGTCGAAGAAGCCACGGATACGGGCGATGTCGAAATCGTTGGACTGAGCATAGCGCGAGGCGGACAGGTAGTCCCAGTCCTGGAGGCTGCCGTAGGCGGCCCGCAGCAGGTGCGCCTCGGCCAGGAATGGGTTGGGCGCCGGATGACCGTACTCGGTGATGCAGAAGGGCTGGCCCAGCACACGCTTGGCGGCCAGGCCGGTCAGCACGCCGCCGCGCGCGTTGACCATGGTGCCGCGTCCGACCACCCAGTTGTCGGCGTCCCAAGCGCGGCCGGGGAAGACCGGGTGCTCCCAGTAGGCATGACCGTCGATGACCCCGAACTCGGCCATCAGGTTCGGTGTCGAGCAGCCGACCACAGTGCCGATGACCAGGCTGCGCACCTTCAGTTCGTCGCGCACATAGGCGTGCATGGTCCGCCAGTAGGCGCGCTCGGTCTCCCACAGGAACCGGCACCAGTCGCCGACCATGGCCACCGAACGCTGATGTCGCCCGGCGTAAGCCAGCGCTGTCACCGTGCCGGCCTCCAGGCTCTCGCCCGCCGGCAGGCCGGTCACGCCGCCGGGCCGCAGCGACAGCCCGGCCAACTGGATGCGGCCCGCCTGACGGGGCGGGTCGAAGACCAGTCGCGCCTCCCGGTCACCTTCGCTCGCGCGTACCGACAAGCGCAGCGGCTGCCACTCGGTGGTCAGCGCCACGGTGCCCAGCGCGCCCAGCACGTGCCATGGCTCGTGGAACATCTCCAGGCTGGCCCGCAACTCCATGGGCCGGTCGGCCCGCGCCCAACCGGTGACCACGTAGGTACGCCCGGCCTCGAAGCCATGGCCGCCTTGTTGGAGGCGCACATGCCAGCTCTCGGCGCCGGGCGTCGTGGTGTCGAGGCACACCGAGCGCGCTCCGGCCATCGCCGGTGGCGCCTCCTCGACCACCGTGGCGCGGGCCACCGCCGGCGCGTGCGTCTCGAAGTTCCAGCCGTCCAGGCCGTGCCCAAAGTCGCCGTTGGTCAGCATCTCCTCGCCCAGCGGCTGCGCGCCGCGGGCCCAGGCCGCGCGCAGCACCTCCGTCGAGGCATAGCGCCCACGCAGCCAGGCGGCGAAGCGGGCCTGGAGCTGCTCGCGGAATACCGCCGGCAGCCCGTCGACCGTGCCGCTGAGCCAGGCGTGGATCAGCCCATTCTCGTTGTTGATCTCCACGAACGCCACCGCCGGGTCCTCGGCGTAGGTCAGCTGGGTATAGGCGTTGCGATGGCTCAGCAGGCGCTGCGCATACTCCTTCTGGAGCGCGATCTGGGCCGGATCCCAGAAGCCCGGCACATGCCGGCCTTGGTACGGATTGCCCAGTTCCTCGATGGGCTTGGGCAGGCCGTCCGCGGCAGCAAACGGGCGGTAGTTGAGCAGGCAGAGGTAGGTGTAGATACCGCGCGCCTTGAGCTGCGCGGTGTAGTAGTCCAGCCGCTCCAGCGCTTCGGGGTCGAAGTCACGGGTGTTGGTCGCGTCGCGCGCCAGCAGCCCGCGCGGGTAGCGCGCCATGTCCATGATGTGGAAGCGCATGATGTTGACGCCGAACTTGGCCAGCCGGCCGGCGACCTTCTCGGCCTGCTCGTGCGTTGGGAAGTTGGCGCTGAAGGTCTGGTCGACGCCGAACAGCCGCAGCTGCCGATCCCCGGTGTAGAGGTGCCCGTCGGCCCCGGCGCGCACCGGGCCGAGGCGACCAGCCGGCTTGTCGAGCCAGCCGCTCAGGTCGGTGATGCCGGGGCTGTCATCGTCCCACGGCAGGACGAACGGGAACATGTCGGCCGGCGCGGACCAGGCCACCGACGCCAGCAGACAGGTAGCCAACAGGGCTGTGCGCCGCACCATGGCAAAGGCTCCTCCACCCAGCCGATCCTACGCCGCCCACCGGCTCGACGGCAAGCGGCGGGCACCACGCAGCAGACCCGCAACATGCCAACCTGGATTGGCTTGAAAGGCACACAGGTAGCGTGTTACGGTGATCGTGTGGTGTTGTGCACAGCACAACCAAGGTCCCGCGACCTACGGGGAGTGATATGAGACACACAAGACGTCCAATCGCCGCCTTCACGCTCATTGAGCTGCTGGTGGTCATCGCGATCATCGCCATTCTGGCGGCCATTCTGTTCCCGGTCTTCGCCAAGGCGCGCGAGAAGGCGCGCCAGACCAGTTGCCTGAGCAATCTGAAGCAGCTGGGCCTGGCCGAGCACCAGTATGCCCAGGACTACGACGAGTCGGTCATGCCCGTGGCCTATGTCGATGCCGGCGGCCTGTACACCTTCTGGGCCACGCTGGCCCAGCCGTACTGCAAGAACACGCAGTTCTTCCGCTGCCCCAGCGACTCCAGCAACGGCGCGCCGGGCGCCTGGTACGCGCCCAACAACGTGGACGTGGTCAACGGCATCGCCTATCACAGCTACGCCATCAACTGGATCAACCAGTGGGCGGGCAGCATCAGCGCCTGGAACGGCGGCGGGCACACGGGCGTGCACAACCAGGGCACCAAGCTGGCCGCCATCGCCGCGCCGTCGACCACCATTTCGTTCGTCGAAGGTGACGCCAACGAGTTCTGGTCGAGCAACCACATCGAAGCCTGGCTCAACGTCGGCTTCCGGCGCCACAACGAGCAGATGAACACGCTGTTCTGCGACGGCCACGCCAAGAGCCTGGGCAAGGGCAAGACCGACCCCAGCATGTACTCCTGCGAGGACGACGTCACGCCCGCGGGCTGGGCGCCGCCGGCGGGCAGTAACTGGTAGGGGTGCCGGCACGACTCCAGCAGGGCGACCGATCGCCGTGGCGAAGCCCGGCCTTAGCCGGAGTTCTCACATGCGCTCTCTCGCCCTGCTGGCCTTCCTCTGCGCGGGCTGCGCCGCTCAGCCCGCGCCGTGGCGCCTATCCACCGCCGCCGCCGACTTCACCTTCGCCGCGGACGGTGGCGGCCTCGTCTCCTTCGTCGACCGCGCCGACAGCCGTGAGCTGGCCGCGCCGGGCCGGCGGCCGCAGCTTTTCGAACTGGCCTTCACCGACCCCAAGGATCCCGCGGCCAAGCGCACCAGCTTGACCAACACCGACACCGCCGAGCTGACCGGCGCATTGGCCACGGCCGGCGGCGCGGTGACACTCACGCTGACCTGGCGCAACCTGGCGGGTCGCGGCGTCGAGGCGGTGGCCACGTTCGTCGCCCGGCCTGACGATCCGCTGCTGCGCTGCCGGCTCAGCGCGACCTTCCCCGCGGGCATGGCGCTGGAGTTCACCCGCTTCCCCGTGGTCAACCTGGCCGCGCCACTGCATCCCGGCGGCGACGACGCCTTTGTCTGCGGCAACACCAAGGGCGGCGTCCACCACCGGCCGTCGGCCTGGAAGACCGGGCGCTGGCAGGGCTACGGCCAGCCGGGCAACCTGGCCGCGGGGTTCGGCTGCTACTACGACGCGGCGGGCGGTGTCTACACCGCCGCGCTCGACGGCCAAGGCACGCCCAAGGGCATCGCCATCGCGCGCGGTGCCGACGGCGTGGTGCTGCAGTGGTATGCCGGCTGCTATGCGCTAGGCCGCTATCAGACCGACTACGATCTGGTGCTGGCGCCGTTCCACGGCCAGACCGGCACCGACTGGCGCCATGCCGCCGACCGCTACCGGTCGTGGGCCACCAAGCAGTCGTGGGCGGCCAAGACCCTCGCCCAGCGCACCGACCTGCCCGCCTGGATCCGCTCCGGCCCGGCCATGGTGCGCTTCAACCGCGACTGGCTGGCCAGGCCCGACGATACCAAGGCCTGGTTGCGCGACTACTACCAGCGCTTCTTTCCCGGCGTGCCGCTGTGCGTGGCCTACTGGGGCTGGGAGAAGGTCGACACCTGGATCACGCCCGACTACTTCCCCTGCTTCCCCGACGACGCGACCTTCGCCGATCTGACGCGGTTCGTGCGCGGTATGGGCGGCCACGAGATGCTCTGGCCGTCGGGCTATCACTACACGCTGACCTACAACAAGCAGCCCGACGGCACGTTTGCCTGGGATGACCGCGCGCGGTTCGATGCCGGCATCCGGCCGCACGCCGTGCTGGGCCGCAACGGCCAGCTGCTGACCCGTGATCCGAGCTGGCTGCGCGGCGGCCAGACGGTGACCATGTGCCCCGGCGACCCGTGGACCATCGACTGGTTCAACCACATCACCACCGAGATCGCCCGGCGCGGCGGCGAGATGGTGCAGGTCGACCAGGTCGTGGGCGGCTCCTATCCCGCCTGCTACGACCCGGCGCACGGGCATCCGCTGGGCACCGGCCGTTGGCAGACCGAGGCCTTCCGCCGCCAACTGGCCACCATGCGCGAGGCCGGCCGCAAGCTCCAGCCGGACTTCGTGGCCTGCTTCGAGGAGCCCAACGAGTGGTATCTGGACCAGATCGGCTGGCAGGACTACCGCGATTGGGAGGTGCTGGGCCAGGCTGATGTCGAGCCGGCATCAGTCTTCGGCTACGTGTACCACGAGTATGTACCGCAGTTCCAGAGCAACCCACGCGTCGGCGACCGGCTGATGGCGGCCTACGAGTTGGTCAACGGCCAGGTGCCCCAATTCGTGCCGACCCGCGACATCGGGCCGGGCCCGATGCTCGATGGCGCCTTCGATCGCTTCGACGGTGCCGTGCCCACCGGCTGGGATCGAGTCAGCGGCTGGCAGGGCGTGAACTACACCGGCCTGTGCGCCCGCGACGAGGCCGAGAAGCACGGCGGCGCGGCCAGCCTGCGCCTGTCCAACACCGGCGCGGGCGAGATCGTCCAGGTCAGCCGCAACGTGATGGTCGGCGCGGGCCTGACCACGGGCCGCACCTACCGCCTGAGCGCCTGGCTGCGCAGCCGCGGCGTGGCCGCGGGCAACGGCATTGCGCTGGGCCTGTTCGCGCCGGGCCTGAAGTCCGTGGGCAACGCCCGGCTGGCGTACCCGGCGGCGGACGCCGGCTGGCGGCAGGTGTCGGCCGGCCGCCGCCCAAGCTGACCTGCGCCACCTGGCAGTCGCGCGACCGCGCCTGGCCGGCCATCCTGCACAACGCCTGGCAGGCGGCGGACGGCTCGCGCGCGGTGGTCATGGTCAACGTCACGGACGAGAAGCAGACGGGGCGGCTGAGCTGGGCCGGGCGCGAGCAGGAAGTAACGCTCGCGCCGTCGGAGGTGCGGCTGGTGCGGTGAGGGCTGGCCGGGCATAAACCGCAGAGGCGCAGAGGCGCAGAGAAACGGCTTGTCCTGGACTTCTCTGCGTCTCTGCGGTTCATGCCCGGCGCGTCACATCCTCACCCGAGCATAGCTCAACCCCGGCACGCCCTGCGCCGACCCATACAGGTCCAGCACCGCCGACGGTGGCGAGCCCAGCCGCTCCGTGGCGGTCATGAACTGAGTCATGGGATGCGCCATGGGCACCTTCACCCACGGGCCCGCCGTGCCGTCGGGCAGCACCTCCGCCAGCCGGTTCTCGCCGCCGATGGCCGCGAAGACGAACAGCCGGCCGTCGGGCGTGGCGTGGAAGCGCGCCCATGAGGTCTGCTCGCCGGTCGGGCAGCCTTCGCCGCCGATGTGCAACTGCTGCCGGCGAGTGACCCGGCCGTCCTCGATGACGGCAGTCATCAGCGCCTTGGTGATCTTGGTGTCGGGGAAGAACTTGTCGCGCATGCGCTGATCCCACACGCTCAGCTCGGCCCACAGCAGGTGCGCGCGGCCGCGAGCGTCGAGCCACAGGTCGTAGTTGGCGATGTGCCCGCAAGTGGCGTCGCGGTCGGCCACCAGCAACCACGGTTGCCACGGCTTGGTGGTCACATCGGGCGTCGTGCGGTAGTACAGCCGGCGGAAGTCGTAGTCCCAGACGTTGCCCCCGTGCAGCCCCAGCTTGTACTCGCGCCAGGCCTTGACCGGCTCGATGATGTCGCTCACGCCCAGCACATGCGCAGCTTTGTTGCGTAGCGCCATCACGTGATAGCAGATGCGCACGGGCTCGGGCTTCTCGAACTCCGCGCCGAAGGGCACATCGAGCCGGCCCACGGCCTGAAACGCGCCATCGCGACCGAGGAAGCTGGCGTGGATGCTGTCGTAGCCCACATTGTTGAACAGCAGCGCCTCGTGGTTCGGCCCATCCACGGCCAGCCCG